>JARYMM010000069.1 GCA_029907105.1 Anaerolineae bacterium | reverse complement strand
AGCGCGGAGGCGGTGTATGGCCGCAACGAGCTGGACACCCGCGTCTCCTCGCCCGGCACGCAGTGGCTGCAAGGGGCACGATTCAAAGACACGCTGCTGAGGGGGATTCAGGCCATCTTGGCAGGCTAAGCAAGTAGTCAAAAGTTCCTTGCATTTTGTCTCATCTCCGAGCCACCCGACGAAGGGAGGTCTGGAGGGACTTCGTTCCTCCAGAAAATGCTCTTATCCCGCCTTTTATCTGATTCTCCTCAGCCTGGTTCCGGGCAGGGCTGAGAAACGGCAGGTCAAAGGCTGAAAGTTGGTGTCGTCTGGAATCGCACGAGGCCACGCGGCGTTGCCGCGTGGCCTCGTCGGTTGTGCTTGTCCTGCTATCCAGAGCGTCAGGACAATCCCAGCTTCTCCCTGATCCCCTTGATAGCTGCTACCTCATCCTCCAGTTGGGTCTTCATGTAGGGCGGGGCGAAAGCGCCCATGGCGGCGACTTGCTCTTCCAGAACGCGCCGGTTCCGCTCGTGCACGGCCAACAGATTCTCCAGATGCCGCCGCTCCTCGTCGGACAGTGGGGGCTTGGCCACCCCTGGCGAGGGAGCCACAGCAGGAGCCGGAGCGGGGGGAAGGTCGAAGATGAGCCCGTTGGGCGCCCGCATGAAGAGGACCGGCGTTCCCAGGGATCGGTCGCCGGAGAAGTGGATGGAAAGCTGGTTGCGGGCGTGGGCCACGGCCGCATCCACATGCCCTGCCTCGGTGCCCACACACAGGCTGCGATAGAACTCCCGCGCAAAGCGGATCGCCGCCTGGTCCGCCACCGGGTACTGGTGGGCGATCACGGCAGGGATGCCCCGCTCCACCAGCCTGGGGGCCATGCCCACCATGGCCTGCGACGACGACACCCTGGCCCCTTCACAGGCGTTGAGCAGGACCAGCTTCATCGAGGGCTCGTCCAGGAAGAAACGGGCGAACACCTCATCGCTGATGAGGTCTTCCTCGTCACCGTCCTCCCCGTTGAAGATGAGATAGCCCTGACCGTCCTCAAACGTGCCGTGCCCGATGAAGTGGAAGACGTGATAGCGCTCCTCCAGCAAGGCATCGCCGACAGTGCTGCGCGTCACCTGGCCTTCGAGAAACCTGAGCTGCACGGCATCGCCCAGCCTGCCCAAAGCCTCCGTCAGGATGCCCTTTTCTTTCCCCGTGTCCAATCCCGACCCGCTGGGGATAGCCACCAGGACTTTGAGGGGCAAGGCTGTCTTCAAGCCGCGTATCGGCTGGAAGACCTCCAGGTAGCGGGTCAGGGGGGTCTTGCGCGATGCCCCCAGGAAGTACTTCTGCTTGGGCGTATAGGTATACTCCCAGGGCAGTGCGGCGATAGCCGGAGGGTCTATGCGCAGCCGGATGCGCAGGCCTCGCTCTTCCTGGCTGATGACCTCGCCCAGGCTGAGCTGGAAGAGGGACTCGATGTCGCCCGTGAAGAGGGCCTCGTACAGGAAGATGCCGAAGTCCCGCAAGAAAGCCTCGTCGGTCTCCCAATCCTCCAGCTTCTGCAGGTAATCCCGAACGACGGTGGACGCGGGATCCAGCGTCATGAGCCCTTTGGCCGTCCCTTGGGTCTCAGAGTTGGCACGCAAGGGAAAACCCGCGGCCGTCCGGGCTTCGACCCAGAGATCGAAATTGTGATATTCCATCCCCCTACTCCCCTGCGCCTTCGTGCCCTTGCTCCTCGGCTTCCTGCCCTTCGGCCGGCGCGTAGGTTTTGAAGAACGTGGTACAGGTGTTGTAGAAGGTCTCCAGGCGGCTGCGGTCAATCATCCCCGGGGCGATGTCGGCGGGCACATGGTTGAGGGTGTCCACGATGGCGTCGGCCAGGATGAGCAGGGTGGTCGCCGTTTCCTCGTACAGCACCCTTTCGCCATTGTACTTGATGATCTCGAAAGTCATACGCCACCGGCCCGACATGACATCATAGTAGACCTGCCGGTTGATGGTCCGCCAGGCGTTGGGATTCTCCCCTCCCACCAGGTAGGCTTCCTGGACAGCATCGCCGTAGAGGGCAGAGAGCGTACGCACCGCCGCCCAGGCCTCGCCCCCCAGAACCTCCCCCACGCGGGCGAAGAATTCGGGGTTATCCACCCCTCTCATCAGCAACGACAGCAGGAAGTTGGCGTTGTCTTCGCCAGCGCAGCGGGTCAGGCTATTGAAGAGCCTCTGGGCCGTATCTGTGTCCGGCCTCCCGCGCAGATGCTCGCCGATAATACGCTCAAGGCCCTGCACAGCGCCCGGCTCGCGCTCCAGGAAGCCGAGAAAGGTCGTAGCGGCCTGCCGTATCTGCTGTTCCTCGTCCACGGGTTCCCCCGCTTCTTCATGAGGCGGCTGCTCCTCGGGCTGCTCCAGGGGCGGTCGCCCTGTCTCCATCGTCGCCATCTTGACCTCCTTTGACTCCAGATGCTACCTCTTGAACGAGGTATCTTCCTTCGGCGGGGTGACCCACCGCCCGGGCCCCTTCTTCTTGATCGGTTTGGCCTTCCCGAAGGCCATCTCCTCTTGGCCAGGGCTGATTTCCGAGACATCGCGGGCCGTGATCACCTTCTCCTCACGCCACGGGGCTTTGATCTGCTCTATGAGCTCCTCCGGACGCCAGGGGCGCTGCACGGAGACGGTGCGCTCCGGGCGAGGGGGTGAAGGCTCCTCTGCCTTCTCAGGTTTCGCCTCCTTCGGCACGAGGTCGCGTTTCAGTCGGGCTGTGTACAGCCAGTAATCCACCAGAGGAGCCAGCAGTGCCCTATCCTTCTCCGATACCTTCTGCGATGCCTTCTGGAAAGCAGTGGCGGCATCCTCGTACACGGCCGCTGCTGCCGCCAGATGGCCTGCTTCCTCAAAAGAGGAAGCCACCTGCTGAGCAAGCTCCATGACCTCGTGCATACAGGCCAGGACATCGCCGACCGATGGTTGATCGGCGCGATCCAGCGATTCGAGTTTCTCCCTCAGTTCCGGCAAGGCTGCCGGTTGAAACGACGTGTTCACTGTCTGCATACCCCCTATCCTCAGTGGATGGAAATTTGCTCTAAGGGGATCGTCAGATCCCCGGTTTTCGCCAGGATCTGACGATCCTGGCGGAGCGATTTTCCGTCTACTGATCCTCCTCACATGCCTGCCCCCGGCTGCCTCTTCAGCTCCCCATCCAGCTCCTGAACCAGAGCGCGAATGCGGGCCAACAGCGCGCCGGCTATCTCCTGGGACGCCTGGTGCATTTCAGTGGAACACAGGGAAAGCGTACCGATGATAACATCCTGGTCGCCAGGCGAGACCTTGCTGGGCAACGTGGCTATGGCCTGGCCAACCAGACCCAATCTGTCTTTATATTTCCGGACAGGATCCTCCTCTTCGAAGGTAAGGCCAGCCGGCATGCTGTCTCGCCACCCGTTGATGTCCCCCTGGTAAGCCTTGCGCAAATCCTCATAGGCGCTGGAACAAAGCCCGCTCATGATCACCCACGTCGGGGTAGCCTTGACCTGGCTCAGCGCCTCGATCACCCGATGAAACTTGCTGCACTGTTCCGAGGCCCCCACGGCTTCCTCATACTTCGCTACATAGAAGTCGAGCTGGTCCACAAACTTGCGGATTCTCTCCCGCGGGATGGCTATCTCGGGGGCTCTGAGGGGTTCCTTGACCTCCCCGCGCTCGACGCGGGAGGCGGCAAGCGGGGCGGTCGCAGGCAAAATAGGGTCTGGCATCACGTCACCTGCCACCTGTCACCAGTTCATGGAGGCCGCTGGACGATTTCCAGCAGGAGCAAGCATACGGCTATTGTCATTCTATCACAAATAGAATGGGTTGTCAATCGCGGCTATGGCAACGGCCCGACATCACACAAGCCTATGTTCCTCCGTTTGGGCTCCAGGTCAGGATGTAGTATAATCTGGTCATGGCCATCAAGACCATCGCCACCAACCGCAAAGCGTATCACGATTACCAGATCCTCGACAGCACCGAGGCGGGGATTGTGCTCACCGGCACGGAGATCAAGTCCCTGCGCGCCGGGCGGGTGAACCTGCGCGACAGCTATGCCACGGTGCGCGACGGCGAGGTGTGGCTCATCAACGCCCACATCGCCCCCTACAGCCACGGCCAGCGGCAGAACCACGAGCCCCGGCGGGACCGTAAGCTGCTGCTGCATCGCCAGGAGATCAACCGGCTCATCGGCAAAGTGCAGGAGAAGGGCTGGACGATGGTGCCGCTGCGCATCTACCTGAAAGACGGACGGGCCAAGGTGGAGCTGGCGCTGGTGCGGGGCAAAAAGCAATACGATAAGCGCAAAGCCGTCGCCGAACGGGACTACGATCGGGAAATGCAGCGGGCGGTGAAGGACTGGGATCTGGGACGGTAGAACTTTAAACTTCAAAGTCCAAAGAGGACGCCTTTGATCACGGATCACCGGTCACTGATCAGGGCCCGGAGGGCGATTTGCCGGTTTGAGCGATCGGTGATATAATGTGAATGCAACAAGGGGATGACAGGTTTCGACGGGGCATACCGGACTGAGGATGGCAAGCCGAGGGGCTTCACCTCGTAAATCCAGAGCGCATAAACACAACTGCCAACGCAGGAAAGTTCAACTTCGTCCCCCGCCATGCCGCACGGCCCATGGCTTATGCCTACGCCTAAACGGTAGGGGAACGAAGGGACACCTGATCACCTGCGGGTGATCACGGCCCTCCAGGGTGCCCCGCTGGCCCTGGAAGCGGCCGCCACACACAGCGTGGTGCAGCAGCGTTGATGTCGCGAAGCGCTGCCCAAGACCCAGCGACTGGCCTGGCAAGGGGACGCGGTCAGCAGCGGCCCGCCAGGCGAGATAAGAAGAGCTGACTAAGCTTGTAGATATCCTCCGTCGGATGTTCCGGACCCGGGTTCGATTCCCGGCATCTCCACCAGAAGGGCCAGAAGCCCGTGTCGGCTTCTGGCCTGTGTTTTTGGCGGGCTGGTAGATTGGTAGACGGTCCAACAAGCTCGCGGTGGGCTGGCAAGTCTACCGCTTTTCCGCCGGATTTGGCGGTCCGGTGAGAGCAAACCTGGATCTACTGACCGGTAAATCGGAACACTTGTGCACGGATAGCCAGCACCAATCTACCAGTCTACCAGTGCACCATGCACCAACCTACCGCACCAAGGAGGACGATCATGGACATGGGACTGCAAGACAAGGTGGCCTGCGTGGCGGCGGCCAGCCAGGGACTGGGCAAGGCCATCGCCTACGGCCTGGCTGCCGAAGGGGCTAAGGTGGCCATCTGCGCCCGGCGGCCGGAGCCACTGCAGGCTGCCGCTGCGGAGATCGCTGCCGCCACCGGCGCAGAGGTGCTGCCCATCCCCGCCGACGTGAGCCTTCCCGCGGCGGCCAGCCGCTTCGTCCACACCGCCGCCGAGCACTTCGGCCGCCTGGACATCCTGGTGACCAACGCCGGCGGCCCACCCCCTGGCCGCTTCCTGGAACTCGACGCCCAACAGTGGGGCAAAGCGGTGGATCTGACCCTGATGAGCACGGTCAACCTCTGCTACGCGGCCATCCCGCACCTGCGGGCGGCCGGCGGCGGACGCATCATCGCCATGACTTCCGTCTCCGTCAAGCAGCCGCTGGACAACCTTATCCTCTCCAACGCCCTGCGGCTGGGGGTCATCGGCCTGGTCAAGACGCTGGCTAACGAACTGGCTGCGGACAATATCCTGGTCAACGCCGTCTGCCCCGGCTGGACATTGACCGAACGGGTGCAGCAGCTCCTGGCCGACCGCGCGGCCCGCCGTGGCTGCCGCGTCGAAGAGGTGCTGGCCGAGATCGTGGCCGACATCCCGCTGCGCCGCATGGGTCGGCCGGAGGAAATCGCCAACGTCGTCGTCTTCCTGGCCTCGCAGCGGGCCAGCTTCGTGACCGGCACGGCCATCCTGGTGGACGGCGGGTTCGTCAAAGCGGCGCTGTGAGCGAGGCGACACGTGACTATCCACGGCGCTGGGCGTCAACAGGAATAGAACCAGGTGTGCGCCCTCAAAACGAGGCACACCTGCGTCGGAGGACACGCTATGCGAACAGCAGGGAGATCGGCTGTCATAGCCATCGGCGCAGTGACGCTGGCCGTCCTGGGCCTGCTGAGCACGCCGCTGGGCGCAGGCAACCTGGCGCAGCCGCTCGTGAATGCCACACCCCTCAACCCGGCGACGGGCTGGTACCGCACGCAGCCGCACGTCGCCTATGACAGCACCCGCGACCGTTACCTCTTCGTCTGGCGGGATAAACGCAACGATGACCCCGCCAACTGGAAGGACGAGCTTTGCGTCGCCCGCAAAACAAATCCCCCCTGCTGGCCCAATGCCGACATCTACGGTCGCCTGGTAGCCGGTAATGGTACACCCCTGGGAGGCGACATCGCTATCGCCACCGACCCGCAGGTCGGCCCTCGCGACCAGCAGTGGCCCTACGTGGTTTACAACCCCACCGAGGACGAATACCTGGTGGCCTGGCAGGAGGTCTCGCCTCTGGCCGTCCCCGGCGGCAACGACACCAACTGGTACACCTACTGCTACGACATCAAAGCGCAGCGGCTCGACGGCTACGGCAATCCGATCGGCGGGCCGATCACCGTGTCCGATGCCGTTGACTGTCAGTGGGTGCCCATCATCAGCTACGACAGCCAACTGAACGAGTACCTCCTCACCTGGCACGACCACCGGTACCGGGAAGGGGGGGAGCCGCCGCGGGAGTACAGCACGAAGAAGGAAATCTTCGGCCAGTGGCTGACTTATGCCGACGGGCAACTGCTTCCGGACGGCGACAATTTTTTCGTCACCACGGACATCGTCAGCCCCACGCTGCCGGCGCCCGAATATCAGCAGTACTCGGCCATCGCCTACAACGCGAACACCGGCGAACACTTTGTCTTCTGGAGCGACGATCGGTTGACGCCCGAGCTGCTTGAGGATTTCGACATTTACTTCCAGAGGTTGCCCGGCGCAAGCACGGAGGCCATCTCCAACACCTTGCTCTATCAAGCCCCGCATGTGCAGGAGAAACCCCGTGCCGATTTCAACGGCCTGACAGGTGAGGTATGGGCCATCTGGCAAAGCTATGAGCGCAAGGCACAGGGAGAAATGACGCCTTACGAAGTGCAGATGGCCCGCCTGACCGGCGCCGGCGAGCTCGCCGGCGCGGTGACGGCCATCGCCTCCGGATCGGCAGTCTACCCCCGGCCACCGTACCTGCTGCCCGACGTCGCTTGCAATCATCTGACCGGGAACTGCCTGGCCATGTGGACCATGTGGGTGGGCGGCAACGACATCATGTACCAATTGTTCGATAGGATCGGCTCACCGCTCTCGATGCCCGCCGTGCTGGGCCACGTCGGCTATTACGAACCCGGCACGCGGGTCATCGCCAACAACAACCCCAGCCGTCCGGGATTCATGATGACTTTCAGCGCCGGCGAGATCGTCTACTTCGCCATCTTGCCGGAAACCTCGCCCACGCCGACGCCCACGGCCACGCCGACCAGCCCGCCAACAGCGACGCCGACGAGCACACTGACCGCCACGGCCAGCCCCACGCCCACCGCAACGGCGACGCCCAGCAGCACACCTACAGCGACACCGACCAGTACGCCCACGCCAACGGATACGCCGACGGCCACGCCCACGCACACGCCGACACATACGCCGACGGCCACGCCCACGCACACGCCGACGGCCACGCCGACACATACACCGACGGCGACACCGACGCCCACACCGACACATACGCCGACACATACACCGACGGTCACACCGACGCACACACCGACGGCCACGCCGACACATACGCCGACGGCGACACCGACGCACACACCGACGGCCACGCCGACACATACGCCGACGGCGACACCGACGCACACGCCGACACCGACGCCGACCAGCACGCCCACCGCCACAGCGACCTGCACGCCAACGGCGACACCCACGCATACGTCAACGCCGACGCCGACGGCCACACCTATCCCCACCCGGCACCTGCGCTACCTGCCGCTGATCGTGCGTTGAAGCGCTCGTTTGACACACTGCCGCACTTACGGTACAATGGCCGCCAGGAGCAAAGGAGCCCGTTTTCTCGGAGAAAACGGGCTCCTGAACAACTGACGACAAGGAGCGATATCCCATGGAACGCGTACGCATCGGCGTCATCGGCGGCAGCGGCGTCTATGACATGGAAGCCCTGCAGGACGTGGAGGAAATCACCCTGGAGACCCCCTTCGGTTCCCCGTCCAGCCCCTACGTCGTGGGCACATTGGAAGGGCAGAAGGTGGCCTTTCTGGCCCGGCACGGCCGCGGCCACTTCATCAGCCCCACCCAGCTTCCCAGCCGGGCCAACATCTGGGGCTTCAAGATGCTGGGCGTGGAATACCTCATCTCCATCAGCGCCTGCGGCAGCCTGAAGGAGGAATACGCCCCCGGCCACATCGTCATCCCCGACCAGCTCTTCGACCGCACGCGGCTGCGCCCGCTCAGCTTCTTCGACGACCCCCTCCATGGCACGGGCGGCATCGTGGTGCACATCTCCATCGCCGACCCCTTCTGCCCCTACCTCAGCGCCATCCTCTACGAGGCGGTGCAGGCCACGGGCACGCCGGTGCACATGGGCGGCACCTTCGTCGTCATCGAGGGGCCGCGCTTCAGCACCAAAGGGGAGAGCCGCATCTTCCGCCAGTGGGGGCTGGACATCATCGGCATGACCGCCATCCCTGAAGCCTTCCTGGCCCGGGAGGCGGAGATGAGCTACGCCACCATGGCCCACGTCACCGACTACGACGTCTGGCACGAAACGGAGGAACCGGTGAGCGTGGAAGCCATCATCGAGACCCTGCTGCACAATGCCGAGGTGAGCAAAGAGGCCGTGCGGCACGCCGTGCGGGCGCTGCAGGACGCCCCGCCATCGCCTTACGCCAACGCCTTGAAGAACGCCATCATCACCCGCCCCGAGCTCATCCCGCCGGAGGTGAAGGAGCGGCTCAGCCTGCTGGTGGGCAAGTACTTGCAGTAGCAAAGGAGCAGAGACACAAAGGAGCAAGGGAGCAGAGATGCTTTCTTGCTCCTCTGCTCCCTTGCGCCCCTGCTCCCCTGCCCCCTCAGAAGGTCACATACTCGCCCCGAATGATCCTCTGCCGCTCCACGCCCAGAAGCTCCAGCAGCTCGCCGATCAGCCCGGCCTTCTTCAGCGCGTCGGCCTGCGACCAGGTGCGGCTCTTGATCTCCAGAAACGTGCCGGCCGCCGGGCGGCTCAGCTTGTCCAGATTGATGGCGAACTCCTCCCCCTGGTACAGGATGCGGTAGCGGGTGCGCCACTTGACGATCTCCTTGATGTGATCCGGCTGGAAGTACTCCCGATAGAAACGCAGCGAATGCGCCGCTGGCGAGGTGAATCGGGAACGGGAGAGGATAACTGAGTTCTCGTACTCCCGCTCCCGGGTCGGCCCCAGCAGCGTCAGATCGTATTCGGGCGCCACGTCCAGCGCCGGGCCCAGCCGCCCCATCTCGTCAGACCGTTCCAGAAGCACATTATCCTCTCGATAACGCACGGAGCCCTTCTGCGGATCATCGAAGAGGAAGTAGGTGTCGAACTGCTGACGCGTGCTGCGCTTGAGCAACTCGACGTCCAGCTCACTAAGTCGCTGTTCCACCGCCAGCAAGTCGGCGATGGGCACCTTCACCTGGATCTCGTAGGTCTCTTCCCGCTGCAAGCCGCCCAAAGCCACCAGCTTGTCCAGCAGGCTTTGCTCGCGGTGATAGACGAAATCGTTGATGCGCTCGGCAATGCGCTGTGCTTCCGCCAGCACCGCCGCCTCGTCCAGGGTGAGCAACTGCCGCTCCCGCATCAGGAAGCGGCCGTTGACCAACACGTGGCGCACATCACTGGCTTTGGCGGCGTAGACCAACTGCGAGTAGATGTTGCCCGGCCCCAGGGCAAAGCGCGGTGTCAGGTGCGGCCCCTGCAGGTCCACCACAGCGATGTCCGCCCGTTTGCCCGGCTCCAGCGAGCCGATGAGCCAATCCAGCTTCAGCGCCCGCGCCCCCTCGATAGTGGCCATGGCGAACGTGTCCCGCGCCGGCAAAGCCATAGGATTATAGGACACTCCTTTGGGCAGCAGCGCGGCCAGGCGCATCTCCTCGAACATGTCCTGATCGTTATTGCTGCCCGGCCCGTCGGTGCCGATGCCCACCGCCACCCCTGCCTGGCGCAGCCGCAGCACGGGGGCCACGCCCGAGGCCAGCTTCAGGTTGCTGGTGGGATTGTGCGACACGCCCACCCGCTTGCGGGCCAGCAAGCGCATCTCCGGCTCGGTGACATGCACACAGTGAGCGGCGATGACGCGGGCCTCCAGCAATCCCAACCCGTTCACGTACTCCACCGGCGTCTGGCCGTGCAGCCGCCGGCTCTCCTCCACCTCCTCGGCCGTCTCGGAGAAATGGGTGAGCAATGGCACGTCGTATTGCCGCGCCAGGGCTGCCGACTGCTGCAGCATCTCCACCGTGCTGGTGTAGGCGGCGTGCGGCGCGACGGCGGGCACGATCAGCTCATGCCCCCGCCAGCGCTCGATGAAGTCCCGGCAATAGGCCAGGCTCTCGTCGTAGCTGGCCGCGTCAGGCGAGGGGAACTTGAGGATGGTCTCCCCCAGGATAGCACGCAACCCGACCCCGGCCGTGGCCTGGGCGACCTCGTCCTCGAAATAATACATGTCACAGAAACAGGTCGTGCCGCTGCGGATCATCTCCGCGCAGGACAGCAGCGTGCCCACGCGGCAGTACTCCGGCCCCACGAACTCCCGCTCCACGGGCATCATGTAGCCCAGCAGCCACACGTCCAGCCGCAGGTCGTCGGCCATGCCGCGCAGCAGGCTCATGGGCACATGGGTGTGGGCATTGATGAGGCCAGGGATCACCGCCTGCCCCGTGCAGTCCAACACCTCCGCAGCCTCGTAGGCCGCGCTGATCTCCTCCGCCGGCCCCACGGCCACGATCTCCCGCCCTCGCACGGCCACCGCCCCCTTCTGCCAGACATCGAAGGCCGGGTTCATGGTCACCACGACCCCGCCGCGCAGGATTACGTCTACTTTAGCCATATCTCTTTCTCCACCAGCACGATGCAGGATGCAAGATTCTTGCCTCCTGCTATCCTGCGACGGCCCAGGCGGCCAGCAGCATCCCTGCCCACCACCAGACCTGCGCCCGCCGCACGTACCCGTGAGCATCAAAACTTTCTCTATCGTCTTCCCCACTCTGACGCAGCCATGGCTGCCAGGCCAGCGGGGCCAGCAGCGTGATCCCCAATGCCCCCGCGGCCAGCGGCTGCCGCGCGGCGATCAGACAGGCCAGGGGGATGAGCTGGGCCAGATTGAGCAGCCACAGCCCGCCACGGTCGCGCAGCGCCAGCGCGCCGGCGTGCAGCAACACATAGCCCACGGCCAACAGCATGGGCAGCATCGGCCACGTCAGCCCGCCGACGAGCAAGTGCCCCAGCAGCCAGGCCAGGCCGATCTCGAATACCGCCTGGGCCAGTGCGCCTGTCCAGCGTCCTGCGAGGAGATAGCGGGCCAGGCCCGCCAGCAGCGCGGCTGCGGTCAGCGCCAGCGCCGCCGGCCCCAGCAAGGCGGCCAGGCCGAAAGCAAACAGCACAGCCATCAGCAAGGACTGCCAGGCTGCAACCGGCTGCGCGCTCTCCTCGTTGCCCACGCTGCCCGCCAGCCAACGCCAGAGCCGTGCTGCCGGCGCCTCGGGTGCAGCATAGGGCAGCGGCGGCGTGGCTCCTGCCGAAGCGGAATGGCCCCGCCTCACCAGCAGTGCCCACAGCCAGCCCCACAACCCGTCGGCCAAGACAATGGCCAGTGCCAGCAGGAGCACGTTGTCCCGCCGCCCGCGCAGCCCGCCCGAAGCCAGCGCTCCGGCCAGCACAGCCCAGGCCGGCGCCAGCCGGAACGGCTGCCGCGTCAGCCATACCCGCAACCCCAGCACCGAGTGCGTGTCTCGGTTTGGTGCTTGTTCTGCCACTCTCGTCTTGACCTCCCAGGCACGCTGCCTTGCCCGACATTATACCATCACACGCGCCAGGGGCGAAAACATGCCCCTGTTCTTGAGTCCCATCACCCCACTTGCATTTTCGCCCGTTCTGAGGTAATATCGGGGCAGAAGTTCAAACCGCAACTGCCTATCTTCGGCCCTGCAACGTGAGATATAGTGGTGGGTTGGCGTCATTGCGAGCCCCGAAGGGGCGAAGTAGGGGCGCAAGGCCTTGCGCCCAGGGCGCAAGGCCTTGCGCCCCTACCTCGAAAATAGATGCCTTGACCATTTTCGTCCCTGGTGGTGTCCACAGGGACATGATAACTACTCCTGTTTTGCTTCCAGGAGACTGCTTCGCTTCGCTCGCAGTGACAGGGCAGGTGGTTACCTCAAACCTCCAAATTCGAACTATATCGGCGAGATCACATCATGCTCGACATGTTCTTCAACCCCCAGTCTGTAGCCGTCATCGGCGCTTCGCGTGACCCGACCAAACTCGGCTACGGCGTGCTGCACAACATCATCCGCTACGGCTACGAAGGCCGCGTCTACCCCATCAACCCCAAGGCCGACGAGGTGCTGGGCCTGCCAGCCTACGCCAGCGTGCTCGACGTGCCCGACCCCATAGACCTGGCCGTGATCGTCGTCCCGGCCGGCTTCGTCGCCGCCGTGCTGGAAGAATGCGGCCAGAAGGGTGTCAAAGGAGCCGTCATCATCACGGCCGGTTTTCGCGAGATTGGCCGCGAAGGTAAGCAGCGGGAAAATGAGCTGCTGGAGATCGCCCACCGCTACGGCATGCGGCTGATCGGCCCCAACGTCCTGGGCGTTATTGACACGATCAGCCACCTCAACGCCTCCTTTGCCGCCGGCATGCCCCGCCAGGGCACTATCGCCTTCATGTCGCAATCGGGCGCGCTGTGCACCTCCATCCTGGACATGGCCCTGGCCGAGGGCGTGGGTTTCTCCCACTTCGTCAGCCTGGGCAATAAGGCCGACACCAACGAGATTGACTTCCTGGAGGCCTGGCGCGACGATCCCCACTCCCGTGTCATCGTGGCCTACCTGGAGGGCATCGTGAACGGCGCTCGCTTCATGGAGGTGGCCCGCCAGGTGAACCTGCAGAAACCCATCGTGGCCATCAAGTCGGGCACCACCAGTGCCGGCTCGCGGGCCGTCTCCTCGCACACGGGCACCCTGGCCGGCTCCGAACAGGCCTACGACGTCGCCTTCAACCAGGTGGGCCTCATCCGTGCCCGTTCGGTGGAGGACCTCTTCGATTACGCCGTGGCCTTCGCCCGACAGCCGCTGCTGCGCAACGACCGCATTGCCGTGATCACCAACGCCGGTGGGCCGGGCATCATGGCTGCCGACGCCATCGAACGGGCAGGTCTGCAACTCGCCTCGCTGGAGCCGGAAACGCAGCGCCTGCTGAAGGAGAAACTGCCCGCCGCGGCCAGCGCCGCCAACCCCATTGACGTCCTGGGCGACGCCCTGGCCGACCGCTACGAGCTGGCCCTCCACGCCGCGCTGAACGATCCCAACACCGGCGGCGTCATCGTCATTCTCACGCCGCAAGTGATGACCCAGATCGAGGAAACGGCCCGCGTTGTGGGCGAGGCAACCCAGCAGCACGACAAGCCGGTCATGGCCTGCTTCATGGGCCAGGCTACGGTCAGACCCGGCGTGGACATCCTCAACGAGATGAAGGTGCCCAACTACCGCGTGCCGGAGCGAGCGGTGGCCGCCCTGGCCGCCATGAGCCGCTACCGCCGCTGGCGGGAGCAGCCGCCACTGCAGATCAAACGCTTCGATGTGGACAACGGGAAGGTGCGGGAGGTGTTTGACCGCGTGCGCCAGGAAGGGCGCGTGAGCATCGGGGACGCCGAGGCGCGGGAGATCATGCAGGCCTATGGGCTGCCCATGCCCCAGTCGGTGCTGGCCGCCACCGCTGAGGAGGCCGTGGCCGCCGCCGAACAGATTGGCTATCCCGTGGTGATGAAGATCGCCTCGCCGGACATCCTGCACAAGACGGACATCGGTGGCGTCAAACTGAACCTGACCACTCCCGGCGATGTGCGCGATGCCTTCGACTTGCTCGTCTTCCGCGCCACCCGCTACATGCCAGATGCTGAGATCTGGGGCTGTCTGGTGCAGCAGCAGGTGCGGGGCGGCAAGGAGGTCATCCTGGGCATGAGCCGCGACCCGCAGTTCGGCCCCCTGCTCCTCTTCGGCCTGGGCGGCATCTACGTGGAGGCGCTGAAAGACGTGACCTTCCGCGTGGCGCCCATTGACGAACGGGAGGCACGGGAGATGATCGGCGAGATCCGCGCCTACAGCCTGCTGCGCGGCGTGCGCGGCGAACCGCCTGCGGACATGGAGGCCATCGTGGACACGCTGCTGCGCATGTCGCAGTTGGTCACCGACTTCCCCGAGATTGCCGAGATGGACATCAACCCCTTGATCGTCTTCGAACAGGGGAAGGGAGTTCTAAGCATTGACATGCGCTTGGTGTTGGGATAAGACCCAAACTGGATCGCGAGGAGCTATGCTCCGAGCAAAATAAACGCTTGTACCAGTTCCAAGTTTCAGGTTCCAAGTTCAACGTTCGAAGGTTTCCACCTGCACCAGGAACAGCGAACCTGAAACCTGGAACCTGAAACCTGAAACCCCATACACAGGAGCAGTGAACATGACAATGCTTTATGTCACTTCTAGCGAGACTTTTTCCGGCAAGAGCGCGCTGTGCATCGGGCTGGGGAAGCGTTTCCAGCGCGATGGGCTGAGCGTGGGCTACATGAAGCCGGTGAACACGCTGGCCCAATGCCGCGCCGGTGCACCCTACGACGCCGACGTGGAATTCGCCAAACAGACCTTTGCCCTGCCCGAGCCGGTGGAAGTCCTCTCGCCCGTGGCTATCACACCGCAGCAGGCCGAGGTTATCCTCAAGGGCGAGGACAGGACCGACTACGAGGCCCGGCTGCTGGCCGCCTGCCGCCAGGTATGTCAGAATCGAGATGTGATCCTCCTCGAAGGAGGGTACAGCCTGCGCGAGGGTTACATGGTCAACCTGCCCAGCCCCTATGTCGCCTCTCTGCTGCACGCTAAAGTCCTCACCGTGGCTCGCTACGAGGAACGGCTGGTCGTGGATCAGGTGCTCACGGCGCAGAAGCGGCTGGGCGATAGCCTCATCGGCGCTGTGATCAACGCCATCCCGCGCCAGCGCATGGAGTTCGCCCAGACCGTGCTCAAGCCATTCCTGGAACAGCGAGGCGTGCCCATCTTCGGCTGCCTGCCCTTGGAACGCCTGTTGCAGGCGGTGAGCATCGGCGAGCTGGCCGAAGGGCTGGAAGCCCAGGTGCTCTGCTGTCAGGAGCGCATGGACGACCTGGTGGAGCATCTGATGGTGGGGGCCATGACCGTGGACAGCGCGCTCTCCTACTTCCGCCGCCGGCCCAACAAGGCGGTGATCACCGGCGGCGACCGCTCGGACATCCACCTGGCAGCCCTGGAGACCAGCACCCGCTGCCTCATCCTCACCGGCAATCTGCAGCCCAGCCCGCTGATCCTCAGCCGGGCGGAAGAGGCCGGTGTGCCCATCCTGCTGGCCCGCCACGATACATTGTCGGCGGTGGAGATCGTCGAGAAATACTTTGGCCGCAGCCGCTTCCAGCAGAACAAGAAGATCGAACGCTTCTGCCAGATCCTGGACGAGAAGTTCGACTTCGAGGCGCTGTACGCAGCACTGGACCTACAGCCCAAGGTACAGTAGAGAAAACGGTGAGGAAGCCGCTTCCGATGAGGGACGTGTTGCGTGTTTCCTGTTTTCACGCATCACGCATCACGTTTTACGCATTACGAATTAACTGGAGGTTACCCATGACATTCATCGAAGAGATTATCGCCCGCGAGATCCTGGATTCGCGCGGCAATCCCACGGTGGAGGTGGACGTGCGGCTCAGCGGCGGGGCGCGGGGCCGCGCCGCCGTGCCCTCAGGGGCATCCACCGGCATGCACGAGGCTTTGGAGCTGCGCGACGGGGACGCGGCGCGCTTCGGCGGCAAGGGCGTGCTCCAGGCCGTGGCCAACATCAACCTGACCATCGCCGACGAGCTGTTGGGCTGGGACGCCCTGGAGCAGACGGCCATTGATGAGCATCTCATCGCGTTGGACGGCACGCCCAACAAAGGCAAGCTGGGGGCCAATGCCATCCTGGGCGTGTCGCTGGCCGTGGCCAAGGCCGCTGCCGAGGCGCTGGGCCTGCCCCTCTACCGCTATCTGGGCGGGGTCAGCGCCCGCACCCTGCCTGTGCCCATGATGAACATCCTCAACGGCGGCAAGCATGCCGTGGATTCCACTGACCTGCAGGAGTTCATGATCATGCCTGTCGGCGCCGGCAGCTTCGCCGAAGCGCTGCGCTGGGGGGCAGAGGTCTATCATAGCCTGAAGAAGGTGCTCAAGGGCAAGGGCTACGCCACCAACGTCGGCGACGAGGGCGGCTTTGCCCCCTCCTTGCGCAGCAATGCCGAGGCCATCGAGGTGATCCTGGAGGCCATCGAAACCGCCGGCTACGCCCCCGGCGAGCAGATTTACATCGCCCTCGACCCCGCGGCCAGCGAAATCTACGATAGCGAGCGCAAACGCTACGTGCTGAAGAAGGAGGGGCGGGAACTCACCGGCGAGGAGATGGTCGCTTTCTACGAGGAGTGGGTGGCCAAGTATCCCATCATCTCCCTCGAGGACGGGTTAGCCGAAGACGACTGGGAAAGCTGGGCGCTGTTGACGGCGCGCCTGGGCGACCGCGTGCAGATTGTCGGCGACGACCTCCTGGTGACCAACGTGGCGCGCATCCGGCGGGCCATCCAGGAGAAATCCTGCAACAGCCTGCTGTGCAAAGTCAACCAGATTGGCACGCTGACCGAAGCCATCGCCGCTGTGGAGACGGCGCACCGCGCCGGCTGGACGGTGGTGGTCTCGCACCGCTCCGGCGAGACGGAGGATGCGACCATCGCCGACCTGGTGGTGGCGCTCAACACCGGCCAGATCAAGACCGGTGCGCCCTGTCGCTCCGATCGGGTGGCCAAGTACAACCAGCTATTGCGCATTGAAGAGGAGCTGGCAGAGGCGGCGGTCTATCCGGGGCTGGCCGCTCTCGGCGCATTGAAGCGATAGGTGAGGGTTAGAGGTTGGGGGGGCGGAGAGGGTAGCGGGAGCTCACTCCTCAGCGGTCTGGAGGGCCGTCTCCCCGAAAACCTGGTCAAAGAATTGGTCTTTGTCCAACGTGGCCTGCCACTGACGATGCCGTTGAACTGCATCCAGCCGCCGTTGCCGGGGAAGGGTGAGGAAACGATTCACCTCCACGGGCCCCAGGGCGCGCAGCAACGCCTCCAGAGCCCGGCGCACCATGACTTCTTCGGGGAGATAAACCTGAGCCTTCATCGCAAATCCTCTTTGTCACAGAACGTAATCGGAGTTCCAAACCAAATGCCTGGCTTGATCCGCCGACACTGACGAAGAAGCCGGTCATCACAGGTCACGAAATCGCACCCGGTCTGCTCGGCCCAAGCCAGGTGTGCTGCGTCGGCAGGCCCAAGGCCTTGCTGCACAAGAGTTTCAGCGCGTTGCCTGGTCTGTGAAGTATCCACAGCAAGACGAAGGCCAATTTGCTCCAGCATCACCTGGAGATGTATCCGCTCAGCCGTGTCATCAATGGCTGCAATTTCGACATCGTGTACCGCTGAGACGATCAGCTCCAAGGTTTCTGCCCGGACGTGGCTGAGGATCAGTTGCACAGCTTCGGTCTCCAGGCGAACACGGATATGGCTCTGGTCGTCAAAGGGTCGGCATAAGGCGGAGACATCCAGATAGACACGCCGAGGCTGTCTGGCCATTCCTCAACTCCTTAATCAAGTATACTATGCCCATTGAAGGATGTCAAATCAGCTTGTGGGAGAGGGTGTATTATCAGTAGCGCAGAATTGCGGGTAGGGGTATACTAAGAGCCACGGTCATCCTAAATCCCACTATTAGG
>JARYMM010000068.1 GCA_029907105.1 Anaerolineae bacterium | reverse complement strand
AGCGCCGCCTGGCAACCCTGTGGGCAGATGACCTTCGGGGGGGGCGGCAATTATGGCCTTTACCGTATCTTCGCCCGCGTCTATGACCCGGCCCCTGTCGGCGGTAACTTGTATCTGCGGGCACGCTGGGGCATCTCAGGCACGGCCGACAACCCGCCGGAGCCGGATACCGAGATCATCGGGCCACCGGTGCAGGTCAAGCCTACCCGCTACAACACGGACTTGGATATCGTCAGCCAGGTCTGGGTGGACATCCCCCTGGGCACGGCCGATTTCCGCTACAAGACCTGGTACATCGAGAGCCGAGACCCAGGCTACTTCTCCATCGCCCTGGAGTACAGGCGCACCTCCGGCACGGAGGGTATACGGATAGACCGGTTATACCTGATGCCGTTGGCGGAGGGATATTGCTACGTTGGCCGTACGGCGGGGTTGAGTTTTATGGAGGAGACGCTGTGTGTCTCTTCCATCGCCGATAAGGTGTACCTGTTGAATAGATCCGGTAACGTTCGTCTCTTTCCCTCCCTGGAGGGTGAGATCATCAAACTGGAGCCGTCACCGGACATCGGCACGGTGCGTATCTACTTCCTCTGGGAGGAACAGTACCCACCGACACAGAGTATTATCCGGTCCGGCGGTGTGGATAGGCGCATGGCGGTGACGGTGACCGTGGTGCCGAGGTACTTATGAGCAAACAATTATTGTCAAGAGACGTGCAAGAGGCGGCGCGGCAACTGCTCCCTTATTTCTTCAGCAAGTTCGGGCAGGGGGTGTTGACAGGGGACTTGCTTCCCGACAGCATGGGGGCGAGGAATCTAGGGGGGGAGAGGCGGTACTTTGATACTATCTACGCGATGAACGTGAAGGCGAATCTGGTTGAGGCCGCACGGGTGCTGATGGGGGTAGGGGTGAATTTGGTGCGCAACGGCAGTTTCGAGCAAGCGCCGTTCGACAACCAGCCGGTGGGCTGGGTGATGTACACGGAGACGAGGCTGGGGGAGCCTATCCCCTGACAGAGAAGTAGCGATGAACGATTTGGCCTTCGCCCTCTTTGCCCGTGACTTATCCGATATGACGCTGGCCGGTGGCTTGAAGTTCGAGGGCTGCACCATCGGCACACAACTTCATGGGGGGTTCGGCGAGTTCCGCGGCCGCCTCCCGCTGGACGAATATAATGCCTATCGCTGGTACTCCGAGTATCACAATTGTCGCCTGGTGGTGTGGACAAAGCACCAGGGCGTGGGATGGGAGGGGCGTATTGAAGATGTCACCATCACCCCGGGGTTCGGGGTAGAGGTGGGGGCATTTGGCTACTGGCGCAACTGTTTCGACGTGCCCCTCAAGGACGAGGAAACCTGGGCGACGGGCACACACTACCCGGAGGAGATTATTCAGGCGGTCATAGAAAGATGCTGCCAGCAGATCAGGCACGACTTCACCAACTTCGTTAGCCTGGGGAGGAACGTGGCACCGTACAAAATAGATCAGTACCGTTATCCCCAGGCGATTATAGCCGAGGTGCTGGAAGGTGGCGACAAACAGGGCAACGCCGTCTACTTCGCCGTTTGGGAGGACAGGCTGCCTTATCTCTTCACCAAGCCCACGAAGGTAAACTGGTACGTGCGGTTGCAGGACTGCGAGCGACCGCCGGAGCTAACCAGAAGCCTGGAGACGATGGCCAACGCGGTACTCTGTGAGTACTCGATAGAGGGTGAGGCAGGGGATATGAACGACGAGGGGACGGCGACGGGGGAGCGTGCCAACAACTACATTACGCTGACGGACACGAAGCAGGGCTGGAAGGAGGGGCAGTGGAACAGGGGGTTCGATGTAGCACTTGTCGGCGGGACAGGAGCAGGGCAGGTACGTGACATCCTGGATACGCGGCTTGAACCGGAGGTGGTAGATGAGGGGAAAGCAGACCTCTACGACTCCGGGGTGAGCGTGGCGACCGGGGCGGGGCCGCCGGAGCTGAAATTAGAGGATACGACCAAGGACTGGGTAAGCCACCAGTGGAAAGACGAGGACAACCCCTATTACGTAGAGATCATCGGCGGGCCCTGCGCCGGGCAGTCGAGGAGACGGATTGTCGACAACGGCCCTATGGGACTTGTCATAACCCCGGCCTGGGAGGCCGATGATGGCAAGTATCCCTCCAGCCGCGACGGTGGTGGCTCGGTCTATCACATTTATCGGCCCAACGAGATACAGGACAGGGATAAGTCATGGGCTAACGATGCCTACAACTTGGGGTACATGGTGGAAGTGGTGAAGGGGCGGGGGGCAGGGCAGCGGCGCAAGATCACGGACACCCGCGCCGTGGTCGTCGGCCAGACTTATGGTCAGTATGGGAAACCTATAGGCGGCGGCACATCGTTCCACGTCCTGACCGTGGAGCCGGATTGGGACACGGCACCCGACGACACCTCTTACTACGAGATACACAAGGAAGCGAAGGTGGTGGAGGCGGGGAAAGCGACGGGCGGTTCACGTAACACCATCGAAGACGGCGAGAAAACGTGGAGGGAAGGCCAGTACAACGATGGGTATGAAGTATACATAACCAAGGGGGCCTGTGCTAACCAGACGGGGAAGATCGTGGATACGGCAGAGCACACCCTCACGGTGGAACCGCTGTGGGACGATGACGTGCCCGACGCCACGTCGGAGTACGAGATCCGGGTGATCGAGGAGAAAGCGGAGGAAAAGGAAGACGAGGCCGCCTGCACCCAGTTGGTGGTGACGACGGCGTGGACGACACAACCCGACGCCACGACGCGGTACGAGATCAGGCAGAAAGAGGAAGGCGGATTATTGGAGCGTAGCATTACCCATACCTCCACCAGGTCTATTGACGAGATGCGCCTCTGCCGGAAAGGATTGTTCAGCCTGGGGACGAGTACACCGGGGGAAGCGGAACGGGTGGCAGGGCAGTTATTGGCAAAGCTGCGTGACCCGCAGCAGCGGACGAGCGAGTTCAGCATCCGGCGGGTGTTCAACACCCGCTGGATAGAATACCCTCTGCTGAGTGTGCGGGCAGGAGACGTAGTGGAGATTGTGGATTTGTTTGCCGGGCAGGACGAGTCGGCAGAATTGGATGCGCTGCGGCGCTTCTTTATCATCCGCACCTCGTACGACCAGAGGCGGCAGGTGTTGGCGCTGACCCCCGATACGGTGGAGATGGGCGTGGCAACCCTGCTGGCGTCGGCGAGGAAGTGATAGGTCATGTCCGAGTTGTTTCCTATGTATAATACCCATAGGAAACAACTCGGACAGGCCCCTTGAGGAAATAGGGAGCATTCCGTGAGCCAGGACATCTTGAAGGCCATCGAGATACATCGCCGCAACTTGGAGGCCATCGAGGTACAGAAAGCGCAGTTCGGCATCGCCGTACCCGTGGAGTTGGAGAACGCTGCCCGCTGGGAGGCGGAGGAGATCAGGCGGCTACAGAACTACCTGAACAACCACCACAGCAACAGGCGATTGACCCAGAGCGATGTCTTGACCGGTATCTCGGCGCAGCTCACCGTGCTGGGTGACGATATGGATACGCTGCGGCGGGAGGTACAGAGGGAGCTCCGTCAGTTGCGCTATCACTTTACCGCTTTATTGAATGTCAGCGGGGAGCGATTGAGCCGGTGCGAGCTACGGCTCGACGACATAGAGAAAGCCATTGAGGAGAGATGAAATGAGTTTCCGAGACTTCTTGCGGCTGCTGCTCACGGCAGAGTACATCCATGCCGTGATCGGGTTTGTGATGAGCTTTGTGGTGGAGTGGTGGCCGGGGTTCACCGAACTACAGCCCAGGGTCAAGCGGCTGGTGTTTATGGGGCTGTGCTTCGTCATCCCGCTCCTCTCCGTGGTGCTGCAGTTGGCGGCAGGGTACGCCGAGTTCGACTTCGAGGGGCTGGTGTGGCCGGCGCTGGTCGCCGGGGCGCTGGCCTTCCTCGGAGGGCAGGTGGCACACCTCCGCAAGCTATAACCACAAGCTATAACCACGTATACCGGGTAAGGGTATAAGGTGAGATTCTCTACCTTTCACTTCGGTGACAGGGCGCGTTTCGGCGCGGCCATCAGACTGGCGGATGGATCGGCGTACGCTGGCGGGTGGAGCTATCCGTTTGCCCGCTGGAGCTACCCGTTCAACGCGGGGTGGAGCTACCCCAACCAAGAGTGGTCGTACCCCGTCGGGCCGGGATGGAGTTACATCTGGGGGGTATGGGGCTACCCCGATGGGTGGGGCTTCCCCGATGGGTGGATCTACCTCGACGGGGGGACCTATCCTCACTGGGATGGCGGGTGGAGTTACTCGCATACAGGGTGGAGCTACGCCGAGGGGGCGTGGTCTTACCCCCTGGTAAAGGACTGGTCATACGAACTGTACGATGATTATTCTTACCCCGGCGGGTGGAGCTATGTGGCCGGCTGGAGTTACGACAGGACGTTTGCCGTAGAGAGGGAACATATCCGCGCCGGACAGGTAGTGTTGACCAGTTATCTCTCCGCCTGGTGGCTCAACGCCGTCGTACGTGGGGCAGATGGGACGGAAGCGGTGGCGCACGGGGCAGGGGCCAGGGTAGTGCCACTGAGCTATGGGACACTGCGCGAGCATCCTGAGGCTTCGGGATTCCGCTGCTTCCACCTGAGCCACGACTTAGAGCCGTGGGTCGGGCAGGTGGTGGAGGGCTACATCGGGTGCCGCCGACACATCCTCTCCGTGTACGCGTGGGCAGACGCGGGGCAGGAAGGAGGAGAAATAGCGCTGGAGGCAGACTGGGGGACAGGAGACATCGCCGCCGACGATTACTTCAGCGCTAACTGGAACTCCACGTGGGATGCACACAACGACGCCTACCTCCGGCGGATGTCACCGAACGGCGAGATAGAGGAGACCCACTCTGTTCCGGCCGGGCTGGGGCAATACCGCTTCTGGGTGCCAGTGCCGCCGAAGGCGGCAGGCCATTCTCTCCGTATCCGGGTGAGGGCGACGGCGGGGGAGTTCTTTATAGATCGGGTGAAGCTAGAGCCGGACAGCCCGCTGTTTGTGGGCCGGGTCACCGCAGCCGGTGATGATTGGCTGGAGTGCAGCGGGGCCGGCTGGGCCACCGACGAACACGCCAACAGGGCCGTATTTATCACCGGCGGCCCCTACGCGTCGCAAACCCGGCGCGTGGCGTCGAACACCGGCGACCGCTTGATCATGCAGGCTCCGTGGGCCTACCCCGTGAGCGCAGGGGAGACGTTCGAGGTGGTGCGGCTGGGTGCGGACGTCAGGCCCACCGCTTATGTGGACGAGGGGATGCTGGCGGGGTGGCTGACAGAGATTAGAGCGGAGAACATCGCCGGCGGGCTGCTGACCCTGGGCGGGCCGACGATTAGCCAGGGGACAGGTGGGGCCAGGGCCAGGGTGTTGGATGAGGAGGGGAATGTTTTGGTGACCATCGGCGACAACACCAGCGCCGATGGATACAGGGGGATTGACCTGGCCGGCGGGTCGGGGTTACGCATCGCCGCCGGGTCGGGGGGCAAGATAGAGATCGGCGACGACATCGTGATCGCCGAGGATGGCTACTACGCCTATAACGAGGACGGGGCGCGGACGGTGTGGCTGAAGAGCGGCGGTGGGTTCACCTTCGCTACGGGGAGCGAGTGGAAGCAACGACTGGAATTCGACAGCGAGAGGGGGTTGACCTTTTACGACGATGCCAACGTTCCCTTTGCCTCCTTCAATCCGCAGACGGCGACGATTTACCTGGGGCGGGAGTGGCAGCCGCACATCGCCATCACCCCCGACGCCGTGACGGTGCACGGGAGTTTGATTGTGGCGAACACCCTTCCGGGAGAGGCGCTGGAGGATGGGGCCGTGACTGCCGACAAGATCAGCGTCACATCCCTCTCCGCCATCACGGCCAGCATGGGGTCCATGATCATAGACGACAGCCTCATCATCGCCAGTGGCGGCTATCTCAAGGCCGGGTCGGGCACCAAAAACGTGAACCTGACGGGCTTCCAAATAGACGCCAATGAGATTGTAGGCCAGAACAACGGCGTCGATCAGTTCTACGTCTCCTCGGCCGATGGCAAGGCCTATTTCGGCGGCGGCGATATGCACCTCGATGAGCACGGCATCGTCATGGGCGTGAGCACGCCAGAGGCAAATACCTTTGCCCATTTCGTCACTTCTGGCGAAAAGGCCCTTCTGCTAGATGCCTCCAGCACGCAGAAAACCAATACCAACGACATCAAACTGCGCAAATCGGCGTCGGCGATCAGGGGCGAGAAAGCTACTACTGCCGACGGAGAATATCTGGGCACGCTCCGCTTCGCCGGGGTGAACAACGCCCAGGAATTCAACGATGCCGTTATACTCCTGGGCATCCAGGATGGGACCGCCGGCGACTATGTGCCCGGTGCGTTCACTATACGGACGAGCGACGGTTACACGACGCACGCCGAGCGATTGCGCATCAGCGCCGAAGGCATCGTCACCCTATGGAAGCAGTCGCAGGCCCGTGCCCATTTGGGTACAAATCAAAGCATCCCCAGTGCCACGGATACACTGGTGGCGCTGGACACTGAGGACTGGGATACTCATGGCGAGTTCAGTACCGGCGCATACACGTTCACCGCGCGGAAAGAAGGCTTTTACCTGGCCTGCGCCGGGGCGACTTTCGACGCCCTGGTGAGCGATAAAGCATATTCGGCACAGATTATCAAGTACGACGAGTATGGCACCATCACCGAGGAGCGGGCCTACAGCATCATGCACGCCTCAAATACCACGCATTTGACGGTGACGGTGAGCGACGTGTTCAATCTCTCCCCCGGCGAATCGCTGAAGCTGGTGGTTTGGCACAACGCCGGATCATCCGTTACCCTGACCGCCGGGTACCACCACACCTGGCTGGCGGTGGTTAAAGTGATATGAAGCCGTCGAAGCCATATGCCTTGTGTCGTTTTTCACATCCGACCAGGAGGGGCGGGCGCTTATGATCACCCCGACAACGTGGAAATAGCCATCGCCGCCCCGCTTGCTTCTGCCTGGAGATGAACCCATGACCATTGCCTATCCTTACGATGACCTGGAAACCGTGACTACGGCCACCGAATGCAGTGTGGATTGGGCCAACAACAATGTCGTCGGCCCCCTCAATGCCCTGAAGACGGAACTGGGCGACAACCCCCGTGGCTCGGCGGCCAGCGTCGAGGCCCGCCTCGATGCCGAACACGCCGACGACGGCACCCACTCCGGGGCCATTGTCCTCACCGCGGATGACATCCCTGTCCTCCCTGCCTACCTCAGGACAGACGGCACCAATTCCATGCAGGGCAATCTCCGGTTGGGCGATAACCGGCTTATCGGGGCCGGCTACAAAACTCAGATCGGCGATCACCTCAACCCCCCGGCCGTGCCCGTGCTCACCACGGCCCAGCGCGATGCCCTCACGCCTACCAACGGCCTCATCATTTACAACGATACCAACGCCTGTTTCGAGTTCTACGAAAACGGCACCTGGAAAACCGGCGGCGGCGGGGGCGGTGGCGAGGCCAACACGGCCTCCAATGTCGGCACTGCTGGCGTGGGAGTATTTAAGCAGAAATCGGGCGTGGACTTGCAATTCAAGAAGATCAACGCTGGCAGCTCCAAAGTCACCATCACCGACGACACGGCCAACTCTGAGGTGGACATTGACATTGTCCAGGCGAACATCGACCACGGCTCCATCGGCGGGCTGGCCGATGATGACCACACGCAATATCTGCTGGCCACGGGGGCCAGGGCCGGCTCTACCTCGGTGGCCCAAAACTTTGGCTCCACGGGCATCAAGGCTAACGTCATCGCCGAAAGTACTGCCGACGCCGGCGTGACCGTAGACGGCGTGCTCATCAAGGATGGCAATGTAGACGGCGTGGATGTCTCCGACTTCCTTACGGGCGAGATCTTCCTCACCGCCGCCGGCGGTTGGCCCAGCACGACGGCCGGCTGTGCCGCCGTGACGCAAGTGGCTTTTGCCACCAACAACGTGGACCTGCAACTGGCCGACTTCGACCCTGCCACCGCCGAGTACATGCAATGGACCGTGGTCATGCCCTTCAACTGGAACGGTGGCACGGTGACGGCCCGCTTCTATTGGCTGGCCAACGACACCACCACCAACAGCGTCGTTTGGGGCCTGGCGGGGCGTTCCTACTGCGACAGCGACGCCATAGACCAGGAGTGGGGCACGGCGAAGACGGTGACCGACGCCAACGGCGGCGCGGCCAATCAACTGCGCATCTCGGCGGCCACTTCGGCCATCACCCTGGCCGGAACACCCCTCCCCGGCGAGCTGGTGCAATTCCGGGCCTTTCGGGATGCCACCAACGCCGCCGATACCTTGACCGCCGACGCCAGGCTGATTGGGGTATTGATCACTTACACCAAAGCCTAGGCCCCCCTGATCAGACTTCGATAGGTGAGAAATGCCGTGGCCAAAGAGCAAGAACGGGAACTGATAGCCCAATGGGCGGGGCGAGGCCCCTTAAGCGAGGACATCTCCCGCCGCTCGGCCAACGCCGGCCATTTCCGGCTGGGCGACAATACTTACATCGCCATCTGCCACGCCAAAACCGTGCACTACGAATCCGCGCCCGGAGCCAATGATTGGGATGAGGTAGACGAACATCTCACGGCCCACGCCAACGGCTGGCGTCGGGAGCGCAACTATTGGCAGGTGGAGATTGCCGATAACTACGCTGCGCCATGGCCGGTGACCGTTCAACGGCGGGGCGGCTTCGAGCTGAAGCACAAAGCCGTCGCCGTGGGGCACATGGCCCGCGACCGCACGCTGACCATGCTACAGAAGGCACAGGCATCGGCGGCCA
This sequence comes from Anaerolineae bacterium, assembly GCA_029907105.1. Lineage (GTDB taxonomy): Bacteria > Chloroflexota > Anaerolineae > UBA3071 > UBA3071 > JARYMM01. Next base: position 9,290 of record JARYMM010000068.1, on the reverse strand, counting down.
CACGCATCGCCGTCGCCGACCATGCCGACACCATCCTCTATCCGCAGGTCTTCACCGATGTGGATATCCTGTATCATCTTGGCAATGACCGCCTGAGCAAAGAAGTCGTCATCTCGGAAGCCGCCAAACAGCGCTTGCGCCAGACCATCGCCGTACAGGGGCTGGACGCCCATGGCTATCTGGCCCTGGCCCTGCGATTGAACTTCCGGGGCGGCGGCTGGTCTATGGGATTGCGGCAAGGCGAGGAAACGGAAGGAGACATACGGCTGCTCCCCCCTGACGGCCAGAAGCATCGGGGGCGGGACAGGCTGCCCCGCCCGGCAGTGTGGGACGGGCGGGGCTTCTTTACCCCGCCGCCGCCGATGCTCACCCGCCTCGTCAACCTGCCGGAGTATGGCCCCACGCTGCTTTACCTCCTGCCCTTAGATTGGCTGCGGGAGAGCGTCGGCGATGTAGCCATTGATCCGGCCTATTACGGCGGGACGGAAGACGGCCATATCTTTGGCATCAATATCCTTTATGCCACGGCGCGTGCAACGTCCACCGGGGGCAATGATACGGCTATTACTGCCTACATCGGCCAAACGATCACGTCTGGCACCTATTATGTCTATCGCACCTATCTCTCTTTTGACACATCGTCCATTCCCGACGCGGCCACGGTGACGGCAGCGACACTCTATGTTTGTGCCGCTTATGATTACTCGACCACCAACTTCCTGATACAATGCTATCGCTATGCCTGGTCGGAACCGCTGCTGGACTACAGAGAAGCCAACTACGACGGCGCTTACGGTGCCTCGGCGACGTTGGAGGGCACGCTGCGCAACACGGCCTACGGTTGGTCAGACGGCACCTACTACAACATGGCAGTGAGCCCTGCGGGCATCAACAAGGCCGGCGATAGCAAGTACACACTGGTCAGCAAAGAGGATGTTGACAATTCAGAGCCGACGACCGATGAGTACGTACTTATCCGCACTGCCGACTATAGCGGTACGAGCAGTGACCCTTACCTCAGCGTGATCTACACGGAGGAGAAGAGGCGACATCCGGCGCATTACATGGGCGAGATGGCCATAGTTTGATTTGAACAAAGGCAGTTTAGGGAGAAAGGCAAATGAGAAAATACAGAGGGCCAAAGCTTCCCGACTTCAAAGATTTGCCGGCCGCTTGCCGGCCAACGCTGTTATTGGGCATATTTGTCATCGGATTGGTTATCGCAGCGGGCTGTGCCCCACCGCGTGGCGACGGGGAGGCTCCCCCGCCCTCACCCCCGCTCGCCGGCTACATTCCCTCTCCCTCGGCCGGCAGGCCCGCGCCGTCCATTTACATAAAGTGGCCATGCTACGGCACGGGTTGCGCCTCATTGCCGCCGTCCCCCTGGGGAGGCGAGGCGCACTTCCACTGGAGCAAAGTCAACGACGATTTCTCGACCATTATTAACTACCTGAACCGGGCGGCGGCCATCGGACGCCCGGCGGGGCTGGTCATCGAGATCTATACGGGTCAGTCGAATATCTGGACGCCTGCCCCATACGACATCCGTCACACCATCTGCGATCCCAACTGCGGCCGGTGCATCGAGATGCCCGCCTACGACAACCCCACCTACAAGGCCGGCTATCTGGCCTTCATCCGGCGTCTGGGTGAGGCCATCAACGGCCATGCGGGATTGGACTACGTGGCCATCTCTGACGGGGCCAACAGCGAGAGCGCCCCGGTCAAACCCGATGTGGGCGATTGCCGTTTCTATGCTACGGCCCTGAGCACCGTCGGCGGCGGCGAGTACTTCTGGGGCCAATGGGCCCAAGAGGTGGCCAAAGCCTATCGCAATGCTTTCCCCGATCACTTTGTCTATTGGCAGGGCGGCGGGGCAACCATGGAATGGCGCAAGGTGATGCTGGAATATCTGGCCACGCTGTCACCCGATCCCGTGGGCTATCTGCCGTCTGATTTCTGGGGCTACGGCATCCGGGAATACTGGTCTACCGATGAACATCGCCTGGGGCAACTGGAGGGGGCTGAGGTCTACAAGGCCACCATCCCTATTGCTGCCCATACGCAGGAAGACTGGAAGGGGGCGCAGGGGCAATGGAAGACGGCACACCAGATAGCCCACTTCTATCCCGATTTCGTCGTCGTCCAAAACTGCGGTGGCGAAAACTACGGCACCTGTTCGCCGTGGATAGACCATTGGCGGAGCTTGGGCATCTTAGATTGGCTCCTGGCCCGCCTAGGCAAGATGCCCGGCGAGGAAGACCTGGTCTGGTGGATCCCCCACGTGGCGGAGAATGACTGGCGACACAAGACCGACTGGCCCCTGGACTATGGCACGATGGCCGCCGTGGAGACCTCTGCGGCCACCCAGATAGAGCGGGTCTATCGCTATCTCAAGAACACCTCCAACACTAACCCGCGCTGGGCGGCCCTTCTGCCCGCTTCCGTGCGTGAGGATGCCCGCGTGGAGCATCTGGCGGTCGTCGGCCCTGACCAGCGGCTGGCCCTCCGGGGGCCGGCCGGCTGGAAGTATGCCTGTGCTGCCGAAGGCACCGTTCTCTATACCCTGCGCATCACCGCCTATGACGGTGCCCATCAGGGCCAGATAGTCTACGCGCAATCCGATGACTCGGAGGTCGTCGTGGATTTCGACGGCACCTCCACGGGCGTGATAAAAACTTCCAGCATAGCCCTCACCCCCGACTACCCAAGCTTCTGCCGGCGGCTGGAGGGCGGTGCCGACTTCGCCATCAGGAACACCGGCAGTGTTGACATAATCATTGTCAAGGTGGAACTGGAGGGCCAATGGAATATCGCCCCCACGCCTACACCCACGCCCACCGGCCCCCTGCCCACGGCTACGCCCACCGCGTCGCCAACGCCCACCGGCGGGGCTACGCCTACCCCTACGCCTACGCCCACGGCCACGCCCACAGCCACCCCCACCGTCGCCATCCTGCCTGTGGAGGAGAAAGTTTACCTCTTTATAGATGACCACTACATCCACTCATCCTCCGGCCTCAGCCGGGTGGTCAAACAACCCCAACGCTTCCTGTCCCGGCCCGTGGTGGGGGGCTACTTCATCGGCGATGGGTTCGAGAATGCACAGCACAACGTCACCGTGCTCTATGACGATGGCACTTTCGAGATGTGGTATCGGGCCCTCGGCGACCTCAGCAGTTACAATCGCTGGCACTACACCACCTCCCCCGATGGTATCAACTGGTCTGCGCCGCTGGACGAAACCCACTTCAGCGATAACCTGAACGATGTGGACAGCCAGTCGGCCTTTATGATAGATGTGGATGGAACATATCGCGGCGTGTTTATGGGGGCCAAGAAGACGAATTACTCGGCCTGGAAGGGCGATGCCTACAGCAGCCGGGACGGCTTCCAATGGACGGCCTACTCCGGCAACCCGGTGGTGAACGACTACTACGGCGAGCTCTGGCAGCCCTACTGGGATCCTATCCGCCGGCGCTATGGCCTCCTCCATCGCTGGAACAAGGCCCATGCCTGGACCGATCTGGAGGAGCAGTATCATCATCTCAATTTCGTGCGCTGCTATGCGCACAACACCAGCCCCGTGTTCGAGGCCGATTGGGGGCCGAGCACGGAGATCTGGTGCCCCGATGATCGGGACAGCGGCATCACCCAGTTTTATGTCACCTCCAATATATTGATGCGGGGCGACTATCGCCTGACCATGCTCTCCATCCTGCGTGACGACCTGACGGCCTCCGGCGTGCCCGGCCAAGTCGCCTGCGTCCCCTATAACAATACCTACACGGTCTATGGCATGGGCTACACCGTGCTGGCCTGGAGCACCGATGGCGACACCTGGCTACGTGATCGTCACACGGACAAATTCTTCGAGCCCGACCCCAATCCCGGAGCCTGGGATCACGCCCACGCCTGGATCACCGGCCTGGTAGAGGTGGGCGACGAGGTTTACATGTTCTACGGCGGCTATCAGTACGGCCACAAGGTCTATTGTGATCGCTCCATCGGCCTGGTGAAGATCAAGCGGGATCGTTATGTCGCCCGTCATGCCGATAATGCGGAGGGCTGGCTGCTCACCCGTCCCCTGACATGGAATGGGGGCGGGCTGGCCCTGAATGTGCAGGCCGTGGGCGGCTATGCCGACGTGGCCGTTCTCGATGCTTCCACAGGGGCGGTCATTGACGGCTTCAGCCGCAGCGATTGCCAGGATGTCCACGGCGACAGCCTCAGCGCCACGGTCACCTGCGGCCGCTCCTTCGCCCAACTGCGCAACCGCAATATCCGGCTCAAGATTTATCTCAAGAATGCCGACCTATATGGCTTTTCCGCCGGGGCGTCGGGCGGCCAACCGCCTGCTACGGCCACACCCACGCCGACACCCACGCCACCCCTTGGCCTGCGCACCGTAAAGCTTATAGCCAAGGCCGATACCTCCATTGCCGTCAACGGGCCGGACACCAACTACGGCGGGCTGCCCCTCATCTACATCGGCGGCCAGCGCGACGCCCTGCTGCGCTGGGACCTCTCCCCCATCCCCCCCACGGCCACCGTGATCAGGGCCAGGTTGGAATTCTACGTGCAGTGGATGAGCGGCAGCAAGGACCTGACCATCACTGCCTATCCCCTGCTGCGGGATTGGCAGGAGCGCCAGGCCACATGGAATGAATACGCCTCCGGTCAAAGCTGGCAGGTGCCGGGGGCGCAGGGGGCCAATGATCGCGGCCCCGCCGTCGGTTCGCTGCTTCTGGCCTTCGATCCTGCCCTGCACGGCTGGCAGGCACTGGACATCGCCCCCGCTGCCGTGTCCGGCGGACAGGCCTATTACGGCCTGCTCCTTGACGGCGTTTCCAGCAGCAACGTCGGCGTGACCTCGCGGGAGTATGACACCGGTTTCGTGCCCTCCTATACGCCCCGCCTGGTGGTCGAATACTACGCCTCCGGTGCCCCTCCCACACCCACGGCCACCCCGGCACCCACGGCCACGCCCCGCCTGGCCCTCTATATCACACCTCCGGCGGAGCCCAACGTGCCCTCTACCTGGCGGTATGATGTGGTCGTCGTCAATTCCGGCCCCGGCGAGCCGGGTATGCGGCTTAGCTTTCAGCCCCCGGCCGGGGCGGGCACGCCCGTGGCTACGCCGCCTATGGGTTGGGATGGCGAGGAATTGGCCGTCGGCGGCTGGAACATCTCGCCGGGCACGCATACCTACAACATTTTCGTCTCCAGCCCCCCCACAGGTGGCGGGCACAGCAGTTCGGCGGCCCTGGCCAGGGGCGACTGGCGCATCACCGCCCAGGCTACTGTGGTGGCCACCGTGCTTGCCACGGCCACGCCCACCCCCACGCCCACGCCGACGGCCCCGGCTACGGCTACGGCCACGCCCACGGCCGGCGCCACACCCACCGTCACACCCACGCCTACGCCATGGAGCAACCCGCCCTTCGTCGTATTCAACGAGGTATTGCCCTTGCCTGCCGCCGACCACAACTATGACGGCCGCGTGGATGCCGGCGATCAGGGCCTGGAGTTCTACAACCGTTCGTCGGAAGCCGTGGATATGAGCGCCTGGGTGGTGGTTGTCTACGAGGCCTCCGGGGGACAAGTGCGGCGGGTACAATTCCCGGCCGGTTTCGACCTGGATGGGCGTAGCTTCTGGGTTATGCGCCCGGCGCAGTTGGGAGCTTACCTCCCTGCTGGCGGCTGGGCCGACCTGTACAATTGTCAAGGTGAGTGGCAAGACCGCATCGAATGGACTAACATATCAGACCACACGGCGGGGAGCATGGGCCTGGTCTCGACGGGGGTGAGCTGGGGCCGCTATCCCGACGGTGCCCCCTACACCTGGGTGGCCTTGCGGCCCAGCCCCGGTTATGCCAACACCACCTGGCCCACGCCCACCCCTACGCCGCCGAGGGGATAGAATAGCCCTTGTCCGAGTTGTTTCCTATGGATACTATAACATAGGAAACAACTCGGACAACGGCATCTAGATCGGAGAGAAAACATGACCACACTACCTGACGGCATCATCGTCATCGTTCGTTCGGGCGGACGGCAGGTGTTTGCCGCCGTCGCACCCCTTCCACAGACATATGAACAGGGCAAGCTGATGCTGGCCAGCGTGGTCGGCGACGCCGTGGCCTCATACATCCAAGAGAGAGATAGGCGACACATTGCCGAGCTACAAGAACGGCTGGAGGGGCAGCAGTTGGAGAAGCCGGCAGTGTAGTTTATCCCGGCCCCGGCCCCCGATAATTCCCCGCAGTAAACCGACCTCGCTTAGGCTGAAGGCAACCAGGGCAATCCCCCTTTACTTCCCCGCAGTATGCCGGGGCCGGGATCAAACCTAGGAGATTGAAGCAGTTACGGGGCAATTGACCATGCTCGGTAAACCCGGAGGTGCGAAAAAGAAGGCGAAGCGCCGCATCATCCTGGCCCTTGCGGACATGCACAGCGGCCATAAATTGGGTCTATGCAACCCCGACACCATTTTATGGGACGAGGGGCCGGACGGACAGCCGGTGGCACGGCGCATCGCCCTGGGCAAAACGCAAGAGTACCTGTGGGAGCTCTGCGTGACGCTGGCCGAGGAAGTCAAGGAGTTTGCGGCGGGCGGCGAGATCATCCTCCTGTACAGCGGCGACCTGACCCACGGCATCCGGTTCAGCGAGGGGTTGATCGCCTCCACGGTAGACGAACAGACACAGATCGGGTTCTGGAACCTAAAGCCGTGGTTCGCCCTGCCCCGCGTGACGACAGGGCGGCTGATCCTGGGCACCCCCGTACACACGTTCGACGGCTCCAGCGAAGCGATTGTGGCGCGGCTGCTGCGAGCCGAATATCCCCGCTGTGACATCAAGGCCATCTCACATGGCCTGTTGCAAGTAGATGAGGTGGTGATAGATGTGGCGCACCACGGGCCATTCCCCGGGTCACGGGTATGGCTGGAAGGCAACCAGCCGAGGTACTACTTGCGCGACTTGATGTGGAAAGAGATACAGGCGGGGGGCCGGCCGCCTGATGTCGTGTTGCGGGCGCACTACCACGTCTGGCTGCCCCCGGAGACGATGCGGATACAGTTCCAGGGGGTCACGTATGAGAGCCACTTAGTCTTACTCCCCTCTCTCTGCGGGATGAGCGCCTATGCCCGGAAGTCCACCCAGAGCGCGTTTCAGCAGACACATGGTGTCGTGGGCATAGAGATAGTGGAGGGAAGGGTAGGGCAGATCAGGCCGTTCATCCGTACCCTGGACATCCGAACAAAGGAGGTGCTCGGTGGACGATGAGCTAAAAGCGGTGATAGAGGAGATCATAGCCCTGTCCCCGCCACGGATGAAGCGAGCCGGGGAGTTCACCATCAATGACTATCTCAAGCACTTGAACGGTGCCGGGGTGAAAGTGTCCAGGCACGCTGTGCTGAGCTGGCTGACGCGGCTGGTCGACGACGGCGTGCTGGAAACAGACATGGCGCTGGCGGACGGGAGGTGGTCGCGGGTATACTGGCGGAAGGGGGAGGAGGAGCGGGCGAAGGCGTGAGTGGGCCTGTTGCAAGCAGGGCACTCGAATTTGAACGGTTTCACGCTTCTCGGTATAATAGGGGCGAAGGAGCCCTTAAATGAAACGGATTGACGTCCGCTTCACCGCCACCCTCGGCCTGTTGCTCATCGGTGTCTATGCCGCCATCCACATCGGCCTGGTACTGGCCGAACGGGAATGGCCGGGCCTGGGCGTGCTGGCCGGCGTTGCTTTCATGCTGCTGGAATACACCAGCATGGCCAACCTGGTCATGGCCCACGGCCGGGGGTTGCGCTTGAGCGCTGCGGCAACTTACGTCCTGCTGCTCGTCACCCTGGGCGGGATGCGGGAACTGCACTTCGGCGCAGGGAATTCTTGGCTCACCGCCCGCGCCCTGGCCTGGTGGGCCACGGCCTGTGGTTGCGGCGCAGCGACCCAGGTGGCGTTTGCCTTGCGCGAGACGGCGCTCAAGGCAGAAGCAGACGAAGCAGAGCAACGGGCGCAGCAACGTGAATTGCAGGCCCTAGAGTTGCAATTGCGCTCGCAGGAGCGTATCGCGCGGGCACAACAACGCGAGGAAACGAAGCGGCAGTTGGCCGTTGCCGAGATGCAGATGGCACACGCACGGCCGCCGACTTCCCCTCGTGGCGTGGCCCTTGCACGGCAACGGCAAGACGGCAACGGCTTGCCGTCACAACAGCGCCGCCAGAGGTTGCAACAGTTACAACAACTGTTGCAAGACGATCCCTACTGCAACTTGCACCAGCTCGCCCCAACGCTGGGATGCAGCGTCAGCACCCTGTCGCGGGACGCCAGGGCCCTTGGGTTCGTCTTGGAAGATGGCCGTTGGCAAAGGAACGGGGACAATGCCGAAGAACGCCAAGCGGCCTGAGCACTTCTTGGGGGCAAGCTTCGGGAAGGCCGGCTATGGATAAGAAGAAGAGTGGCAGCGGAATATTGATCGCCGTCTCGCTCATAATCCTTGCCTTGGGCGGCCTCGCCTACTGGATATATAGTATGAGCTGCGCCGACCGGTCGCTGCTTCTCCTCATCCTGATGGTGGTGGAGTCGGTGGCCGCAGCGCTCTGTATCGCCGTGTTGCAAGGCCGGCTGGCGCAGGAAAGGAAGCGCATAGACGACGTGCTGTTCGGGATGCGACACGGGCGCAGCGAGCGGCCCGTAGTACTGCCGCCGTCCACGTCGTGGCCGCAGTTGACACAACTGTCCTATCCCGACTACCCGCTCCCGCCGGCGCTGCGGGAAGTGGAGCGACGCTTTCGGGTGGTAGGGACGGACACGGCGGAGGAGGGGTTCTAATGCAAATGCAAGAGTATCTGGAGATGCAATGCAGCCGCATCGAGACGGCCCTGGCCTCCCACGGCGTGTCGGCGCGGGTATGGGGCGGTGTGGTGCATCCCCGTTATGTCCGTTATCAGATGACGACGCCGCCGGGAACCAGGCTGGCCCAAGTGACCGGCCTGTCTGAAGAGATCGCCCTGGCCCTGAGCGCCCCGTCGGTGCGGGTGTATCGGCGAGATGGGGCCATCCAGGTGGAAGTCCCCCGCCGCGAGCAGAAGGCCGTATACCTGCTGCCGCTGTGCGAGAGGGTAGGCAGGGAGATGCCTCCGCACACCTGCCTCCTGGGGCTAGATGAGGACGGCGTCCCCCTCCTCCTCCGTCTATGTAACGATGTCAGCCACGTTCTCATCACGGGGATGACGGGGTGTGGAAAGACCAACCTCCTGAAAGCGATGGCCCTGACCCTGGCGGGG
>JARYMM010000067.1 GCA_029907105.1 Anaerolineae bacterium | reverse complement strand
CAATCTCCCACTAGCTGGCAGGAGATTGCTTCGCCTTCGGCTCGCAATGACATTTCCAAAAAACTGAAATGCACCCGAAAGTGCGGGCATGCGCAGCTATTGGCGGTTGGCTCTAAGTGCAGCGTGGCGTAAATCTGAGGCCATTCGCCTCATCAGCGCGGTTCATACCACAGATTCTGCAGGTCAGCCCCCAGTGGCGGTGCTTCGGCCAGAGGGCCGGTCTCCGGCCGGCCGACGGGGACGGTGCCGTTGATCTCCACCGAGAACCTGGCCGGCACAACGAAAGCCCCCACCTCGGTCAGGCGCTCGTTGACCGCCCGCACGTAGGCCGTGGGCGGGCCGAAGTCCTGAAACGACAGGGTGAAGGTCGTGCCGTCCACCGCTCTCATGGATTCAACGATGGCGTTTGGGAAATCATCCTGGCTGGCAAAGGTGGCTTCTACGATGGGAGCTGGCGGGGTCTGGCCAGGGACGCCGGCAAAGACGGTGTAGCTGAAGATGTCATCCCGCAGGTGTTTCGCCATAGACAGGTTATCGCTGAACACGGCAAAGACGTCGTCGTGTCCATCGCCTTGCAGGTCGCTGCGGGCGAAGAGCACAGTGCCGCAGCCCTGGGCTGTGTAGCGCACCTTGACGAACCAGGCCAGAGTGATGGCTTTCCCGTCTGCGGTCAGCACAATCCAGCGCATCGGGCCAGCCATGACCAGCTTTTTGTATTCGATGGTCGCCATGTCCTCCTCCCCACCTCGGTCAGGAGACCTCCGGCGATCAATTGTGATCTGCTGGGTCTACCTCCGCTCTTTGGTGACTCCTTTGACTTCCAGGGTATCCTGGTCCAGGATCACCCCGTAGCCTTTCTCTGCCATCTCCAGGGTAATGTAGCCGTTCTTGACGTCTTCTTGCACGGCTTCGATAGGCCGCTCGTAAGGATTGCCCCACCCACCGCCGGTGGCGGTGACCAGCCGGGCCACATCGCCCTTCTTGAGGTGGACGCGGGCCGATTTGCCAACGACAACAGGCTCGCGGCCATCGGCAAAGATGAACCGGGTGTAATTCGGCGAACCCGGCTGACCCCCATCCATCGCCCAGGGCCTGAACTTGTGACGGCCAAAGGTGCCGGTGTACCAGGCCTCGTCAGCGGTGATGCGGTAGTCGCGCACCAGGCCCCGGCCGCCCCGGTAACGTCCCGCCCCGCCTTCGCAGATGTCAAAACCGTACTGATCTACCAACACGCCGTAGCGGGTCTCGCAAACCTCCACAGGGATGATGTAGGTCTCGCCATCGCCCACGCTGACCAGGCCGCTCTCGCCGTCTTTGGTGTGCCCGGCCCCCCAACCCCCGGCCTGGGGTTCGACCAGCAGAAACAGGTCGCCGGTATCGGGGTGTTTGCCGGCCAGCACCACTCCGCACACGCTCAGGAAGTGGCCCGCCGGCAGTCGGTCGGGCACAATGGGCGCCATCGCCTTCCACACCAGGTCAGAGACGTAGAGCACGGTCTCCCAATAGGTGGATACGGCGGCCGGCCTCTGGGCGGTGAAAATCGTTCCGTCAGGACAGATGATCTTCAATGGCCGGAAACAGCCTTCGTTGGTGGGGATAGACGGGTCGGTCAGGGCCTTGAAGATGGTCCGCACCCCCGTTTCGAGGCCGGAGCGACTGCAGTTGACCGGACCGGGCACCTGAGGATGGGTGCCGGTGAAATCGCAGATAAACTGGTCGTCGGTGATGGTGACCTTGACGCACACCTTGAAAGGCCCGTTGCCGAGGCCGTCGTCGTCAATGTAATCCACCGCCTCGTAGGTGCCTTTGGGCAACCTGGCCAGCTCCCTGCGCGTCATCTCCTCGCCATAGTCCAGCAGCGCTTCGATGCCCGCCTGGACCAATTCCAGCCCGTAGCGGTCGCATAGCTCCTGGAAACGCCTGGTTCCCAGCCGCACGGAAGCAGCCTGAGCAAACATATCGCCCAGGGTCATCTCCGGCGTGCGCACATTGGCGGCGATGAGGTCCACCAGACTTTGATCAACTTCTCCGGCCTTGAACAGCTTGATACAAGGGAATTGCAGCCCTTCCTGGTAGATCTCGGTGGAGTCGGTCGTCCAGGAGCCGGCGTCCTTGCCGCCTACCTCGGTCCAGTGGCCTTTGTTGGCGGCGAAGCCTACCACCTGGCCATTGTAGAAAATGGGCATGAACTGGGCCACGTCGGAGAGATGGGTGCCCCCGCCGGTGTAGGGGTCATTGTGCAGGATGATGTCGCCGGGTTCCAGGCCGTCGAGACCGAACTTGTCCAGGATGGCCTGCACGCCAGAGGTGAGCGTGCCCAGGAACAGGGTCACACCGTTCCCCTGGGTGATCAGTTGGGCCTTGTGATCGGTCAGGCCACAGGCGTAGTCCAGCACCTCGTAGATGATGGTGCTCATGCTGGTGCGCTGGGTGGCGACGAACATCTCATCGCCGATGGCTATCAGCGCGTCTTTGATGATTTCCATGGTGAAGGGGTCAACTTTCGACCTGGCCATGCTACTCCTCTTCGATGTGCAGGAAGCCGTACTCGTCCACGCTCAGCCGCTGGCCGGGGAAGACCACGGTCGTGGCAGCCGGTTCTTCGACGATGAGCGGCCCATAGAGCGTCGCCCCGACGGGTAACCGATCGCGCTCGTAGGTCGGTGTCTTCACGAAACCCGAATCGAATATGACCTGGCGGTCCCCTTTGTAGGCCTCCTCTACCGTGCGAGCATTATCTCTGTTGAGGCGCGTGATCTTGGGCTTTTCCACCTGGCCCAGGGCCGTCAGGTGAAAGTTGACCAGCTCCACAGGCGATGCCAGGCGGAAGGTGTAGGCGTGCTCATGCAGTTGGTGGAAGCGTTCGTTGATCTCCGCCAGGTCTTTCTTCGTCAGCTTGCCGCCAGGGATGGGCACCTTGACGGTATGTTCCTGGCCCAGGTAGCGCATGTCAGCGAAGCGCTGGAAGACCATAAGGCTTCTCTCAACCTTCTCTGCTGCCAACTCTTCGGTCGCCTGCTTCTCCATCTCGGTGAAGATGCTGGTCAGTTCGGCTGGCGTTATCTGGTCGGTGCGGACCACCCTGGTGCGGATGTAGTCGTTGCGCAGGTCGGCCATCAACATGCCCCAGGCGGAAAAGACGGCCGGAGCGGTAGGCACCACGATTTGCTTGACCCGCAACTCGCGGCCCAGAGCGGCGGCGTGCATCGAGCCGCCGCCGCCGAAAGCGACTATGGTGAACTCACGGGGATCATAGCCGCGCCGCACCGAGACCAGCTTCAGGGCATTGATCATGTTGGCATCGGCCAGGCGGATGACACCCATAGCCGCTTCTTCGATGCTGAGGCCAAAAAAGTCAGCGATCTCTTGCATGGACTGGCGGGCCTTCTCCAGCGAGACTTTGATTTCGCCCCCCAGGAAGTAATTGGGGTTGATGCGTCCCACCACCAGGTTGGCGTCGGTGACGGTCGGCTTATCGCCGCCGGCATCGTAACATGCGGGGCCGGGCACTGCCCCGGCGCTGACCGGGCCCACACGCAGCGAGCCGGCCTTGTCTATCCAGGCGATGGAGCCACCGCCGGCGCCGATTTCCACAATGTCCACCGTGGGCACCTTGATGGGATAGCCTTCCCAATCGCGCCGGTACTCGATCCTGTAGTCGGTGGTGATTTTGGGCACGCCGTTCTCCACCAGCGAGCTTTTGACCGTGGTGCCGCCGATGTCCAGGGTCAGGATATTGGGCTCGCCCAGCAGGTCGCCGATGACCGCCGCGCCGATGACGCCGGCCACCGGGCCGGACTCGCAGGTTCTGATGGGCGCCCGACGGGCCATCTCGAAGGTAGCAATGCCGCCGTTGGACTGCATGATGTGCGCCACCGGCCCCATGCCCATCTCGCTCAGGTCTTTCTCCAGGGTGTTCAGGTAGTGGACGGCGATGGGCTGGACGTAGGCATTGAGCACCGCCGTGTTGGTGCGCTCGTACTCGCGCCACTCCTTGGTGATCTCGTGGGAGAGGGTGACGGGGACGTCGGGCAGGAGTTCCCGCAACAGTTGGCCGCAGCGCGCTTCGTGGCTGGGGTTGGCATAGGAGTGCAGGAAGCAGACGGCGATGGCTTCGATGCCTTCTTTCTTGAAAAACTCGGCTGCCTGGCGCACGTCGTCCTCGTTCAGAGGTTCCAGTTCCTCGCCCTTGTAATTGACCCGTTCCCTCACTTCCAGCCGCAGGTAGCGGGGCACAAAGGGTTCCGGCTTGGTGTAGTACATGTTGTAGATGTCGGGTCGGTTGGCACGGGTGATCTCCAGGACATCGCGGAAGCCCTTGGTGGTGATGAGGCCCGTCCTGACCCCTTTGCGTTCGGTCAGGGCGTTGATGATGATGGTTGAGCCGTGGACGAAGAAGGTGGTGTCGGCCACGTTGAGGCCGGACTTTTTGAGGGTGTCTTCCACGCCGATGGCAAAGTTGTGGGGCGTGGTCGAGGCTTTGGTCAGGCCGACCTCTCCTGTGGCCTCGTCCAGATAGATCAGGTCGGTGAATGTCCCACCGATGTCGGTTGCTACTCGCACTGAAACTCCTCCCTATGCTCAGGAGCCTCTCGCAGGCTGCTGAAGAACCTCAGACCTGACAGGTCTCTAGGACCTGTCAGGTCTGAGATCACCCTTTGCGCCCGCCGACGAGCTTCTTCACCTCCAATGTAACCGGGTCAAACACCACGCCGTAGTACTTCTCAGCCTGCTCCAGGGTGACGTAGCCGTTCTTGACGTCCTCCCTCACCAGCTCCAGAGGGCGTTTCAGGGGATCGCCCCAGCCCGCGCCCGTGCCGGTCATGACCTGGATGACGTCGTCCGTGTGCAGGGTCAGGCCGCTGACCACCGCATGGCGTTCCACCGTCCCGTTGGTCCTTCGGATCAGGACGTGATTGGGCGAACCCGGCTGGCCGCCGTTCAAGGGCCAGGGCGGGTTCTTATCGCGGGTGTAGGCCACCGTCAGCCAGGCGTTGTCGGAACGGATGCGATAGTCAATCCGCACCCCCTTGCCGCCCCGATGGAAGCCGGCGCCGCCATCTTCGTCGTGGAAGCTGAGATAGTCCACCGTCACGCCGTAGCGTGCTTCAGCCACCTCGGCCGGGCAGTTGTAGGTCTCGCCGTGCAGGGCGGAGAACTGACCGGAGTTGCCGTCGGAAGTCGGCGAGCCGCCCCAGCCGCCCAGCTCGGGCTCGATCACGGCATAAGTGCGGTTGGTATCGGGATGGATGCCGCCGAAGAGCGTGCCGCACACGGAAGCAAAGCTGCCGGCCGGCAACCGATCGGGCATGTGTTGGGCCAGACAGCGCCAGATCAGGTCGTGCAGGCGGATGGTCAGCTCATAGTAGATGCCCTGCGCGGCGGGGTAGATCGGGTCAAAGATGCTCCCATGGCGCGTCAGGACCTTGAGGGGGCGGAAGGTGCCGCCGTTGCTTACCCTCTCCGGCGAGACGATGCCCTTGAAGGCGATCTGGCAGGCCACCGTGGCCTCATCGCGGCTCATGTTGAAGGGGCCTTTGTCCTGATCGGGGTTGTCCCGCAGGTCAATGATGAACTCGTTGTCGGTGATCTCGACGGTGACGGCGTAGTCTGGCCCGTTGTCCTGGGGCTCGACCAGGGAAAACTTGCCCTTGGGCAGGCGTTTCAGCGCAGCCAGGGTGACCCGCTCGCCGTAATCCAGATATTCTTCCACCGCGTGAAGGAAAACGTCTTTCCCATACTTGTTCACGATTTCCAGGACGCGGCGTTCGCCGACCCGCACCGAGGCCACGCCGGCCCACAGATCGCCGGTCAGGAAATCGGGCATGCGGCAGTTGGCGGTGAGGATGTCAAACACCGAGCGGATGGGCTGGCCGCGGGAGAAGAGCTTGACTCCGGGCAGGATCAGCCCCTCCTGGAAGATTTCGGTGGCGTCGGTAGACATGCTGCCAGGCACCATGCCACCTACATCGTTCCAGTGGGCGATATTGGCCGTCCAGGCCACGATCTCGCCGTCCGCAAAAACCGGCATGGTGAGCACAACGTCATTCAGGTGGGTGACGCCGCCGTTGTATGGGTCATTGGTGATGAAAATATCGCCTGGCTCGATGTCGCCCGGCTGGTTGAACTTGTTCAGTATCCGTTTGACGGTCTTGTCCAGCACACCGACAAAAGCCGGGATGCCGGCCCCGGAGCCGGCCAGCTCGCCGTTCCGGTCGGTAATGCCCGTGCCCATGTCGAGCACTTCGTAAATGATAGCGCTCATGGCCGTGCGGCGCAGGGCGGCGAACATCTCGTCGGTGGCCGCCTGGAGTGAGCTCTGGATGATTTCCAGGGTAATCGGGTCGTCTTTGTCATTCATGAGTAAATCCTCCCAGGTATCCGTTCAGGCTGTTATTGCGAGCCTCGAAGGGGCGGAGCAATCTCCCCACTCCCATGGAGGAGATTGCTTCGGCGCTTTGCGCCTCGCAATGACAGGTCAAAGGGCAAGGGGGCTGTGCAATTACCCTCGTTGGTTGGTGCGGATGTGATAGTTGCCATATTCGTCCACCTGGCATGGCAAACCGGGCGGGATCACGGTTGTAGCGCCAGCCTCTTCGATGACGGCCGGGCCGACGAAGCTCATGCCGGGTTCCAGAGCATCGCCGTTGTAGATGGTTGCCAGGTGGATGCCGGCCTCAACGTAGTCCACTTCCCGTTGCATCTTGATCGCATCTTCGAGCTTGCGCCCTGTGACCGGCAGCTTCTCCGGCTTCAGCTTGTCCACCTCGGCAATGGCGACCAGGTGATAGGCGACCAGCTCCACCGGGGCGTCCAGGGTGTAGGTGTATTCGCGCTGGTAGTCCGTGTCGAAGCGCTGGCGGATGGCCTTGACCTGGTCGGCCGTGATCTCGCCGCCGGGCAGGATGATTTCCACCGAGTGCTCCTGGTTCTGGTAGCGGCAGCGGCCGTAGCGCAGGAAATGCACCCGCGCCGGGTCAATGCCCTCGGCGACGTACTCACGGAGTGCCTTTTCTTCGAGCTGCCGCAGGTCTCGGTCGAGCTGGGCTGCGGCTTCCGGGGCCGACAGCTCGACGATCTGGGTCAGCAGGTAATCGCGGCGCAGGTCGGTCATGAGCATACCCCAGGCGGAGAACACACTGGATTGCTTGGGGATGATCACTTTTTTGATGTTCAGCTCCCTGGCCAGGGCACAGGCGTGCATCCCACCGCCGCCACCAAAGGCGATCAGGGTGAAGTCGCGCGGGTCATGGCCACGGTTGACCGAGATGAGCTTGATGGCATTGACCATGTTGTTGTTGGCGACGCGAATGATGCTGCGCGCCGCTTCCTGGCGGCTGATGTTGAGAGCCACAGCCAGCTTGTCCAGCGCCCGAGCCACCCCATCCATGTCGGCCTCGATCGTGCCCCCGCAGAAATAGTGGGGGTTGATGCAACCCAAAGCCAGGTTGGCGTCGGTAGTTGTCGCTTCCGTGCCGCCGATGCCGTAGGATACCGGACCGGGCACAGCGCCCGCACTCTGGGGGCCCACGTGCAGCCTGCGGAATTCGTCCACCCAGGCAATGGACCCGCCGCCCTGGCCGATTTCCACCAGGTCAACGACCGGTACCATTACCGGATAGCCGGCCGAGGTTTCGGTGCGGCCGATATGGTAGTCGGTGTTGAGCTTGACCTGGCCGCCCGTGATCAGCGAGCATTTGGCCGTCGTCCCACCGATGTCAATGGCGATGGCGTTTGGCTCCCCGATCAGCCGCCCCAAGGCCGCCGCGCCCCAGACGCCGCTGGCAGGCCCCGATTCGACCATGGTGATGGGGATCTGGCGCGCACTCCTGACGGTATCCACGCCGCAGTTGGACTGCATGATGTAGGGTGTGCAGCGCATGCCGGCCTCGTAGAGGGCGCCGGTCAGGCGGTCCAGATAGCGGTGGGCCACCGGCTGTACATAGGCGGACAACACGGCGGTGCTGGTCCGCTCATACTCCCGCCACTCACGGGTGATCTGGTGCGAGGCCACCGCCGAGACTTCTGGCCACAGCTCTTTGACCCTGGCCAGCGCGGCTTCCTCATGGGCAGGGTTGGCATAGGAGTTGATGAAGCAAATGGCGATGGCCTCCACCCCTTCGGCCCGGAAATCGTCGAGGATGGCCGGCAGGCCGGAAAGGTCCAGGGGTGTGGTCTCGATGCCCTTGTAGTTGATACGTTCTCTCACCTCGCGGCGTAGGTAGCGGGGCACGAAAGGCTGGGGCTTGCGGTATTCCAGGTTGAAAAAGTCGGGGCGGGTGCCGCGGCCGATCTCCAGGATGTCGCGGAACCCTTCGGTCGTGAGCAGCCCGACTTTGGCTCCCTTTCTCTCGGTGATGGCGTTGATGACGATGGTTGTCCCGTGCACGAAGGAGGCGAACTCACTCGGCTGGATGCCGCTGGCAGCGATGACATCCATCACCCCCTTCTCGAATTGAGCTGGGGTGGTGTGGCTCTTGCCGGTGATAACCTGGCCGTCTGGGGTCACGCACACCAGGTCCGTGAATGTGCCTCCGATGTCTGTAGCGACCCTGAGCATATCAATTCCCCTCCTATAGGTTGAGTTGGCATATCTGTAGGACAACTGCTCGCAGTTGTCCTACCCTCCCCGCTGTTTAGCCGGGTTATCAAGCTGGTATGCTCCTTGTAACCAGGCCCTCATGTCAGCAAAGTTGTACTGCTCCTCCAGCCGCCACGAGGCGAATTCCTGGGGCGAAGGCGATTCATAGCCTCCTACCTTGCTGTGGCTCCACCCAAACTGGTTCTTCAGTTCAGCGGCGAATTCGGCGGTCTTGAAGGCCGCGAGCATGGGGTCTATGACGGGCACCCCCAGCTCCTCCTGGAGCTGATGGTAGAAGCCATAGGTAGCAGTGCATCCCAGGATGAGCACCTCAGCCCCGTCGCGCTCTATGGCTTCCCGCGCCACCTGCCTGAAGCGGCGGGCCGTCTCCGCCTCGTCGCGGTGAAAGTCCAGCACCCCCAGGTCAACCGACTTGAAAGAGGCCAGTCTGTCCTTCAGGCCATACCTGGCCACGTTCTCCATCATTTCGGGGATCCACTTCCGGCGGCCCACGATGATGGAGAACTTGTCGCCCAGGGTAGCGGCGATGCGGGTAGAGGCCTCACAAGGGGCCACGACGGCCATCCGTTCCGCCACCTCGCGGGCCGCTTGCAGCCCCACGTCGTAGAAGCAGCCGATGACCGCCGCATCGAAGCCCTGCCTCTCGGCCTCCCTGATGAGGTGCAGGATGTCCACCAGCACCAGGGCCTCGTAGTAGCGGTATTCCAGGTGCTCTGGGCCGCGGGGCAAGTGGACCATGGTCAACTCCGTCCCTTCCTGCTTATGGCTGTTCAGGAGCTGGAGCCCTTCTGCCACCACCCCGGTTCCCACGGGGTCAATGTACAGGATCTTCGCGCCCATGATTCTCTCCTGTGTAGTAGGTAGGACAACTGCTCGCAGTTGTCCTACTGTTCGCTTGGCGGGATGGACTCGCTGGCACGGGCATAAAGATGGCAGCGGACCGTATGCCCCTTTTCGACCTCGATCATGACCGGATCCACCCTGGAACAGATGTCCATCCTGGCAGGGCAGCGCAGGTGGAAGCTACAGCCGCTGGGGATGTTGACCGGGCTCGGGATCTCGCCGGTGGAGATGATCTTCTGGGGTTTGAGCTTCTCCTCCTCCTCCGACACGACAGGGATGGAGGAGAGGAGCATCTGGGTATACGGGTGGTACGGGTTGCGGAAGAATTCGGCCGTCTCGGCCACCTCGCAGATCTTGCCCAGGTACATGATAGCCACCCGCGAGGCCACATTGCGCATCAGGCTCAGGTCGTGGGTGATAAACAGGTAAGAGAGGTGGAATTCCTTCTGTAGCCGGATGAGCAGGTTGATGATCTTGCCCTGAATGGATACATCCAGGGCCGAGGTCGGCTCATCGAGGATGACGAAAGAAGGGTTGGTAGCCAGGGCCCTGGCGATGGCCACCATCTGCTTCTCGCCCCCGCCCAGCATGCGGGGATACTTGTACATGTAGTCCGGCGGCAGCTCGACCATCTCCAGCAGCCGGACGACCTGCTCAATCCGATTCTCGTCTGGGCGGTGAATGCGAAGGGGCAGTTCGATGATCTCTTTGATGCTCCGCCTGGGGTTCAGGGATGAGCCTGGGTCCTGATAGACGATTTGGATCTCTTTTTTCAGGGCCAGCGGCCGGGTCTTGTTTGCAAACGGGTTCTGCCCTCGGAAAGTGATGGTGCCCGCGGTAGGCCGGTACATCCCGACCACCGTGTAGGCGACGGTGCTCTTGCCGGAACCGGACTCGCCAACCAGGCCAAAAGTCTCCCCTTCCCGTACAGCGAAAGAGACGCCATCTACAGCTTTGACCGTGATGGGCTCTCGTTTCAGGAGGCCACTTTGCCCGATGACAAAGTACTTCTTCAGATCGGTGACCGTCAAAATGTCCGCACTCATGAGCTCTGTGTTCCCTTTCCATTGTCCGCGTAGAGGAAACAGGCGACCTCGTGGGCCTCGCTGAGCTTGTAGGTGGGAGGCTTCTCGCGCCGACAAATCTCTATCGCTTGAGGGCAGCGGGGGTGGAAGCGGCAGCCGGGCGGCGGGTTGAGGTAGTTGGGGATGCGCCCCGGGATGCCGTCGGAGACGCCACCGCCGGTCAGCCGGGGCACGGCATCCATCAGCCCACGTGTGTAGGGGTGCTGCGGAGAGGCGAAGAGCTCTTTGGTGGCGGCGACTTCGACCATGTTGCCGGCGTACATCACGTAGACCCGGTCGGTCATCTCGCGGACGATGCCCAGGGTATGGGTGATCAGGATGATGGAGGTGTTCTTCTCTTCGACCAGTTTCCTCAGCAGGCGCAGGATCTGGTCCTGGATGGTCACGTCCAGCGAGGTGCCCGGCTCATCGGCGATGAGCAACTCCGGGCCGGTAGCCAGTGCCATGCCGATGCACACCCGCTGTCGCATCCCGCCGCTGAGTTGGATGGGGTAGCTGCGCAGCAGCCGTTCCGGGTCGGCCAGGGCGACCTCTTGCAGGGAAGCGATAGCTCGTTGGTGAACCTCCTGAGGAGATAGGGGCTTCTTCTGATCCGAGGAATAGCGGATCACAGCCTCCAGTTGTTCACCGATGCTAAAGACCGGGTTGAGAGCCGCGGTCGGGTCCTGGAAGATCATTGAGATGCCTCGGCCCCGGATCTGGGCCAATTCACCCTCACTCATCTTCAGGATATCGCGGCCCTTGAAGTAGATCTCCCCTTGCGGGATACGGGCCGGGGGCATGGGGAGCACGCGGAGGATGGCTTTCATCGTGGTCGTCTTGCCGCAGCCGGTCTCGCCTACCAGCCCGACCTTCTCGCCGCTGCGCATGACGAAGTTGACGCCATCCAGGACCTTGAGCTGGCCGCCATAGACCGAGAAGTGAACATGGAGGTTCTTGATTTCGACCAGGGGAGGCACTGTCATCTCAAATCTCCTCGGCGGCAAACATATCACGCACACCGTCGCCCAGGAGATTGAAACCCAGGACGACTACCACGATAGCCAGGGCTGGGAAGACAGCAATCCACCACTGGTCGGGGAGATACCTGGAGCCGTCGGCCACCATCGTCCCCAGGCTCGGTTCGGGGGGCTGCACGCCCAGGCCGACGAAGCTGAGCATGGAGCCGATGATGATCACCCAGGCCACATCCAGGCTCATTTTGGTGAGGATGGGCGAGATGGTGTTGGGCAGGATCTCGCGGAAGATGATGTGGGCCGTGCTGGCGCCGGTGACCTCGGCGGCGGAGACGAAGTACTCGTTGCGCAGGGCGACCCCCAGGCCATAGACCAGGCGTGTGTACCATGGCCACCACATCAGCGACACGGCCATCATGCCATTCCACAGGTTGGGCTTCAGCACGGAAGCGACGGCCAGGGCCAGGATCAAGGGCGGCACGGACAGGAAGATATCGGTGACGCGCATGATGACCGTGTCAATCCAGGTCCCCTGGTAATAACCGGCCAGCAGGCCCAGCAACACCCCCGGCGGGACGACCAGGGCCAGCACCACCACGCCCATCAGCAGGGAAGAGCGCAGGCCGAAGATGATGCGGGTCAAGACGTCGCGGCCAATCTGGTCTGTACCGAAGGGATGCTCTAAACTCGGAGGGATTTTGGCATGGGCGAAGTCGGTGAACGCCCCGGCATGTTTGGGGTAGGGCGTTACCCACGGAGCGAAGATAGCCAGCAACACGACCAGCGCGACCGTGGCAACGCCGACGATGGACAACGGGTTACGTGAGAACTTGTACCAGGCACGACCCAGGCTCTCCCTTCTGGACCGGCGCTCCAACTGCTTGATCTGTTGGACTGTCAGGTTCGCAGCGAGTTCGTGACGGATAGCAGCTTGTTCAGCCATCTTGTCTATGCACTCCTTGCCGCACTCAACCGGATGCGCGGATCCAACCAGGCGACGATGATGTCCACAACGATATTCACGGTGACAAAGATCGCGCCGAGGATGAGGATAACAGCCGAGATGGCATTCAAATCCTTGTGCATCATGGACTGCATTCCGTAGCGGGCCAACCCGGGCCAGTTGAAAATGAGTTCCACCAGAAAGGCGACGCTGAACGTGGCAGCGATGTCCAGCCCGAGGATGGAAACGGTAGGGATGAGAGAGGGCTTAAGCAGGAAACGCCCCATCACGATGCGCTCCGGGATGCCCAGGGCCCGCGCCGAGGCGATGTAGTCCTTGCTCAAGTTATCGGCCATGGAGGAGCGGGTGATGCGGGCCTCCTGGGCGATAGCACCCATGGCCAGCGACAGCGCAGGCAGGACGATGTGCCGCAGGGCATCGAGGAACGTCCCAAACTGTCCGGCCAGGAGTGCATCCAGCGTGATCAGTCCTGTGACGACCGGCGGCGCAGTCACCTCTTCACTTAACCGGCCGATGATGGGAAACCATTTGAGGGCCCACCCGAGGAGGAGGACAAACAAGATGGCGAAGATGTAGGAAGGTGTCACCACGCCGGCGTAGGAGAAGAGGCGCACGATGTTGTCAATCCAGGTATCTTTATAGCGGGCAGAGAGCACCCCCAGACCAATGCCCCCCACTGCCGAAAGGAAGCCCGAAAAGAGGACCAGCTCGAGCGAAGCCGGGAAAAACTCCCTGATGTCGGAGGTCACCGGCCGTTGTGTGACCAGCGAAAGGCCAAAGTCGCCGCGCAGTGCATCGCGCAGCCAGTAGCCATACTGCACCGGCAGCGGCTCGTTGAGATGCATCTGCTCACGGATGCGGTCCACCACCCATTGGGGGGCGCGCGCCCCGACGGCCATACGCGCCGGGTCTCCGGGCATGATGCGGGCAATAACAAAGATGACGATGGAAAGGCCCAGGAGGACAAACACAGAATAGATGATCCGACGGACAAGGAAATTCAGTGTGGACATATCCCGATAACCCTTCTTTGGCGACCTACCCCCACCCCACCCCCCGTTGCATGGAGGAGGGTAAGGGAGGGGGTAGGCGCACTCCAGGAGCTTCCGGCTTAGAACCCATCCGAAAAGCTGTTGGGTACGGGCTCCTGACCGTGCTCCTGGCCGATCAGGAGACCGGCCAGGAACATATTCGGATAGGCTCTTAGAACTGCCTGGCCCCTCACGCAGTGGCTACTGGCAAGTCACTCCGATATCGGGCAGGAAGAAGTAGTAACCCATGACGACGCTCGTCTCGCCTCGGGCTGCCGGAAAGTCTACACACTCCCGTATGCCGTGCTTCTCCAACTGGTCGTAGATCCATACGGAGGGCGCCAGGTCTATCAACTTGGCCTGGATGGCGGAGTACTTGGCGAACCGCTCCTCCTGATCCAGCGTGGCCAGGGCATCGTCAATCGCCTTGTCCATTTCCGGATCCTGCAGCCACTCATTCTGCTGCCAGGTGCCGGTCGTGCTGGAATGGTAGCGCTGCCTCATCATCAATCCCGCCTCCGGCAGGTCAGACGAGACGTAGATGGTAGCGATGTGTGGAGCGGTCTCCAGTTTGCTGGTGTTTTCCACCATGCTCAGCCATGGCACCTTGACCACTTCGACCTTGATGCCGATCTCGGCCATGTTCGCCTGGAAAAGCAAAGCGTACTTTTCCTCATCGGGCACCTGCGCCACCCAGTGGACCTCGACGGGGTATTTGTCGAGCTCCGCGGCGTACTTGCACTGCGCCAGCTCTTCCTTGGCCTTGTCCAGGTCCCGCGTGTAGTGCGGGAGGGTCTTGTCAACCCCGGCCAGGATAGCCGACACCGGGGCTATCATCTGCTGGGTGCCCGGCCATTCCAGGGTAAGCGCTGTATCATAGTCGAAGGCGTAGGCCATGGCCTTGCGGCAGTGCACGTCGTCCGTGGGTGGCTTCTTGGTGTTGATCATGTAGTAGAACGACGAAAGGGTGGGGAGGGCGATCACCTTCACGCCGGGGATCTTCTCGAAGGCCTGGTAGGCTTCGAGGGACTGCCACTGGTCGGTGATCTCGAGTTCCTTGTTCTCCAGCAGGCTGCGCACGGTGACGGCCTCGGTGGTGATGATGAAGCGTGCCTCATCTGGCGCGTTGGGGTTGAATTTGCCCCACCAGTCGGGGAACTTCTCCATCAACACATACTGTTCCAGCGGGAACTCTTTGATCTTGTATGGCCCAGAGCCGGCATCGTGGGTCTGCAGCCATTCCTTGCCATAGTCGCCATTTTCGCCATACGGGCCTTCGGCTTTGGTGTTCTGGCGGACGAGATCTTCGTTGGCGACGTACAGGCGAACCAGGCTGGGCAGGAACAGCGCGCTGGCCTGGGTTACCTTGAACTCGACAGTGTAATCGTCCAGGGCTGTCACGCCCTCGACGCCTGGGGTTACCAGATAGGCATAGCCCTCGCCGATGGTCTTGAGGCGATCGAAGCTGTACACCACATCGCTGGCTTTGAGTTCAGTGCCGTCGTGGAACTTGACCCCTTTGCGGAGATGGAAGGTGTAGGTCAGCCCGTCGCTGGAGACATCCCACGACTCGGCCAGCCACGGGTCTACCCCTCCCTGGGCATTGGGGAAGACCAGGGTGTCGTACAGGTTGGGCAGGGTGGAGGAAGCCACATAGTCGTTGCCAACCGCCGGATCGGCGCGCAGCGGCGGCGAGAAGGTAGCCCTGAAGACACGCTTGGCCACCGGGGCAGGGGGCGGAGTGGCCTCCGGGGCCTTGGTCGCAGGAACTTCAGCGGCGGGCGGAGCCTGCGTAGGGGCAGGCGCTGGTGCAGGCCCTGGGGCACATTGGGTGGCCAACAGGCTTGCCAGGGTCAAAAGGGTGGCAAGCACAATCAATCTCTTGCTGAACATGTTTCTCCCTCCTTCATTCGGGTGCTTGTTGTTGGATCGGATCAATGGGCGGCAGAGTGATATGATTGGCCTCTAGTTATCCTTGGGGTTCTCACCTCCTTCCTCTCGTAGAGTCCTGCAACGTGTTTTCGCCTCGAGTTCAGCCTCCGAAACAGGAGGCGAAACTATCCACACGACGATGCACTCTTCGTCTCCTTCGTTGCGCCAGGAATGGGGCTGCAGCGTCTGGTAATGAATGCTATCCCCGGCCTCCAGTACAAAGGTCTCTTCGCCTACGGCGACCGTCAATTGGCCTTTGAGAACGAAGCCCACTTCCTCGCCAGGATGAGTGGTGGACCATCCTTCCGATGAGGCACCCGGTGGGCATACCATACAATATGGCTGAAGTTTCCTGTCCGGCAGGTTTGCTGCCAAAAGCTCCACAATGATGCCGCTCTCGTTCTCCAGCCTTTGGCCCTGGTTCGCCCTGACGACGTAAGGAGCAGAAACGTCATCCTCGAAAAAATATCCTACCTCCACACCCAGGGCATCGGCGATAGCCGTCAATCTGGATAGGGAGGGCATGGTCACGTCCCGCTCGATCTGAGACAAATAGCTGGCCGAGAGAGTGATCCGTTGGCCTAGTTGGGCCAAGGTGAGCCCGCGCTCATGGCGCAGGGCTCGGATGCGTTTACCAAGGGTCGTCTGCAACACTGATCCTCATCGAGTGCTTGGCAATCCTTTGTTGTTAGAAGACGGGAGGGGTAAAGACACAAAAGGCCATCACCGGGCTGTCTCCCGGATTTTCCATGCGGTGTTTGACCGTGGATTTGAAATGGATGCTATCGCCTGGGTTCAGGTCATAAACCGCATCGCTGATCCACAGCCGTAAGGTTCCTTCCAAGACATAGACGAACTCTTCACCAGGATGGGAGCGGAATTCATCAAAGGGCAGGGTCCCATCCACGGGGTCCATTTGCAGCAGCAGTGTTTCGAGTTTGCGGTCAGGGAAACCGGTTGAGAGAAGTGAATAGGCGATAGGAGAGCCTTCAAAGCGGAACACCTCGCGTTCATTGGCCCGCACCACTTTGGTGTCATGAACCATTTTGGGGAAAAAGTAAGTCACCTTTACGCCTAGAGCGCGGGCGATGGCATACAGCATGGTGATGGAGGGCACGGCCTGGCCTCTCTCCACCTGAGAGAGGAAGCCTGGGGTACAACCAGCTCGCTGGGCCGCTTCCCCCAGAGTGAGCTGGTTATCCAGCCGCAACTGGCGGATCTTCTGACCCATGATGCGAATTGTAGTCTCCATATAAAATATTATACCATACCTTCATTTCTCTGTCAAATTCGCCTCGAAGCGGCAAAATAGAACACGGACGAACACAGGGTAAACCATGTTTTCCCGTGTTCGTCCGTGTCCAAAATCTTGCTCTAATCGCATTTGTCATGCTGAGGCCCGTCTCCTTCGTTTCACTCAGGACATGGTTTGGGCCGAAGCATCTCCTTTCCCGGCGCGAGACGCTTCGCTGCTGGCCCGGGAGGCCGCGATCTGGCCGTCAGACCCGCTCAGCGTGACATGGCAGCGAAGTGCGGTTGTAGTAATAGTTACTGCTGTCCAATCTTGGGCAGGGCGTAGACTGGCCGCCAACCCTCGCTCAGCGGTTCGCGCAGGAAGGGGGCCATCTCCGCTTCCGTGCGCAGGGTGACCTCCTCCACCGGCGGCACGGTGCCGGGCGGGAAGGCTTCCAGGATCTCGTCGTTGACCAGGGTCAGGTAGCGCAGGATGGCAGCCACAGGGCGCTTGGCCTTTTCCGCCGAGCCATGGGTGGCCTTGCCCACGACGCCCTCCGGCGTGGCGGCAATCTCGATGGCGAAGTGGCCCTCGCCCTCCGACCAGCGGCTGGGCCGGGCGAAGGGGTCCACCGCTTTATCGAAGTGGCCTTCGGGCAGGTAGCTTTTGCCTTCGGTGTCCACGGCGTAGCGCATGTCCACCATCTCGGGGTGGAGCAGTAACCCCAGCGAGGTTTCCGATTCGTCGGCGTGGACGAAGTTGGTGTCCAGCTTGCCGCCCTTCTCGGTGGTGCGGAAGAACTCGCGCACGGCCCGGTGCCAATCCATCACGCGAAAGATGCCCGGCAGATGGTAGCGCTTCATGAACTGCTGGAGAGCTGACTCCAGCATCCACAGGTGGCCGTGGTTGTTGATGTAGATTTGCTTGCGGAAACCGTCATTCCACAGGCCGAGCATGACGTCAATGAGCAGTTCGCGGGCCACATTCTCCCGCACGGGGATGGTGCCCGGCATGCCTATGTGATGGTAGGGGTGCGAACCGTACATCAACGGGGGCAGGGCCAGGTTGACCGGCGCGCCGCGCCGGGCGGTGTAGCGGCGCACGGCTTCGCAGATCTGGCTGACGTAGAGGGTGTCGGAGGCGCTGGGCAGGTGCCGGCCATGCAGCTCGGTGCAGCCAACCGGCACAAAGACGATGTCATTTTTGCGCCGGTCCTCCTCGACCTGCCAGCGCACGGTGGTCTGGATGTAGGAGCCGGGCTTGCCCCACTCCACAGGGGAGGGGATGCCGTACTCGGCCAGGATGGCGTCAATCTCCTCGTCGCTGGCTTCCCAGATCTCTTTCTTCAGGCGCCCGACAGCATTGTTCTCGAAGATCAGGCCGGGCTGATCGGTGGTGAAGTACTGCAGCTCTTCAGTCATTTTATCCTCCCTTGAGTGATGGTGCACGCCGGATCGCAGCTTGAAGATGGGTGCACACGTGTGCATATCATACCACGCCTTGCCCTTCTTGTCAATGTGAGGGCGATGGC
>JARYMM010000066.1 GCA_029907105.1 Anaerolineae bacterium | reverse complement strand
TTCGGGATTGTCTCTCCTACGCAACAAAAACCGCATAGCTAAGGTTCGCAAAGGTTCGTAACCACCCCCTACTGTTCGGGATTGTCTCTCCTACTCGAAGAAATCAGGGGAAGAGGGACAAGGGGGGGAATATAGTAACCACCCCCTACTGTTCGGGATTGTCTCTCCTACTTTGTCAGTTTCTCTGTAAAAAACTGACACTTTTTTGTAACCACCCCCTACTGTTCGGGATTGTCTCTCCTACACCAGTTTGCCTACTGACATGAGGCTGTTTCCTCTTTTTAGGGCGCTTGTTACGCCTGCGATCTGCCCGTGACATGAGAAGATGCTAGCTGTGCGACCATTTCCTGCCCCTAAGCGCCAGGCGCGGGCATGTGGTAGGCAAGAAGCGCCTTTTGTAAACAGGCAGATTTTCGTGTACAATGGCAATAACACGCCAAACCGACCACCCGTAGGCAGACCAACTGCCGGCCTGCCAGGAGGGATTGATGCTGTCTTCATTGCCTGATCTCCGCGACTGCCTGACGAACACGACCTGGCGCCGACTGCTGGCTATGGCCCGCTTGCATGGTCTCCATGCCTCCACCCGCACCCACAAGGCGGCGCTCGTTCAGCTCCTGGCCACTTACCTGGGCCGTACCGACGTTGTGCTGCACATCGTTCGACAACTGGACCTGCCTTCTCGCCGCGCCCTGCGCGCCCTGCTCGACGCTGATGGCCGCTTGCCAACTCACCTGTTTCACTCCCACTTTGGCCTCTTGCGTCCCCATCGTCCCTGGTCCCCGCAGGAACCGCGGCAACCACCGCCATGGCAACAGCCTGTCTCCACCACCGAGCGGCTGTGGTACCTGGGGCTCATCTTCCAGATGGCGACCCCTTCACAGGGCCGGACCCTGCTCCACTACGCCGTCCCTGCTGAGTTCGCCGCACCTTTGACTGCGGCACTTTTCGATACACGCACACACAAGCCGCTCACCCAACGCCCCGCCCCTGCTGCGCTGGACGGAGAAATGACTCTCTTGCTTGCCTGGTGCCAGGCCAAGCCGGTGCGTCCACTCCACGGTCGTTGGCTGCCACCCTCGACCATCTGGGCCATCGGCCGCCGCCTGGGCTCCCCAGCCATTTCCGAGCAGGAGCTCCAGCCTCGCAGTGAACGACACGTCCCCTACCTGGCCTTCCTGCACTACCTGGCGGAGACCACAGGGTTCCTCAATACCCTCGGCGATCTGCTCAAGCCTACCCCGGCGGCCTGGCAATGGGCGGAGATGGACACAGCCTCACGCCTGCGCACGCTCTACCTGGCCTGGGTGCCAGAGGAAGCGACAGCAGCCGATCGCTGGAGGGCCTACGGCTTCCCCTTCGCCTGGCACCGTGATCCTCTGGCTGTGGCCCGATCGGTCCTGGACACGCTGCGCTTGCCCGAACTGGATCGCTGGCAGCCGGCAGAGCAGATCTGGGAACACTGGTGGGGTCGTTCCGGGATCGCTCTCTTGAACGGCTACGTGCTTGAAGATAATGGGCGGGCTCCCTTCTTTGATCTCCTGCAGGGGCCGTGTTCCTGGTTGGGCTTCCTCCAACTGGCCTGCGATCCCGAAGATCAGCTCTACCTGCAGCGAACGCCGCAGGGCGATTGGCTGCTGGCATTGCCTGACTCGGCCCCACCCTCCCAGATGGAGACCCGCCCCTGCCACTGGCACTCCGATGGCACCATCATCGTCCCGGCCACGGCTGCCCCGCTGCACCTCCTCCGTCTGGCTTCCTACGCTCAGTGGGATGAAAGTCCCGACGCCGATGGCTCGCAGCGGCTACGGCTCACCGAAGCCTCTATCGCTTCCGCCGTTGCCGCCGGATTCCCTCTGGCCATGATCCGGGAACACCTGGAAACCGCCTGCGCCCAACCTGTGAGCCGTCGCTGGTGGACGCGCCTGCGGCGTTGGGCCGCGCTGGCCGCCCGCTACCGCATCCATCGCCTCACCTTGCTGGAGGCAGATCAGCCCCAGCATCTGGCAGAACTGCGTCGGCGGCGCGCCTTCCGGCGCTGCTGGGGCGAACCGGTGTCACCCCGAGCCATCCAGGTAAAGCCAGACCGCCTGTCTCAGCTCCTGGATGGATTGCGCAACTTGGGCGCATACCCCCGGGTGGAACTGGCCCCAGCTGAGGCCGCTGCCAGGTCTGCGTCCTTGCCGCAGCATGCCACGCTATGGCTGGCTGTCGAGGTCTACCGCCGCTTGGCGGAATACCTGCCCCTGCCTGCGCCTCTCTCCGGCGACATCCTGGACGCCATCGCCGCCGGGCTCAGCGATGCCCAACTGGAAGCAGCCACCCTCTACGCCGATCAGGTCCTCGATGACCTGGAACGGGTGATCGAAGGCTATCTCCACTACCCGGCGGGTGAGCACCGCGGCGACCCAAAGGCGATCAGCCCCCTCATCGAACAGGCCATAGCCGAGGGCAAAGACCTGGACATCGTCTACTGGTCCGCTGGCCGCGGGCAACAGACTACCCGGCACGTCACGCCTTACTGGATTGAAGAACGAAACAGTGTCCCCTACCTTATCGCCTATTGCCACTCTCGCCAGGCGCAGCGGGTCTTTCGGCTGGATCGCATCGAAGCTGCCAGCATCATTGGCGATAGCATGCCACCCGCTGGCCTCATTGACTCGTGATCAGGTCTCCGTGATCAGTGTCCTGAGCAGCGCTTGCTGATCCCTGACCATGATCTTGCACCATCACGTACTGCCCGTTGCCAAAGGCGCAGGCTTTGCCCACGTGAACGTACTGCCCCAGCGCCAGCAGGGGCATGAAGGGGCCCAATTCTCCTGCGTAGGTCATCTCCCCAACGACCCCACCCAGGTTCATACTCCGCTGCTGGCGGGTGGAGTAGCGCTCCCAATCAACCCAGTTGGCTCGTTCGGCCACCGTGCGCACCTCTTTGGCCTTTTCAATCCAGCCGCGGTAGTCTGTCTCCCACCGTTGCCCGCAATGGAAGTAGGCCAACGAGGAAACACGCCGCAGCAGCGCCCGGAACACTACGTGGAAATCGGGTCGATCCATGTAGCGCCCGTTGTGCTTCAGCCGCGTCGGCGTCAGGAAACGGAGGGTGAGGTGGTCGACCTCTCCTGGCTGTTCCTGAAGGACCTGAGCTGAGAAAGTCGGCTGGGTATTGTACATCAGGCCCGCCTCGTAAACTGGCAGCGGCTCCTCGCTGCTTGGCTGCTGGGCCGTGACCTTCTCCAGGCGATAACGGCTGCGGTCCCGGCCCAGGCCACTACGGCCCAGATGCTCGACTGCGGCAATGACATACGGCAGATAGCGCAGAGGATCGCCGACAAGCGTCATGCCAAAAGAAAGCTCGTCCCCAGGCTCGTACTGCCGCTGCCAATGCCTGGGCAAGTGCAGCACAAAAGGCTGCGGCACGTCCTGGTGCGTGCTCAGCGCCTTACTCTCCGGCGGCGGCGCCGGTTCAAGAATGGCCGGATACACACACTTCTGGCGCAGCGCACATTGGCGGCAGTAGGTGATCTCAGGATGGAAGCACACGCTGCGTTTCAGCATCAAGGCGATGCCGCCGCGCAGCGTGCTACCCAAATGGCGCGGCAGGACGCAGGATTGCGCCAGAGTCAGGTGCAACTGGCACTCTGCCAGCGTGAGATCAGGTAACCGAATGCACACCGGGGATCCTCATCTCTGTTCTGTCTCTACAACGGCTCCGGTATCGGCCGATCCTCCCATAGGATCTGCGTCAGAACCCCCACCACCAACGCCAACACCCCGGCCGATACCAGATAGTCCGGATAGAGGTCCCCAGCCCACAAATGCAGGACGCGACAGGGCGCCGATGTCCCCGCCAGTTGTGTGGGGATCACCCGGTTAGCAGCCAGCCACGACGTCGCAGCGGCAAACAGCGTGGACTGCGCCCAACCGAACAGAAAGAGCCGTACGGCGCGCTGGCAGGCCAGCCGCCTATCATTGATCTGGCTCAGGGCATCGCTGAACATGTACACCAGGGCTGCCACCCCACTGATGACCAGGAGCAACACGCTGCCGACATACCGACAGGATTGCCCTGTCGTGCAGAAAGCCTTGAACATATAATCCGCAAGATGGTCGCTGAGGCCCGAGAGGACTACCAGACCCGCAAAGGTGCCGGCAGCCAGACGCACGCTGAAGGGATAGAGAGCCCGGCGGCCCAGGCGCCACATACCACTCAGCACCCCTGCCACACCCAGCAGGGCTCCCGCGCCCCCTAGAACCACCAACACAATACATAGGGTCCGCAAGAATCCCTCCTGAGCTTGGCTGGCGCTGCCAAGCCAGGCGCCAGCCATCAGTAGCAGTGCACTCAGTTCCACCCACAGCCCGGGCATCCTGGACCAGCTTCGGTACATCCACCCCAGCCAGCGTGGCCCACCGGCGGCGTCGATCTGATCCCCGATCAGACGGCTGATGTTTGGCAAATCATAACGCGGCAGGAACCACCCACGGGCCAGCCGATCCAGGAAGCGAGGGCCATCTGGCTGCCCACGGAAGAAGCGACGCAAACCGCCTTGTGGCAGCCAGATCAGGTCTGCTACCTCTTGCTCCCAACGCCGTGCCAGGGGCTCTCTTTCCATCAAAGTGGCTGGATTCTCTCCCCCCTCGCTCAGAACGTTGGCAATCGTCGCTTCGTTGTCCGGATTCAGCAGTATGCGTGACCAGCAATGCAATGCGCGACGATACTCGTCTTCGAGATCTCGCCAGCTGCTCAGCGCTTTCCATGCCGCGGTGTCCATGGCTTCAGAGTCGCCAGCCAGCTCGTAGAGCGCGCTCAGCGCCCGGCAATAGCGACGCCACAGACGCCACAGGCTCCGCTCGGCGGACGGCCCGATCTGAAAGCCCGCCTGTCCTTCCAAGAAATCGAGCCAGGCCCGACAGAGAGCCGCCTGGCAAGCCACGGCCATGACCTCAGATGGCGTGCTTACCGACTTTGGAACTGGGCCGTGAAAGTGATCTATCACCTCGTCCAGTTCCGCCACCAGCAGGGCCAGCAGATAGCCGTATTCACCTCCCTGCTGCCCCGCCAGTTCCTTCAGGCACTGCTTTCGTTCCTCCGGCTGATCATAGGGTGAGTCGGAAAGCTCACCGATGCGCAGCTCAATAGTCTCGGCAGGATCGGCAATGCCATAGGCCCCGGCCCGGCCTACCCGCCAGCGGCCATTAGGTCGCCGCTCCACAGCCACATGCCGACTCCGGTACAGGGGCAGCCCGGTGCTCATATCAGGCCGTGTCCCCCCGCCGGACGCGCCACACGGCCAGCAGAAGCTGCCCCGTCACGGTCAGCTCCAGCCTGCTCTCCCTCGTGGTAAACAAGTCAGGCCGTTTGTTCACCACCTGATCCACAAAGGCCGACGTCAGCACGTCTTGATGATCGGACCATGGCAATCCCTCGGCCGGCAGCCGCTGCCAGTCGCCAGCAAACTGCTCGAAAACCGAGAGGTCAAAATGCAGCAGATCGCTGCCAGGCAGCCGGAGCAATCGCTCGGAATCCTCGTACAGGTAGAAGACCTCGATGGGGCAGCCGCCTTCGCTGAGCCCGAAGGCCAACAGCGCGGCCAGCGGCGTTAGCCCTTTGTAGCCGCCGGTGATGTTGAGCAGCACCCGATCATCCGTACGGCAGGCCGTTTTCCGCGCCGCTTCCAGCACCAGCGCCCACGACAGGAGCCCCTTCTCCTTCAACCGCTCCGGATCATCAACCTGCACCCCCTCCAGCATCCGTTGCCGTACCTCAACACCAGGACCACAGAGCTCTGAGCCATCGCCCGGCTGGCGCAGGATCTCGGACAGGACGGCGCTGCACAGAGCACCCACAGGCGTCTCGGAATAGAGCAGCCAAACCTGGTCACCCTGACTGAGCTGGGGCTCCAACAGGCTCAGGCTGGCCAGCTCCGCTGACGTATAGTCTCGTTTCATCTTCTTGTCCAGCGGACTGCGCCACAGAGCCTGCTGGATCGCCGCCAAATAGGCCACTCCTGGACGCTCTTGGCACTGCCAGGCGTAATCCTCATGAACGCTGGTGGGCCTTTCCCTCACCCGCTTGAGGCTGGGCAAATTGCCCTCAAACCTCTGCAACGCAAGCCGCAGACTGTCGGGACGCACGTCGGGCAGGGCGCCAACCTGGCCACTCAGGTTCACCAGGTTCTTATTGAGTACTTCTTCCACCAAGCTGAGGCCAACCACTGTCAAAACGATTCGCACAGGGCATCCCCTCCGTCTATCTCAGGAAGTCAAGTCCACATAGCGGACGAAGTCGGCCAGGCCGGTATCCGGTTGATCGGGCGCGTCGGCGATCACATAACGTCGCACGCTAAGCATCATTCTACGGCGGACCTCCTTCTCGCGCACCGGGTAACTCAGGGGGCCGGGAATGCGCGCCTCGCGCCAGGTGCCATCCTCATGCCGTTCGCCCCACAGTCGCACCTCCTCCGGCAATCGCTCGTCGTTGATGGGGCTCAGGGACAATATGGCGGGTTTGCCCCCGGGGGACACGCGAGCGTCTGCGAAGGCGGGCGGCACGTCGTCCCGATCGGTAATGAGGACCGCGTGGGTCAGGCCGTCTTCCCGCCGCCAGGTCAACTCGCCCCGCCGGCCAAAGGCCCGGCCGATGGGCCACCCCTTGACTTCGTCACTGCTTTTGAGCCAGCGGAAGTCCACGGCCTCCGGACTCTCCAGGATGGCGCGTACTTCCTGGCCGGTCTTGCCCTCGGCCGCCAGCCAAGACCAACTGGCCTGCAAGACCGCTGCCAGGCCGGCCTCTTGCTCTTCGCCCGTCAGATACAGGAACGCCGCTTTAGCCATGCTCCTCCTCCTCTGCTGCCCGTCGAGCTTGCGCCAGCTCATCTACCAACCGGGGATTCCACAACGGGCCTACCGCTTCCCATAACCTCTCCGGCTCATCCACAGCCCATGCCTGCCGCCAGGGCACGCTACCGTCCATCACCAGCCGCACACCACGGGCCAGAGGGGATGGTAAGGGTTCTCCGTCCCAAAATCCGTAGGCTGCCAACACTGGCCGTTTGAGGCTCAGTTGTCCCAGGCCCAACAGGGGCAAGGGCGGGCTGCGTTGCTCAAGGGCCAGGCTGCCGAAATAGGCCATCTGCAGCCCGCTTACCGCGCCCTGCACCCGCCCCAAGCCCCGGTGTGTCCCGAAACCAACAGGGATCTCACCTTTGTCGAGGCCGTGCAGCAAGTGCGCCAACAGCCCCAACTGCCACAGTTCGAAATTACGCACCGTCACCTGAGCCTGAAAGGCGCCGCCGTCCCAGTACTCGAAATCGTACTTGGCCCCGTCAGCCGCCGCTCCCCGCCGGCGATCAATGCCCACGCTATCGCGACGAGACAAGGGGCCCCGACCTGCTGGTTCGACCAGATAGGCGTCGCTGATGCGAATGCGGCCGGCCAGGAAGGGACAGCCGAATAGCTTGCAGACAGGACAGAGCACCCGATAGGCCCTGGTCGCGCTCACGTGCTCTCGCCGTGGCCCGTCCGACTCTTCCAGGCACTGCCAACAGGGTTCATCGCCTCCGCCGGGTCGCCCGAAGAGATTGCAGGCGCCGTCGCCAGCCGGGGTCATGCTGCAGGCCAGGCGCTCGGCGTGGCTGCGCAGCACCCCCTTCAGAGAGGAGCCGGGAAGGTAGGGCTCTTTTTGTCCACGGCGTTGCGTCAGCACGAAGCGCATGTCCGCCGCTTCCGGCTCCTCGACGATGGGCTGCGTCTGCCCTCGCTGCCGAGCTGCCTGGCGGTCGCGCCGTTCCCGCTCGCGCCGATCCTTCGCCTGTTTCTTCAATCCATCCCGCCGCTCTTGCTCCCGTTCCTTGCGGCCCTGGAAATAGGCCATCTGCTTCTCTGGGAGCAGCCTCAAGGCGTCCTGCACTTCGCCGGCCGGCGTGAACTCGTCACCAGCCTTGACCAGCAGCGGACCCTGAGGTGCCAGCGTCAGTCTGAAAGTCAGTTCGTTCAGTGTCTGGGCAAACATTAGGTCACCCCCAGTTCCTGGAACAACGCCTGGATGGCGCTGTTCATGAAGGTGGTCACGGCAGCCGCGCCGTCGTGGACTGTCGTACCCCGCGCGGCCTCGGGCCTCGTCTCCAGCAGCCGGTCCAGCCAGGCCGTGGCGCTGCCCAGTTCCATCTCGGTGATGTGCGTCAGGGTCAGCTCGCAGCCGCCCAGTCCGCGGGAGCTGTTGCCGCCCAGAGTCACGTCGCCCTGTTCCCACTGGCGCAGCCCGCAACAAAGCAGTCCCAATTCGCGCCGGGTCAGGCTTTCGGCCAGCAGGCGAAACTCGAAAGCCACCTGGGCGGGAACTGTCTCGTAGTCGAACTTGATCTGCGCCCGGGCAGTGCCGGTGTCCCGGTCAATACCGACGCCATGGCGTACCTCGGTGTGCGTTGGAGCCTGCAGGTATAGGTCCTGGACCGCTACCTTGGAGGCCACGTAGGGCGAGCCAAAAAGCCGGCAGGTGTCACATAGGGTCACATCCTGAAACGGAGCGACGCCCTGGTAGAGCCAACGCTCGATGTCCAACTCGCTGAGCCCTTTCTCACGGGCCTGGCTGAACGCCGTCTGCCATCCCTGATGCACCGTCGGACAGTTAGGGTCTCCCAAGCCGCTGCTGCCGTCCAGTAGGCAAGTGCGCAGTGGCATCCCACCCGGTCCAACTCCCTGCAGGCTGGCGGCCATGCGCTCGACGGCGCTGCGCAGGGCGCCCTTGAAAGATGATCCGGGTATGTAGGGTCGCCCGTCGCCTGTGCGCACGAAGCGGGCATCGGTGCTGAAATCGCCTTGCCCGCTGCCCACGTGCAGGCCGGTGACGCTGGTGAGGGTGCCCTCGAAACGGTAACGTCTTGTCATGATATTGCCTCCCTTCCGGAGTATTCCCAGGTCTCGACCAGGTGATAGACAAAAGCCTCCGCCAGACGCAGGTGCACGCGAGCCCCTGTCGCAGCGTCCGGCTCAGCCGGCCAGAGCCCTCCGTAGCGCTCCTGCAAGAGGGCCCAGAATTTCTCTACCTCGCCGGGTTCCTGCTGGTCTCCAGAGCGCAAGGCGGCCAGTCGCCCGGCTACGTACACCCAGAACGAATCGGGGGGCACACCCATGCGCAGCATCGGCGACGGTATTCTCTGGCCGCGTCGCTGCAACTGGCCGGCCACCAGCTCGTGCAGGCGGGCCAGCCGGCGTTCCGGCGAGTCCTCGGCCCCCAGCGGCGCCAGGGCGTTGGCCAGACCTCGCACCTGGGTTAGATGCGGGGCGCTCTCCCGGGCCTCCAGGTGCTGCTTTAGTTCCCTGGCCTCGCTCTGGACTGTGTTGGCCAGCGTCGAAGTCCAGCGCTGCAATTCATGAGCCAGCACAAGCTGGCGCACCTTTTCCTCAGGGCTCATCGTAGCACCTCCTCTCGATGCCAGGGATGCCCCACCACGATCTGGCCAAACCCCTCGGCGCGCCGCCGGCCGATACCGGTGGCCTCCAGCCGCTCCAAGAGCGCCAGCACCGCCGCCTCCTCTTGGCGTAGGGCGGTGCAGACGAAGACGGAACCCCGGGTGACGGCCAGTTCCTCACTGCTGCGCTTGCCCCAACCGGGCGCGAAGCGCCAGTTGTAGACCGGATGCGCCGCGGTGGCGCCCCAGTGATAGCGGATGCTCTGTGGCCAGTTCGCCAGGCCGGCTGGCGGCTGACCCGCGTAACGCAGGATCCGCCGCCAGGCCTCTTCATTGAGAGCTACTTGGTAGCGGCCGAAGTCGTCCAGTAGGATGGCATCCGAATACAGTGTGATGCTGAAGGCGAACCGCTCCGCACTCAGGCCACTTATGTGCTGGCTGAGGTCGGGCACGCGCCAGCGCTCGCTCAACGGCTGGGCCAATCCCAGATGCCCCTCTTCCTCGTCGATCGAGCTGATATCAACCTGACCCAGACCCCGGCTGAGCCCCAGGCCCAGACGCAGCGCCCCCGTGTCCCGCACTTGCTGGAGGGCTCGCCTGGCGTCCTGCGCGGCGCTGTCCGCAACATGAACAAAACCCACAAAGGCCTGCCCATCTTCGATGGCCTCCACAGTGTGAAGAGATCCGTGGCGGGCGCTGCCCCAGCGACCGGAGATAGCCGTGCGGGTGATGAGCCGCCGGCTGTGCGTCGGCTGCAGGTAACTGCCGTCCTCTCGCTGGGCGTAGTAGCCGCCCAGCGGCTCGCGCAGGCTGCCGCACCCATCGTGTTGGCAACGCTCGTGCTTCAGCCAGGTGTGGGCAAGTTGCGACACCAGCGTGTCCAGCACCCCGTGCGCATCTTCAGGAGAGGGCAGTGTTCCCTGCTGAGGCAAGAAGCCGCTCTGGATCTTACAACTCCAGGCGGTGGGCGGCAGTGGCCAGGTGGCCGTGACCGCTTCCTCTTCGGTGGGATAGAGACAGCCGTACCGCACCAGCTCCTGCGAGAACAAGGTCTGGAACCATGCCGAATCGCTGCTGTGACCAGCACGCAGCAAGGCTCCTGCCAGCGCGCCGCGTAGCACGCTGCCGGGGATGTAGTCCCGAGACCGAGTGGCGCCGCCCTGCGCTGCTTGGCGTGAAGCCAGGACCAGAGGAGAGCGGGTACGCAGTGTCAATCGGTAGACAATCATCGGTGTACCTCCTGGCGCAATGCCTGCAAGACCTCGGCAGGCTGCGAGAGCCGTGTCAGTTCGCTGTCAGGCTGGCCTACCTTCACCTCGCCGACGGTGACGGTGCAATGGCCCAGGCCGCGGGACTTCCGGCCGCCCAGTTGCTCGATGGACCGTAGAGCTGCCATAAGCCAGCCGAGGTCTTTCGGCACCTGCGTGCCGTCGGCCAGCCGCACAGTGCGGCCCCGGTCAGGCAAAACGCCTTCCACCAGGCCGCTGAAGCGCAGTCCCGCCTGGCCGATCTCGGTGACGAACAGCAATTCCTCCCTGGCCACGCGGCGTCGCCGGCTGATGCTGGTCTGGCTGCGTCGCTCCACCTGGCTGCGCCCTCGTAGAGCGGCCCGCTCATGCTCATCCAGTCCGCCTCTGCCGCCGGCTGCCCTTGCCACCTGATCGGCCAGGTCAGTCTCGGCCGTCAGTGTGGCATCCCCGAAAAAGAGGAGCGAAGGGACCTGAGTGGAACCGAAGAGGTTGCAGATGGTACAGATTGCCAGAGCCTCGCCCTGGTGGGCGGCCCTGGGCAGGCAAGGCGTCAGATCGTGATCCCAACGTTGGCCCAAGAGTCCAGTCAGGTGATAACGGGCGCGGCCCTTGACGCTGGCCCCCGGCACGTAGATGTTGCCGTCACCACGGCGGATGGCCGTGGCGTCCACGAAACCAGCCAGGCCATAGCCGCTGCCGATGTGAAAGGGAGTGGTGAACTCGATGACATAGCTCAAAGCCAGAGTGACATCAGACATCGGACGCCTCCTCCTGCTCGCTGTGATGCAGAAAGTCGTACAGCTCTACCAGATCGGGGAAGGCCGTAGCATGCTGGTCTGTGGTCGCCCCGCGAACAGGCCCCCAGGGAAGCGGGTCATCAGACTCGAAACGCCGGGCGAAATCCTGCAGCAGTTTGCGCTGATGGGCGCTCACTCGCAAGCTGGCCCGGGCGCCCTGCAGGCTGCCCTGGTCATAGCCCTGGAAGATGGCATCGTACAGGGCGTGTAGTTGACTGCGAGGGTAGCTGCGGCGCTCCACGTCGCCAGAAACCTCCTCGCCGGGGATCACGCCCTTGAGCAGCCGGCCCAGGTGCAGCAGCTCGCGCAGATCCCCAGTGGTATAGGGCCGGCGGGTCAGTCGCAGCTCGCGGTCCTTCTCCTGGATGGTGTAATCGTGCTTCCGGATGGCCCGCAGCGGCCGGAGCACAGGGGTGGTGACCACGGTGAAGTCAATGCTGCTGACGGATTCGTTTTGCGCCCACCATTGGGTGCTCAACCGCTTGGCCCCTCTCTGCAGTTCCTTGGCCTGCTGCTGCAGGTAGAGTATGGGCTGGTGGACGTTGGCCAGAACTACACCGGCACTGGTGGTGATCTGGCTGGTGTAACCCAGCCTCTGGGCCTCTGCGCTCATGCGTTCCTGAAAGCCCTCGCAGAAGTCTATGGCGACATCCAAGGCCTTGTGCGCCGCCACCAGCAAGATCATGTCGTCGCCGGCCAGGAGCACGTTGTCGAATGGCACCCGCAGGTTGCTCTCTCCCGATCTGGAGTCTGGCCGTCCGTTCCCTGCCGGAGGGCTGGGAAATGCGCGCAGCAACGCAGCCGCCAGGGCGTCCACCGTGGCATCGGTAATGGCTTGGCTGAAGTCGCTGTAGCAGGCTTCACGATCTGCATCACTCAAGTCGTCTCGCCCCTGTAGCCATTCCAGGAACTGACGCAGGTGTTCACCCATGCGGTTGCCGTCGGCGTGGATGAAGCCCAGGTAATTGCGCGGCATGGAGAGCAAGCCCAGGTCGTCCAGTTCGTCGGGTAGCCACGCCCCTGCCCAGAGCTGGTCTCCGGCGGAGGCTAGGAATGCCTGTGCCAGGAGATCACCCGCCTTGGCCAGGTCCCCCAGCGTCACGCTGCGCTCGTCTGCCTGGCTTTTCCTCGTCTCCTGTGCCTCTTGATGCAGGGTGTCATCCGCCCACCGGCGCTTGAAACAAGCCACACATAAGTCATCCACGCGACCACGAGTGGTCTGATAGCTGGCCCAGACAGGCCGCTGGCCGCAGGAGACACAGATAGCGGTGTAGGGGTTGGCCACGAACTGGCCGTCGTGCTGGGGCTGGCTGTCCTTGAAGCGCCGGAGAGCAACGTTTGCTGTCTGGACGGCTTCGGCAAAGCGCCCCGGTGGGTAGGGTACGGAGACCGCGCTGAGCGTTCCGCTGATCGTCTGCCGCCGGTACTCGCAGCGCAGGGCGGCGGCAAAATCCCTGGCCGTCTCCTTTGAGGCAAAGCGCACCAGGCCGGAGCCGCCGCCGGCAAAGATCACCCTGGCCTGGGGATCGTGCTGAGTGACCATCTGGACAATCGTCTCTCTGCTGGTACACCGGCTCACAATCCGGCTGCCGCCCCGAATCTCCTTCAGCCGGCCCGTATCGAAGACGTAACCCGTGATGTTATCGGCGTCGAAAAGTACAAGATGGGGTTCGTTTGTCATCTTTGCCCTCCTCTCAGAGCGGCTGGACGTCTACGGCTTGATCGCCTTTGGGGCCAGAGCCGATGGAGTACTCGACTTCCTGCCCTGGCCGCAGCCGGACTTTCCCGCGCACGTTGTTGATGTGCACAAACAGGCCACGTTGTTGCCCTGGGACTTCGATGAAGCCGTAGCTGCTATCGGGATCGAAACGTTGCACGCGGCCGCGCCGGCGGTCACTTGGCGATGGGGCAGTCTCGCGTGGCGGCCGGGGGCCTGTGGGAGTGGGTCCGCGTGGCGGTCTGGGGCTTGTGGTGATGGGCTTGCTGCGCACTCCCTGCTGGTACTCGGCCAGGGTGATGTTCCCACTGCCTTCCGTGTGGCGGAACCAGGTGAAATCAGGGTAGAAAAATACTTCGTCCCGCGGCCACTTCAGGATATCCGCTAGTTTTTGGTGGACTTGCTGCGCTGGCTGTCCACGGTCCCATACCCTGACCTCATATCCTTCACGGTCCAGGGTGTCCCATATCTGAAATGCTTCCGGTCCAGATTGCGTCAGGTCATAATACAAGTACAGAGCAGGTCCCTTGCTCTCGCTTTCAGAGCGCAGGACTCGTACACTCTTCGCTTCAATCTTGACGCTACCCAAGCCAAAGGGTTTGCCATATCCCAGGTGATGGCACATGCCATCCTCGAGGCAAAGCCCATACAAGAGATGATCAAGTTCACCCTCTGAGAGACTCAGGAAACGCGCCTTGAATGCGAATGTTGCTCCTACTGGTACTGTCTCAAGGACTATCATTCGATAATCCTCACCAAACGCTTGTCGGTAAGCTGTCTGATAGCGACGAAGCGTGTCGGACCAGAGGCGTGTCCGATAGTAGAACTTGCGCCCCAGACACTGGCCGTTCTCAGAGAAGTAGAAAGTCTCGTGGGCAGGCTTGGGGCTGCCGATCGGTGCAATAGTGCCCTCTCTCTTGTTGAAGCGGCCTGGCAGCTCAACTTCCTGGAACTTGCCGCTCCTTCCACTGCTGAGATGGGCATCGCTCAACCAGACTCGTCCTGCCAGGGCAACCTTGCTCTCCTCGCCAGTCCCATCGCCGGCTTCTACCATGCCGAACATTGCACAGGCAAGGCACAGCCCCCTAACGCTCGTACAAGGCGAGTAGCCGGGAGGTACCCGTCGAGTCCCTAGTATGCGAATCCGTGGATATTCTTCGGATAGAGCCCCCATGCACGAATTTGAGGCCGTCTCAACCACACTTCGAACCATCCCTTTGAGTGACTTGGCAGGGATATAGGGCTCATCGCGAACAACGGCAGGGTGAAACAGAGCTTGTCGCCCTTGTTCAATACGCTGCCCCGTACCGACAAACAGGGGCGTAAGAACCGTCAGCTCGCAGGCGATTTCACCCGTCAAGCCCTCGGTAGTCGCGTGTTGGCCGTTCGCCTTGAAGTCATGGCGTGGCGAACCCTCAAAGGGAACAAAGTCGTAAGGGTTGCGCAGCAACTCATCCATCATCCACCTCCCGTCTGAGCAGGTGCTCCGTAGGCGAAACCTGCACGTCCGAGCCGCAACTTGGGTGCCAGAGCGCGCTCAACGCAATCGATCTGCAGGCGACTCAGATCGTTCTCTGTCACCCAGAAGGATGTCCAGAGAGCATCGGCCCAGTCGTTGGCAGGTTGCGATCGCAGGCCGGGCAGCAGCCAGGGCTCGGCGTCAGGATAATTCACTCGGTCGCCGTCCACAGCCAGTGCTTGGGCCGAGACCAGAACCCCTGCCTGGCCGACAGAAGCCTGTTCATAAAGCTCTTTGGGATAACGGAACTCTGCCCGAGTCCAGACCACTTCGACGTGCCCCAGCCCCTTGCGGGTGCCGCTGCCGATACGCACGCGCCCTTGGCTCATCTCCCGGCTGACGAGGGCCAGCAATCCCAGTTGCCAG
Source organism: Anaerolineae bacterium (assembly GCA_029907105.1). Classification (GTDB taxonomy): domain Bacteria; phylum Chloroflexota; class Anaerolineae; order UBA3071; family UBA3071; genus JARYMM01. Next base: position 3,332 of record JARYMM010000066.1, on the reverse strand, counting down.
AACTCCACGTTGTGAACCGTCACATGGGTGGTGAAACGAGTGCCGGCCGGCAGCGGTTCATACGAGTAAAGCGCACCGTACTTGACGCCTCCAGTGAAGCGGTCAATGGCAATGCCCGTTTGCGGCTCGGGCCTCGGATTCCCCATCGCCCAGGCATCCTGGAGCTGCAGCAGCCCGGCGTGGGCGGTACTGCCGAAGAGCCGGCAGACGGGACACATAGCGCCGTAAGCCTGCGGGCTGTCTGCTGCCAGGCTTCCTTCCAACCTCTTGGAACAAGATTGGCTGTCACCCTTCTTCACCTCGAAAGGGTCACAGGCCAGCCAGGGCTCGAACGAACGCAGGATCCTTTCGGCAGCGCTGCGCCAGACGCCCTTAAGGGTCGTAGCCGGGATACAAAACCTCTCTCGGCCATCGGTCGGATCACGGGCCCGGTAGAAGGTACCCGCGCCTTCAGGGGCCTGAGTGCCCTGGACGAGGAGTGCGGACTGTGCAGTGATCTGTACATCCAGGTCACACTGAGCATATAGTCGTCTGTACATGAGAGACACCTCCTCGATCTATGCGTGGGTTTCTCGCCGATAATCAGCCTCGCGCTCGGCTCGCTTGACATTTTCGATCTCACGGTTGATGTAAGCAATCTCATCAGGTATTCGCACATCATAACTGTCCCCGGCTTCTTCCCTTATCAGCTTCATACGCTCTAGCCTAAGTTTTGTGCAACCAGAGGCCGAATCGTGAAAATCGGCCTCAAAACGCAAGATTTCGAACTTTACCAAGTGAATCCAAATCGTGTATGCTTATGACCATTCCACAATCAGGAGGGAATGGTCATGAGCAGCGAAGAGACACGGGTTCAGGAGACCCAGCATGCCTTTCTGGTGGCCTGGGGATGGTTTGCCGAGCACATCGGCTTGACGCAATCCTTGCAGGGCATTCATCTGCACCAGAAGAAGTACTGGCACACCCCTCAAACGAAGGTGTTGGAGTTCCTGGTGGCGATCTTGGCCGGGCTGGAGCATCTGCAGGACATCAGCCCGTCGGCCCACCCACTGGATATGGATCAGGCCGTAGCCGAAGCCTGGGGCCAACCCGCTTGGGCTGACTACTCTGGCGTCAGTCGCACGTTGAGTGCGCTGGATTGGAGCGAAGCGCACGATGTGGCGCAGGTGCTGGAGCAGGTCAGCCAACCGCTGATTCAGGCGGAACTGAATCTCCTGCGCTCTCAAGGCCAGCGGCTGCGCTTCGACGGCGACCTGACCGGCCTGCCGATTTCCAACAGCAGCCGGACCTATCCCCATGCGGCTTTCGGGTACATGGACGATGAGATCCGCCTGGGGTATCAGGCAGCCGTGGTCAGCCTGGAGAGTCCCACGTATGGCCGTCTCTGGTTGTCCATCGCTCACCATCCGGGGGATACGGTGTCCTGCACGCAGGCCGAGGCCTTGGTCTTAGCCGCCGAAGCCCGCACCGGCTTGCGCCCCAGGCGGCGGACCGAGTTACTGAGCCAGCGCATTGAGGCGTTCGAGCAGCGGATGCGCACGACGCAGCAGCGGCAACTGGCTCAACAGGAAGCTGTACGGCTGGCCCACCACCGTCTGGCAGAAGCCCAGCAGCAAGTGCAAGAACGGCAAGTTGCCTTGGTCAGCCTGGAAGAGGTATATCGCCTGCACCAGCGCCCGGAACGCCCCACCAGTCAGTTGGCCCTGGCACGCCGACGTTTACAGGCTGCCGAACACCGTTGCCAGAGCCGCCAGAAAGCCTGGCAGTCAGCGGAACGGCGGTTAGCCAAGACGCAAGCGCAGCGGGATGAGCAGCAAGAGACGCTAAAGGGCCTGAAGGAGCGGTTGGTGCGCTTCGAGCAGGACAATGCGACCAACTCGGCACCGGTAGAAGCGGAGTTCCGTCTGGATGCGGGCTTTGGCACCTATGAGAACATGGCCCTGCTGATCGAAATGGGCTATGAAGTCTACACCAAGGCGCACAATCCCCAGGTGGTGACGTTTCTCCAAGGCCAGGTCAGCCCGGAGATGGTCTGGACTCGCGTCGGCGCCAATGCCGAGATGGTGGCCTGGGCCGACTTGGCGTTCACACGTTGCCCATACCCCTTGGATGTCGGCTTAGAACGGTTCTACACCGGTCAGACGCTCAAGCATAGCGCCTTGCTGCACTTCGGCCATGACCTGGTCACCGGGAATCTGTCGGCCTGGTTCAAGCGGTACAACGGCAGACAGACCATTGAGGCCGGGATCAAGGAAAGTAAACGCGTCTTCTACCTCCATCGCCTCAAGGTACGTTCCGAACCAGCCATCTACTTGCAGGAGTGCTTCGTCATCTTCGCCGCCAACTTCATCCGTTGGGCTACGCACTGGTTGGCTATGCAGGCTGAATCCACTCCACACAGCCTGAATGTGCGCGCGATGGGTGTCAAACGACAAGTGCGAGTAGGGGCGCACGTCTCAGCGCAGGTCATCCAGGATTCACGAGGTAAGTTGTTAAAGTTCAGCGAGCGCAGTGTCTTCGCAGGCAAAGTGCTCAGACCGCCCGGCTGGGGGTCCGACCGATGTGATCGCGACAATTCATGGAGTGCCTGCCTCTGAATGCAAAACGCCGACTCCTGTTTGCCCAGGAATCGGCGTTGATGTAGAATATTGGTGGCCATCTCCTGGGCTAGAGGAGTGGCACTGAGGACTGCCGAACAAGTGCTTCGGCAGTCCTTTTTGCTTTCTGACAGTAGTATACTACAGTATACTACGTCTTCGCAGAACTGTCAAGTTCGATGCCGTCGTTGGCCTTCAGCATCGTCTTTGACGAAGAAATCGCCGTCAATGGCATTGGAGCGTTCAGCGAGAGTACGAAGAGAGGTCTTATGCGACCAGTTTCTTCGCCCTTACGGGCCCAAAACCCGGGGGTTTGGCGGCGATTCCGGCTCCTTTTCGCCGTCTAGCATGACCTTTGACCGCACGTTAACAACCGCATAGTTAGAACTTGCGCTTTGGCCAGGATGGGTGTATCATTGTTCATCACATCATGCTACGTGAGGAGGAACCAATGGACTACCCAGCCGCTATATTGGAAAAGGCGCAACGCCTGGAGCAATTGCTGCTCCGGATCGAAGCCGGTGAGACGCTCGAAGCGGCAAATGCTGCCTTCGGCTTCCATCTGGATGAACGCCAACTGGCCCGTTGGCAGGCCAAATACGCCGCCGGAGAGCGCCGGTGGGAGGCTTTGCTTGATGGGCGACGAGGCCATCCTCGCCAGGCCCATTCGGCGCTGCGGGAATGGCTGTATGCCCGCAAGGAGCAGGATGATCAGTTGCGCGCCCCACCACTGGT
>JARYMM010000065.1 GCA_029907105.1 Anaerolineae bacterium | reverse complement strand
GGTGTTCGTAGTATTCCACCTTGACCGTGTGCAGGCCCTGGCCCACGTTGGCTAAATCGCCGCTGACGGACAGCGGGCCGGCCCGCCACTGGTCAATGACCGGCCAGCCGTCCAGCCAGAGGCGCACGCCGTCGTCGGATTTGGCGTAGAAGCGGTAGTTGCCCTGATCGAAGTGGATGGAACGCGTCCAGCGCACGGAGAAGTCATCTGCGGGCAGGCCAGGAGCGGGGGCCTTGTCGCCCCAGTTGAAGTCCACAGCGCGGTCGTTGCGCACCAGGGCGGGGGAGCCTTTCAGTTCCAGATTGACATAATACTCGCCGCGCCATTCGGTGATGACCGGTTCGGGGGCAGGCGCGGGGACGACGGGCACGTTGGCCAGGGGGCCGGAGGCCTCCACCAGGCTGGCGGAGACCCACAGCGTGCGTCCTGCCGGGCAGCAGATCTGCCACCAACTGCTGTCCTGGTTGCGCCCCACGATGTCATAGGTCTGGCCGCTGTACACGTGGGTGATGATGGGGTAGGTGGTGCCCGGTCCCGTGCGCGCCCGCACCACGCTGGCGGTGACCCTCGCCTGGGGCTTCGTCGGGGGTTGGGGCGTGGGTGTGGGGGCGGCCTCGGCGGCCAGGATCTCGCTGACCACGATCTGGCGGCCGTTGAAGTCGGAGGCCGGGTCCTTGAGCTGGCCCCAGAGTTTGACCGGCTGCCCCTGCAAGCCTTCGATCTGCTGTTCGACGGCCGCCGTTTGGCCGGCGATGCCGAACAACTCGCCGTCGTTGCGCACGAAGTAGTCGTCGTAGGCCGGCCGCGAATAGGCGTATACCGTGCCCGCCCAGCCGTAGACGGCTGTCTCGCCCTGTTGCTGTGGGGCTGCGGCCACTGCTCCAGCCGTTGCCCATAGCGGCAGAAAAATCATTGTCAAGAGAGCTTTGCCTTTCATCGCGGCCTCCTTCCAACCGCTGGGCGGGGTTCGCCCAGCGCTTGCACCACCCCGCCAATCTCCTCCACCCGGCCGATGACGAAGTCTACCTCTCCCTGCCCTTCGCCATCCACCAGCACGGTGATCATGCCCAACTCCCTGGCCGGGCGCAGGTTGCGCAGGCTGTCCTCCACCAGGATGCACTCTGGGCCTTCGGCTTCCAACAGTTGCAGCAGGCGCGGGTAGATGTGTGGTGCGGGCTTGCTCACGTAGTCCATGTCCCGTATATCCACGATGGCCGAGAAGTGCCGGCGCACGCCCAAAGCCTCCAGCACGCGCTCGGCGTGGGCGCGCGTGGCGTTCGTCCAGACGGCTTTGCGCAAGGGTATGGCTTCCAGCACCCGGTCCAGCTCGCCGTTAGCCTGCAAGTAGCGCGCCACAGGAAGGTCGTGTACGTAGGCCAGGTAGTCTTCAGGGTCAATGTGGTGATGACGCAACAACCCGGCCATGGTCGTGCCGTACTCAGTCATATAGCGGCGACGTAGCGTTTGGGCTTGTGTGCTGTCCATGCCCAGCCGCTCTATCATGTAGCGGAGGATGAGCCGCCGGACTTCTTCCATCACCCCGCTGCCGCGAGGGTAAAGCGTATCGTCGAGGTCGAAAACAAGGTAACGGATCATCGCCCTACCGCCTCATTGCCTTGGTGCCTTAGCGCCTCGTTGCCCCGTTGCCTTGTTGCCTTAGCGCCTCGTTGCCCCGTTGCCTTGGTGCCTTAGCGCCTCGTTGCCCCGTTGCCTTGTTGCCTTAGCGCCTCGTTGCCCCCTTACCCCAAACCTGCCAGTTCCCGCCCCTTCTCCTCCAGTTCCTGCTGCACGGCCTCTATCTGCCGTTCGGCCTCCAGCCGCTGGTTGACCCACTCCAGCGGTGGAGCTATACCGTATTTGGCGATGGTTGTCTCGATGGTGCGCAGGTTGCGCTGGTGCTGGGCCAGGAGCTCCTCCAGGGCGGCGATGTCCTCCAAGAGCCGCTGGCGGCGCAGGGCGCGCAGGGCGGCCTCGGCAGTGGCCGTATCCGGCGGCTCGGCGGGGGCGATGGGCAGCGCAGGTTGGGCCAGTTCGGCGCCGGCAGCCACCAGCGCTTCCAGGACCTCTCCCGGCGGCGCGGTGAGGCCGATGACCCCCTGATGCTCCAACCGACGCAGCGTGCGCCCGTCGGCGTCGGGCAGCAGGGCGTAGGCCCGGGCGTCCCACTGCGCCAGGCTCTCCTGCACCAGGCCCACGGCCCACTCCAGCGCCGGGTCCGTGGCCCGGTAGCCGACAAAAAGCAGCCCTCCGGCGCGGGCCCACTTGCGCAGCATGAAGACCATCTCCGGCGCCTCGCCAGGCAGCCGCGCTTGCTCATCGCGGCTGAGCCGCAGGCCGTTCGGCCAGTCCAGCGTGCCCCAGAGGAGCAGCAGCAGCGTGGCCCCCGGCGGCTGGTAGGCCAGTTCGCTATCGGCGGCGGCGCGGTAGGGGCGGCGTCCGCTCTCGGCAAGGGCCTGGGCCAGCAGTTCATCCCAGGCGGTGGTGGCGTAGAGCGTGCAGGGCAGCCGCGCCAGCAGGTAGTGCAGGCTGCCGGGGGTATCGAGAGGTTGCATCTGCTCGCGCAGGTACTGCACCACGGCCTGCCGCCCCAGCTCCAGCAGCGCCTCCTCCAGCACTTCCGTCAGCGCGGCACCTTGCAGGTCGTCTCGTCCGGCGTATGCCGCCAGGCCGTCGGCCAGCTCCTGACTGGTCGGTACGCCGATGGCTCCCAGGTCGGGCCCCACGAAAGGAGCCAGTGTTCCCTCTGCCAGGGCGTGGCGGAGAGGGGCAGGAACAGATTTCGGATTTCGGATTTCGGATTTCGAATTTGCTTTCCCCATCCCGGTCGTCTGCGCGTCCTTAGCTCGACATTGTCAGATTAGGCTCTGAGCGGGTCCGTGACTCGCGAATTTTGGAAAAACGCCACCGCTGGCGTGTCAAACACGCCGGTCACGGACCGGTCGGGAGCACAAGCCACAAATTTTCCAGACACGCTCTCAGACCTCGCCGGTCTAGGTGGATCACTGCGTGTAACGGAACTCCCACCAGCCGCTCTGGGGGCCCTCTCGGCCTGCGGCGTCCACGGCCCAGACTCGCCAGCGGCCTGGCTGGGCGCCGACGAAGTCGAAAGTATACGACGTTGCTTGAATGTTGCGCTCCACCGCCCAGGTCTGGCCGACATCAGTACACCATGCATTTGTCTGGCAGCAGTGGTAGCAGTCAAGCTCAACCGTGTAACTCGCCGCGCCAGGCACGGCCGACCATTGCAGTGTCGTCGTACGTGGGTAATGGTCGAACACGCTTCCGCTGGCCGGGGAAAGCTGCTGGGGTGCTGTCAGGCCACGCTCCCTGCCTGGATAGCGTATCCACTCACCGTCGTTGGTCAGCACCACGATGCTATCATCCCATTCGCCGATGCGCACGGCCCACCCGCGCTCGAAGGTTTGCAGCAGCCGCTCGTTGCCCTTCTCCTCACCTGTGGCACTGCCCAGGGTTTCGCGTATGCCTGACCGGGTGCAATACACGTAGCCAAACCCGTGTATCACAGGATACTCCTGCGCCGCTTCGGAGCATAGAATCTCGGCCATGCCTTCTCGCCATTCGTCGGCGTAGGCCCGCCACTGGCCTGGTGGGATCAGGGGAGTGACATATGCCCTCTCTACCAGCACGTAGATCTGTCCGGTGTCCTCGCGCCAGATCATGTACCCCAGGTCAAAGGGCTGCCAGGCTGAGAGCACCAGATGCCCCGCTTCCAACGCGCAGCCCAGTTCCATCTCCTTCTGGATCCCGGCGAAGAGTTCGTGGGCGGGAAGGCAGCGAGCAATCTCCAGGGTACGTGCAAGTTCGTTGTTACCTTCATTCGCTTCGACGACGTCGTTGTCAGCATCTATCACACACACGACGCGAATGGCTGGCGGGAGATCCCGAGGGGCTGTCTGGAGCCAACCCTCTTGCCCGGCGGGGATGGGTGTCCAGACCGTGCTGTGGCTGACCCGCTCGTCGTTGACATAGATGGCGATCCATACGCGCTGCTCCGGCACCTCACCCCTGCCGATGTTCTGGTAGTGGCAGCGGACCTTGTTGCCCTCCACCACGCTGATATCGGTCACGATCAGATCAGGCAGGCGTGCGGGTGGTTTGGTCGGCGTGGGCGTCCTCGTCCGCGTAGGTGTCCTTGTCGGCGTGCGCGTGGGCGTGTTGGTAGCCCGTTGGGCCCTCCGCGGCGTGGGGGTAGGCGTGTGCACGCGGGCAATCTCCTCTTCCAGCACCTGCTTATCCGTCACTTCGTTGTTGGTCAGCTCGCCCACCAGGGGCACCCGCTCGCCCACCTCGTTGCGGGAGGCCTCCACGGGCTCATGCGGCGGCTGGTCCGGCAGCACCCAGGACTGCTGATCGGCGACCAGGGTGACCGTGCCTCCCTGGGCCGTGATCTGCACCTCGCCTTCCTTGCACACCACCCAGGTGATCTGGCCGGGGGCCACGTAGACCCAGAACTTGGTGCCCAAAGCGGTGATCACGGCCAGGTCGCTCTCGATGGTCACCACTTCGGTGGCCGGGTCCACGTCGGCGTAGAGCGTGCCTGCCTCCAGCTTGAACTTGTAGGCCGGCGGTGCATCGGGCGCGGCCATGCTCTCCAACTGCAAGTGGGTGTCGCGGAAGACCTCCACGATCAGGTAGTTGAGGAAGCGCAGCCGGGCGCGGCCGTTCTCGTCCACATCAACGGCCTGCCCCACGGCCAGGGGGCGCGTCTCGCCAGCCGGCACCCGCGTGCCCGTAGCTCCCTCCCACAGCAGCACGTTGGCCCGCACCGAGGCCAGGCTGGCCCCGGGGGTGGGCGTAGGAGTCACTATCGTGCCGCCCCCCGGACAGGCGATCAGGGTCAAAACCAGCAGCATCAACACACCATAAAAGCACTTCTTGCTCATCGCATCCTTCCTCTTGTGACTGAGGTACTAATACTACAACCGTACTTGTCATGCTGAGCGGGTTTCAGGCGTCAAACTTCGTTGCCCGGCCGACTCCAGCGAAGCATCTCTTGCCTGCATGGTGACGCGAGAACTTGTTCTGAGCGCAGCGAACGGAGGCTTCGCTAGCGTTGCGTGCACCACGGGAAACGAGATTCTTCGTCGCTGCGCTCCTCAGAATGACAAAACCATCGTTGTAGTACTAAGGCCCCCAGGAGATGCGCTCCTCCACCCACCCCCGCGAGGAGTAGTCCGGTTCTCCCCGCACCAACCCATCGGCGGCTCCCGGCAGGGCGAAAAGCCTGCGCGGCTGGCTGCCGTCGGCGTTCATCGCCCACATGGCCCACGCTCCGCCCCGATCGGAAACAAAGGCGATCGTGCGTCCATCCGGCGACCAGGCCGGCAGCCCATCGTTACCGTCGTTCGTCGTCAGCCTGGAGATGGCCGAACCGTCGGCATTGCCGCGGTAGATCTCCCAGTTGCCATCGCGCTGGGACATGAAGGCGATAAGCCTGCCGTCGGGCGACACGGCCGGGGCCGTGGCCGTTTTGTCGGCGATGATCAGTTGCTCGCCCGAGCCGTCACTGTTCATCACCGCCAACCCCTCCTCCCCCCAAGGCACGCGGTACAGGATGCGGCCGTCCGGCATCCAGGTCGGGTACTCGCCGTGCACCGGCCCGATGCCCCGTTTGAGCTCCCAATCGCCACCGCTGGCCGCACCCACAGCATAGATGCGCACCTGGCGGTCCTTCTCCCGGCGCGAGAAGAAGACCAGAGTGCCACCATCCGGCGACCAGGAAGGCAGGCCATCCTCGAAGAACTTGGTGCGCCGTTGTGGGTTGCCGCCAGTGACGTTCATGACCTCGATGCCTCGCTCGTCTTTCTTCCAGCGGCGCAGGGCCAACTGTTGGCCGTTAGGGCTGAGCGCCGGCTGGCTGGCCTCTTCGATCACCCGTTGCATGTTGGAGCCGTCGGGCCTGGCCAGGTAGATGTCGTAGGTCTGGCGCGCCGCGTCGAAGACCGGAAAGGCGATGCGCCCCCGCAGCGCCGGGACGGGCAGGGTGGCCCGCGCTGTGGGCGCAGGCAGCGGCGTCGGCGTGGCTGTGGCCGGGACGACCTGCGGCGTCTGTTCCGCTGGACCTGACAGTCCAGCGGGAGCGGCCACCCGGATCCACACCTCCGCCGTGTCCAGGAGCGATCCCTCTCGCCACACCTCGATCTGGAAGGCGGCACAGCCGGCCGGCGCGGCGAGCTCGACATCCAGGCACTTGGAGATGTCTGTGGTGAAGATGCCTCCCTCCAGCACCTCGTAGTAGAGGCCGGTGGTCTCGGCCGGGCTGGCCTCTGGGCACGGCGCCTGGAGCCCCTTGAGGTAGAAGTGGTCTCTGGCCTGGACGGCGTAGCATGCCTCCACGGTCTCACCAACGGCGTGAGTGCTGCCATGCCCGCCTTCCACAGACAGCCTGACCTGGTCGGAGCTCTTTTCGGCCGGGAAGAACTCCCCTGGCGTCGCGCCAGGCGTGGGGGTGACCACCCGTTGCGGCCAGGGGATGATCACCGCCGGCGAGCAGCCGGCGACGTTGCAGGCGCGTATCTCCCCGTTCGAGGGAACCTGGCAATCGCCCCAGTCCTGCACGGTGTGCGATGTCTTATCCACAGATGATACGAGTGGCCATGGCTGCTGGCCGGCGGCGCACAGGAGCAGGCTCAGTTGGTAACTCTCCGCCCCCGCGCTGGCCTCCCAGGAAATGGACACCAGCTCGTCCTGGGAGCCCTCGCGCCGGGCCTGCACGTTGCCGGGCGGGAGCGGGGGTATCTGTAAAGCTATCTGAGATGTGGCGAGCAGAGGTGTCGGCGTGCTGGTGGGCACGGCGGCGACCGTCGCCGTCTCCGGCGGCGGCAGCCCGGCTGGTGTCGTCATCAGGGTGACTTCGGTTACCGGTGGGGCCGTCGGCGTGCCTGGCGCTGACAGGCAGCCTGCTGCCATCGAGGCCAGTACGAGAAGGGCGATGCCATAGGCCGTTCGTTTCGTGATCATGGTGTCCTTCCGAAGCCTTGGGGATTGCTTCAGTTGATGCCTCTATCGCTGACGGCGATGGCTGCGGCCACCAGAAGGCCCAGGAGCAACCCCACCAGCGGCGCGGTCAGCGGCGAGCCGGTGAGCAGCTTCAGCAGGGCGACGATGCCGCCGACGACCGCTCCTCCCAGCGCGGCCGTGCCCGGCCTCAGCCACGCTGACGTGACCGCGCCCAGGCCGACGCCAATGCCCATGCCCACCAGCAGCCAGGCCCAGGGGCAGGTGGCGCACACCGCCCACAGGAAGGCCAGGAAAGCCGTCCCCGCCACGGCCGTGCTCAGCCCGCCCAGCAGCCCGCTGCCGACCATGCGCGCCCGCCGGGCGTTTCCCAGGCGCAGGGCGTCGCCCAATCCCAGCCCCAGCCCCAATCCCAGCCCGGCCAGCAGCCCGAAGGTCGCCCCCCAGGGGACGACGGTCAAAGCCACGAAGACGTGCCCCTCGGCCAGGGCGGCCAGGGCCAGGCCCAGGCCCATGCCCACAGCGCCGCCGATGGCCCCGGCCAGCCCTCGCCGCCACCAGCGCGGGCTGTCGGCCTGCAAGCGCAGGCGGCTGAACTCCAGCCATACGGGCAGCCCGGCGCGCAATCCATCCGACATGCTCACCCGCTCGGCGTCCCACAGGTCGGCCAGCGCCTGCACTGCTGGGCCTGGACCTGGCGGTCCAGGCTGAGCGCTCGCCTCCTGCAGCGCCTCCCACGCCGCCTGCGGCTGTATCCCGTGCCAGGCCAGCACCGCGGCGCGCCGCACACGGCGTTCTGCATCGTCCAGCGTGTGGCTCGAAAGCACCGGCAATGCTGCCTCCGGCGGCAGGTGCGTTGCCAGCAGGGGCAGGGCGCGGGCGCGCACCTCCGGCTCCTCCGCCTCGGCCAGGGCCAGCAGCACATCGCGCCGCACGTCGGCATCCGGCACCCGACGCAGCCAATCTTCAATGCGGTGATCGGCGCTCACCGCGGCGCGCAGGAGCAGACCCTGCAGCCCGGGCGAAAGCGGTGGCAGGAAGGTCCAGCGGGCGGCCACGAAGTCCAGCCGCCTGGGGTCGGGCAGGGCAGCGCTGGCTTTCCAGTCGGCCCAGGCCCGCTCCAGCACCGCCTGGGCGCGGGCCCGCTCCTGCGCCTCGTCCCCCAGCCACGCCCACAGCGTCTGGGCCAGGAGGTCGTGGCTCAGCTCCCACAGCAGACGGCCATCCACGGTCAGCGGGCTGAGCACGCGGCCCTCGTGCAGCGCTTCCAGGGTCGTCTGTACGGTATCGGTGCCCAGCGATGTGGCCTGGGCGATGGCCTCCACGTCGCTGGTGCAGCGTCTGCCCTCCTCGCCCACCAGCGCCTCCAGCACCGGCCGGGCGTGGGGGATGCGCTCCAGCAGAGCGCCCAGGTAGCTTCGCAGCAACTCCTCGGCGCGGCCCAGCCGCTCGTAATCGGCGGCGGTAATGGTATCGCCGCCGCGGGCGATGAGGTCGTCATACAGGCGGTCGGCGATGATCTGCAGTTGCGAGGGCAGCACGTACCCCTCGCTGTCCTTCAGCGCCTCGGCGATTTCCTGGGCCAGCCCTTCCTCCATGCGCAGGCCCAGCGCCCGCAGCGGCCCGGTCAGCGCGGCCACGGCCTGGTCCACGCTCAGCGGGGCCAGGGGGAAGATGTTGTGGAAGGCTTCCGGCAGCTCCTGTTCCAGCGCGGCCAGCGACATCAGGTAATCGCCGCGCAGCACGAGCAGCAAGCGGGCATCCACGTCCGGATGGCCCAGCGCCTCGGCCAGGGCTTTCCCGGCGGCGCGCTGGGCGGCCGGGCCGGCGCGGGTGAACAGCTCCTCGAAGGAGTCGAAGACCAGCAGCAGCCGTTCCTCCACCTGCCGCTCGGCCTGGGCGATGAGCTCGCCCAGGGGCAGGTTGGCGGGGTAGGGGCGGGTTTCCCCCTCGTGAATACGGTATCGCCGATGATGTGTGGGTGGCGAGGACCGCACCATCGAAACGGGCAAACCCGCCGCTTCCAGGCTGCGCTGCACGGCCTGGCCGATATCCTCCAGCAGGCGGATGGGCACGACCCGCCAGCCTTGCCCTTCCAACTCCGGGGTCAGGCCGGCCTGCACCAGCGAGGTCTTGCCCACACCCAGGGGACCGGTGAGCACCACCAGGCGGTGGGCCAGCACTTTTTGCGCCAGCAGGCGGGTCTCCTGTTCCCGCCCGAAGAAGAGCGGCTCATCGGCGGCCTGGTAGGGGTCGAGGAACTTGTAGGGTCGCCGCGGCAGGGGCGCGCGCGCCCGCGGCTCCGGCTTCGGCGGCGCGGCGGCGGGCACGGCCATGGCGCGGTCTATCTCCAATAACAACCCGGCCGGCGTCTGATCAAGGATGATCACCTGCTCCTCTTCCCAGTAGCGGCGGGTGATAGCCGAGGGGCCGCGGCCTTCCGCCTCGGCCGGCCACAGACAGACGGCGTAAGCGCGGCGCTTGTGGCGGCCTTGCAGGCGGGTGACCTGGAAGATGAGCTGGCGCAGGGCGGCATCCTCCAGGTCCAGCCCCAGGAAGACCAGGGTGCGCGTGGCCAGGGCGGCTCGAATGACGTCGGCCAGCAGCGGCGAGGTGTCGAAGAGAGTCAGGTGCTCTTTTTCGGTGAGGATCAGTGTGTCGGGCCGGGTGACGTCGCCCCACAGCTTGACCACGTTGACCGCCTTTTCGTCGTAGAAGGCCAGGTCTTCCTGGGTGACGATGACGTTGACCGTGCGGTTGGCTGTCCGCAGGGCCGTTTCCAGCAGCGTATGCTGGGCGGTGGTGATGACCAGGTTCAGGGGCAGGCGGGCCAGGAGGTGGTGTACGGCGGTGGGGGCCAGGGAGGGGTCACGCAGGTGGGCGATGACACGCTGACGGAGGGCGGCAGTGCCGTGGGCCAGGGCGTAGGCCTGGGCCACCTGGGGCAGGGGGCCATTTGTGGGCGGGTCAAGGTCGGCGGCCAGGAGCCGCGCCAGGTCGGCGGGCGTGGGCGCGTCCGGGTCCGGCGCGGGACCCAGGAAGGGCACCCACTCGCGGCGTTCGATGGCCTGGTGCAGCGGGCGTGGGACAGGCATGGCAACGCCCTCCTTGGGCGGTGCGACATCTGGCGGCTGGTGGCGGGGCGGACGTTCAGATGACGAGATTATAAGCGCGAATGCATCGGAAGTCAAGAACAGGTCGGGCCTCGGGTGCGTTTCACTTTAGTGGCGAGGGCGAGAGCCAGCCTGGCCTGTGTCATTGCGAGTTGGCCATGGCGCGGCCCGCCATTCTAAAGGACAGAAACTTCCTGGTGTCATTGCGAGGAGGCGGTTTTTGCCGACGAAGCAATCCCCAAGTCCCGAGGCGGAGATTGCTTCGCCGCCCCTTCGCTTTGCTCAGGGCTTCGGCTCGCAATGACATTTCCAAAAAACTGAAATGCACCCTCGGGCCTCTTGGGGGGAAAGGATGGGTCTGGCCGTAGCGCGGGCTTCAGCCTGCCGGGGGCGGACGGGCTGAAGCCCGTGATACGTCCCCACCGATGCCGTAGACGCCATCCGCCGCCGCGCTGGCTGTTACGCCAATCCCAGCTCGGCCAGCCTGGCCACAGTGGGGTGGCCGGTGAGGGGATCCCAGCCGCGGGCGGCGTAGTACTCCTCCAGCATACGCTCCAGGTCGGGCAGCACGCCCGCCGCGCCGCCGGAGGGCCGCGGCTCGCTGAGGAAGCGCTGGGGCAGCGTGTCGTCCTGGCGGCCGATGCCGTAGCGGATGTTGATCAGCCGCTTGAGGTTGAAGAGGCGTTCGCCGGTGCGCAAGACGTCGTCCGCCGTCCACTCCCAGCCCAGGGCCAGGCGCACCCACTCCGCCACCATCTCCGGCCCGGTCAACCCCTTGACGATGAATTTACATAACCCGAGGGGATTGTAGACGGCGATGTAGTCCTGGTAGCGAGCGGCCATGACCCCCTTGCCGCGGCTGTCGTGGGGGTCGAAGGTGCCATCGTCCGCTTCGCCGAAGTGGGAAAGCCCCGGCACTTTCACGCCGTAGCCCCGCCAGTAGCTGAGCGCCTCCAGGTGACAGGCCCCGCGGTTGGCCGTGGCGTAATTGACGGCCATGCTGAGGCGGGCCCGCGGGTCGTGGTAGGGGAACTCCTGGCCCTTGACGTGGATGGCGAAGGGTTCCGCCTGCGGGCCGAGCCGGGCAGCGGCGGCCCGCACGCCCTCGGCCAGCAGGTCGCCCAGCCCTTCACGACGGGCAATGCGGTGGATGAGTGTGATGATCGCCTCTGGATCGCCCCAGCGCAGCGGCAGCCCGCCGCTGTCCGTTTCGTTCAGCAACCCCTTCTCGTAGGCCTCGAAGGCAAAGGCGATGCACGCCGAGGTGGAGATGGTGTCCAGCCCGTAGCGGTTGCACAGGTGGTCCATGTAGACGATGCTTTCCAGGTCGTCGTTGAGCAGCAGGCTGCCGAAGCCAGCTATCGTCTCGTACTCCGGGCAGTGGCCCCTCAACCCGGCATAGCGGCCCTTGCCGATCTCCACCTCCTTGCCGCAGCCGATGGGGCAGGCATGGCAGCGGTGGTGCCCGGCGAGGATGGTCTCGGCGATGGTCTGTCCGGTGATGCGCTGCGCCCCCTCGGGCCAGCTCCCGCCGCGCCAGTTCTGCACCGGCAGGTCGCCTGCCGCCTCCGCTCCGGCCACGCCGCCCGCCGTGCCCAGCTTGCTCATGCCGATGGAGTTATCGGCAATCCAGCGGTTGGCGGCCTTCACCGCCTGGCGGAAGCCGATGGCGTCGTGATAGGCGGGCCGGGCGTTGCCGCCGCCTACGACGATGGCCTTGAGGTTTTTCGAGCCCATGAGGGTGCCCAGGCCGCCGCGGCCGGCGGTGCGCGCCTCTCGCTCCCCGCCGGTGATGATGCTGGCGTAGCGCACCAGGTTTTCCCCCGCCGGGCCGATGACGGCCACCTGCGCCCTGGCGTCCGTCTCGGCCAGCAGCCTGTCGTGCGCGGTGTGGCAGTCCTGGCCCCAGAGATGGTCGGCGGGGCGCAGCTCGATGGTGCCGGAGCGGCCATCTATCCACAGGTAGACGGGGTGTGCGGCGCGGCCGGTGAAGATGAGGCCGTCGTAGCCGGCGGCGCGCAGCGCCGCGCCCCAGTGACCGCCGACGTTGGCTTCGCCCCAAATACCTGTGAGCGGCGAGCGGCCGCAGAAGCTGGTGCGGCAGCCGGTGGGGGCGATGGAACCGGTGAAGAGGCCGTTGAAGACATAGAGCGGGCTGGCGGGGTCCAGCGGCGGCAGGGCGGCGTCCATCGTCTGATAGTGCAGCCAGGCGGCGTAGCCGGAGCCCAACAGGAAGCGCCGCACGTCATCGTCGGCGATGTGCTTTTCGCGCCACGTGCTGTCTGTGAGGTTGACGTTGAGATATCGGCCGGCGTATACAGGGGACATGGCAAACTCCTTCACAATTGTCTATGCAGCTTGTAGCGCAAGCCTCCGGACAACGGGCATCGTCAGAGTCATCATTGTCAGTGCAGGAAAGAGCAGCACAACTCGTCCGACAAACGCCATCCAGGCAGCAAGTAACCCCGACCGGACAGCCGGTATCATGACAATTGCCCGAGCCCGGTGGCGGCGGAGGCGGTGTCATCGTCACCCCCGACGGTGGCGGAGCGGGGGTGGGGGTGGAAAAACCTCCCCTTGGGGGCTTTGTCGGAGAGGGGCAGGGATTGGTGGAACACTGGGAACAACAGCCCTGGCTACAACACCAGTCACAACCACAATCGGCATTGGTACTACACTCCTCAGGATAACATGCGGCGAATACCGCTGTGCTGGTTGAGTAAGCATAAACATCTGATCTTCGCCTGTTTTCACCCGGATGTGGGTAGAGCTGGTCACTTCTTCAATCCTCACAAGAGCCAAGTAAACTACTCCAACCTTTGTGTCTTCACGTGTCACTATTTTGGTAGGTTTGCTCCATGGCTTCCAAGAGAGCTTTGCAGGAGTGGGAATAAGAGTAATACCAAAGTGTTTAGGCTTTGATCAGTTTTGCCTTGGTAAGAAGGCACCAGCCGCCTTTGGTTCATCAGGAAAACATAATGTGGGCAGGGGCGTTGCGGCGGGAGACGTGGGTTGCGGCGTGGCTGCGGGGGGCGGGGCCAGGGTGGGTGGTGGCGCGATGGCCTGCGGGGCAGGCATGGTCGCACGGCCGGCGGCCAGGGATATCAGCAAGGCGAAGGAGAGCTGCGGGTACCTGAGCAACGATCGCATGTCGGCGCCTCATGGGACAGGGATGCTGCATTGCATAAATCTGAACCGGCTGAAGCCTCGACTCCCGAAAACCGGGGATCTGACGATCCCCTCAGAGCAAATCTCCATCCACTAGACTGCTTTGGCCATATTCTATTCGAGATGGTTGATGGTGTCAAGCGGGCGCGTCGTGAAGGTGTGTTTCACTTTAGTGGCGAGAGCGAGAGCCAGCCTGGCCTGTGTCATTGCGAGGCGCGCCCCCATTCGCTGCGCTCAGGGCATGGTTTGTGCCGAAGCCTGCCCTGAGCTTTGCCGAAGGGCAATCTCCCACTAGCTGGCAGGAGATTGCTTCGCCTTCGGCTCGCAATGACATTCGATGTCGCCACGATCGAGGAGCTCTTGCGGCAGGGGGCTCAATGATCGTCGTTCAGGTGCAGGCCAGCCAGCGATTGTACAAAGCAGCGCAAATTCTGGCTGAAGAGACATAGCGCCAGCAGCAGCCTGGCGGACATGGAAAGGGGAGAGCATTCACGCTCTCCCCTTTCGATTACTTGACCTGCCGATCCCCTGCACCCCCGCTTGAGCCTGAATACTAACAGGGTGATATGGCAGCCCGGACTAGAAGAGGGAATCTGGATTGTAGTACTGGCAGGCGTTCTCCGGCGTGAGGTGCGGCGAAGGCAAGACGGTATCGTGCTCCGGTACCGCTCCGGCCAGGATAGCCATCAGCCGGTGGAACCCGGCCCGTCCGATCTCATCGGAGTCGTTCTTGCCGGTGCAGACGTAGTTGGTGCCATCTATGATCGCCTTCAGGGCCTCTTTCTGGCCGTCTACGCCGCACAGGAACATCTCAGCGCTGCGGCCGGCATCGGCGATGGCTTTCTGTGCCCCCAGGCACATAGAGTCGTTCTCGCAGAAGACGGCGTCAATCTTGTCATACTTGGCCAGCATGTCTTCCATGACCTTGAACCCGCCATCTTCGCTCCAGCCGCCGAAATCGGGGGCCATCACGACCTCAATAGCGGTCTTCTTCACTTCGGAGAGCATGCCGTTGGTGCGGTCCAGACCAATGGTATTGTCCGCCGGGCCGCCACGTATAACCAGCAGGCGACCTTGACCGCCCAGCCTGGCCACGATGTCTTTCCCATCATCCACTCCGATTTGGTAATTGTCGGGACCTATCCAGCTGTTGTAGTCGCCGCCCTTCAATTTCCGGTCCACCATGACCACCGGAATACCGGCCTTCTTGATGGCGTCCAGGCCGGCTGGGAGAGCCTCGATCGGGCCGGCGTTGACAATGATCCCATCTACGCCCTTGGCTATCAGGTCTTCGATGTTTGCTGTGAGCTTCTCAGCGTCACCGCCGGCATCGGTTTCGAACACCTCTATGTTCTCGAAGAAGGCTGCCTCCGCCACCACCGCCTTAGACATGGCGACGAAATAAGGAGCGGCCAGAGTGAAGGTCGCCACACCGATCTTGAACTGCTTGGGTCCCGCAGGAGCGGGAGCGGGAGCGGCGGTGGGAATGGCTGGAGCGCAACTGGCAGCCACCAGAGCCACCGCCAAGGCGATAGTCAGAGCTAATGTGCGTTTCATTGGTCAATCCTCCTTTGGTTTTGGTCTAAGGTTCTGCAGCCCGATTTTACGCCTTCATAAGCCTGAATTCTCCTCCTCTCATGCACCTCCTTTCTTGCTCAGCCTTGGCCCCCAAAGCAGGGGGACAGTGCATAGAGCTCAGCCTATTGTTCCTTCCGCCGGGCCAGTACTGCAAACACGATGATGAGCCCCTTAACGATTTGCTGGTAGTAGGTTTGCACATTGAACAGATTCAGGAGGTTGCTGATCATCCCCAGGATGAGCACTCCACCAAACGTACCAATGGCGCCTCCCCCGCCTCCCCCCAGGACAGCCCCGCCGATGACACAAGCGGCAATGCTATCCAGTTCATACCCCACTCCCAGACTTGGCTGGGCAATGGCCAGGCGGGAAGCCAGGAGTACGCCCGCCAGGGCAGCGAAGAACCCGGATATGAGATAGGCCAGCAAGATATGGGCGCGGACGTTGATACCTGCCAGTCTGACCGCTTCCTCATTGCCCCCGATCCCCACAATCGCTCGCCCGGCAGTCGTCCGGTTAAGAAAGACCCACACCAAGACGAAAAAGATTATCATAATAATTGCCGGCACCGGCACTGGACCGATGAAGCCACCGCCCAAGAGATCGCGGAAGAGAGGGTTAGAGGGGACTTGGGGAACTTCCGAGTAAACATATACCACGCCCCGAACCGCACTCATGGTAGCCAGGGTAACGATGAATGGGGCTAATTTGAAGCGGGCGATCACGAAACCGTTCACCGCGCCGACCAGCAACCCGGAGACCAAAGCGATGAGGATGGCCAGAGAAAGCGGTATCTGTTGTTGCAAGCCGGCAGACAAAATTCCTCCCAGAGCCACAACAGAGCCCACCGAAAGATCAATGCCACCGCTGAGGATCACCACTAACTGCCCAAGGCTGAGCAAGCCATTACTAACGATCTGGCGAAAGAGGTTGCTGAGATTCCGCTGCGTAAAAAACACATCTGAGGCCGAGGCAGAGATCAGTACCAGGGCGACAAAAAGCACCATGAAGCCATAGTCCGCCCAACGGCGGCGCAACCTGTCGCCAGACAGCCTGCCGGCCTGAGCAAACCAAAAGGCACGCGCTCGTGTCATCCGCACGTGCGAAGAGTTGGATGACATCGGCATCAACCTCCCTTCATTGGGCTACCCCTGTCGCAGAGGCCAGCAACTTCTCCTCACTGGCCTCCGCCCTTGTGAATTCTCCCACCAGGCGACCCTCCCGCATTACCAGAGCCCTGTCACTCATGCCCAGGATCTCCGGCAGTTCCGAGGATATAAAGAGAATTCCGAGCCCTCTGTCGGCCAGGTCGCCTATGATGTGGTAAATCTCGACCTTGGTGGCCACGTCCACTCCCCGCGTCGGCTCATCCAGGATAAGCACTTTGGCCTGGGAGAGGAGCCACTTGGCCAGGGCCACTTTCTGCTGATTCCCCCCGCTCAGCGTGCGAACCAGCCGTCCAATCTGAGGAGGGCGGATATCCAGCTCCTGCACTTTCGATCGCACCTGAGTATCCTGTTGCCGGCGGTTCAGGAACCCCCAGCGGCTTACCTGCTCCATAGTGGCCAGGCTCACATTGTCGCGAATCGGGCAACTCATCACCAGGCCGTCGCGCTTCCGATCCTCGGTTAAGAGCGCAATGCCGGCCTTCACGGCATCACGGGGCGATTTCGGCCTGATGACCTTCCCTTCCAGGCAGATTTCTCCGGAGCTAAATGGTTCGGCGCCGAAAATGCACCTGGCTAGCTGGGTGCGGCCGCTGCCGACAAGCCCAAACAGGCCGACAATCTCGCCGCGGGCCAGGGAAAAGGAGATGTCTGCGAAGGAACCTTCCTGGCTTAGACCTTTCACCGACAAAATCTCTTCGCCTGGTTGGGCATGGCGATCTGGATAGATTTCGCCCAGGGTTCGCCCCACCATCATCTTGATCAACTGACCCTGATCCGTTTCTCGGGAATGCACCGTGCCTACCAACTCCCCGTCCTTGAGCACGGTGATTCGATCGGCCACTTCAAAGACTTCATCCAGCCGATGGGAGATGTACAGAATCAGCGTGGACTCCTCTTTGAGCCGTTGAATCAGGGCGAAGAGGCGCTTCAATTCCTCCTGGGAGAGCACCGCCGAAGGCTCATCCAGGATCAGGATGCGCGGCCTTTCGGCTACGACCTTGGCGATCTCCACCATCTGCTGGCGAGAAACGCTCAAATGGGAGACAGGCGTGCGCACGCTGATGCCGGTAAAGCCGATCTCCTGCAGGATCTCCTCCGCCCGGCGATGAGCGCTGGGCCAATCAACCCACCACTTCAGCCTGCCCGTGGGCATCTGGCCCATCAGAATGTTCTCGGTGACGGTCAGGTGAGGAACCAGGCTGAACTCCTGATACACAGCACGAATCCCCAGGCGACGGGCACGAAGCGGCGTGTCCAGTTCCACCGGCTTGCCGTCCAACAGGATTTCCCCTGCATCCCGTTGCAGGGCTCCGGCAAGAACTTTCACCAGGGTGGTTTTCCCGGCCCCGTTTTCCCCAGCGATGGCATGCACCTCGCCAAGGCTAGCGGAGAAATCCACCCCACGCAGAGCCTGCGTCCCATCATAGCTCTTGCTGATTCCCCGCATCTGCAGGAAATCCAGGTTTTCCATCAGCCCTCCTGAGCGAATACCGACAGGGCGTCGTGCACCAGGATGATTTTCTGCTCGGTCATCTCGTTGAGGGTGTCGTGCAGCCCTTCGCGCCCATGGCCGCTCATCTTGATCCCGCCGAACGGCAGGCTCTCCACCCGTATCGCAGATGACCAGTTGACGATTACTCCACCCACCTCCAGGCGGTGGGCAATATCGAAGGCGCGAGAGATGTCCCGGGTGAATACCGCTGCCTGCAAGCCGTAGGGGGTCTCGTTGGCCATCCTGATCGCTTCTTCCACATTCTGAAAAGCCACCAGGGGGGCGACCGGCCCAAAGGTCTCCTGACGAAACAGGTCAACCTGAGGAGGGACATCGGTCAAGACGGTGGGCTCGATGAAGGCATTGCGTCGGTGCCCACCCGCTCTTAGCTTTGCCCCGGCCTGGACAGCGCCGTTGATAACGGCCTCTACCTTCTTGGCAGCCTCCTCGGTGATCAGCGGCCCAACGTCCGTATCTTCTTCCAACTGGTCGCCTACTTTGAGCGCCTTGGCCTTCTCGGTCAGGATTTCAGCGAAACGGTCGTAGACCTGGGCATCCACGAAGATGCGCTTGACCGCACAGCATATCTGGCCGTTCCCACGGGCCAGGCGGCCCAGGACAACTGCTTCAGCCGCTTTCTCCAAGTCGGCATCAGCGCAAACGATGGTGGCGTCGTTGCCGCCCAGTTCCAGGTGGACTTTCTTGAGATGCTGGGCGGCCAGTTGCGAAATCTTGATGCCCACCTCGGTGCTGCCTGTCACGGTGACCATCTGGATGCCTGGGCTGCGGGCCAGGAATTCCCCAATCAAGGCTCCCGGCCCGGTGATCACCTGGTGCGCCGCTCTGGGCAGTCCCGCTTCCTCCATCAAGGCGGCGATCTTGAGCAAGGTCAACGGACAATCGCTGGGAGGTTTCACGATCACGGCGTTGCCCGCTGCCAATGCCGCACCATCTTTGTGGGCACAGAGCTCCACAGGGTAGTTGAACGGCACGATGGCTGCCACCACCCCCAAGGGCTGGCGGATGGTGAATGCCAGGTGTCGCTCCTGGCCGGGCACTGCGTCCATGGGCACCACGCGGCCCAAGATACGCTTGGCTTCCTCAGCAAACCCCCGATAAATCCGTATGGCAGCCGCCACCTCTTCGCGAGTTTGCCGGATCGGTTTGCCATTCTCCTGAGCCAGCAATTCACTCAGGGAAGACTTGTTGGCCTCCATAGCCTCGGCGATGCGGAACAAGAGGGCCGAACGTTTGTGGGCCGGCAACCTGGCCATGGCTTCCTTGCCCCGTTGGGCGGCCTGCAATGCCATCTCGGCGTCTTGCAGGGTAGCCACCGGGACCCTGTCAATCACATCGCCGGTGCCCGGATTGAGGATCTCTCGCCAGTTGCCATCGGAGGCTTCCACCCACTGGCTATCAATCAACATCTTCACGGCTCTTCCTCCCTTGAAGGATATCCTGCCTCGCTGGAGGGCCTGGATCGAGTGGTCATGCGAAAAGGCGCGGTTGGCCATTGGTTTCGCTCTATGAGACCATAGTTTCAACTGCAAAGATATTATAGCATCCCTTCAACTGCTTGTCAAAAAGCACGATGCACTTTTTGGGCTTGCGCAGCGATTGGGCGCAAGCCACAACGTGTAGGGGTGGGGGTAAACGAGGGGGCACTC
>JARYMM010000064.1 GCA_029907105.1 Anaerolineae bacterium | reverse complement strand
ACCCAGATGATCCAAACGCTGTGTCGCATACTCCGCCATTGGTATCCTCCTGTCCCTAGAGGATACCACAAATTCTCATTTCTCGCCATCAAGGTGCGGAATGTCGGATACAAGCAATCTCCTCCTAGATTCCAGGAGACTGCTTCGCTTCGCTCGCAGTGACAGGGTAGGTAGTTACCAGAGAACCGGGAGATCGGGAGCGTCGCTCGTGGCATCGCCGTGGGCGTGATGGAGCGGCGAAAGGTTTCGACCCCGTCTGCGCCTTGAGCACGGAGATGGAGGCGGCTGGATGAACAGCGAATCTGAAGCTGCGGCAGTCGGGAGCCCTCCGGCCACACAGCAGGTTCTGGAGGCGGAGAGGGCACGAAAACGCCACTACACAATCCACCTGGTGATCGTGTTCGCCGCCATCCTCGTCGTCCTGGGAATCGTTTTGTGGCTGTTGGGGATTGACGTCCAGTTCATGTGGGGTTGGCTGGACTTCATTTTGACCGGGGTCGGCTACACACTGTTGGTCTCCACGGTCGCCATCAGCCTCTCGGTCTCTCTGGCCTTGTTCGGGGCTTTGGGCCGGCTCTCCAAGAACCCTATCGCCAGCGGCATTTCCACTTTCTATGTCTCCCTGGTGCGAGGCACCCCTTTGCTTGTTCAGGTCTACATGTGGTATCTCGCCTTGCCACAGATCGGCGATAGTTTGGAGAAGCTGGGCTTTCCGGCCTTGAAAGGCCTTTTCACCTTGCAGGCCATCCCCGCCGGCATCCTGGCTTTGGGGGTTTGCTATGGGGCCTACATGACGGAAACCTTCCGCGCCGGCATCCAGTCCATCAGCAAGGGCCAGACCGAGGCCGCCTATGCCCTGGGCATGACCCCTGCTCAGACACTGCGCCGCATCATCTTGCCTCAAGCCATCCGCGTGGTCATCCCTCCCATCGGCAACGATTTCATCGCCATGCTCAAGGACTCCTCCCTGGTCTCGCTGATGGGTGTCTGGGAGTTAACCTTCCGCGCTACCAAGATCGGCCGCCGCTATTTCCGTTCCCTGGAGATGCTCCTGGTCGCCGCGGTTATCTACTGGATCATGACCATCGTCTTCCAGACATTGCAGAGTCGCCTGGAGAGCCATCTGGCTCGGGGGAGGAGATGATATGGCCCCCATCATCAGGGTCAGGGGACTTCACAAATACTTTGGCCGGCTTCACGTCATCCGTGGGGTGGATCTCGACGTCGAGCCGGGCGAGGTCGTGGTCATCATCGGCCCCTCCGGCGGAGGCAAGAGCACTTTCCTGCGCTGTTTGAACTTTCTCGAAGAGCCCTCTATCGGCACGGTGGAGATTGACGGGGTGGTCATCCCTGCGGGTGAGCCCAGCCGGGAGCATCGCCGTCACATCATCCAGATCCGCTCCAGAGTGGGCATGGTCTTCCAACAGTTTAACCTCTTCCCCCATATGACGGCCCTGGAGAACATCATCGAAGGGCCGCTGACGGTGAAACGGACGCCCAAAGAGGAGGCGATCAAGATCGGCGAGCGGCTATTGGACTGGGTGGGATTGATGGACAAGCGGGATGAATATCCCTCCCATCTCTCCGGCGGACAGCAACAACGGGTGGCTATCGCCCGTGCCCTGGCCATGGAGCCCAGGATCATGATGTTCGACGAGCCGACCTCGGCGCTGGACCCGGAACTCATCGGCGAAGTGCTGGAGGTCATGAGACGCATGGCCAGGGAGGGGATGACCATGCTGGTGGTCAGCCACGAGATGGGTTTCGTCCGTGAGGTGGCCGATCGCGTGATCTTCATGGACGGCGGGGTATGGGTGGAACAGGGTTCACCGCAGGAGCTGTTCAGCAATCCCAGGAACCCCCGCACCAGGGAGTTCCTGCGCCACATCTTGTAGTCTCAGCACACCTCGAAAAGAGGGTCAAGAGAGCAAGACAACGCAAAGCCCGCCCGAGGATCGGGCGGGCTTTATGATTGCCAGGAAGCCAGCTACTCCCCGGCCGGCGGGATGGTGGCCTCCTCCGCGGTCTGCACAGGGATGGGGGCTTCGGGTGGCGGGATGACGAAAGGCTCCTCGGGGGCTTCGCCCCGCATCACCAACTCCCCGCGCAGGAATCCCCCCTCATCCAGCAAGAAGGAGGCCGTATTTACCGTGCCCCAGATGCGACCGCCACTCAGCAGTTCCACCCGCTCGGCGGTAATGGTGCCCTTGACGGCACCGGAGACGGACACATTGCGGGCGGTGATGTCGGCGATCACCTTGGCCGCCGCAGTGACGATGACGTTGGCCGGTGTCTCGATGTGGCCACCTTCGACGACGCCATCCAGGCGTATGCTGCCGTCACAGCGCAAGTGGCCGTGGAAACTGGCGCGAGGCCCCAGAATCACATCTATCTGATCGGGTTCAGGACGTTTTTCTCTGCCAAACACAGCGCACTCCTTGCCAAACTCAGCAGGTCACAGTTGGCTCCTGCTGGACTGTCAAGCCCAGCGGGAAAAATTGAAATTCAGTAAATGGAAAATCGCTCCGCCAGGATCGCCAGATCCTGGCGAAAATCGGGGATCTGACAATCCCCTCAGAGCAAATTTCCATCCACTGAGACTCGAACTTTTTACCCGGGCTCACGGGAGGTGAAGCAAGTCCCGGGCCCGATTATACTGCAACTGCGGCGGAAGTCAAAAGCTCACGTCCCTCTGCACAATCAGGTGCCAGCCACTTTGGGACGGAGATACTGCCAGGCCACCGCCGCCAGCAACGCCGCTCCCACGGGCAACGCCTCCTCATCCAGGTCGAACGTCGGCGAGTGCAGTGGGCGCTCGGGCTGGCCAGGAACGCGCACCCCCAGCCGGAAGAAGCAGCCGGGCGCTTCCCGCGCCAGAAAGCTGAAGTCCTCCGCCCCCATGCGCGGCTGCGCTTCCACGACCTTCTCCGCCCCCAGCAGATCGCTGGCCACCTCCTGCACGAAGGCGGCCATCGCCGGGTCGTTCACCGTGGGCGGATAGCCCTCGACGACGCGCAGCCGGAAGTCGCCCCCCAGCGCCCGCGCCACGGAGCAGGCCCGCTCCAGTTCGTGCAGGATCTGCTGCCGCACGGCCGGATCGAAGGCGCGCGTGGTGCCCTTGAGCAGCGCCCGTTCGGGGATGATGTTGTGCTTGCTGCCCGCCTCGATGGCCCCCACGGTGACCACGCCGCTCTGCAACGGGTCCAGGCGGCGGGCGACGATCTGCTGCAAGGCCAGGATGACGTGCGCCGCCAGCAGGATAGGGTCCGTGCCCTTGTGCGGGGTTGCGCCGTGACAGCCCCTGCCGATGACCTCCACCTCGAAGAGGTCAGCAGCGGCCATGATGGGGCCGGGGCGCACGGTGACCGTTCCCGCCGGGTACTCGCTGGAGACATGCAGCCCGAACACGGCATCCACCCCGGCCATGACGCCTTCCTCCACAAAGCGCCGCCCGCCGCTCTTGCCCTCGTCGTCCGGCCCCTCCTCGGAAGGCTGGAAGAGAAAACGCACGCGGCCTGGCGGCGGGCTCTCGGCCAGGAGCATGGCCGCCCCCAGCAGCATGGCCACATGCGCATCGTGGCCGCAAGCGTGCATCACCCCGGGCACCTGCGAGGCGTAGGGGACGTCGTTTTGTTCCTGGATGGGCAGGGCGTCCATGTC
Source organism: Anaerolineae bacterium (assembly GCA_029907105.1). GTDB lineage: Bacteria > Chloroflexota > Anaerolineae > UBA3071 > UBA3071 > JARYMM01. The sequence continues at coordinate 15,535 of JARYMM010000064.1, read as the reverse complement.
GGCGCGCAGGGCCACCGTCGGCCCCTCCCCGCCGTCAAGGAAGCCTATGACCCCCGTGCCGGCCACGCCCGTCTGTACGCCTATGCCCAGCGAGCGCAGGGTATCGGCGGCCAGCGCCGCCGTGCGCTGCTCCTGGTAGGAAAGCTCCGGATGTTGATGAATGTCGCGGCGCAATGCCCGGAGGCGCTCATGCAGCTCGCGGGCTCGTTGGAGCATTGTCGTCCTCTCCTTTCTCAAATCAACCGGGGCTGACAGGGCTGAGGGGTCTGATGGGAACCGTCAGTTCCTTCAGATCAGATCCCTCAACCACCTACCCTATTCCCAATTTGACAAAATCAATAAGGAGGAAGAGAAGCGTCGGTGAGCCCGTGCGATGATCCGCCCCAACCGCTTAGGATTATTGGTCACGACGATAGCGATGACCATGTAACGACCAGTTTTGGCTGCGACGGCAATGCTGCCAGCCTCGTCGAGGAATACATGGTACATGACGCGGCTGTATCTACAGCTTCCGCACCACCTCGCGAGCCACGTCCAGCGTGCTGGCCGAGCCGCCCATGTCATAAGTGCGCACCTGGCCCTCGGCGATGACGGCGGCGATGGCCTTCTCCAGGCGCGTGGCCTGCTCGCCTTCGCCCAGCCAGTCCAGCATCATCTTCACCGCCAGCAGCATGGCCATGGGGTTGACCACGTACTGGCCGGCGTACTTGGGCGCCGAACCGTGTGTGGGCTCGAAAATGGCGAAATGGTCGCCGATGTTCCCGCCGGGGGCGAACCCCATGCCACCCACGAGCTGCGCGCAGAGGTCGGAGATGATATCGCCGAACAGGTTGGAGGAGACCAGGACGCCATAGTTCTGGGGGTTCTTCACCAGCCACATGGCCATGGCGTCTATGTTGGTCTCCCATAGCTCGATCTCCGGGTAGTCGGCAGCGATCTGGCGCGCCTCGCGCACCATCAGCCCGGAGGTCTCGCGCAGGACGTTGGCTTTCTCCACCAGGGTCACCGTCGGGAAGCCATGCTTCCTGGCGTACTCGAAGGCCTGGCGCACGATGCGCCGGGCGCCCCGGCGGGTGATGATGCGACAGGCGAGAGCGATATCGGCAGAATCTACATCCCGGAAAGCGGCCATGGCCCGGCTTGTCGCTTCCAGAGCAGAGCGCACTTCAGCGGGCAGGGGATAGAACTCCACGCCGGCATAGAGCCCTTCCGTGTTCTCGCGGAAGACCACCAGATTGAGGTCATCGCGGAAGTTGAGGGGATTGCCAGGGAAAGCCTTACAGGGGCGCAGATTGACGTACAGGTCGAACGTCTGCCGCAGGCGCACGATGGGGCTGCGGTAAGAGAGCCCTTTGCCCTGGAGTTCAGGGATCAGTTCGCTCTCCGCTTCCTCCTTGGGCTTGGAGGTGATGGCGCCGAAGAGGGCACAGTCGCACGTTTGCAGCGTGTCCAGGGTGCGCTGGGGAAGGGCATCGCCCTCCGTGCACCAGAAGTGCCAGCCGATGTCGGCGGGGACGTATTCGGCATCCAACCCGATGGCCTCGAGGACGATTCTGGCGGCATCCATGACGTCCACCCCGATGCCATCTCCCGGCATCCAGGCGATGCGATATTTGGGCATATTTGGAACCTCCTCGCATAATTAATGTGTGACCGATCTTCCGGCACTAAACGTAAAACGTAAAGTGGAAGTTGTGTTCTTGCGCATTACGCTTTACCCTCCCGCCACGGCCACGGCGAAGATGCGCAGGAAATTGCGGCTTGTGCGCATCCCCGGCGGGAAGCGCTCCCGCCAGCGGGCATGACGGGCCATCTTCTCTCCCGGGCCTTCCGCCCAGCGCACAGCGTACCCGGCCAACCCCTCCGCCGAGACGTCGCCGCGGGCAAGGGCCTCTGCCGCCACCTCCGCCGCCAGCCGCCCGGCGGCCATGGCGTTGGCTATGCCGCCGCCGGTGAGCGGGTCCACCTGGCGGGCGGCGTCGCCGACCAGCATCAGCCCATCGGCGACCAGGCGGCGGGGCGGCAAGGCCACAGGCACAGCGCCGCTGATCAGGGTCACCGGGCTGCCCCGCGCCAGCCGCGGCTGGCTCTCGATGAAGCGATGCAGGCAGGCGAGCGCCGTCTCGGGCTGCGCAAGGAGGTCAGCCTGCACACCCAACCCCACATTGGCCCGACCTTCTCCTTTGGGAAAGACCCAGGCGTAGCCGCCGGGGGCGACCTCCTCGCCGATGAAGTAAGAACAGCAGGTGGGGTCCACGTCCACGCCGGCCAGGAGGTACTGGGCGCAGGTCATCGTGTCGCGTAATGGCAGCGCGGTCTCCAACCCGGCCCAGCGGCCCACCTGCGCTTCCACGCCATCGGCGGCGATGACCAGCCGGGCCTCGATCTCGGCCGTGCCATTCGCGCCGCGCACGACCACGCCGCGCACCGCGCCGTTTTCCCGCAGCAACCCCGTCGCCGCCGCCTTCACCGCCACCTGCGCGCCGGCGGCAGCGGCCCGCTCGGCCAGCACGCGGTCGAATACTCGCCGTTCGAGGATGTAGCCGTAGCCCCCTTCGGCGCGCAGCGTCTCGTGCCCGCCATCGGCGATAACAGTGATCGCCGCTTTGTCCACCGTGGCGGCGATCCAGTGCCGGTCCGGCTCGATGAAGGGGGCCAGTCCGCTGTGGGCGATCCCTTCGGCGCAGCGCACCGGGCTGCCGATTTCCTGCCGTTTCTCCAGCAGGAGGACGGACAGGCCAAGCCTTGCCGCCGTCCATGCGGCCAGCGAGCCGGCCGGGCCGGCCCCCACGACTATCACGTCGTAGCGGGGCGACAGCCGCGTGGCCGCTGCCTGAGGGCGGCTTTCGGCAAAGGATAGCGCCCCCACCGGACAGGCGGCCAGGCACAGCCCGCAGTCGGTGCAGCTCTCCTCCACGAGCAGCCGCGTCTCGGCCAGGTGCAGCGCCCCCAGCGGGCAGACGCTGACACAGCCGCCACAATAACAGCAACGCTGGTGATCAACGATCATCGAGGCCCGCTCCAGCTTCAGACACTTCGACCCTGCACCCCGCAACACGTGAAACCTGAAACGTGGAACGTAAATGGACGCCTTAATGATTATATCAAACCCCTGGGAATCCGTCCAATCCACGTCATCCGTGTCCTATTCCTGCCCGGTCGGGCACGGAGGCGCGGGATCCGCGCAGGAATCCAGCAGCAGCCATATCCGCTCCGCCGAGACGAGCTCCAGCGGCTCCAGCCCGTAGGCGGCACGCAGGGCGTTGATCTCCTCGCTGATGGGAAAGGCATAGCCACAGCGCAACACGTGCTCGAAGCCGCGGCGGTACGGCTCCGGAGGTGGTTCCAGCCGCCGTTCGGCCATCATCACGGCGTGGATGTCCACCCCCTCCGGGCAGACCTCCTGGCAGAGCTGGCAACAGGAGCACAGCCAGGCGGAGTACTCGTCACCGCCGCTCAGCAAGGAGGTGATGGTGTGCCCGCCCAACCGCTCCGCCAGGCACACCTCCCGACACAGGCCGCAATGGGTGCACTGTTCAATCATTTGGCCCTCGCCTCGTAACTGCCTGCTCGCTTTAACCGGCTGCAGTAGGACAACTCCTGCGGAGTTGTCCTACTCCGGCGCCAGGCCCAGCGCCAGCCCCAGCAGTTGCGGCAAAAAGAGCACCGGCAGGCGCTCGGCGGCCTGGTCGCCCCAGATGGCGTGCTGCATGCGCTCCAGGAGCAGGTGGCAGTTGCCGCAGGCATCCACCAGCACGTCGGCGCCGCGCGAAGCCTCCAGCTTGCGCCGCCCGGCAGCCAGAGCGAGCGCCTCATCGCTCATCATGTAGGTGGAACCGCAGCACTCATACTCCACGCCCGTCTCCACGATCTCCACTCCGGTCAAAGCCACCAAGTCGTGCATGGCCTGCGGCCGCAGGGGGTCGTCGAAGCCAGAGAGCTCGCCGGGGCGAAACACCTGGCAGGGGTAGGTCAGCGCCACCTTGAGGCGCAACGGGGAGACGATGCGCTCACGCAGTGCCTGGCGATGGGCCATCAGCACCTGTAGCAGGTGCTGGACTTCCGAGCGCCCTTCGACACGCAGGCCCAGCGCGGCCAGCCGTCCGTTCACCCGCCGTCGCACGTCGGGTTCCCGCAGCGCCCGCCGCGCCCGTCTGAGCGTATGGGTGCAGCTCCCGCACACGGTGAGGATGTCCAGGCCCATAGCCTCGGCCAGGGCCAGGTTGTAGGCGGCCAGGGTGAGCCACTCGTCGGAGAAGGACTCCACGATGGGCGCGCCGCAGCAGGCCGCCTGCGGGATGTCTTGGAGTCCGATGCCCAGCGCTGCCAGCAGCCGTTTGGTGGCCAGCTCGTACTGCGGCATGCGCTGCAGCACCAGACAGCCGGGGTAGAAGGCGAACTTCAAAGCTCAAAGCACCCGGGCGAAGTCGGCGGGGGTGACGCCGGGGGATTCGATGGCCTGCTCCTCGTAGAAGCGGGCGATGGCTGCCTCGGCCTCGGCCTCGGGCACGCCCACCAGCGCCGCCTCCAGCGCGGCCAGTTTCTCCTGCGGGTAAAAGAAGAAATCGCCGGAGAGGGAGACGGCGGCGATGAGGCCATCCTCCACCTCGGTCGTGGCGCGGATGAGGCCGCCGGGGGCCTTGTGCACCTTCTGCCGCACCTGCAGGCCGGCGCGGATGGTCACCGCCCGGTCGGCAGTGGGCCGCTTTTTCTGGTATAGCCACTCCTCGGTGAGGAAACGGGCCGCCAGCTCGTCGGTTTTGGCCCGCCACTCCCCATCCACAGTGGTCTCCACATCCAGCGGCCCCAGCACCTCGGCGAACTTGTCGGCCAGCAGCGACCACAGGGCCTCCCGCGGGGGCACCTCCCCGATCTCCCGCCGGATGGTGGAGAGGTTCTCGTGAAGCGTTTTGTACACTTTGTCGCGGAACTTCTCGTCCGGCACCCTGAGCACGCGGGCCATCATCTCGTAGTCGAAGTCCACGATGAGGTTGCCGACGAGGACGATGGTGTCGCCGATTTCCGCCACGCCGTTGCCGGAGATCTTGCGCTGGTGGGCGATGATGTCGTTGACCGGCTTGTATTCGGCGGGGATGCCCAGGGCGCGATAGGCAGCGATGGGGGCTTGCAGGAAACGACGGTAGAAAGCCTCCTTGCCCTCGGGCACCAGGGGGTTGCGGCGATGGATCACCAACTGGTAGAAGAGCTGCTCGCCATCGAGATAGACGGCACCGCCGCCGACCTCACGACGGAAGACGGGAATGGACTGTTCGCGGCAGAACTCCAGGTCCACCTCCTGCTCGGCGTCCTGAAAGTAGCCAATGCAGACATAGGGCGTGGCCGGAGACAGCAGGATCAGCCCCTCACGCCCCAGGCGGGGCAGGGCGTGGTACAGAAGTTGTGAGTCTTGCCAGGAGACGGAGTTAAGACGGTAGAGTTTCACCAGACGGCCTCCTCCTCATCGGTACTTAGTAAACTGGTACACTGGTAGATTGGTAGAGTAGTTGTCACGTCCCTGCGGACACCACCAGGGACGAAAATGGTCAAGGCATCTATTTTCGAGGTAGTAGATTGGGAGGACATTCACCAATTTACCAATCTACCAATCTACCAATTTACCAATCTACCAATCCACCAACTGCCAATCTACCAACCCCGAATCTACCAGTCTAGCGCACCAGCACATCCACGATCATCCCCAGGAACAGCACGGCCAGATAGGGACTGGAGAGCTTGAACAGGGCCCAGGCCCGCTCGCGGGTGGGCTTGAGCAACAGCCCGATGTTGCCAATGCACACGGCCAGCCCGGAGACCAGCGCCACGCCCCGGTAGACCCAGCCGAACGGCCCCACAAATCCCAGCACGATGGACAGAGCGTACATCAGCAGCACGGTGGAGACGATGCAGCGCACGGTCTTCTCCAGGCTGTACACGACAGGGAGCATGGGCACCTGCACCCTGCGGTAATCCTCGGTGTGGGCGATGGCCAGGTTCCAGATGTGGTTGGGGATCCAGAGCACCACCAGTGCGGCGATGAGGACCGGCGTCAGGCTCACGCTGCCGGTCACCGCCGTCCAGCCGAAGAGCGCCGGCAGCCCGCCGCTGAAGCCGCCGAGGACGATGTTCAACGGGCTACGCCGCTTGGTCAGCAGGTTGTAGACGACGGCGTCGTCCACGAAGCCGGCCAGAAGGATCAACGCCGAAAGGGGGTTGATCAACCAGCCCAGCAGCAGGCTGGCCGCCAGGAGGGCCAGGCCCCAGGCCAGCGCCCGTTCGGGCGGGTCAATGCGCCCGGCGGGGATGGGGCGGCGTTTCGTCCGCTCCATCCCCGCGTCCATGTCGCGGTCAATGTAGCAGGTGACGGCATTGGTGCCGGCCGTGGCCAGGGTAATGGCGGCGATCGCCCGCAGCCAGAGACCAGCGGAAGGGCCAGCAGCGGCCGCGCCGCCGTGGGCGGCCACGATCATCGTGCCTAAGGCGGTGAAGACCAGCAAAGCCACCGTCGCCGGCTTGGTCACTTCCACATAGGGGATCAGCGACCGATAAGCAGTGATCAGGGGGCCACATACCGACCCTTGATCACCAACCCCTGATACCTGGTCACCGCTCACCCGTCCTGTCATCCCTCGATCACCCTGGCCACCAGTTCCACCACATCCATGACCCGCAGGCGCGCTTTGGCGCTGCGGGCGGCCCCGGCCAGCGTGCGCACGCACTGCTGGCAGGCGGAGAGGATGACCCTGGCTCCCGTGGCCTGCGCCTGCTCCAGCCGGCGGCGGGCCACCCTGGCCGAAAGCTCCTTGTCGGCCATCTCCACGTCGCCGCCGCCGCCGCAGCAGAGCGAATACTGCCGCGTGTCTTTCATCTCCGTGAACTCGATGCCGGGGATGGCGCGGATGACCTCCCGCGGCGCGTCGTAGATGCCGCTGGTGCGGCCCAGATCACAGGGGTCATGATAGGTCACCGGCTGGTCGAAGCTGCCCAGCCTGAGGCGGCCTTCGGCGATCAGGTCACGCACGAACTCCGTGCTGTGCAGCACCTGGAAGCCCAGCGCTTCGCCGATCAGGCGCGGGTAGTTGCTGTGCCAGGTGTGGTAGCAGGAGGGGCAGGAGGCCACCAGAGTGCGAGCCCCCGCCCGGCGCACGGCCTCCACGTTGTGCTGCACCAGTTCCCTGGCGCTGTCGCCCATGCCGGCGATGATCAGCGGGAAGCCGCAGCACTGTTCCGCCGCGCCCAGGGTGAGGAAGTCCACCCCGGCTTTGTCCAGAATCTCCACGAAACTCTGCGGGATGCTGTAACTCTGCGGGTAAAACGAGGACACGCAGCCGACGAAGTAGACCACCTCGGCCTGGGCCTTGCCCTTCACGCCCTCGGGGATGGTCGGCAGGTTCTGGCTCCAGATCAGGCGCTCGCTGTTGGCGTCGCCGGAGATGTTGTAGGCGCTGGTGACGGTCTGCCGCAGCGTGTTCATGGGCTCGGGATGGCGCTCCATGTCCACCAACTGCTGGCGCATGGCGATCCACAGCGAGCGGGTGTCAATGTGCACAGGGCAGACCCAGCCGCAGCGCCCGCAGAGCGTGCAGTCGTAGGTGCCGCTGGCATGGCTGCTGAGCAGCGTTTCGTCCAGGGGGCGAGGGCCGAAGAGCCGTGCCCGCAGGCCGTACTGCTGGCGGATGAGCTTCTGCAGGGCCTCGATCTTGCGCAGCGGGGTGATGGCGTCCAATTCCTGCTTTTCGGCGAAGGTCGGACACCAGGTGATGCACTCGCCACAGCGCGTGCAGCCATCTATCTCCATCAACTGTTTGAAGCTGAAGCGGCGAAGGTCAAGCGCGGCCATGAGCGGTTCCTTTCTCCCAGCCCAAGCGGGCAGCATCTTCGTTCATCTGGTTGATCATCGCCACCAGGGCGCCGGCAATGACGTGCAGGAACTTGCTGAACGGGATGTAGACGATGACCAGAGAGGTCAGCCAGCCGTGGAGGACGTACATAACATCGTGCAACCCATCCCAGGGCAGGCGCAGCCCCCGGACCAACTGTGCCAGCGGGTAGGCGATGAAAGAGAAGTAGCCGGGCTGCTGCACATGGCTGGAATTGAGGCGCACGATCGCCGTGATCCAGCCGGTGAACAGGATCAGGCCCAGACCGACGATCATCCAGGTATCCAGCGGGCCGGTGCGCAACTGCGGGGAGGGGAAAGCGTAGCGACGGATCAGGAAGTAAAGCAGGCCACCGGTCATCAGCACAGCCCCGATCTCGTTGAGCAGGGCCGTGATGGGGTGATCGGGATTGACCCACATGCCAATCCAGGGGATGTGCTCCAGGTGGAAGAAGTGGATCAGCACTTTATCGGATAAAGCCGAGATGCCCGAGAGGGTCATCAGCAACAGGAAGCCGCTCAGCAAGGCGAAATGGCTGAGCCAGCGTCGCCAGTCGTTGCGGAAAAGCCGTCGGTTGAACCAGGCCTCGACGACAAAGGACTTGATGAGCAGAAGGAGCCTGCGGCTGAAGATGGTTCCCAGCACGTTGCCGACGAGGCGCCCGATCTTCTGCCCGTTACTGGCGCTGCTCTGGCCGTTCACGCTCCCCTTCAGCCAGTTGGCGAAGACAAGCCCCATGCCCAGCAAGAAAAGCGCCATCAGAGGCAGATGGCCGATCCAGAAGATGGTCTCAGCGCTCATATCTTCTCGCTTTCTCTGGTTACAGGTTCCAAAGTTCCAGGTTCCAGGTTATGAGCCATGCCGCATGACCGGCAATCCCAAAAACGAACACAGACAAGACGTCACAGTCCTGTCCATGCTCGTCCCGTCCGAAGGGTGACCGGAGGGAACAGTTCAGCCAGTACCTGGCCTCACTCTGCCAACACGTCGGCGTATTTCTTCATCTCCCCTTCGATGAAAGCTTTCAGTTCGGCGGAGTCGGCCCTCATCAAACCATCCAGTTCCGCAGGATCAGACATGGCGATCTTGACCAGCCAGCCGTCCTCGTAGGGGGAATCGTTGATCAGGGTAGGCTCCCATTCCAGTTCCTCATTGACCTCCTGGATGGTGCCGCTGACGATGGCTTTGATGCGCCCGACCCACTTGCCGGACTCCATGGACATGAAGGTCTGGCCCTGCTCGACCTCCCGCCCTGGCCGCGGCGATTCGGCGTAGACGATCTCCTGGGCAATGGCCTGGCCAAAGTCGGTGATACCTTGGGTGACGACATCTCCGTCCACCCGCGCCCAGCCGTGCTCCCTGTCGTAGTACAGGTCATCGGGGAATTCGAAACGGTCAATCTTCATGTTCGGCCTCCTCCTGTGAAGTATGGTGATCGGATGTCCCTGAGGCAGTTCCTCGTGAGGGGCTTACTGCGAGCGGAGTATAGCACGAATTGCCGCTTTTGTCAACGGCTGACATAGACTTACGTCGAAAGCAGTCGTCACGTTTTACAATGTTACCCGGCAACATTTGCGCGATCCGCGAGAATGTTGCTGTCATTGCGAGTACTCCATCGCGCGGGGCGCATTCTTGCCGGTCAGAAACAGCAATCGTAGGACAACTGCTCGCAGTTGTCCTACGGATAAGTTTCTGGGTAGCGCAGCGAAGCAATCTCCTGTTCACGAAGCCGGAGATTGCTTCGTCGCTCCGCTCCTCGCAATGACCCATGAGAGTTGGGTTGCGGCTATGCCGCGCTACGCCTTACTTCAGCTTCTCCTCCCCGCCGAAGTCGCGGTACGGCGTCAGACCGGCCAGCACCTCCTCGTCCTCCGGCGTCAGGCTACCCTGCACGATCTTGACCAGGCAGGTGGCCAGCCCGGGGCCGAGCATGAAGCCCTGACCGCACATGCCCACGGCGTGGATGTACCCCTCCAACTCCCTGGCCCGCCCCACGATGGGGAAGCCATCCGGCGTCATGGGGTACAGCCCCCGCCAGGTGCGCCGCACGCGGATGTTGGCCAGCCTGGGCATCAGGTCCACCATGCGGCGGGCGATCATGGGCAGAAAAGCCGACGTCTCCCGCCGGTCGGTGCCCACGATGGGCGGCTCAGGGGTGATGCAGAAGACCACCGGGCCGGGCTTGTGCTGGTAGAAGTAGTAGTTCTTCGAGCCCTGGGCAGGGCGGGTGTCCACCACCATCGGCTCCAGGAAGCGCGCCACCGGCTCGGTGATGCCCGCCTCGTGGCTGTCGGGCACCACGGGCACGTCCAGCCCAGCCATCTGGGCCACGCCTCTGGCCCACGGCCCGGCGGCGTTGATGACCGTGCCCGTGGCGTAGCCCCCCTTGTCCGTGCGCACGCCGACCACCCGGTGGCCGCGGGTGATGATGCCCGTCACCCGCTCGTTGAAGTGGAACTCGGCGCCCCGCTCCACCGCCCGCCTGTAGAAGGCATGGGCGGCGCGCAGGGGGGAGGCACTGCCGTCCCCCGGCGAGTAGGTGCCGCCGATCAGGCCGTGGGGGTTCAGCGCCGGGATGACCTCCAGCAGCTCCTCCCGGTCCAGCCAGCGGATGTTCAGGCCATACGACTGCTGCACCCGGAGCAAATCCTTGAGCACCTGCTCCTCCCGCTCGCGGTAGGCCACGAAGGAGTACCCGCCCTGGTACCACTCCAGGTCATCGCCGTAGAGTTCTTGCCAGGTGGAGAAAATCTCGATGCTCTTGAGGCAGATGCGGATCTTGGAGGTATCGGAGTGGGTGGCACGGATGCCGCCGATGGCCGCCTTGTTCGAGCCCTGTCCGGGGCTGGCGAACTGATCAATGACCAGCGGCCTGATCCCCGCCTGGGCCAGGAAGAAGGCCGCCGGGCAGCCGACACTCCCCGCGCCGACGATGATGACGTCATAGACTTTGGTGGTCATACGAGCCCCTTTGTGCCGTAGATAGTATCAACGCAATGCGTGATCCGTGATGCGTGATGCGTGAAACCCGCCTCCAATCCCGCATCGCCAATCCGCATTCCGCAATCCGCATTCTGCAATCTGCATTCCGCATTCCGCATTCCGCAATCCCTCACACCCCGCCCTCGTGAATATCCGTGGCATGCACGAGCACTGCCTCCTCAGGCCGCTCGCCGACGGAGATGCCGGCGAACACGCCCAGCGGCACCTCGACGAACAGCGGTCGCTGCGTGCTCTCCACGAAGTCGGCAACGCCTTCTTCGCGGAAGAGCCGCTGGATGATCGGCCGGCAGGTCTTGCTGCCGCAGGCCCCCATCCCCGCCCGCGTCAGGGCCTTGATCTCGTTCATGTCCCGGATGCCCGCCCGGATCAGCGCCCGGATCTCGCCTGCCTTGACCCGTTCGCAGCGGCAGACCATGGCGTCGTCCTCGATGCGGCCCACGATGTGAGCCAGCGGCTCGGCCACCGCCTCTTCCTGCACCCGGATGCCGGCGATGCGTTTGGCGATCTCCCTGGGCGCTCTGACCTGCACCAGGTGCGCCCGGTCGGCCATCCTGGGCGCTCGCACTTTGACCACCTCCACATTGCCCAGGATCGCCCCCTCCGTATCCAGCACGGTGACCACGTCGCCGGCGTGGATGGTATGGCCCAGGAACTCGTAGGGAATGGTGACGGTGGGATACTCCCGGTCCTGGCGATAGTCCACCAGGGTGATGGCCAGGCCGGGGCAGATGGCCACACACCGCTGGCACCCGGTGCACTCTTCACCCACGTATTCGGGCAGGCCGCGGATGTCGTCGGCAGGCACGACGATGCAGCCCTGCGGGCAGACGCTGGTGCAGGGGTTGCAGGGGATCTCCTGGGCGCAGTGCAGCACGGGGAACACACCCTCTTCCCGTTCGGGGATGTCCTCCACAACCACCGCGCCGGGGCGGGATTTGAGGATCTCGGCCGTGTGGTGCCATTCGGGCGGGATCACGCCCACGTCCCGCCCCAGGGCCCTGGCAATCTCCAGGCCACGGATCTTGCCGGCGAACATGGCCGCCGAGGCCTCGGCGATCTCCTCGGCATCGCCGGCGGCGTAGACGGGCAGGCCGAACTCTTTGGCCTTGCGCGTGAACTCGTCCACCGGATCGAGCCCCACGGCGATGAGCACGGTGTCGCAGGCGAAGGACTTCTCCGTGCCGGGGATGGGCTGGAAGTGGCGGTCAACCTGGGCGATGGTGACCGATTCCACCTGCTCCCTGCCGTTGGCGCCGAGGATGGTGTGCGAGGTGTAGATGGGCACGCCCAGGCGGGCCAGCTTGTCCTTGTGCACCTTGTAGCCGCTGCAATCGGACAGCGCCTCGCACAGCCCCACCACCTCGATGCCCGCCTGCAGGGCGTGGTAGCCGGCGATGAGCCCCACGTTGCCCCCGCCGACGATGAAGAGCCGCTGGGCCGGGCGCACCAGGTCGCGGTTGAGCAGGGTCTGGAACGCGCCGGCGCCGTAGACGCCGGGCAGGGTGTTGCCCTTGAAGACCAGCGACTTCTCCCGCGCCCCCGTGGCCACCAGCAGCACGTGGGGGTGGACGACGACGTAGTGCTGGCTTTGCAGCACGCCCACGCGGCGGTCGGAGAAGACGGCCAGGGCGGTGGTGTTGAGCCACACCTGCACGTTCTCGAAGGAGCGCACCTCTTCTTCCAGCCGCGTGGCGATGTCAATGCCCCGCGTGCCGGCGTAGCACTCCTCGATGGAGCCGAAGAACTTGTGCGTTTGCAGCACCAGCTTGCCGCCCAGCCGGTGCTTGTCGTCCACGACCAGCGTGCGCACGCCGGCTTTGCCCAGTTCGATGGCCGCCGAGAGCCCCGCCGGCCCGCCGCCGATGATCAGGCACTCGACTTCCACCGTCTCGAGGGGTCGCATCTCCGGCACGCCTTCCACCTCCGGCAGCACCGGCAGCCCCTCCAGCGGCTGCACCTGCATGCCCGGTTGCACCAGCACCATGCACGACTTCACAGGCAGCCCATCGGCGACGACCAGGCATTGGGCGCACTGGCCGTTGGCGCAGAAGAGGCCCTGTGGTGCGCCGTCCTTGTGGTGGTGGCCGAAGATGCGCACGCCGTTGGCGAAGAGGGCCGAGGCGATGGTCTCGCCCGCTCTGGCCGCCATCGGTTGTCCCTGCCAGGTGAACTCAAACGTGGGCCGTTCTTCCACGGGCAGGATGGGATGTTCTCGCACACGATAGTCCGGCATGGATCACCTCCTTCGAGGTGACAGTGACAGTCACTGTCACCCACTGTCACCCTCCATCACCCAGCCAGCTTCTGCAGGTAAGCTTCCAGCTCTTCGGGCAGCCGGCGGCGGGCTTGCAGGTAGTCCATAACCAGCGCCCGATACTCGGCCGGGGTGCCGAAATGCTCTCGAACGAAAACGCGATCCACCAGCGTTCCGGCGCGCTGGTTGATCCACTCGCGATAGTTGGAATACGCCCAATCTTCCGGCGCGGCAACCAGGCCATCCTTTACCGGGTTGGCGTGGATGTAGACGCAAAGGTGCAAGAGATGGCTATCGCTCTGGATGGCTTTGGCCTGAAAGCGGCACTCGAAGAGGGTGCCACTGTGTTGGTAACGTTTGTTGTACGCCTTGGTGTAGCTGTTGAAGACGCATTGCGGGAGCAATCCGGCGGCTTGCTCTCCATCCTGTCGCACCAGCAAGTGGTAATGGTTGGGCATCAGGCAATAGGCAATAATGCTGATGTTAAAGGCGCGGCAATAATGCTTGAGGCGGCGAAGCACGAAGACGTCCCCAGCCCCTCCACGCTGACACATTGGCGGCTCTCGCTCAGGCTTTCGTAGCCTCGGCGTAAACGTAAACGGGCACGCGAATGGTTCGCTCAGGCTTGATTTTGCTGAGGACGATCCTCTCCATAGTTTTCACCGTCTCCGCGGTGAAATACGCCTCTCCACATTGCGTACACACACCAGCCGGCACATCCTCAAAGATGAACAATTGGCCATTCCAATGGTACGTATGCCGAATGTATTTGGGGATAACCTCACCGCCGCAAAGGGAACAGGGGGCGTATACGTGAGTCACTTCTTTCCTCCTCTTGTCCATGGATCAATCCATTTAGGCGGTCTGGGGACGTAGACGGTTATCAGCCGCATCCAGTCAGTGGGCAACAACCCCCAAACTGTGTGGATAGCCTGACCTGCCCGGCTAAAGCCCAGAACAAGACAACTGTGGCCTCGTGGATCGTCAGGATAATCTTCCAACAATTCACCACTGAGCAGTACGCTTTCCTCAATGTCCGATACCCACAGACCCTCGTTCTCGCGTTCACGCTCAGCATGCAGCGAGATTTCATAACGGTTACTTCTATCTCCTCGTCAATGAAACGCGGACGCTCTTCACGATGCTCGTTCACTTGACCATCTCAAGTCCGTTATGCCCATGTTGTGACGATCTGGCCTGCCGTTGATTAATCCGTATGAAGTGGTCGTGGTTCATAACGTGAAACCCAACTCACACGGTCAAAGTCCTTATCGCTGGAAGCGATGCAAGTGAGGCCCGTTCTTCTTGCCACAGCCAGGTGGATAGCATCCCGTGGCAACAGGCCAAAGGACATCATGTACTCTTGCATCCGTTCAACGTCTGACTCATTGACCTCTACGATGGTGCACAGCCGTCGCACGTTATCTAACACCTCTCCGATCTCCGGAGCCAAGGCTTTCACAACTTCTGGATGTTGCTTCAGATAGCGTATGTGCCCTTTGGTGACCTCATACTTCTCTTCCAATTTGACCTTGAGAGCAACGAAGGCAACCTCGTCAATGGTCAATGATGAGGTGAGCAACTCGAATTCCCCTTGGCTACCGCGCTTGAGAAATTCAAGCGATGAACGCCCAAATCTCGCGTCGGCAAGGGCAGCGAACAGGAGGATGTTCGGCTCGACGTAGATCCTGTCCCCGCTGAACTCATCCAGGTACTTTGGCATCGAGATAGTCTCCCAGGTCTTCGTAAGCCTCGAGACGGAGTTCTTCAGCGCTTTTCTCCGACTTCAAGGTGCCCCATAGAGCTTCGGCCGGATTGGCCGAAATCTCAATCCGCCGGGGACGTATAGAGACAAACACTTCTTCCTTGGGTTTCAATCCCGCTCGACGCATCAGTTCTATGAAAGTAGGGAAATCAATGACGGTTTTCTCCATCTCAGCCATTATCAGACCTCCACTGCGATCTTCACAAGGGGATGATACAAATCCAGATCTGTTTATCCCTCCAGCTGCCTCAGCGCCTTCCTCGCTGCTTTGCGCACCATCTCCGGCGTCCCTGGCTCCTCCGCCGGCGCCCGCAGCCCGGCCAGCCAGGTCAGGTGACAGTCACCTTTGAGGTGACTGTCACCTGACCTGACGCCCCAGCCAGCCCAGGGCCTCCGCCGCCTCCTCTCGCACCCAGTCATCCACCGCCCCGTCCCGGGCCAGGGCCAGGAGGATTTCCGCCGCCTCCTCGCCCCGCCCAAGTTCGCCCAGGACCTCGGCTGCCCGCTCCCGCACCCTGGCCTCCACCGCCCCGTCCCGGGCCAGGGCCAGGAGGATCTCCGCCGCCTCCTCGCCCCGCCCAAGTTCGCCCAGGGCCACGGCTGCCCAGTACCGCACCCAGGCCTTCACCGCCCCGT
>JARYMM010000063.1 GCA_029907105.1 Anaerolineae bacterium | reverse complement strand
GGCAGCCCCCGCCGCACCGCCGCCCGAAGCCGCACCGCCAGCGGAGGCAGCGCCCGCCGCACCGCCGCCCGAAGCCGAACGCCCATCGCCAGCAGCGATACTCCTTCGGGGAACCGAATACGAAGACCTGGAACTCACCGCAGGGGCCCTGGACCTGCTGGAAAGGCTGATGATGCTGCAGCCAGGCCCGCAGGCCAGCGAGGTGAGCGACAGATTCCTGCGCCAACTGAAAGAAGCCCAGGAGTTCAGGAAAGAAGCGCTATTGTTCTCTTCGCTGGCCGAGGCAAAGGCAGTGCTTGATGAAGATAGAGCGTTTGTCGGCAAGACCTACGTTTTACAGGCCGGTGTGGCCCGGCAGGAAATGGGAAAACGCGCAGAAAAGCCCCCTGAGCTGCCGTTCCGCGAGGCGCTGGAACCCGTGCTTTTTGACATCCTGGTTCACGGAGGAGCCAATATCGAACTCCCGGAATGGCAGAAACGGCTGCGCTATGAGCCGCTCAACCTGGAGCCCCAGCGCGTGGATTTCGCCTTCCGGCCCACAGCCGCAGGGCATTGCTCGCTCGCTGTGGACTTCTATCACGGACAGCGCTGGCTCAGAACGATCCGCCTGGAGTTCGATGCGATAGAGGCTCCGGGTTCCGGGTCTTCCGCTTGAGGTGGGCCATGACGCTTGAGCAAAGGGCCAGAGTGCCATTCTTTGACGACTTTGCGGTACAGGCGCAGATCCGCATCCAGCCGGCTGGCAAAGAATATGTGGCCTACATCCAGACCCGGGGCACCTGGCATCGTGTCCGCCTGGGCCTCCAGGCACATGACGCCGAAAAGCTGCGCACAGAGCTGCAACAGGCTGTCGCGGGAGTGAGCGCCTGCTTCGACGATGCCACCGGCGCCACCGACAGGGCGGCCTGCGCCAGGGCTTTGTCGCACCTGGCGCACAAAGGCCACGCCGTTTTGCAGGGCCTCTCCGGAGAGGGCGTGTTCAGAGAGGTCATCGGCGCCTTGCCGCCAGAAGCAGTTGTTCAAGCGACGTCCGAGGAGTTCTTCATGCCCTGGGACCTGCTGTACGATGGCCCCTTGGGGGATCAGGCAGACATCTCGGGCTTCTGGGGGATGCGGTACATTATCTCCAGAGCGCTGGTCCAGCCTCAGCGCCCCGGTGACCTGCTGTCCCCCCTGATCAGCTCGACCCGCCCACGCCTCGGGCTGGTGGCCAGCGACCGGTTGCCGCAGGTGGTCACCCGGGAAATCCCCGCCCTGAACAGGCTGCGACGACAGAAGCGCATCTTCCTTTCCTCTCTCGAGCCGCTGGCCGGCGAGCGGCGGGAGCAAGGGTTGGACCAACTCGCTCGCCTCTGGAGCAGGAACTTGCAGATAGTCCATCTGGCCTGCGAAGTGAGCGAATGCGGCCCATCCGGCCCATCCCTGTGTGTCGCGGAGGATTTGGCCCTCTCAGCCGAAGATTTCCGTGCCGGAGGCTTTGACCTCAAACACCATCCCTTTGTCGTGCTCAACGTCCGGCTGGGAGGCGCGGCAAATCCTCAGTGGGCATTTCACTGGGCCGCCGCCTTCTGGGAACGGGGGGCGAGGGGCGTTCTGACCCCGGAGTTCCCTATGCCGGATGGGTTTGCCGCGGCGTTCGCCGAAACGTTCTACGGGCATCTTTTGTCCGGAGAGCCCGTGGGGAAGGCCCTCCTGGCCAGCCGTCATGAGCTCTGGGCCGAACAGGGCAATCCGCTGGCACTGGGCTATGCCCTCTACTCGTCCCCTTCGATCAGGATCACACAGTAGAGAAGATGCATCTTACCGTCTATAGAGATGAGACCGGCTTCACCGCGTTGCGCGGGGAGTGGAACGCGCTGCTCGCCCGCAGCCGCTTCGACACCCTTTTCCTCACCTGGGAATGGCAGTCCACCTGGTGGACATACCTGGGCAGCGGCAACCTGTGGCTGCTGGCCTGGCGGGACGACCTGGGCACGCTCGTCGGCATTGCCCCGCTGTACCTGGAAACCACAGACAGCGGCGAGCGGCAGTTGACGGTGGTGGGCTGTCTGGAGGTCTCCGATTACCTGGACGTGATCGTGGCCGCCGACGGCGAGCCGGAAGTCTACGCCGCCTTCCTGGACTGGCTGGGCAGCCAGGATGCCCCGCCCTGGGACGTGCTCGACCTCTGCAATCTCCCCGCCAGTTCGCAAAGCCATCGCCTGCTGCCCGAACTGGCGCGGGCGCGCGGCTATGCTGTCACCACCTTCGAAGAGGACGTCTGCCCCATCATTGACCTGCCCGATTCGTGGGAGGCGTACCTGGCCCTGCTGGACAAGAAGCAACGCCACGAAGTGCGGCGCAAGCTGCGACGCGCAGAGGCGGCAGGCCAGGTGAGCTGGTACATCGTGGATCACACCCGCGATCTGCAGGCGGAGATGGACGATTTTATCGAGCTGCACCGCCTGAGCCAGCCGGAGAAGGATCAGTTCATGGAGCCGCAGATGCAGCGCTTCTTCCACGCCGCGGCACGGGTTGCGCTGGACGCCGGCTGGCTGCAGCTCTCCTTCCTGGAAGTGAACGGCGAGAAAGCGGCGGCAATGCTCTGCTTCGACTACGCCAACAACATCCTGGTCTACAATTCCGGCTACGACCCGCAGCGCTACAGCGCGCTCAGTCCGGGCATCGTCCTGCTGGCTTACTGCATCCGCCACGCCATCGAGTTGGGGCGAGCGCAGTTCGACTTCCTGCAAGGAGACGAGGTCTACAAGTATCGCTTCGGGGCTCGCCAGACGAAGATCTACCGCACGCTGATCACCAGGCCAGGGGCGAGCTGACATGCTGCCCTCTGCACACGTGGAGTTCACCTGGGCTGTGACCAACGCCTGGCAACGTTTGCGGCGCTGCCCGGCCCCGCAGGACCTCGATTACCGCCTGCTGGCGCTGGCCGCCGTCCTGCCCGATCTGATAGACAAGCCCCTGGCCATCTTCGCCCTCCCTGATGCCAACGCCGCCCTGCTCTACGGCCACACCCTCCTCCTGCACCTGGCAGTGTGGGGAGGTGTGGCCGCCACGGGTCGGCTGCGCCGCTGGCTGCCTTACCTCCTGGCCTTTTCCGGACATCTGCTGGCCGACCGCATGTGGGGCTTCGCCCGCACGCTGCTCTGGCCGCTGCGCGGGCGTCAATTTCACCAGTGGAAAGACGTCGGCTCTCCCGAAGCCTTCCTGCGCGCCTACGGCGACATCATCCGCAACGAGCCCAAGCTGCTGGCCTTTGAAGCCGTCGGCCTGGTATTGCTGGCCTGGGTGATCGCCGACAGGAAGCTTTACCGCAAGGACATGCTCAGCCGTTTTCTGCGCACAGGGAAATGAGCCCCAACTATCGTATCCTGTTCCTCGCCCCCACCGGCTTCTTCGCCGATTACGGCTGTCACGTGCGCATTCGCGGCCAGGCGGAAGCGCTCCAGGCTCGTGGGCACCAGGTGCTCATCTGCACATACCCCGGCGGCCGCGACCTGCCCGGCCTGACCACGGTGCGCCCGCCGCTCTGGCCGCGCGGCCGGGAGATGCCTGTGGGCTCCTCGTGGCTCAAGCTGGCTCTCGACGCCGCCCTGACCCCTACGGCCTTCGTCGCCGCCCTGCGCTTCCACCCCCACCTGGTCCACGCCTTCCTGCACGAAGGGGCGCTCATCGGCGCGGCGCTGGCCCGGTTGCTGCGCTGCCCGCTGATCTTCGATTTCCAGGGCAGCCTCACGGCGGAGATGCTCGACCACCGCTTCATCTCCGAACGCTCACCCTTCCTGCGCCCGCTGCGTTGGCTGGAGCAACACATCAATCGCTGGCCTGCCGCCGTGCTGGCCAGCTCGTACCACGCCGTGCGCTTGCTGACCGAGGAGCATGGCCTGCCGCCCGGCCGCGTGCAGGCCCTGCCGGACAGCGTGGACGCGGCCCACTTCCGCCCGCCCGACGAGCAGGAGCGGGCAGCGCTGGTGGAGCTGCGTCGTTCCCTGGCCATCCCCGCCGGGCGGCGGCTGGTCGTCTACCTGGGCCTGTTGGCCGAGTACCAGGGCATTGACCTGCTGCTGCATGCCGCCCGCATCCTGGCCGACGACTATCCCCACCTGGCCCCGCACCTCCTGGTCATGGGCTTTCCCTTCGTTGACCGCTACCGCCGCCAGGCCGCCGCGCTGGGGCTGGCGGAGCGCGTCACCTTCACCGGCAAAATCCCCTACGAGGACGCGCCGCGTGTCCTGGCCCTGGGCGACGTGGCCGTGGCCCCCAAGCTCTCGGCCACGGAGGGCAGCGGCAAGCTGCTCACCTACATGGCCGTTGCCCTGCCCGTGGCCGCCTTCGACACGCCGGTGCACCGCGAATACCTGGGCGATCTGGGCATCTACGCGCCACCGGGCGATGCCGCCGGGCTGGCCAGGGCGCTGGCCGCGTTGCTGGACGACCCCCAGGATGCCGCCCGCCGCGGCCAGGCGCTGCGCCAGCGGGTCATAGCCCACTACACCTGGGCCCAGGCCGCGGCGGTCATCGAAGCAACGTACCAGGCCGTTCTTGGCGAATCGGGCCATCCGGTGTATACTCCAGACGGCAAGCGCAAGCCTTGCCGGAAGCGATGAACGACGGAGGCACCATCATGAATGAGAAGAAAGACCGCACCATCTTGATTGTCAGCGTCATCGTCATCGTCGGCATCCTGGTCAGCCTGATCGAGGCCTGCGTGGTCGGCGGTGCAGTGGGCTACGTGGTCGCCCGCCGCCAGGTCAAGGCCGTGAACGAGCGCCTGGAACGGTTGGAAGCAGAGGAGCGCTTCTACCCGCCCGAAGAAGGGCCTTCTCCGCTGCCGCCGGAATGGGAACTGCCGGAGGGATTTCCGCCCTTGCCGCTGCGCCCCGGAGAGTCGTTGAGCGGGGCCTGGATCCGGGAGGTGGTGCCCGATACGCCTGCCGAGCAGGCCGGCTTGCAGGCGGGCGATCTGATCACCGCTGTGGATGGCCAGCCGGTGGACGAGAGGCATCCATTGCCGGAACTCATCGGCGCCCACAAGCCAGGCGACCGCGTGGAGATCACCTACCGCCGCGGGGCGGAAGAGAACACGGTCAAAGTGACACTCGGCGAGAACCCCGATGAGCCCGGTCAGGCTTATCTGGGCGTGTATTTCCTGCCCCTGTCCTTCTTTGGTCGTCGCTTCGAGGTACCCGGCGACTGAGATGCAGGCCATGCTGACAGGCCAGAGGGAGCGCTGAAGCCCATGCCACAAGGCCCTGGTCGGATGACCGGGGCCTTGCACGTTCATCCTTATCCGCCCTGCATCCTAACCTGACAATGTTGGATCAGTCATTGCGAGCGGAGCACCGCAGGGGTTTCGCGGTGCGGAGCGAAGCAATCCCCTTCGCCAGGCAGGAGATTGCTTCGTCGCTCCGCTCCTCGCAATGACTGGCGAAATGTAACAACATTGTCGAGCTACGGGGAATAGGGATGGTGCGCCGATTCCCCCGTTCCCACAGGTTGAGGTATAATGTGGCACATGACGCATGGAACCCGGTTTCTTGTGTCGCGTGCAGCGAAGACGCGTGCCACAGGCTTGAACGTAGTCGCCGCCTCCGTACGGCTGGTCCTCGTTGTTCTGCTGCTGATGGCCTCGCCCGCGGCCGGTGCAGGCGCGGCCAGCGCGCTCCCTCAGGCCGAGATCAGTTCCACGATGACCGGTTGCCTGAAAGTGACCCCAGATATTCACGAAGCAGCAGAAGAGGTCTACCTGGTATGGTCGGGCACGCCGACCAGGGCGACCCTGCACATGGAAATCGCCAGCGCCAACGCCGCCCACAGCGTGTACCTGAACGACCACCTGGTGGGTCAGGTGGTGCCGAACCTGGGAGGCAGAGATTGCAACACCAATCCCCAGCCCGTGCAGTGGTTGCTGGCCGATCTGAGCTGGGTGCGCCAGGGCCTCAATCGCATCAAAATCACCAACAGCGCTTATCCCAACGACACCTGGTACGCCGTGCGTGGGCATATCCGGATGGAAGGGGACGTCGTTGCCGCCACGCCGGTGGACTTTTCCTTCACCAGCAGCTACGACGGCACCCTCCAGTGGGCCGTGCTGCAATTGCCACCCGGCTACGGCGGCGAGCCCCTGCCGCTGGTCATCGGATTGCACGGCTGGGGCGAGACCCGCTGGGGGGCGCTCGATCTGTGGGGCCAGGCGGCCGCCCAGCAGGGATGGCTGCTGGCCGCGCCGGAGATGCACGGTGAACAGCCATACAATCCGCCGGGCCACCACGCGCTGGCCTCCCGCGCCTCGCAGCATGACATCCTGGACACGCAAGCCTATGTAGCTGCCGCCTACGGCGTGGACGCCGACCGGGTCTACGTGGTCGGGGAATCGATGGGCGGCATGGTCGCCGCCACCACCGCCGCCAAATACCCGGACAATTTCGCTGCCGTCGTAGACGTTGCCGGCATCACCAATCTGACGGCCTGGTACAACGAGTCCAACTGGTACAAGCAGAGCCTGATCGCCGCAGAGTGCAGCGGCACGCCGGCCGAGAATCCCTTCGAGTACGAGCGGCGTTCCAGCCTGCACATGCCGGGCAACCTGGTGCCGCTGCCCCTGGCCGTGGTACACGGCCAGGCCGACGACAAGGTGCCGCCGCACCACGCGCAGGATCTCTACGACGCTGTGCTGGCACGAGGCGGTCAGCTCATCGAGCTCTACTGGCACCCAGGGGGCCACGACGCCGGCCCGTACGACCCCTTCTGGCAGATGGGCTGGCTGGCCAACCACGAGCGCGGCGCAGCCCCGGCCCGCCTGGACATCCGGAGCGACGAGAGCAAGCCCTACTTCTGGCTGGACATCGCCCAGACAGGCGGCGATCACTGGACGGAGATACAGGCGGCGGCAATGGCGGAGACGCAGACGCTGAGCGGGTTGGTGGGCGACCCTCACCCGCTGAGCCTGACCTTCGACCTGGCCGGGGCGGGTCTGCCGCCAGACCTGCCCTACACGGTGCGTATGCAAGACACAGGAGGCGGCGATCCGATTATCACGGTCATGATCCCTGAGGGGGGCCGCTTGACGGTGAACATCCCGGCGGGGGAGCACAGCCTGGAGTTGGCGGCCATGACTCCGACGCCGACCAGCACGCCGACCAGCACAGCGACGGACACGCCCACGGTCACGCCGACCAGCACAGCGACGGACACACCCACGGTCACGCCGACGCCCACCGACACGCCCACGGCAACACCCACCGGCACGCCCACAGCTACGCCGACACCGACAGCCACATCCTCGGCGACGCCCACCGGCACGCCGACAGACACGCCCACGCCCTCGGCGACGCCCACCGACACGCCGACAGACACGCCAACGGCCACGGCCACGCCGACGCCCACACCGACAGCCACGCCCACGCCCTCGGCGACGCCCACCAACACGCCGACAGACACGCCCACGGCCACGACGACACCCACACTCACACCGACGCCCAGCAGCACGCCCACGGCCACGCCGGCGCTGCGGCGAATCTACCTGCCTCTGGTCAGGAAGCTGGCACTTGGAGGTTGGAAGCTGGAGGTTGGAAGTTGGACTTAGTTGACTACTACGATGCTTACTGGAAAGAAAAAGGAGACCGCGTCAACCGTCAGCGGCTGGACCGCCTGGCTGCCTACATCCAGCCCGGAGAGCGGGTCCTGGCCCTGGACTGCGGCGCGGGGGTCATGGCCCGCAAGCTGGCGGACAAGGGAGCCGAGGTGATCGGCGTGGACATGTCACACGTGGCCGTGGCGCGCACTCGGGAAAAGGGCATCGAAGCCTACCAGGTAGACCTGGACATGGAGCCGCTGCCCTTTCCCGACGCCAGCTTCGACACCGTGCTCAGCGACTCGGGCCTGGAGCATCGTTTCCACGTGCACCGCGCCCTGGACGAGGCGGTGCGCGTGCTGCGACCCGGCGGCAGGCTCATCCTCTCCCTGCCCAACCTCGGCCACTGGCGCTGCCGGCTCTGGCTGCTGATGGGACGTTTTCCCTACGTGCCCGATTCGCCCACCGACTGGACTCACCTGCGCTTCTTCACCCTGCGCGAGGGGATCACCCTGCTGCGGGCGCGGGGAGTGACAATCGAGGCCCGCGACGGCACGGCCAGCCTGCGGGCCTGGCAGTTCTATCCCTTCTGCCTGCGCTGGCCCGTCGTGCGCGACATCTACACCTGGCTGGCGCGGCGCTGGCCCAGCCTGTTCGCCCGTGATTTCATCCTGATCGGCAGAAAGCCGGGCCAGGAATAGCCCCTGCCGCTTTGCTGACTTGCCCATGAGCCTCACCCGCCAGATCAAACACGGCGTCTTCTGGGTCGCCGTTTCCACCGTCAGTGTGCGACTGCTGAGCTTCGTCGCCACCTTCATCCTGGCCAAACTGCTCCTGCCCGAGGACTTCGGCCTGGTGGCCGGCGCGTACCTGGCCATTGACGCCCTGCAACTCTTCGAGGAGATGGGCTTCGGCTCGGCGCTGATCTACCGCCAGCGAGAGGTGGACGAGGCAGCCGACACCACCTTTTTCATCGTCATTTTCACGTCCCTGCTCTCCTACGCCATCGCCTACGTGGCTGCCCCGTGGGTGGCCCAGATCGCCAAACAACCCGACCCGCGCATCGCCGAGGTGCTGCGCGTGCTGGCCCTCAACCTGGTCGTCGGCTCCTTCGGGCGCGTGCCGCTGGTGTTGCTGGCCAAAGAACTGGATTTCCGCCGCCGCCTGCTGCCGGATGTGCTGCCCAATCTCGCCTACGCCCTGCTGGCCGCCCTGCTGGCCGTGGCCGGCTTCCGTGTCTGGAGCATCGTCTACGCCCGCCTGGCCTCCACAGTGTTACGGGTGATCCTGGCCTGGTGGGTGACGGGATGGCGGCCCCACATGCGCTTCGTGCCCCGGCTGGCGCGGGAACTGTTCGACTACGGCAAGCACATCGTCGCCAGCCAGATCCTCATCTTCGGCGTCACCAACATTGACGATGCCTTCGTCCTGCGCATGAGGGGCCTGGCCGATGAAGGAGTATATGATCTCGCCTACCGCACCAGCAACATGCCCGCCACGCAGATCACCGGCCTGGTCAACCAGGTGATGTTCCCTGCCCTGGCCAAGCTGCAAGATGACCCTGCCACCTTCCGCCGCGCCTACTTCCAGGCCCTGCGCTACGTCTCGCTGCTGGCCATTCCCGTGGCCGTGGGCACCATCCTCTTCGCCCCCGACATCATCGCCACCGTTGATGCCAAAAAGTGGGCCGGGGCTGTGCTGCCCCTGCAACTGCTGGGCATCTATGGCCTGCTGCGGGCGGTGGCCGCCAACATGGGCAACGTCTTCAAGGGCGGCGGCAAGCCCAGATGGCTGACCGGCATCGCCCTCTGGCGGCTGGCGACCATGGCCCTGCTCCTGTATCCCGTCACGCACGCCTGGGGCATTGACGGGGTGTCCGGCCTTTCGGCGGCGGTGGCCATCGTGGATTTCTTCATCTCCGGCACGCTGGCCAACCGCGTGATCCGCTCCTCCTGGACCGACTACGGACAGGTGCTGCTGCCCATCCTGGGGTGTAGCGCAGTGGCCGGCGCTCTGGGCTGGGCAGTGCCCCACTCGGCTGCCCTGGAGCCCAGCGCACTGACGTTACTCCTCGGCGGCGGCACTATGGTCGTCATCTACTCCGTCCTGAGCTGGTTCACGCAACCGGACCTGCGGGCTCAGGTCAGAGGGCTGATGAGGCGATTGGCGGTCTCATTTGAGCAGAGGGGCGGGGGAGCAAGGGTGCAGGGGAGCAAGGGCGCAGGGGAGACAGGGCGCGTGGTTATTGCCGCGCCGGCGCAGATGAACCCTTACCCCGTCCTTTTCCACCAGGCGGTGCAGCAGGCTGACCCTACCCTCGATTGCGCGCTGTGGCGCTGGGGGCTTTCCTGGCGGAAGCTCCTGAGCCCGCAGCGACCGCACATCCTGCACCTGCACTGGCTGGAATTGCTCACCCGCCACGATGCCCCCTGGCCCACCCGCCTGTTCCACTGGACGAACACGATGCTGGCCATCGGTGCGGCGCGGCTCCTGGGCGTGCGCATCGTCTACACCGTGCATAACGTCTGGCAGCACGAGCAACAGGGACGACGGCTCTACCGCCTGGCCAGCCGCTTCGTGCTGCGCATCGCCGACGCCGTACACGTGCATAGCGAGCCGGCGCGGGAGGAGCTGCTGCGCAGCTTCCATTGCCGCGCCCCCGTGGTGGTCATCCCCCACGGCAATTACATGGACTGGTATGCCAATGCGTGTTCACGCCAAGTCGCCCGCCAGCGCTTGGGGCTGCCGGCGGAGGCTTTCGTCTACCTTTCCCTGGGCCAGGTGCGCCCCTACAAGGGCCTGGAGGAACTGCTGGAGGCATTCGCCAACCTGACGGAGCGGGAGAGCATCCTGCTCATTGCCGGCCGCACCCAGCCGGCGGAGTACGGCGAGCAGGTACGCGCCTGGGCGGCTAAAGATCCCCGCGTCCGGCTGCATCTGGACTACGTCCCCGACGAGGAGGTGCAGTTCTACATGAACAGCGCCGATGTGGCCGTGCTGCCCTACCGGCAGGCCACCACCTCGGGCGCGGCGATCCTGGCCCTCTCCTTCGGCCTGCCCGTCATCGCCCCGGCGCAGGGCCCCTTCCCGCCGCTGCTGGGACAGGGGGCAGGCCTCCTCTACGACCCGCAGCGGCCGCAGGCTTTGGCCAAGGCGCTGCAGGCAGCCCGGCAGATGGACCTGGCTGCGGCACACCGCGCTGCCTGGGAGACAGCTCACCGCCTGGATTGGAAGCCGATCGGCCAGGAGTTTGTGGCGCTGTACCGACAGATCACAGGTGGGACTGGGGGAGAGGGGAGGGTGTAATGCTCGAAGGACAGGACATCCTCTGCTTTGCCGTTGAGCCCTGGGAGGGGGTCTGGCGCAACCGCCACCAGATCATGTCCCGCCTGGCGCGGCGCAACCGCGTGCTCTTCGTCGAGCCTCGCCCCTACCTGCGCCAGGCGCTGGGGCTCAGGCCGCAGGACGCGGCGAAGCCCCGCCGCCGGTCACCGCGACTGCGTCACCTCGGCGAGGGCCTCTACGTCTACCGGCCACCCCGTTGGGCACCCATCATCGGCCGTCAGCCTCTCAAGGCCCTGGCCGACGCGCTGCAAGATCGCGCCTTGCTCGAAGCCATGGCCCGCATAGGCATGCGCCAACCCATCCTGTGGCTCTTCCGTCCCGAGCAGGCCGAGGCCATCGGGCGCTACTCCGAACGGCTGCTCCTCTATCACGTCGTGGATGAATACGCCGCCTACGAGATGGAGTTCGTGGACCAGGTGGGCATGGCGCGGCGGGAGGCTATCGTGGCTCTGGAGAGGAGGATTCTGCGCCAGGCCGACCTGGTGATCGTCACCTCGCCGGCGCTTTTGGAGTCCAAGCGCCCCTTCAACCCCCACACCTACCTGGTGCGCAACGGCGTGGACACCGCAGCCTTCAGCGCCGCCCGGGCCGATCCTTCCCCGCCGGCGGACATCGCTGCCCTGCCCCAGCCGGTGATCGGCTTCGTGGGGGTGATCAACGAGAAGATTGACCTGGGGTTGCTGCGTGACGTGGCCCAGGCCCGTCCGCAGTGGTCCCTGGCCCTGGTCGGACCGGTCACGCAGCGTTTCCATCGGGAGCAGTTAGCCTGGCTGGAATTGCCCAACGTGCACTTCCTGGGCTTCAAGCCGGTGGCCGAGTTGCCCCGCTACGTCGCCGCCTGTCAGGTGTGCCTGATGCCCTACAAGGTCAACGAGTGGACGCGACACATTGACCCGCTGAAAATGTACGAGTACTTGGCCGCCGGCCGGCCGGTGGTGTCCACGCCCATACCCAGCGCCCTGGACTTCGCCCCGCCCCTGCGCCTGGCGCACGATGTCCACGGCTTCGTGGGCCAGATCGAAGCCGCCTTGGCCGAGACCGACGACGGGCAACGGGAGAGTTTCCGCCGCCTGGCGGCGCAACACGACTGGGAGGCGCGCGTCGAAGCCCTCTCCGAGCACATCGTCGCCGCGCTGGGGCGAACTTCAAACCCCTAAGCTCAAACCTCAAAATCCAATGCCTTGCTGCTCAGGCCAGGCGGCGGATGACGGCGATGACCTTGCCCTGGATCTCCACCTGTTCGGCAGGGACGATGATCGGCTGGTAGGCATCATTGGCCGGCTGCAGCCGGACAAATTCGCCCTCCGGATAGTAGCGCTTCAGCGTCAGCCCCTCCTCCGGCCCCAGCCAGGCCGCCACCATATCCCCCGGATCGGCCGTCTGCTGATGCCGGAGCACCACCAGGTCGCCGTCGTGCACCGAGGCGTCGCGCATCGACTCCCCCTGCACCCGCAGAGCATACACCAGCTCCGGCTCCCGGACGATATCCAGCGTCAACTCCACCACCTCGTCGGAGAACTCATCGTAGGCCGGCAACGGCGCGCTGGCCCGGATGTAGCCCAGCAGCGGCACCTCGATGACATTCTGGCCCGACAATGCTTCGCCGGCCAGCCGCAGCCCGCGGGAGACTTCCCCCTTGCGCCTCAGATGCCCCAGCGTTTGCAGCCTGTCCAGATTGTACTTGACCACCGAGGTGGAGCTGATGCCCACGGCCCTGCCGATCTCCCGAATCGTGGGCGGGTAACCATGCTCCGCCACATACCTGCGAATGAACTTCAGAATGTTGTCCTGGCGTTCCGACAGCTTTTGCGCCATAGTCATACCCTCTTGTCGTGATCGAGTCCACGGGTTCAGCAATGGGAAGGTTCCTGATCGCCAAAGCCTGACGCCATGCATTTGGCAATGCCATTATACACGAACACGTGTTCTATGTCAAATCGGGAATGGAGGTTGGAGGTTGGAGATTGGAAGTTGGAGGTTGGAGGTTGGAGATTGGGGGCTGGAGGCTGGAAACAGACGAAGCTATCCGCCGGCCTCCTCTTTGGCCTGCTCAGGCTCGGGGCATGGCAAGGGGGTCGTGCCCGGCCCATAACGGTACTTCGCTGCCCAAGGAAGATAACGGCTGACGAAGGTGTCCTCCCACAGCACCTCATCCCCCTGCCGGACGACACGCCGCACGGTGACATCCATGCCCTTTACCGCCCAGTCCACCTGCTTGATCGTGCCTTTGGGCAGGCTCGCATCCTCGGTACAGACCGGCGGGGGTGGAGGGGTGATGTTCTCGCGGGATACCTCGAAAACCTCTACCGTGCGGCCGTTGGCGGTGCCATAGAAGCGAAAGGTCAGCGTGCCTTCCGCCATGTCCACCTCCGTCTCGATGAGCAGGTAGTGGTCGCTGTCGTTGCGGAACCTGAAGTCCACCTGCGGCGCGTAGACGGTGGCGTCCATCCCCGGCTCGCCGTACCAGCTCACCACGTAGCCGTGCGCGTAACGTTCAACGATAGGGAAACCGCCCAGCAGCGCGGCGCGAAAGGCCGTCGTCGAAACCTGGCAGACGCCGCCGCCGTAGCCCATTTGCGTGCGGTCGCCCCGGATGATCAGCGATTCCTCATAGCCCGTCTCCGCCGAAACCTCGCCCAGGTGCTCGTTGAAGGAGAAGATGCCGCCAGGCGGGATGACCACGCCGTGGAACTGCGAGGCGGCCTGGGCGATGTTGTGCACGCGCGACGCGCTGGAACCCTTGAAGCGGGTCGTGGCTTCGACGACCAGCTCCACAATGCCCATCTGTGGCGCGTCTTCCATGGCTACCGCCGGCTTGATGAGGACGAGGGGCAAGGGCACACGGCGCTGCTCGCTGACCGCCTGGGCGATGATACGCCGCACCGTCTCTTCCACGTCCAGTTCCCGCCCCCACACGCTGGGCACAATGGGCGTCAGCGTGCCGCTGGCCGGATCGAAATCCAGGCGGGCATTGCGGGGGGCACGGGCCAGTTGCGTGGCCACCTCTTGCGCCCAGGGGCGCACCGCAGCCTCGTCCAACGTCACCGTCAGGCTCGGCTGGCCGCTGTCATCCATCTCCATGCCGATCCTCAGCCAGCCGGCCAGCGTAGCCTGGTCAATGACGAAGCTCAGCCTGCCCTCCCGCTCGTCCTCGTACTCCAGGGTCAGCGGGCTGCCGATGATGCGTTCGGCCAGTGCCGCAGCCTGGCTCACGTCGGCCAGCGCCGGCGGCGTCTCCCGTACGACCAGTGCCACCTCGCCGCCCCCGCCGGCGCGGATGCGTTCCTGCAGGGCAGCGAGCGTAGCGGCCTGATCCACCTCCCGACCGCTCTCGCCCGACGTGGCCAGCACGCGCACCCCCTGCACCTGCAGCGTTGCCTCGCGGGTGGGCATGTTCACCTCCTGAGCCATGCGGGCCACCGCGTAGGCCAGCAATCCATCGTCGTGGAGGGTGAAAACCGGCGGAAGGAAACGGCCATAGAAGAAGGTCAGCACCTGCTCCTGCAAATCCTCCTGGGGCGAACCCCCTCGTCCCACCTGGTAGGCACGGGCGACCGAGGCTTCCACGTCCAGGGCCACGCCCAGCTCATCGGGGCGCACGATCCAGGTCTTGTCGCCGTAGCGCACGACCACTGGCGCGGTGGGCAAGGGGATCTCGGCAGCCGCCAGGGCGGCCTCCGCTTCCGCCCGCGTCAGATTGCTGAGGTTGACGTCGTAGACCCAGACGCCGGGGTAGATGCGCCCGACGTAGCGAGACTGGCAGGCGGCAACGCTGATGACCAGGGCCAGAGCCACCAGCCACGGCAATATGGATAACAGAATCAAGGCGTTAGGCCAGCGTCGCCGCCGTCTTGGGTCAAGAGTGACAGCCATCACTTCGTCCGCATCCGTTCCGACTGTTATTGTACCACACGTGGTGCAAAAACCTTCCTGTCAGCGGTCTCCGCCTCCACGGCGGTAAACAGTTACCGGCGTGCATCAGAAAACACTGCCGGGTCGGTTCAAGCAGCAAAAGGGGCGTAGCCTGTAGCTGCGCCCCTTCGTGACGGGAAAAGCCACACGCGTCTGGCGATCCCCTCAGGTAACTACCTACCCTGTCACTGCGAGCGAAGCGAAGCAATCCCCACCCCTGCCCTCCCCGTCGACGGGGAGGGTGAGGGAGGGGCCCCTTCGGGGCTCGCAATGACGCCAACCCACCGCTATATCTCACGTTGCAAGGCCGAAGGCAGGCAGTTACCCCCTCAGAGCGCATTTCCACCCGTCGGGCCTGCCTGCTGCTGGCCAGGTGCGCGAGGACTAATAGAAGACCTTCCGCTCCAGTGTCTTGGCCTGGCCCACCCAGTTGGCCACGTCCGTCGCCGTGGGGAGACGCTTCACGTGGTGCGCGCCCGCCTGCTCCACGATCTTGACGTACAGGTTGTCGGGATTGCGCTGCGCCAACTCCATCACCGTGTCCACGCCGGCGAACTCCAGCAGGTCCGAGTAGACCGTGCCGATGCCTTTGATGCGGGACAGGTCGGCGCGATTGCATAGCTCCAACAGCTTGCGGGCCTCCACGCCCAGTTTGGCGGCCAGGGCTTCGCGCCCCTCCTTCGGGCCGGCCGCATCCAACAGCGCCGCCGCATCTTTGATGCCCTCTGCTTCCAGGGCCGCGGCCAGATCGGGCGTCATGCCTTCCAGTTCCATGAGTTTGAGAATGCGCATCGTTATTCCTCCGTAGCATTGAGTTTTGGCTATCAGACAATCAGTCTGAAACGTAGGCGGGCACAGTGTCACTGCGCTCCCGTCCCCGGGTGTCCTGGTACGTCACCGCCCAGTGTGGAGCCCAGGCCAGAGCGAAGAGTTCCACATCAATGTCCGTGCGGCGAGGCGTGACCCGCACTTCCTGCGCCTTTTCCAGGGCGTCGGCCCAGCGGCTGGTGATGGCCTCAGCCTCCTGTGCCAGTTCTTCCTGGAGTTTGGCGATGTCCTCCTTCAGCTCGGCGATGGTGGCCTGCGACTCCTCGATGTCCGCCTTGGCCTGCGCGGTCAGGCGTCGCTTGGTGGAGGCCATGGAGATGGCCCGGCTGGAGCGGCGGCCCAGGAACATGCCCAGCACCGATTCGCCTGCCGAGACCAGTTCATCCCGCTTGCGGGCCGCGTACTCTGCCTCGTCCTCGGCCAGCTCTCGCTCCTCTCGCCGCAGCCGCTCCTCCAGCCGCCTGATTTTGGCCTCGTACTGCCGTGATAGCCTGTCCACCTCGGCATCCCGTCGCTCCCGTGCCGCTTCGCGGCAGCGCACGGTGAAATCACGCGGCGATTCGCCGGGACGGGAATGGAGACCGAGGGCCGGGTTGTAGCTCAGCACCAGGGCTTCCTGGCGGTAGAGGGCATCGGCGAAGTCGCTGGCCAACTTCTTCAGCTTCCTGGCATTGGCCACCGTGGCCGGCACCTCGGCGAAAAGCGGCTCGCCGAACGGCTCCTCGACCAGGTCGCGGTAGGTGATGTCCAGGCGCTCAGCTTCGTCCCAGCGCAACAGGGGCCGCGAGGCGGGCGCTTTCAGCAACAAGGCCATCTCACGCCGCTCGTCCACATCGTACTGGCGCTCGGCGAAACGCACCGTCGCCATGCCCAGAAGCGCTGGCTCGTAGACCAGTTGTCCCCCACGCACTTCCAACCGCTCTCCCAGGTCCTCCTCCAGACGCCGCACCGCCTGCTCCAGCGAGAGGCGGGTGGGCAGGAAAACCTGCTCCACATCCGGCGGCAGAGCAGGCCGGTGCGCGCTCAGCCCCGCCGGCAGCGCCTCCACCGTGGGCCTGGCCTCGACGCCTGCCGCCCGCGCTGCGCCCGGCACTGCCGCCATCTCCGCCTCCGGCAGCACCGCCTGCGCCCTGACGCCCCTCATCAGCTCCCGCACCTGGGGGCGGGTCAGTGGCCCGCGCAGATAGCTCATGGCCCAGCGGGTGTAGAAGACGATGGGCTTTTCCTCGTGCACGTTGTGCAGCAGGAAGACGCGCGAGCCGAGCGAGGAAATGAGCCTGTCCAGGTAGTTGCGATCCAGCAGCGTCCCCGCCTCAGAGACGGTGCTCTCCAGCCCCTCCAGCACGCGCATCTTGTCCCGTTCCGTCTGCAACTTGCCGATGAACCAGGTGCCGGCGTTGGTCAATCCCTTGTAGTCCACGTCCACGGGGTTCTGCGTGGTCAGCACCATGCCCAGGCCAAAGGCACGCGCCATCTTTAGGAGGGTGAGCAGCGGCCGCTTGGAAGGCGGCTCGGCCACCGGCGGGAAGTAGCCGAACACCTCGTCGAAGTAGACCAGTGCCCGCAGGCTGGTGGTGCCCGGCTGAGCGCGCATCCAGGTCAGGACTTGCTGCAAGAGCAGGGTGACGAAGAACATGCGCTCGGCGTCGGTGAGGTGAGCGATGTAGAAAACGGACATGCGCGGCTTGCCGCCGGGCCCGTGCAACAATTCGCCGACCTCCAGCGGCTGCCCCTCCAGCCAGCGCCCGAAGCCCGGCGCGGCGATGAGATTGTTGAGCGCCATGGCCGGCCCAAAGCGCTCCTTCTGGGGGAAGAAGGTGTCCAGGTCGAAGACGCCCAGCTTGCGCATGGGTGGGTTCTGCACCTGGCCGATCAGCTTTGCCAGGTCCAGGTCTTCCCCCGCCCGCCAGGCCTGCTCGAAGATGTGCGACAGCAGGATATGCTCGCGACTGCGCACCGGGTCAGCCTGGATGCCGGCCAGTCCGAGCAGCGCCGAGACGGTGCCCTGCACCTTCTCCTGCAACATCTCCCCGTGCTCGTCCCAGTCCAGGGTCGGGGCGGCGAAGGAGTGCAGGATGCTCACCGGCAGGCCGGCGTCGGACCCCGGCGTGTAGATCAGGAATTCGGCGCTGTCCTTGAGGCGGCGGATGCGCTCCGGGCCCTGGCCCCAGTCGGCCAGCCCCTTGCGCCAGGTGCCAGCGATGCTCTCCGCATAAGCCTCCACGCTCTGCCCCTTGCGGCGGGCATCGTCCACATTGACCCAGGGCAGGAAGTCCTCCGGCCGCAGCTCCGGGAAGGTGAGCAGCAGGTTGGTGACGTCGCCCTTGGGATCAATGATGATGGCTGGCACACTGTCCAGCGCGGCTTCCTCCAGCAAGTCAATGCACAGGCCCGTCTTGCCGCTGCCGGTCATGCCCACGCACACGGCATGGGTGGTCAGGTCGCGGGCATCATACATCACCGGCCGATCGAGGATCTCCCCTTTCTCCAGGTCGTATTCCTTGCCCAGGTAGAAAGCGCCCAGCTTTTCCAAATCCTCCATAAACATTGCCTCCCAGGGTGAAGCGGCAGGCGACAAGCAGCGAGTGGCAAGTGAATTGCGTTGTCTCAGCCAACCGCTGGTGTCGCTCCTCTATCCGTATCTCCGATTGTGCCGTTGATGGCTACTGGCGGCCACCGGTCACGGGCAGCCGAAGCTCCAGCACCTCCACCAGCGCGGGTGAGGACTCGGCCAGCACCCGGCCGGCGGCGTCCACGGCCACGACGCGCAGCGTAAGCGCACCTGCGCTCAGATCCCCCGGCAATTGGAAGGTCCACAGGCCATCAGCGCCGGCCACGGTCTCGCCCAGCAAGGTGTCGTCGGCGTAAATGCGCAGGCGAGCGCCAGGCTCAGCGGTGCCTGACAGCGGCCCGCCGGGGATCACCGCCGCGCCCTTGGGGAACGAGATCACGGGCATCTGCACCGCCGCAGCGACGCGCACGGTCACCGTCTCCGAAGCCGCCACCTTCCGCCCTTCTGTATCTACCGCTACCGTGCGCAGGACATGCTCGCCTTCAGCCAGCGGCGTGGGCACCTGGAAACGCCAACGGCCCACAGCGTCGGCGGTCGTCTCGCCCAGCAGCTTCTCGCCGTCGTAGAGCTGTACGGTGGCCCCTGGCGCGGCCGTGCCCTCCAGCAGCAAGGGCTCGCCCGCACCGATGCTCGCCCCGGCGGGCAGAGAGACGATGGCCGGCGTGGGCACCGGCGTCGGCTTCGGCGTGGGTACCGGCGTCGCCACCGGGCGGACGGTCAGCGCCACCGCCTCCGAAACCGCAACTTCCTTGCCCTCGGTGTCCAGGACCACCGTGCGCAGGGCGTGTTCGCCTTCGGCCAGCGGCATGGGCACCTGGAAACGCCAACGGCCCACAGCGTCGGCGGTCGTCTCGCCCAGCAGCTTCTCGCCGTCGTAGAGCTGTAGGGTGGCCCCTGGCGCGGCCGTGCCCTCCAGCAGCAAGGGCTCGCCCGCACCGATGCTCGCCCCGGCGGGCAGAGAGACGATGGCCGGCGTGGGCACCGGCGTCGGCTTCGGCGTGGGTACCGGCGTCGCCACCGGGCGGACGGTCAGCGCCACCGCCTCCGAAACCGCAACTTCCTTGCCCTCGGTGTCCAGGACCACCGTGCGCAGGGCGTGTTCGCCTTCGGCCAGCGGCATGGGCACCTGGAAACGCCAACGGCCCACAGCGTCGGCGGTCGTCTCGCCCAGCAGCTTCTCGCCGTCGTAGAGCTGT
>JARYMM010000062.1:17789-19510 GCA_029907105.1 Anaerolineae bacterium | reverse complement strand
CGCTCCCCTTCGCCTTCGCTCAGGGCAGGCCCTGCGGTCGCTCAGAATGACAGTAAGCAGCGAACCATCGTTGTAGAGTAGTTGTCACGTCCCTGCGGACACCACCAGGGACGAAAATGGTCAAGGCATCTATTTTCGAGGTAGTACATGCAGCATTGAGTGGCTATCTATCCTATGACCGAAGTCGTACTCCAGCGCTTCACAACTTACCTCTTTCACCCTGATCGCCGTGTAGCTATCATGGCGCTGCTGGGCCTTTGCCTGCTGGGGGCGCTCGTGGGCGGCCTGTATGTGGGCATATTGGGCGCGCTGTACGCCCTGGCCGGTGCGGCCGCGCTCATCGCTGCACTGTTGATGCTGCGCAGCACGCAGTGGGGGCTCATTTTCCTGGTGGGCATCATCTGCCTGCTGCCCTTCGCCGCCCTGCCCATGTTCAAATCCCGTCTGGGCTTCACGCCCACTTTCCTCGACCTGGTGGTGCTGCTCATTTTCTTTGTCTGGGTGACCCGGCTGGCCACCCGGCGCGAGCGGACGTTTGTGGGCAGCCCACTGGGGCTGCCGGTGGCCCTCTTCCTGGTCTTCGCCCTGTTTGCCTTCGCCCTGGGCATGGGCCACGCCCGGCCCACCTCTACTATTTTACGCCGTTTTCTCGAATTGCTTATTGGCATTGCCCTCTTTTTCGTAGTGGTCAACACCGTCCGCAGGCGGCAGGAACTGGAACGGCTGGCCGGGGTGATCATGCTGGCCGGGGCGGGTGCTGCCTTCATCGCCGTGTTCCTCTACGTCATTCCGCAGGACTGGGCGGTGCGCCTGCTGTCGGCGCTGGGCCGCCTCGATTACCCCACGGGCAGCGGTGTGCTGCGCTTCATCGAAGACAACCCCGATCTTCCCATGCGGGCCATCGGCACCTCCATTGACCCCAATGTGCTGGGCGGGCTGATGGTCTTCGTGGCCGGACTGACGGTGCCACAACTGTTCGCCGAGCGGCCTCTCTTCGATCGCCGCCTGGT
Organism: Anaerolineae bacterium; assembly: GCA_029907105.1. Lineage (GTDB taxonomy): Bacteria > Chloroflexota > Anaerolineae > UBA3071 > UBA3071 > JARYMM01. The sequence continues at coordinate 18,500 of JARYMM010000062.1, read as the reverse complement.
GGCGCTGATGCTGGGAGCGGAGGTGCTCTGTCTTTACCTGACCTACTCCCGCAGTTCGATGGCGGGCTTTGCTCTGGTCTTGCTGCTCCTGGCCCTCCTGCGGTATCGGCGGTTGCTCTGGGTTGGACTGCTTGGCGCCGCGCTGCTTCTGTTGTTGCCTCAGACGCAGACCTACATCGCACACTTCATCGAGGGGCTGCGGGGGCAAGACCTGGCCACGCGGATGCGCTTTGGTGAGTACAAGGATGCCTTCATTCTGATCGGACGCCACCCCTGGCTGGGGGTGGGTTTTTCCGGCACGCCGGAGATTGACGTCTACCTGGGCGTTTCCAACGTCTATCTGCTCATCGCCGAGGAGATGGGGCTGATCGGGCTGAGCCTGTTTCTGTTGACCGTGGCCTTGTTGTTCGTGCGCTTCTACCGTTGCTGGCGGCGCGGCGTGGGCGAGGTGCGTCTGGAGGCCATCCTGCTGGGCTTGAGCGGGGCGCTGGCTGGGGTGCTGGCCGCCGGTGTGCTTGACCACTACCTGTTCAATCTGAACTATCCGCACATGGCTGCGCTGTTCTGGCTGTATGTGGGGTTGGCGGCGGTGGGCATGGGGATGGCAGAGGGAGCGAGGGACACCCCCGCGCCCCCGGCCTGACGGCGGCCCGCACATGGCTGCGCTGTTCTGGCTGTATGTGGGGTTGGCGGCGGTGGGCATGGGGATGG
>JARYMM010000062.1:0-17691 GCA_029907105.1 Anaerolineae bacterium | reverse complement strand
CCCCGGCCTGACGGCGGCCCGCACATGGCTGCGCTGTTCTGGCTGTATGTGGGGTTGGCGGCGGTGGGCATGGGGATGGGGGAGGGAGCGAGGGAGCGGAGGAGCAGGGGGGCGGAGGGGCAGGAAAGCCTTCTGCGCCAAGGGGACAAGGAGACAAGGGGGCAAGGAGGGGGAGGGTATTGCTATGAAGCCAGAGGAACTCCGTGAGGAAATCACCATTCTCCCCGTCTGCACTGGTCATGTAAAGGGCAAGTCAGATTTGCCATTTCCACGTTTGTCAGATATAACTACCACGGAACATAGCAGGTGGCACCATACCATATCGTGGCTCTATGTCCGGCCATCCATATAGCGCACAGAGCGTATGTGAACCTCGAGTCTGCACTCCACGCTCAGGTGCGGAGCTACCACACAACATCACATCAGGAGGAAATCATGCCCTTGATTGCAGACAAGGATAGGGAACAGTTGCAGAAGATATTCGCCGAGAACCTGACCGCTCCGGTGAAGCTGGTCATGTTCACGCAGGAGTTCGAGTGCGATTTCTGCGCCGAGACACGGCAGCTTGTGGAAGAACTGGCGGCCACCTCAGACCTGGTGCAGGCGGAGGTCTACGATTTCGTCGCCGACAAGGCTGTGGCGGAGAGTTATGGCGTGGACAAGATCCCGGCCATCGCCGTCGTGGGGGAGAGGGATTACGGTGTGCGTTTCTATGGTATCCCTTCTGGCTATGAGTTCTCCACGCTCATCGAGGACATCATTAACGTGTCCAGAGGCGAGTCGGGTCTCTCCGAAGCCACAGTCGCTGCTGTAGCAGACATCCACACGCCGGTGCACTTGCAGGTCTTTGTCACGCCGACTTGACCGTACTGTCCCAATGCGGTCAGTTTGGCCCACAGATTGGCCATCGAGAGCGAGCACATCCGCGCCGACATGGTGGAGGCTATGGAGTTTCCCCATCTGGCCAACAAGTATCAGGTGTTCGGCGTGCCGCGCACGGTGATCAACGAGACGACGCACGTGGAGGGGATGGTGCCGGAAGCGACACTGGTGGAGGCCTTGTTGCAGGCGGTATCCGCCGGGGAATGAGCAGGGGCGTTTGGCCTGTCTGAGAAGTCAGTGAACCGAGGCTGGGCTCTGGCTCTTATCGGGCAGGCTTTGGGCATGTGGGCCGGTATGGCCCAGACATTACAACTCGCATCATAGAGGAGGTTACTTGCCATGGCTATGAAGATCACGGACGAGTGCATCGCCTGTGGGGCTTGCGAACCGGGGTGTCCCGTCGGGGCCATTTCCGAGGGCGATGATATCTACGTCATTGACCCCGAGGTGTGCGTGGAGTGCGAGGGGTACTTCGATGAGCCCCAGTGCGCTTCGGTGTGCCCGGTGGATGCTGTGGAAAAGGCCTGAGCTCAAGCCTGCTGGCTGATGGCTCCCAGGTTCCGCCCCGAGAAAGCTGGCCCGCTGTAAGCGCCCTGCCGCTTGCGGCCAGGTTTTCGGGGCGGATTGCTTTTGGCCTCACGTCATGACCAGCCGCTTCCCTATCCCCACGCGCAAAGCGCCGCCTCGCTACGCGTATGCGCCGCCGCGCCGCCGGATGTGGCGCAACAACGGCACCCTGGCCGGTCTGGCCATCCTGGCCGTGGTGGCGGGAGCCGTGCTGCTGGCCCCCTGGCTGGCTCCTTATGACCCGCTGACCATGGATCCCCCGGCCCAGCTTCAGCCGCCCAGCCGCGCCCATTGGGCAGGCACGGACCTCTTCGGCCGCGATCTCTTCAGCCGCTTGCTGTTTGGCGGACGCACCTCGCTTCTCGTGGCCGTTGTCGCTGTGCTCATGGCCTCGCTGCCGGGGACGCTGCTGGGCTTGCTGGCCGGATACCATGGCCGCCGTGTGGATGGCTGGATCATGGCCTTCATGGACGTCATGCTGGCCTTTCCCAGCGTTCTGTTGGCCATGCTCATCGTCAGCGTCACCGGCCGGGGGCTGTCCAACGTGATGATCGCCGTGGGCGTGGCCAGCATCCCCGCCTACACCCGCCTGGTGCGCGGTCAGGTGCTGGCGGTGCGCAAACAGCCCTACGTGCGGGCGGCGATCACCGTGGGATGCAGCACGGCGCGCGTCATCTTCCGTCACATCCTGCCCAACGTGCTCTCCCCCCTGATCGTCATGACCACGCTCAACGTGGGCTGGGCCATCCTCAACGCCTCGGCGCTCAGTTTCCTGGGGCTGGGGGTGCAGCCGCCGTGGCCGGAGTGGGGCGTGATGCTGCGCGAGGGGCGGGAGTTCCTGCGGCAGGCCCCCTGGGTGGCCTCTTTTCCCGGCCTGGCTCTGGCCCTCGTCGTCGTGGCCATCAATCTCCTGGGCGACGGCCTGCGCGATGCTTTGGATCCCCGCCTGGCCTATCAGCCACGCCCGCACCGCCGTTAGCGGAGCAAGAGGCAATGGGGCACCAAGGCGACGAAGCATGAGGCAACAAGGCGCTAAGGCAACGAGACAATGAGGGCATCCCGCCCCTGTTGCCTCGTTGCCTCATTGCCTCGTTGCCTCGTTCACTTCTTGCCTTCCTTAACGTTCCAGTACCTTCACGGAGGGGGAAACCCATGTGTGGCATCGTTGGCTATGTGGGCCCGCGACCGGCGACGGACATCATCGTCGAAGGCCTGCGGCGTCTGGAATATCGCGGCTACGATTCGGCCGGGCTGGCCGTCATTGATGAGGATGGGCGCATCGCCGTGCGCCGGGACGTGGGCAAGCTCAGCGCCCTGGACGAACTGCTGGCGGAGCAGCCGGTGCACGGGCACATCGGCATCGGCCATACCCGCTGGGCCACCCACGGCCGCCCCAGCCAGCGCAATGCCCACCCACACACCGACTGCCGCGGCGAGATCGTGGTCATTCACAACGGCATTGTGGAGAACTTCTTGCCTCTGCGCCAGGAATTGCAGGCCCAGGGACACATCTTTACCTCTGACACCGACACCGAGGTGATCGTGCACCTGGTGGAAGAGCACATGAAGGACGGTTCCAGCCTGGAGGTGGCGGCGCGCCGGGCGCTGGGCCGCATCAAAGGGGCGCATGGCATCGGCCTGCTGTCCAGCCGCGAACCGGACAAGCTGGTTGTGGCCCGCATCGGCAATGCCGGCGGCGTCGTCATCGGCGTGGGCCAGGGCGAGATGTTCGTGGCCTCCGATATGCCGGCCATCCTGGAGCACACCCGGCAGATGATCTTCCTCGAAGACCGGCAGATGGCCGTGGTCACCGCCGACGGCGTGCGCTGCTTCACCCTGGCCGGCGAGCCACTGGAGCTCGAGGAGGTCACCGTCCCCTGGGACCCTGTGTCGGCGGCCAGGGGCGAGTACAAGCACTTCATGCAGAAGGAAATCCTGGAGCAGGCCCGTTCCATCACCGACACCATCCGTGGCCGCGTCGACTTCGAGACCGGCGACGTGCACCTGAAAGATCTCAACCTTCCCCCGGAAATGGCCAGGCGGTTCAACAAGATGGTCATCGTCGCCTGCGGCACGTCGGCCTACGCCGGGCTGGTGGGCAAGTTCCTGATCGAGGAGCTGGCCCGGCTGCCGGTGGAAGTGGACTACGGCTCCGAATTTCGCTATCGCGACCCCATCATTGACGAGCGCACACTGGTGCTGGCCATCACCCAGTCGGGGGAGACGGTGGATACGCTGGCGGCTATGGAAGAGGCGCGGGCCAAGGGGGCGCGGCTGGTGGCCATTGTCAACGTCATCGGCAGCCAGGCGGCGCGCGTCGCCGACGGCGTGGTCTACATGCACGCCGGGCCGGAAATCGGCGTCGCTTCCACCAAAGCCTTCACCGCCTCGCTGGTGGACCAGTACCTGCTGGGGCTCTACCTGGGCCAGGCCAGGGGAACGCTCTCACCAGCCCGGCTGCGGGAGCTGGTGGACGACCTGGCAGAGCTGCCCAACCTGGTGGGGCAGGTGCTGTCCAGGGGCAGCGAATGCCAGCGGCTGGCCGAACTGTTCTTCAAGCGGCAGAACTTCCTCTACCTGGGCCGGGGCATCAACTACCCTATCGCCCTGGAGGGGGCGCTGAAACTCAAGGAGATCAGCTATATCCACGCCGAGGGCTATCCCGCTGGCGAGATGAAGCATGGCCCCATCGCCCTGGTGGACGAGACCATGCCCACGGTGGCCATCGCCGTGCGCGATCACGTCTATGACAAGATGATCAGCCAGATCGAGCAGGTGAAGGCCCGCGGCGGCGTGGTGCTGGCCGTGGCTACGGAGGGAGATGAGCTCATCGCCGAGAAGGCCGATCACGTGCTGTACATCCCGCCGGCCTCGCCGCTGCTGACGCCGGTGCTGGCCGTGCTGCCCTTGCAGCTTTTCGCCTATCACGTGGCAGTCAGACGGGGCTGCGACGTGGATCAGCCGCGCAACCTGGCCAAGTCGGTGACGGTGGAATAGGAAACGAGGGCATGAGGCAACAAGGCAACGAGGCAATGAGGCAACGGGGCAACGAGGCAATGAGGCAACGGGGCAACGAGGCAATGAGGCAACGAGGCAGAAGGATGGATACAGAATGATTGCCCGCCGGATTGTGCCTGTTGTGGCTTTGCTCTTGCTGGCCTATGTCCTGTTCAGTATCGTGTGGACGCTGAGCGGGCCACTGCGCGTGGCCCTTCCTACACCCACCCGCACGCCCAAGCCGACCTACACGCCCCCTGTTACCTCCGAGGTGTTGCTGGTGGCCACGGCCACCCCTGTCCCCTCGCCCACGTTCACCCCCTCGGCCACGCCTACGGCGACGGAATGGCCCACACCCACGCCAACCCCGCCGCTCCGCCAACACGTGGTGCGAGAAGGCGATACGCTCTGGGGCATCGCCGTGCAGTACCAGGTGGACTACCAGGCCCTGCTGGCGGCCAACGCCATCGCCGACGCCGATGTGCTCTATGTGGGCCAGGTGCTGACCATTCCCCCCAGCCCGCCTACCCCCGCGCCGGGCCAGCGCACGCATGTCGTGCGCCTTGGGGAGACGTTGCTGGGCATCGCCGAGGAGTATGGCGTGGCCTACGAAGCGTTGTTAGAGGTCAATGCCATCGCCGATGCGGATCGCATCTACGAGGGGCAGGTGTTGATCATTCCCGAGGAGTGACCGGCGAGAGGTGCAGAGGGCTGCCTGGCCTCACGCCAGGCGGCTTGCGCTTATGGCTGATGGCCCTGGCGCAGCCTGGCCGAGATGGCCTCCTGGCAGGCTCGACAGAACGTGGCGGCCTTGATGTCCGTGTCTTGCAGCGAATTGGAGAAGTGCATGACGCAGCGCGGGTCGGGGCAGTGACCCAGGCCGTAGGTATGGCCCAGCTCATGCACGGCCTCCTTGACCGCTCGCTCCTGGAAGAGCGCCTCATCCTCGGGCAGGCCGTAGAAGCTCTGGCGCAGGCGGGGCAGGGCGATCACCGCTTCCCGTCCGCCAACGCTGGCCTGTCCGAAGACGAAGTTGAGGCCGGGGGCGTAGCAGTCCGCATCCACCACGCCCAGCAGCCGCTCGGCGTCGGGGGCATCCAGCCGCCGCAGGGCCTGGAGGAAACCATCGGCCCGGAACTGCCGACGGGCCGGATGGTAGGCCCAGGTGGGCAGGGGCAGGCCGGCGACTACCCGGCAGGGACGCCCAAAGGCTCCCTGCAAGGCCATACATAGCCTGTTCAGGAGCTCTTTTCCCACCTCTCCAAACGGCACCAGTTCTATCTGCCTCAGTTTTACTTCCTCGGCCATCTTTTTCACCTCTATCGTGCCCAGGGTTACCGTTCCCTCTGGCCTGCCGCCGGGGGCCGGGGTGAGCACAAGCCGATAGCGGCCTGGACGCAGGTCAGGCGGCAGCAGCAGGTCATGTTCCCCGCGCACGACCTCGCCGGCCTGCCAGCGGCTGGTGGGATAAGCCTCGCTGACCAGCGGTGCGTTCAGCGACACAGGTTGGCCATACAGGGCCAGGGTGAACGTCCAATCCTGCGCCACCGTTTCATCCGCCCGCCAGAAGAAGGTGACATGCAGCAGGTCACCAGGGTATAGCGGCGTGTCCGGAGCATGGCCGTAGCCGCGCTTATAGCGATCGTGGCCCAGCAGCGTGATCTCCCCGAAGTCGAAGGCGCGGCGATAGCGTATGGGAAGCACGGCGGCAGGCGGCGGGGCAGTTGGCCGTTCGACGGTGATCTGCCCGACGGTGAAATGATCGCTGTCATCGGCCAGCCGCAGCCGCTGGCCGTTCTCCCGGTCGTACAGCCCCACGATGAGCCGGTAGCTGCCCGGCGGCGTGCCCAGGGGGATGAGCAGGCCGTGGGCGTCGTGGATGCGTTCGCCGGCTCGCCAGCCATCGGTGGGACGGCTCTCGCCGACCGGCTCGGCATCTCGCTGGGCCATGACCTGGTTGCGTTCATCCAGCAGTTGCAGGGTGATTTTGTAGCGGCGCTCGACCGATTGGCCGGCCTCCCACACCAGGCTGACCTGCACCACGTCGCCGGGGGCGACATAGTCGTTGAGCACCGCCACTTCGCGTAGCCAGATGTATTGTCCGAAGGGCTCCTGAGGCGCAACGGCGAAGGCGGGTTCGACTACACTATGCGAAAAGGCATAGGTGACGAAACGCACATTGCCCTGCCAGACGTCGGTGGCCTTGAAGGCGTGCTGGTCGAGCCAGGTTTCGACGATGCGCTGGGGGTCGCTTTCGTCTGTGGCCCAGAGAAGCGCATACAGCGTGCGGTGGCGGGCGGCGATGGCTTCCAGTTCGGCGATGGTGGCGGCCGGATCAGGCGGACGTTGCCGCGGCAGGGGATAGATGGCCAGCCCGCTGCGATCGTAGTAGCTCCACACCTCGATCTGTCCCGGCGCGTTGAGCAGGACGGCGTCGTCAGGCCGGGCCACAGCCGTCACGTATTGAGCCACGCCGCGGTAGTCATCGCGAGCGCAGGTGGGATCGAAGTAGTAGCCATGCAGGGCCTGGCCTGTGGGGATGAGGAGAAGCAAGACACAGAACACAAATAAGGAAAGCAGGGGATTTTTCGCTCTTGTTGGCAATCCGACGATGGCGGAGGCCATTCCTCGAGCGCTGAGCAAACAGAAGGGCAGGCTGGCGATGAGCAGGAACTTGAGATACGCTTCTTTGAACAGCCCCAGGGCCAGCATCATCAATACCGGCAGCACCAGCCAGACCACGGGAACAAGCCACACGAACCACGACGGTGGCCCCATGGATTTGCTGATTTGCTGATTTGATTTTCCCTTCCAGGGCCATAGCCCCCAAACCGGTAACACCCCGAAGGGGATCAACCACCACCCGCTGATCTTTGTGGCACACGCCGGGCCGAGGGCCAGCAGCCGAAATGTGGCCAGGAGCGCCTCCTTCCAAGCGAAAGGCGCAGCCACGCCGGGCCAGCCTGTCGCCTGCTTCAGAGCGATGGGCAGCCAGGGCAGGAAGAGCAATGAGGCCGCTCCTTGCAGCGCGGCCCAGCGCGCCAGTCGCATCCAGGATCGTCCCTGCCGGCAGGAGGCAACCCACCAGGCCAGATAAAGCAGGTTGACCGCCAGCAGCAGGATGGGGAAGGAGTAGTGGGTGTACAGGCCCAGTGTGGAAAGGGGAATGAGGGAAAGGATGGAAACGAGGGAAGCTGCCCCTTTCCCCTTCTTTCCCTTCTTTCCCTCTTTTCCCTCCTCCTCTTCGATTGCTTCCCTTTCCTCTCCCAGCAATCCGACAAACGTATAGAATAGCGCTGCCCCGCATACAGCCAGCAGCATGTACATGCGCGCTTCTTGCGAATAGTACACCTGGAAGGGGTTGACGGCGGCCAGGAAAGCGGCCAGCAGGCCGGTCGCCAGGCCGTGCAGCCTCCGGCCGATGAGGTAGGTCAGCCACACCAGCAGCAAGCCCAACACGACGGACAGTGAGCGCAGTCCGACCTCGCTCGTGCCGAAAAGCCGAGTCCAGCCATGCAGGAGCCAGTAGTAGAGCGGCGGGTGAATGTCGTGGGCGGCATCGCGGGCGATCTGCGCCAGCGGCCGTCCGGCCAGGGCGGCGCTGTTGCCCTCGTCGGCCCAGAGGCTTTGGCCGTCCAGCCGGTAGAGGCGCAGGGCCAGGGCCAACAGGAGGATGATAAGCAAGAGAATGCGATTGAGACGATCACTCATCGCTGGCCTCGCACAACGGCAACGAGGCGACAAGGACGGGATGCCCTCATTGCCTCGTCGCCTCATTGCCCCATTGCCTCGTCGCCTCTTTCATCGCCTCGTAGACGGGCAAGGGCTCGAAGTCCGGCGTGACCATGCGGAAGTAGGCTTCCGGCTGGCGGTTGCGCTCCCATGTGTCATCGGCCCGCTTGAAGTACCAGAAGTTGATCACGCCCACCCAGGGCCACTCCTGCCGCGCTCGCTCGTAGGCCAGCACAGCATAGCGCGCCTGCTGCTCCGGCGTGACGCGGCCGTAGCGCGGCTCCACGTCCTCGGGGGCCGCATTCCAGTTCATCTCGCTGATCCAGATGGGCTTGTGGGCGTCGCCGTTCTGGACCATGATGTCGCGGATGAAACGAGGCCGGGAGAAATTGACCACCCGTGGCTGCATGCGGCGGTCGGTGGGGCCGGACCAGAGGCCGTAGCCCTGCATGGCCAGGATGTCGAAGGTGTCGGCGGCGCCGGCGTCGTACATGCGCTGCAGGAAGATGAAATCGTTCATGTCCCGCGGCCCCAGGTCAATGTTGGCGGCCAGCGCCCCGCAGATGATGACCACGTTGGGGTCGGCGGCTTTCGCTCGTGTATAGCCGACCTTCAGCAATTCCACGTATGCTTCGGGGTTCACCGGCTGCTCGCCCCACTCCGGATAGATGTTGGGCTCGTTCCAGATCTGGTAGAAGCGGATACGCCCGCGGTAGCGGCTGACGACAGTCTCCACGAAGTCGCCGAAGTCGTCATAATCATCGGGCGGGGCGTAGGTTCCTGCGGCGTCACCCGCGGCCCGCGACCAGGCCGGCGGGTTGCTCAGGCGGACGATGAGCTCCAGGCCGTATTTCTCCGCCAGGTCCACGATGTGGTCGTATTTCTCCCAGGCGGAGCGAGGCGGATCATGGCGGCGGTCGGTGAAGTCGCCTTTGCCGTGGATTTCGATATCCTCCCAGGGGAACTCCTGTCGCAGCCAGTGGAAGCCGGCCTCGGCGATCATGCGTACCTGAAGCTCCCGCTTTTCGGGGTCCACCTCCTGCTCCAGGAACACGTTCATGCCGAAGGGGTTGACGTCGGCGAAGGCTACAGGCACGTCGTCGGCGGTGTCCACCTGGGGGCGCAGCAGCCCCGCGGCCAGGTCGCTCAGCCCTTTAAGTTGGGGGAATGTATCCTCTTCTCCCGTCCAGGCGAAGAGGAGCGCGGAGATGTTCTCTCGAAAGACAAAAGCGGCCAGCTCGCTCAAAATAAGCAGGCTGGCGAGAATGATGAGGGTTCTCTGTTGGGCGGACACGCCGTTGCTCCTTGGTTCTACGATTGACCCAAAAGCGTCTCTTCGATCTCTCTGATCAAGAAAGGCAGATTGGGCTCAGTGAAGCTGAGATCGGGCGCGGGAACGCGATGGTGTTTGATGTCAGGGGGGACGTGTTTGTGGTGGGGATGGGTGCTGGCCAGCGTTGGATCATCGGGATGGGGCTGAGAATCATACCAGTAGAGCCTTTCATCTCCCTGAGAGACCCAGTAGCTGTATGCCCTGATCCGGCCTGTGGCGAAGCTGATCTCTTCGGACACTCCCAAGCTGATGTCTTTCTCGAAGAGCAGATAACCCCGTACTTCGGCTGCTGCGCGGCCCAATCGGATCACGAGCAGAGTGGATGTCCGGACTGACGGGAAACGATCGGGGATGGTATAGATGAACTCTTCGTAATCCTCAAGGGAGGGGAACGGCATCTCACACCGTGACGAGATCGGGGTTAGGTGTCAATCGGATCCGGTTTTCTGGATACTTAGCGCGAAGATCCCGAACAAAGGCACGACTGAGCTCTCGGAACATCTCTTCTCGCTCTTGCTTGATCTCGTATAGACCGGCCCAGCGAGTGAAGTCAATGGTTTCCTCCAGTTCCCCATCGTCCAACAGCCCCTGGCTGTACAACGCGTAGAAGTCCTCTGAGTGCAAGCCATATCTCTTTTCGTAATCGAGCAATCTAAGCTCCACAGCGTGCAGGTCCTCGATAATGTCTGATAGCGTCATTTTCTCCCTCCATCTCACTTCTTGTTCATGCTATGACCTATCTGTCATCTCACGCTATAGTATACCTCGATTCATCCATTCTGCGGCGCAAGCCCACCCGCGCATGGCAGAACCTGACGCCTGGCTAATTCGTGTCGAAGTCCACGATTGCCTTCTGGCACTTTCCCGTGCCAGCGGTGGCGTCCGTGTGCACGCGTGGCGATATCTCTGATATGCGGTTACCACTGTTATCCACGATCCAGACGTACCAATCTCCTTCGCGAGGGCCCCCTGCTTGCAGAATGTGCGAATAGAAGCCAGCATTCCATCCCGGGTAGCCTGCATGCGGTCCGGAGATGATCTCGCTGACCACAGGGCCATCGGGAGCATAGGAGAAGACCACCCTTGCACCGTTGTATGGCTGGTGGTTCTGGTAGACCGTTCCCTCGATGGCAGTCACACCCGCATTAGGTTCGCACCATTGTAGAATGGCCTTGCTGTATAGGTAGCGTTTCGGTGTTGGCGTGGGCACGGCCGGCGTCGGCGTGGGGCGAGGGCGCGGTGTCGCCGTCGGTGGTGGCGGCGGCACGCTGGCCACCACCTGCACGGCGCTGGTGTCGCCCTGCACCTGCACCAATTGTCCGGTGATCCAGACCTGCTGGCCGTTCACACAACACACCTGCCACCAATCCCCTGCCGCATTCCTGCCCACGATCTGCAGGGAAGTGCCCCGCGTCACCTGCCCCAGGAGGGGATAGGCTGTGCCGGGCCCCTGGCGCACGTTGACCCTGTCTTGCTGCACGAGGACCACCGGCGCTGGCGTGGGCGTGGGCGTAGGCGGTTCCGGTGTGGGCGTCGGTGGCTCCGGTGTGGGCGTGGGCGGCTCCGGTGTGGGCGTCGGCGGCAGCGGCGTGGCCGTGGGGAAAATCTCCGGCGTGGGCGTCTCCACCGGCGTTGGGGTGAAGGTCGGCTTCGGCGTGCGCGTGGGGGTGGCGGTCGCTGCTGGCGCACGGGCGACCAGTTCCGTCAGGGCGCAGGCCAGGTTGCTGGCCAGCAGCAGGCCGGCGATGACCAGCAGCAAGCTTCGTTTGAACATGAATCGGTTTCCTCCAGTGGATTTGAACATACCTCGTTTCACTTCCTTGTTCTTTGCCGCCTGGGTTTGATCTGCCCGCGATAGCTGGGGGCGAGGATGGCAAACGTGGTGCAGCGGGTGACATCCAGTATGCGGCTGGCCAGCCGCGGCTCCAGTTCCTCGATGGGGACGGAAGTGGTGATGACGGTGGGCAGCCGGGCGGTGTAGCGGTAGTTGAGGAGCTGGAACAGCTTCTCCTTGGCCCACGGCGTGGCGCTCTCCGTGCCCAGGTCGTCGAGGATGAGCAGAGGTGCGGTGCGCACGGCCTCGAAGCGGCGGTCGAAGGAGACCTGGCTCTGCGGACTGAAGGTGGCCCGCAGATGATCTAAAAGGTCGGGCACGACGATGAACATGGGCGTCACCTGGCCCAGCTCCAGGCAGCGGTTGGCGATGGCCGCGGCCAGGTGGGTCTTGCCGCAACCGTAGCTGCCGGTGAAGACCAGCCATCCCTCCGGATGGGCGGCGTAGTTCTGAGCCATGGTCACGGCCTGTTTGAGGTTTTCCCGTTCCTCGGCGGGCAGTTCGTGCGTGCGCAGGTTGAAGCTGTCGAAGGTCTGATCGGCATGCAGCGGCAGGCTGCTGAGGTCGGCAACGGCCTGATCCGCCCCGGCCAGGCGGAAGTCGGGGGCCAGAATGGTGTACATGGTCACCAGCGTCGGGTCTACCAGGCGGGAACGCAGCCGCGGATCCATCTCTTCCAGGCGGTGATTGCTGGTGATGACGGTGGGCAGGCGGGAGTTGTAGCGGTGGTTGAGGAGTTGATACAGCTTCTCCTGGGCCCAGGAGGTGCTGCTGTGCGCCCCCAGGTCATCGAGAATGAGCAGCGGCGCTTCGCGCAGGGCCTGAAACCGTTCGTCGAAGCTGGCAGGGCTGCCGGGGGCGAAGGTGGCCCGCAGATAGTCCAGCAGGTCGGGCACGACGACAAACAGGACCGTCTGGCCCTGGGCGATGCGGGCGTTGGCGATGGCCGCGGCCAGGTGCGTCTTGCCGCAGCCATAGCCGCCCAGGAAGAAGAGCCAGCCTTTGGGTTCGGCGGCGAAGGCCCGGGCCAGTTCGTAAGCGTGGCGCAGGTTGCGTCGCTTGGCCTCGGGCAACCCCTGGCCTTCGGGCAGGAAAGTGTCGAAGGTCATGTGCGCCAGGTGGCGCAGGTTGCTCACCTCCAGCAGGTCGGTCAGGCGGCGTGCCTGCTCTTCGGCCAGCCGGCACGAGCAGGGCACGGCGCGCCCGAAATCGGGATGCTCCGGCGGCACGTCGTAGGTGATAAAACCCAACCCCTGGCAAATCGGGCACACCTGGCCGTTGGTGGCGTTTGGACTTCGGGCTTTGCGTCTTGGGTCTTGGCCTTCAGTGCTCGATGAACTCGGCATACTCGCCTCTGATGTAGCGATAGCGCTCCTGGCGATCGTCCCGTTGCGCTGTTTTGTCGTCTTTGCCCTCCTGGCGCCAGCGCTCCAGGATAGCCCGGGCGTAGCGCCAGCGCCGCACGTTCTGCTCCACGGCGATGCGGAAGGCCTCTTCAATCCACTCCGCCGGATAGCTTTGCTCCGCTTCGCGCAGCTCTTCGGCGATCAGTGGCGTGAGCGGCCCGATGTTCTGCTCGTAGAGGACGAAGATGTTGGGCCGTGCCAGTTGCAGGCGGACACTCTCGGCCGTGGCCAGCTCAGGGAGGTCTGTCCAGTCGCCCCGTTGCAGCCGTTCGGCGATCTGCCGCCCCCCGGCGCTGTTCAGGAAGTACCACTCCTCCGTCTGTCCATCCCGTTCGACGGTCGCCTGCAGCAGCGTGCCGCGGGCCACCGCCCGTTCCAGCGCCTGTTGCAAGGCCGTGGCAGCGGGCCGTTCCGCCGTCTCCAGCCCTCGCAGCAACACCTCATCGCTCAGCAACTCCTGCCGGCGGATGTAGCGGAAGGTGCCTTTCTTCTGAGCCAGCAGCCAGAAGCAATGCAGGGTGACCTTCAGCTCTGCCAGGTCGTCAATGGCCGGCAACAACTCGCTGAAGAAGAGATCGGGGATGGGGGTAGTGGGCAACCTGGCTGCCGGGAAACCCGCGAATCCTTTCACCGTCTATCCCCTCAACGATTTTGTCATCAGATGTTCTCCGCTTCGGGGGCCGCCATGAATTCGTCATACCTCTCCAGGGGGCGTTTGACCAGATCGGAGAACTTGGTCATGGGCTTGTTGAAGTAGAGTTCTATGGTCTTCGTCGGGCCGTGGCGGTGTTTGGCCACGATGATCTCGGCCACGTTCTCGGGGTAGGGCTTGTCTTGTCCCCTGAACTTGTCGTACCATTCGTCTTTCGTGTAGTATGCGTCGTCGCGGTAGATAAAGATGACCACGTCCGCATCCTGCTCCAGAGCCCCGCTTTCGCGCAGGTCGGACAGCAAGGGGTGCTTGTCGTGGCGGGATTCGACAGACCTGGAGAGCTGCGATATGGCGATGAGCGGCACCTCCAGTTCACGGGCCAGCGCTTTCATGGAACGGGAGATGTAGGAGATTTCCTGGACCCGGTTTTCGAAGTGCATGTCGGTGTGCATCAACTGCAAATAGTCCACAATCAACAGGTGCAGGTCATGTTCTGAAGCCAGACGGCGGGCCTTGGTGCGCAGTTCCAGCGGCGATATGGCCGGCGTGTCGTCAATGAAGATAGGGGCATCGGCCAACACGCCGGCGGCTTCCACCAGCTTGGGCCAATCCTCTTCGCTGATGCGGCCCAGGCGCAGGCGCTGCGAGTCAATCTCCGTCTCCGAGGCCAGCAGCCTCTGCACCAGTTGCTCCTTGGACATCTCCAGGCTGAACAGGCCCACGTTGCGGCCGTGTCTCCTGGCCGCATGGAGGGCGATGTTGATGGCCAGGCTGGACTTGCCCATGCCCGGCCGGCCGGCAATGATGATCAGGTCGGATTTCTGCAGGCCGCCCAGCAACCTGTCCAGATCAACGAACCCGGTGGGCACGCCCAACAGTCCGTCCTGGTGCTGTTGCAGGTATTCGATGCGGTCAATCACTTCCTTCATCACCTGCTTGATAGGCACCAGTTCCCGCTGAATACGTCGTTCGGAAATGCCGAAGATTTCCTGTTCGGCCCGATCAACGACCTGATAGGCGTCCTCGCTGCCCTCGTAGGCCAACGCGGCGATGCGTCCGGCGGCCGAGATCAGGCGGCGCAGGACGGCCGTGCGTTCCACGATGCGGGCATAGTGCTCGACGTGGACGGCTGTGGGCACGGCGTTGATCAGGGCGGTGATGTAGGCCGCCCCGCCCACCTCCTGCAACTGCTCTCGCCGCCGCAGTTCGTCGCAGAGGGTGACGAAATCCACCGGCTCGCGGCGTTCGTGCAGGTCCAGAGCGGCCTGATAGATCCAGCCGTGCTTCTCGCGGTAGAAGTCCTCGGCTCGCAGGAAGCTGGCGACCCTGATGATAGCATCGGGATC
The DNA here is from genome assembly GCA_029907105.1 of Anaerolineae bacterium. Classification (GTDB taxonomy): domain Bacteria; phylum Chloroflexota; class Anaerolineae; order UBA3071; family UBA3071; genus JARYMM01. The sequence continues at coordinate 2,942 of JARYMM010000062.1, read as the reverse complement.
AATGAGCAGCGACCCCAGAACGGCCTCTTCCGCCTCCAGGTTGGAGGGAATCGTCTTAGAGGGTATTTCGCTGGCGTCCATCTGCATGATCACTCTTCTTCTTCTTCTTCAGTATCCAGGTTCAATTCCTCCAGGAACTCGCGGAAGACCTCCAGGCCCTCGGTATCGCGCAGCCGTTGCCTTTGCTCTCGCACGTCCTCCTCTTTGGTGATGCCTGCCTGGGCCATCACGGCACTGTCCACGAAAATCTTGGCTTTGGTGCGCACGGCCAGGGCGATGGAGTCGGAGGGCCGGGCATCCAGTTCCAGTTCCTGTCCCCCCTGATCCAGCACCACGGAGGCGTAGAAGGTATCGTCGCGCAAGGCGCGCACGACGACGTGTGAGACGCGGCCGCCCAGGGCCAGGATGGCCTGTTTGAGCAGGTCGTGTGACAGGGGACGTGGGGTTTCCACGCCTTGCAACTCGATGGCGATGGCGTCGGCTTCGTAGGGGCCGATCCAAATGGGCAGGTAGCGCTCTTCGTCCACTTCTTTGAGCACAACCACACGGTGCGGCGACATCAGACTCATGCGCACGCTTTCGACACACACTTCCAGCAACATGTGAGCCTCCTTTCCCCGGCTTTCCCGACGCCGCGCCAGCCGCGGCCTGGAGCCTGGTTCGATCGCTATTATACCACAGGAAGACAGGGAGGACAAGCTTCAGGGCAGGGATGCGGCCTCACCCCCGACTTGACGAAACTGCGCTTAGTTGGTAAACTGTGCCACAAGTGAATGCAGGCGCAAGAGTAAAGCGAGAGGTGGACTATGCCCTACGGATACACGGGAAGGATTCTGCATGTGGACCTCACCACAGGCCAACTCTCGGTGGAGGAGCCTGGGGAGAAGTTTTATCGCCGCTATATGGGCGGCAGCGCCCTGGCCCTGTACTATCTGCTCCAGGAGATGCCGTGCGGAGCCGACCCATTGGGGCCGGACAACCTGCTGGTGCTGGCGGCGAGCGTCGTCACCGGCGCGCCCATCTCTGGCCTGAGCCGCCTGACCGTCGCCGCCAGGTCGCCTCTCACCGGGGCGGTGGGGGATTCTCAGTCCGGGGGCTTCTTCCCCGCCGAACTGAAGTTCGCCGGCTACGACGCCGTGGTGATCAAAGGCCGGGCTCCGCGGCCGGTCTATCTCTGGATCCACGATGGCCAGGCCGAGTTGCGCGAGGCCGGCCATCTGTGGGGCCGCATTACCGGCGAGGTGGAGGCAGGCATCAAGAAAGAGTTGGGCGACGACAGGGTCCAGGTGTTGCAATGCGGCCCGGCCGGCGAAAAAGGTGTACGCTTTGCCGCTCTGCTCAGCATGTGCAATAGAGCTAACGGCCGCACGGGCATGGGCGCGGTGATGGGGGCCAAGAACCTGCGGGCGGTGGCCGTGCGCGGCCGACAACGTCCACTTCTGGCCGACGAGGCAGCCCTGCGTGAGTTGACCCGTTGGGGCGTGGAAGCCCTGCCCCGGTCGGGCCTGGCCCGCCTGGCCAGATTCGGCACCTCCAACGGCGTCCCCGGCCATCAGCAGGCGGGCCGATTGAGCACGCGCAATTTCACGAGCGGCGTTTTCGAGGGCTGGCAAGCCCTGTCTGGCGAGACCATGTACGACACCATCCTGCGGGGAGCGGCCCAGGGCCAACAGGACCGCCTGGGCCGGGACACCTGCTACGCCTGCGCTGTGCGCTGCAAGCGGGTGGTGGAGGTCACCGAGGGGCCTTGCCTGGTGGATCCCTTCTACGGCGGGCCGGAGTTCGAGACCATCGCCCTGTTCGGCAGTGGCTGTGGCATCAGCGATCTGGTGGCGGTGGCCAAGGCCAACGAACTGTGCAACAAGTATGGCCTGGACACCATCTCCTGTGGGGCGACAATTGCCTGGGCCATGGAATGTTACGAGAACGGCCTGCTCACGCCGCAGGACACCGACGGCCTGGAGTTGCGCTTTGGCCATGCCGAGGCGATGGTGCAGCTCGTGGAGATGATCGCCAGACGGGAGGGATGCGGTGACCTGCTGGCCGAAGGCTCGGCGCGCGCCGCCACCCGCATCGGCCGGGGCACGGAGCGCTTCCTGACGACCTGCAAAAAACAGGAAGCGCCCGCGCACGTGCCGCAGGTCAAGCGGACGCTGGCCCTCATGTATGCCGTCAACCCTTTCGGTGCTGATCACCAGTCCAACGCTCACGATGGCGACTATGCGAGCGGGGGCGAGCGGATGGCCCAACTGGGCCTGCTCGACCCGCAGCCGCCCTTGAGCCTCAACGCCGAGATGGTGCGCTACACCCTGCTCACGCAGCATTTCCGCAGTGCCCTGGACAGCCTGACTATCTGCCACTTCTGCTTCGGCCTGGGCGGCTGGGAGCTTTATGGCCCCGAGCAGTTGCTGCAGGCCATTCGGGCAGTCACCGGCTGGGAGGTGAGCCTCTACGAGGTGATGAAGCTGGGCGAGCGACGGGTGAACCTGATGCGGGCCTTCAATGCTCGAGAGGGCATAGGTCGGGAAGCGGACACGCTGCCGGCAAAGTTCCACGATGTGCCCCTCAAGGGTGGTGCGAGCGACGGTTACTACATAGACCGGCAGGAGTGGCAGCGGGCACTGGAGATCTATTACACCATGGCCGGTTGGGACCTGGAGACGGGCTATCCCACTCGCGCTAAGCTGGAGGAACTGGGCATCGGCTGGGTGGCCGACGAACTGGGGCTCTGAAGGGTGCTCTGTTCGGGACAGGGCGTGCGCAGCGGAAGCCGGGGAGTACGAGGGGTACCCTCGCTTATCCCCTGCCCCCTGCATGTTGGGGCTTGCGCCCAATCGCTGCGCAAGCCCGGACATCGGGGATTTGACGTAACTACCTACCCTGTCACTGCGAGCGAAGCGAAGCAGTCTCCTGGAATCGAAACAGGAGATTGCTTCGCCCCT
>JARYMM010000061.1 GCA_029907105.1 Anaerolineae bacterium | reverse complement strand
TTCGCTGCGCTCAGGGCATGGTTTGTGCCGAAGCCTGCCCTGAGCTTTGCCGAAGGGCAATCTCCCACTGGCTGGCAAGAGATTGCTTCGCCTTCGGCTCGCAATGACATTTCCACCGCCGCGCAAGCCCGCATGCATCGGGTGTTGTCAAAGCACAGAGAATGTGTTACAATGGCCATCAGAGGGAGGCGAAGCAGAACATGAAAGCTGTGGTTATGGCAGGGGGACAGGGGTCGCGGCTGCGGCCGCTGACCGTGGGACGTCCCAAGCCTATGGTGCCCGTGGTCAACAAGCCCGTGCTGGGCCATATCCTGGAGCTGATCCGACGGCATGGGATCAGCGAAGTGATCGTCACCGTCCAGTACCGCCCCGAGTCCCTGGAGGACTACTTCGGCGACGGCCAACACCTGGGCCTGAACGTCACCTACGTCGTCGAAGAGGTGCCGCTGGGCACGGCCGGCAGCGTGAAGAACGCCCAGAAGCACCTCAACGAACCTTTCCTCGTCATCAGCGGCGATGCGCTGACCGATTTTGATCTCGGCAAGATCATCGCTTTTCACCAGGCGAAAGGAGCAGCCGCCACCCTGGCTCTCTGCCGGGTGCCCAATCCGCTGGAATACGGCGTGATTATCACCGATGCCGAGGGACGCATCATCCGCTTCCTGGAAAAACCCGGTTGGAGCGAGGTCATCTCCGACCAGGTGAACACCGGCATCTATGTGCTGCAGCCAGAGGTGCTGGATCTGATCCCGCAAGGAGAACCCTGCGACTGGAGCCAGCACATCTTTCCACGGCTTCTCCAACAGGGCGCTCCCCTGTTCGGTGTCGTGGCCGAGGGATACTGGTGCGACATCGGCAATCACGAGGAGTACCTGCGCGCCAGCCACGACGTCCTGCTGGGTCGCGTGCAGGTAGGCGAGCTGGGCCATCACATCGGCGGCAGCATCTGGACCGGGGGAGATGTGGAGATCGCGCCGGACGCGCAATTGTATGGCCCTATCTACCTGGGCAACGAGGTGAAGATCAAGGGTGGTGTGATCATCCGCGGCCCCACGGTGATACGCGATAACACCATCGTGGACAACCGGGCCTACGTGGAACACAGCATCATCTGGCGCAACTCCTACATCGGCGAGGCCGCTGAAGTGCACGGAGCCATCATCGGCCGCCAGTGCAGCATCAAAGCCAAGACGGTTATCTTCGAAGGCGTGGTCATCGGCGACAACTGCGTGGTGGGCGAACGGGCCGTCATCCACGCCAACGTCAAGCTCTGGCCGGGCAAGGAGGTGGAGCCAGGGGCCACCGTGAAGTCGAGCATCGTCTGGGGGCGGCAGGGACGCAAAGTGCTTTTCGGACGTTTTGGCGTCACCGGTGTGGTCAACGTGGACCTGACGCCGGAGTTTGCCGCCAAGCTGGGCGCGGCCTTCGCTGCCACGCTGCCCAAAGGCTCCCTGGTGGTCATCAACCGCGACCCCCACCGCAGCCCGCGCATGCTCAAACGGGCCCTCATCTCCGGCCTCCCCTCCGGCGGCGTCAACGTCTGGGATACGCGGACGATGCCCATACCCGTCGCCCGCTACTACACCCGGGTAACGGAAGCCGTGGCCGGTGTGCACGTGCGCCTTTCCCCGCATGACCAACGCGTCGTGGACATCCGCTTCATTGACGGCAACGGGTTGAATCTGAACAAAGGAGCTGAGCGCAACATCGAGCGGGCCTTTTTCAGCGAGGATTTCCGCCGCGCCTACATGGATGATATCGGCACCATTGACTACGCGCCGCAGGTGATCGAGCGCTACACGGAGGGGTTCATGGCAGCCCTCGACAGCGAAGCCATCCGCCGTCGGCGCTTCAAGATCGTGGTGGACTACGCCTACGCGCCCAATGCCCTGGTGCTTCCCTCCCTGCTCTCGGCCCTCAATGTGGATGTCGTGCCACTCAATGCCAACCTGGACGAGAGCAAGATGTCGGTGCCGCGAGAGGAGTTCGAGGCCGGGCTGGAGCAATTGAGCAAGATCGCGAGCGTGTTGGGCACAGACCTGGGCGTGCGCCTGGACGTGGGCGGGGAGAAAGTCTTCCTGGTGGACGAGAAAGGCCAGCGCTTGCCCGATGCCGTGGCCTGTGCCGCCATGGCCGATCTGGCCCTGCGGGCCGCCGGCGGCGGCATGCTGGCCGTGCCGGTGGATCAATCCTTGGTTTTCGAGCAGATTGCTACCCGCCACGGCGGCCAGGTGATCCGCACCAAGGTGGATGCACAGGCCTTGATGAAGGCCTGTACCCGCTACGACATCGTCATGGCCGGCGACGGCACGGGAAGCTTCATTTTCCCTTCCTTCCACCCGGCCGTGGATGGGCTGATGGCCCTGGCCAGGCTGCTGGAGTTCCTGGCCACTCAGCAGAGGGGATTGTCGGAAGTGGTAGCCGGGTTGCCTCCGTTCTTCGTGGCCAGCGCGCAGGTGAGCTGTCCCTGGGAGGCCAAGGGCACGGTCATGCGGCTGTTGATCGAACGGGCCCAGGGTTTGCGTAGCGAAGCCATTGATGGCCTCAAAATCTGGCTGGCCGACCAGTCCTGGGTGCTTATCCGGCCTGATCCGGACAGACCGCTCTTCCACGTGGCGGCCGAAGCGGACTCCGCCGCCCAGGCCGAGGAGTTGGTGAACCAATACTGCCGTGTGGTGGAGGGGCTACAGGGATGAATAACCTCAAAATCCAAACTTCAAACTCCAAAATCTAAACCTGAAAGGGCTCAGGGAAGCGGGATTGGCGCGCTGGAATGGTCACATAAGGCTAGAGTTTTGAGGTTCTTTCGAGCTCTCGCTCACTCATGCCTGAACAGCAGAAAGTTTGACGGGGCTGCCCAGATGTGGTATTATTATTTCGCAGGATGAGTCAGGAGAGGGGGTTTTGAGGTTCATTTGTGCCCTCTCGAGAATACGTTGGTGCATCCTTATCCCATTCAACAAGGAGGTGATGAGGCGGGAACGAGAGAAACCCATCCAGCGTCTGTGCGTTTGTCCGGTGGGCTTGGGCAGCGATTGAGTGAGCAAGATGGAGGTGGCCTCCTCAAGCTCCGGCAGGCTATCGCTGCGCACGTCTTTCAGTTTTGCCAGGAGGAGAGAGATGAAGCACAGCTACTACACGTTTGTGGGCCTGATGGTCCTGATTGTCCTTCTTGCTGCCTGCGCGCCTGCCGCGCCGCAGGTGGTCGAGAAGCAGGTTGAGGTCACCCGCATCGTGGAGAAGGAAGTGCCCGTGGAGGTGACCCGCGTCGTCGAGGTTGCGGCTCCACCCGCCGCGGCCAAGCTGGAGACGGTCAAGAAACGTGGCTATCTCATCTGTGGCTGCAACAACGCTCTGCCTGGCTTTGGCTACCTGGAGCCCGATGGTTCCTATTCTGGTTTCGACGTGGAATTCTGCCGTGCCATCGCTGCCGCCATCTTCAACGACCCCACCAAGGTGGAATTCCGCCCCCTGACGGCCAAGGAGCGCTTCACCGCCCTGCAGACAGGCGAGGTGGATGTGCTGATCCGCAACACCACCTGGACGCTCAGCCGGGATACTTCTGTGGGGTTGGATTTCGCGCCCACGACCTTCTATGATGGCCAGGGGATCATGGTCAGGAAGGCGGATAACATCACCAGTCTGGAAGACCTGAGGGGCGGGACTATCTGCGTGACGGCGGGCACCACCACGGAGATGAACCTGGCCGATCAGATGCGCAAGCGGGGCATCGAATACAACCACGTGGTCTTCGAGACTTATGACGAGGTGGTGGCCGCCTACGAGGATGAGCGCTGCGACGCCATGACCATGGACCGTTCTGGCCTGGCCTCGCGCCGAACCACTCTTGCCAAGCCAGAGGATCACGTCATCCTCCCAGAGGTGCTGTCCAAGGAGCCCCTTGGGCCGGCGACCATGCACGGCGACAACCAGTGGAACGACGTCGTCTCCTGGGTGGTCTACGGGATGATCAATGCCGAGGAGTTTGGCATTACCTCGGCCAATGTGGACGATTTCTTGGGCAGCGAAGACCCGGAGATCCGCCGTCTGTTGGGTGACGAAGGCGACCTGGGTGTTGGGCTGGGCCTGGACAACCGCTTCGTCTACTACGTCATCAAGCACGTGGGCAACTACGGCGAGGTCTACGATCGGAACCTGGGGCCGGGCACGGTCTTCAATCTCGACCGGGGGCTCAACGCCCTGTGGACGAAGGGAGGGCTGCTCTACGCCATACCGTTCCGCTAGGCGTGTGAGCGCGGCGTGAAGTGGTCCTGTCCTGCCTGGTGCATCTGGCGTGAATCCTTCGCCGTTCCCGTCATTCTGAGCGCAGCGAAGAATCTCGGTTACGCCGGATGAAGCCGCTTGCTTAGCCTGTTTTCCGCATCGCTTGGCGTGGACTGCCAGGTCCACGCCCTTGCCGCCGGACTTGGCAGTCCGGCGGGAACGGATGCGAAATGCGGGCTTAGCGTGAGGGGAGATGCTTCGTCGCTTCGCTCCTCAGCATGACAGACTGCCGAGGGATTTCTGCCGTGTTGCATTAGCTCGAAGTGAGGGCTTCGGCTGAGCTTGCCGAGGCCTCAGTCGAAGCCCTCAATTATCGCAGCCTGGCTTTGTTTCCTGGCAGTGGGCTCACTGGTTCAGGCATGCCATCGCGTAAGCCATGCGTTCCTTACGTGCCGGGCAAGTCCAGGACACTGACGACGAATCCGCCGCATCTGCTGATCAAGGCAGTAGATGATGAGCTGGTTCTGCATGGCATGGCTTACGGCACAATGCCCTGTAAGTCAAGAGAGGAAAAGTAACGATGAGCAGCCATGTTTCAACTTATGAAGAGCAACTTGTTCATGAGATTCACGAGACGCCCAAGGAGTATTGGCCGAATTTGCTTCAACTGATCCGCCTGTTCCGTGAAAGTGTCATATTGAAGCCTGCCGTGGCTAGTTTTCGCCAGGGTTGGCAGGAAGCTATGACAGGGCAAACCCGGCCGGTCTCAGAATTATGGGAGGACATTGATGCCGAGTGAGCCGCCCCAGTCGTCCGCCGCTGTGTGGAGCTATGGCGATAGACGTCACATATAGACGCCTGAGCGGTTGTCAGGGCTGAGATTGGCAAAGCCATATGGCCCCAAAGTCGTCTGTTTCGACCATCTCTTCTCGCGTCGTGCCTTTCTGGCGCGACGTGCGCGTGATCAGGATCCTGAGCCAGGTGGCCTTCGCCATCCTGGTCGCGGCCGTGGCGGGACTCCTCTATTCGAATATGAAGCGCGGCCTGGAGACCCGAGGCCTGAGCGGAGGTTTTGATTTCCTCAGGCTGGAAGCCGGCTTCCAAATCGGAGAGGGGATCGCTTATGACCCCTCCGATTCCTACGCCCGCGCCTTCCTGGTGGGGATCGTCAACACCCTGCGCGTCACCATCGTGGGCATCATCCTGGCCACAATCCTGGGCGTGGTCATGGGCGTCGCCCGCTTATCCACCAACTGGCTGGTCAACAAAATCGCCGCCGTGTACGTCGAACTGATCCGCAACACGCCGCTGCTGGTGCAGCTTTTCGTCTGGTATTTCGCCATTATCCTCAAGCTCCCCCGGGTCAAAGAGAGCATCGTCTTGCCCGGTTCGATTTTCATCAGCAACCGCGGCATGGCCCTGCCCTGGCCTGTGCCAACCGCTTCGTTTCGCCCCTGGTCTTATTGGCTTGCCGCTGCCGCAGCCGTGGCCGTGGGGCTGGGGATCGTATGCGCTCGCGGTGAACGGCGCAGGGGACGTCCACCGTTCAGCCGGCTGTGGATAGGTGCAGCCTTCGTCATCCTGCCCTTCCTCGGCTGGTTCCTGACCCCAGGGGGCTCCCCGCTGCTTCTGAACAAGCCTGCCCTGCAGGGATGGAACTACCAGGGCGGCCTCACCCTCACCCCCGAGTTCACGGCGCTCTTGCTGGGGCTGGTGGTGTACACCGGCGCTTTCATTGCCGAGGTGGTTCGGGCGGGCATCCAGGCCGTGCCCCGGGGCCAGATCGAGGCCGCACGAGCCATGGGATTGACAGAGGGGCAGACCCTGCGCCTGGTCATCTTCCCCCAGGCGCTGCGCGTCATCATCCCTCCTCTTACCAGCCAATATCTCAACCTGGCCAAAAACTCCAGCCTGGCCATCGCCATCGGGTTCCCCGACCTGTTCAACGTGGCCGGCACGATTTTCAACCAGACCGGACAGGCAGTGCAGGTGATTGCCTTGATCATGGCCAGTTACCTGAGCATGAGCTTGTTCACCTCGCTGCTCATGAATCTGTATAACCGCCGCATCCAGCTTGTAGAAAGGTGAGCCCCTACCCCCACCCCGACCCTCCCCCAACATTGGGGGAGGGAGCTTGGGAGAGGAGGCCGGAGACGAGAATGACCGCGATTTCCGAAGCCGTGCAGCCGCCCCGCAGCGAGATAGGCGTATTGGGTTGGGTCAGGAAGAATCTGTTCAGCACCTGGTACAACGCCCTGCTCACCCTGGCCTCGCTGGGGTTCATTTATGTCGTGCTTCGCGGGTTGCTCACCTGGGCGTTGACCACGGCGAGATGGGAAGTGGTGACGACTAACCTGACGCTGTTCCTGATCGGGCCGTTCCCGCGCCAGCAGGTGTGGCGCGTGTGGGTTTGTGTGCTCATGGTCGTGCTGCTTGGCGGGCTGAGCATGGTGGCCTGGGGAGCGCCGGGACGGCGTCACAAGTGGATCAGACGCTGGGTAACGGTCGGTTGGCTGCTTTCCTTCCCGCTGACCATCATGCTCCTGCACGGTTTCGCCTCGAGCTCGCTGTTGCCTCTGGTGGGCACGAGCTACTGGGGCGGGCTGTTGCTGACCTTCCTCCTGGCCATTGTGGGCATTGTGGCTTCCTTCCCCCTCGGCGTCTTGCTCGCTTTGGGCCGCCGCAGCAGCCTGCCGGTCGTACGCTGGTTCAGCATCCTGTACATCGAGCTGATACGCGGTGTGCCGCTGGTCACCGTCCTGTTCACGGCCGCCGTCATGCTGCCGCTTTTCCTGCCCGAGGGGATGAGGGTGGACAAGGTATTGCGGGCCATGGTGGGGTTCACCCTGTTCACTGCGGCTTACATTGCCGAGAACGTGCGCGGCGGTCTGGCTGCCGTGCCCCTGGGACAGTATGAGGCGGCCAGGGCGTTGGGCCTGTCGGGCTGGCAGGTAATGGGGCTGATCGTGCTGCCACAGGCGTTGCGGGCGGTGATCCCGCCCGTTGTGGGGCAGTTCATCACCCTGTTCAAGGATACCTCGCTCGTGGTGATCATCGGGCTGCTGGACCTGTTGAACATCGCCAAGAGCGTGGTGGCTCAGCCCCAGTTCATGGGTTTGAAGCGCGAGGTGTACCTCTTCGTGGCCGTGATCTACTTCGTTTTCAGCTACGCCATGTCTTACGCCAGCCAGCGGCTGGAGAAAGCGTTGGGCGTGGGAGAGAGGTAAGAAGGCATGATGAGCAACGAGAGGCTCGAAAGCGGAGACGACATCATCATCTGCCGCGATGTCCACAAGTGGTTCGGCGATTTTCACGTGCTGCGCGGGGTGAACCTGGCGGTCAAACGCGGGGAGGTGGTGGTCATCTGCGGCCCCTCGGGCTCAGGCAAATCCACATTCATCCGCACCATCAACCGGCTGGAGGAGCACCAGAAGGGCACTATCATCGTGGACGGCATCGAGCTGACCCAGGATATGCGCAACGTGGCAGCGATCCGCAGCGAGATCGGGATGGTGTTCCAGTCGTTTAACCTGTTCCCCCACCTGAAGGTCATTGACAACGTCACCCTGGCCCCCATCTGGGTGCGCAAATGGCCGAAGGAGAAGGCAGAGAAGGTCGCTATGGAGTTGCTGGAGCGGGTGGGCATCCCCGAGCAGGCGCACAAGTACCCCGGCCAATTGTCGGGCGGGCAGCAGCAACGGGTGGCCATTGCCCGTGCCCTGGCCATGCAGCCCAAGATCATGCTCTTCGATGAGCCCACCTCGGCGCTGGACCCGGAGATGATCAAAGAGGTGCTGGATGTGATGCGCGAGCTGGCCCACTCGGGCATGACCATGATCGTCATCACCCACGAGATGGGCTTTGCCAAAGAGGTGGCTCACCGCATTCTGTTCTTCGACGAGGGGAATATTGTCGAGGGCAACACGCCGGAGGAGTTCTTCAGGAACCCCCGCGAGGAACGCACCAGGCTATTCCTGAGCCAGATACTGACCCATTAGCTCATGGCGGAGATAGCTGTTGGGCATAGTTATGTCATATCCTCTTCGGCGCGCCGCCCCTCTCGCCCCAGGTAAAGCGACCGCCGCAGGCCGCGATGGTAATCCGTCCAGGCGCGGCCTGGTTCCCGTTCCTCACCAGCCAACGCCGCAAAGCGGCTCACCTGGCTGTCCAGCTCGTTCAGGTGATGCAGCGCCGCCGCCTCCAGCGTGCGCGGCGGCTGCACCGCCCCCCACTCCGCCCGCCCGTGATGGCTGAGGATCATGTGCCGCAGGCGCAGCGCCAGCGGCAGCGGGAAAGCGGCGAACTGGGCCATGCGCTCGCTGACCATGCGGTCGCCCAGCACCACGTGGCCCAGCAGACGCCCTTCGTCGGTGGGCACCATGTCCAGCCCCGACAGGCGAAACTCGGCCACCCGCCCCACATCATGCAGCAGGATGCCCGCCATCAGAAGGTCCGCCTGTATCTCTGGTTTCAGGCTCAGCAGAGGGCGAGCCAGGGCCAGCATGTCCACCACATGCTCCAGCAGGCCGCCCGGATAAGCGTGGTGCAGGCGGAGGGTTGCCGGGGCCTGCCGCAGCGCGGCGCGGAACTCCTCATCGCCGAAGAAGCTATACAGCAGCGACTGCAGAGGCCCTTCTTGCACGGCGACGATGGCTTCCCCAACACTGTCGAGCATGGCCTCGACGTCCCGCCTCGAGGTGCGCACAAAGTCGGCCGGGTCGTACTCGCCCTCCCCGGCAGGACGGATACGGGCGACGATCAACCGCTCGCGCCCGCGGTAGGCCTCCACTCTCCCCTTGACCTTGACCACGCTGCCGCGGGCGATCTGTGCGGCCACTTCGGGGCCCTGCTCCCACACACGGGCCGGCATCTCGCCTGTACGGTCGGCCAGGATCAGGGCCAGATATTGCCCCTTGCCGGGGTCGCGGAAGGGCTCCAGCCGCTGGAAGCGCACGAGGAAGAAGCTGAGCACCGCATCGCCGGGCTTCAGATCAGCCACGAACTGGGATTTCATAAGCCACCTGCCTCTGGCCGTCGGATATCAGGCACCGGATATTGTTGATAAGTGGTAACTGCCTACCTTCGGCCTTGCAACGTGAGATATAGCGGTGGGCTGGCGTCATTGCGAGCCCCGAAGGGGCGAAGCAATCTCCTGTTTCGATTCCAGGAGACTGCCTCGCTTCGCTCGCAGTGACAGGGTAGGTAGTTACGATAAGTGTAGCATAGTTTCACACAGCGGGCAAGCTGTGATATAATTGAATTCCAAAAACCGTTGAGAGCGTCCCATGAGCCCAATGCCACCCAGGCTTTGAGCTTTGAACTTTGAACTTACCCTCAGGGGGATATGGAGTGTCCAGAGCGTGCAGTGCCCTTGTGATAGTGACCTTGCTGGCCGTCGGTCTGGCCGCCTGTGGCCAGGTGATCACCCTGCCCACGGCCACGCCGCTGCCGCCAACACCGACCGTCGAGGCGATAGCGGCCGCTACACCGCGCCCGACGGCCACGCCTGCCCCTTACACGCCGGCTCCCACCGCCACGCCCACAACCACGCCCACGCCCATCATCTACACCATCGAGCGGGGCGACACGCTGCTGGCCATCGCCAGCCGGTACGGCGTCACCGTGGCTGCCTTGCAGGAGACCAATGGCATCGTAGACCCGCGCACCCTGCGCATCGGCCAGCAGATCATCATCCCTTATAAAGAGGAAGCCCAACCCGGCGGCGAACCGACCGCCACACCCACACCCCTGCCCTTTGTTATCGAGAACCTGTACCTCGACCGCACGCCGCTGGGCGGGCTGTGGTGCCTGGGGGAAATGCACAACACCAGCGGCGTGGAGCTGGAGCAAGTACAGGTGGCAGTGACGCTGTACGATGACGCCCAGGAGCCGCTGGCCAGTGCCTCCGCCTTCGTCCAACTGGACCTGGTGGCCCCCGACGGGCGTGCGCCGTTTGCCGTCTTCTTCCCCGAGGCCCCGGCCACCTTTGCCAGCTATGAGGCGCAGCCGCTGGCCGGTGTGCCTGCCTACGTTGGCAGCTACACCCGCGACCTGGAGGTGCGGGACATCGAGGTGGCCGGGGAGCGCTACGCCAGCATCACGGTGCGCGGCCGCCTGGTCAACATCGGACCGGAGGATGCCGTGGGGGTCAACGTGGTGGTGACGGCCTACGACGCCCTGGGACACGTGATCGGGGTGCGCAAAGGGGTGCCCGAACATAACGTTGTGCCGCGTGGCGGCGAGACGACCTTTCAGGTGGAACTGGTGCCCGCTGGCGGCCCGGTGATCACCACCACCGTGCAGGCGCTGGGGCGGCGCATCCTGCCCACGCCATAGTCAGAACAGCCTGGCGATTTCGTCCGCGGCGAAAGCAGGCCAGGGGATCGGGTGGCCGTCTCGTTGCGCCTGCAGGCCGGCCGAGGCTTCCAGCACCCGCCCGATGATCGTGCTGGGCAAGCCTTCCGCCGCCAGCGCCGCCTGCAACCCTTCGGCCTCCGCAGCCGGCAGGGTCAGCAACAGCGCACCGGAGGCGATGGTGCCCAGGGGGTCGAGGCCGTACTCGCCGCACAGGGCTGCCGCCTCCGGCGGCACAGGGATGCGGTCCAGGTCCACCCACAGGCCGGTGCCGGCAGCCCGCGCCAGTTCCAGCAGGCCGGTGACGACTCCTCCCTCCGTGGGATCATGCATGGCGTGCACGGGGGCCAGCTCCGCCGCCCGCAGCGCCGCCCGCACCACGCTGATGCCCGGATCATGCAGGAAGTTCTGAGCCCGGGCGATCAGCGCCCGATCGTAGCCCCTGGCGGCCAGATCGGCAGCCCGCTCGCGGGCGATGATGGCCGTGCCCTCGATGGGCACAGGTTTGACGAGCAGGATAGCATCGCCTGCCTGGGCCCCGCCGGTGGTCACCAGACGCTCGGGTGCCACCTCGCCCAGCATGGTGCCGATCACCAGGGGCCGGTCGAGGCCGTAGGTGATCTCGGTGTGCCCGCCGGCCAGAGCGACGCCCAGGCTGCGACAGGCAGCGTCTATCTGGGCCACGATGGTCTCGGCCATGGCTTTGGTAGCCTGCCCTTCGGGCAAGAGCAGGGTGGCCAGGAACCAGCGGGGGCAGGCGCCCATCACTGCCACGTCATTGGCGTTGACGTGCACGGCGTACCAGCCGATCTCGTCGGTGGCGAAGGTGATGGGATCGGTCTTGGCCACCAGATAGCGGTCGCCGAAATCAATGACTGCCGCGTCCTCGCCTGCCTGGGGACCGACGATGAGCCGTTCGTTGGGCCTGGCGTAGCGGCCCAACAGCTCTTCCAGCACCGGCAGCGGCAGCTTGCCGGTGGGAAAGGGGTCACCAGGAATTGGCAGCTGGAGGTTGGACCTTGGAGGTTGGAGGTTGGATGTTGGATGTTGAAAGCTGGAAGGCGAAACCAAAGGTATTTTCCTCCTGCACACGAGATGAACCGATTATACTCCATTGGCCGATTTTCAGCAACGACCAGCTCTTGCCTCTTGCACTGGAGGTGTTAACGCATGATCCCTCTCACGCTTCGGGTACGTAACTTCATGTGCTACCGCGATAACGTGCCGCCGCTCGACCTGCGCGGCATCCACCTGGCCTGTCTGGCCGGCGATAACGGCCACGGCAAATCGGCCCTGCTCGATGCCATGACCTGGGCGCTGTGGGGCAAAGCACGCGTGAGCCGCGACGATCAACTCATCCATCAGGGCCAGACGGAGATGGAGGTGGAGCTGGAGTTCCAGCTCGGCCCCCACCGTTATCGCGTGATCCGTAAACGGGACAGCCGGCGCGGACAATCGCTGCTGGAACTGCAAGGCTGGGCCGATGGCCGCTACTTCCCCCTCACCGAGCCGACCATGCGTCAGACGGAGGCCAAGATTGTGGACCTGCTGCGCATGGACTACGAGACGTTCATCAACTCTGCCTTCCTGGTGCAGGGCCGCGCCGATGAATTCACCACCAAGCCCCCCGGCGAGCGCAAGCGCATCCTGGGCGAGATCCTGGGGCTGGGCCTCTACGATCAGTACGAGGAACGGGCCAAAGAGCGAGCCAGGGCCAGGGCGCAGGAAGCCGCCGAGCTGGCCGCGCAGATCCGGGAAATAGACCGCGAGCTGGCGCAGTTGCCGGCATACGAGGCGGAGTTGCAGGAGGCAGAAACTGCTGCCGCAGAATTGGCCGCGCAACTGCGGCAGGCGGAAGCGGAGCAGAAGCAGTTGCAGACGGAGCGGCAGGCCCTCCTCCATCAGCAGCAGCAGTTGCAGGAACTGCAGGGGCGGCTGGCTCAGGGCCAGCGGGAGCTGGCGGAGATCGCTCAGCACCTGCGTACCGCAGAAGGGCAGGTGAGCCTCTTCGAGCAGACGCTGGCCCGGCGGGAGGAGATCGAGGCCGGCTACGCCGCATTGGCAGCAGCGCGGGAGGCGGTGGAAAGCTGGAACGCCCGGCTGGCTGCCCAGAGGCCGCTCCTGGAAGAGCGTCGTCAACTGGAGGCGGCCATCGCCGCAGCGCGGGGGGAACTGGTGGCCGAGCAGCGGGCAATGGAGACGCGGCTGGCCTCGTTGCGCGCCCTCGTGGAGGCCGGCGAAGCACAGCGGGCCACGCTGGCCGAAGCGCAAGCAGCGCTGGCAGAGCTGGAGGCGCAGCAGGCGCGACGAGAGTCGTTGCGAGGGGAACTATCCGCCCTGGCCGAAGAAGCGACGGCGCTCAAGACTCACAACGAACGGCTGCGCGCTGAGATGGACGAACTGAAAGAGAAGATCGAGTTGCTGCAGGAGGCCGGGGAAGCCACCTGCCCCCTTTGCCAGCAGCCATTGGACGAGGCGCACCGTCAACAGTTGCTGGCCGACTTCCACGCCGAAGGCAAGGCCAGGGGCGATCAGTGGCGGGCCAACAAGGCCCGCCTGGAGGGCCTGGCAGCACGGGAGGCCGAACTGCGCCACGAGGAAGCTACCCTGGAGCAGATGCTGCGGGCGCTGCCCGAACGGCAGCGCAGGCTGGCCACGGCGCAGATGAAAGTGGCCGATGGCGAGGCGGCGGCGGCAGAGTTGGCCGACGTCGCCGACCGCCTGGCCGCGCTGCAGGCCCGGTTGGTGGCGCAGGACTTCGTCCCGGCGGAGCAGGCGCGGCTGGCCGCCGTGCTGGCCGAACTGCAAGCGTTGGGCTATGACAGCGCGGCGCACGAGGCGGCGCGGGCGCAGGCGGCCGACCTGTCCCGCTGGGAGGAACGGAAGCGGGAGCTGGACCTGGCCGCCGGGCAGGTAGACGCGGCACGGGCGCAGGTGATGGCGTTGAAAGAGCGGCAGGCCCGCTGGCAGGAGACACTGGCCACCGACGAAGTCCGCCGAGACGAACTGGCCGCCGCCGTGGGCCGCCTGCCCCAGGTGGCCAGCCGGCTGGCTGCAGCGACGCAACAGGTGGAGGAAATCGCCGGGCAGGAAAACGAGGCCAGGTTGCGGCTGGGGGCGGCGCGGCAGCGCATAGACACCTGCCACCGCCTGGCCAGGGAGCGGCAAGCCAAGCAGAAGGCGCAACGAGAGGCGGCGGAGGCCCAGGGCATCTACGAGGAACTGCGGGAGGCTTTCGGGCGGCGGGGCCTGCAGGCCATGATCATCGAGGCCGCGCTGCCGGAGATCGAGGCGGAAGCCAACCACCTGCTCAGCCGCATGACGGACGGGCGCATGAGCGTGCGGCTGGAGACGCAGCGAGAGACGAAGCAGGGCGGGGTGCAGGAGACGCTGGACATCATCATCGCCGACGAGCTGGGGGCCCGCAGCTACAACCTGTTCTCCGGTGGAGAGGCCTTTCGCGTCAACTTCGCCTTGCGCATCGCCATCTCCAAATTGCTGGCCCGCCGCGCCGGAGCGCAACTGCGCACGCTCTTCGTGGACGAGGGGTTTGGCACCCAGGACGCCCAGGGGCGGGAGCGGCTGGTGGAGGCCATCAACGCCATCAAAGAGGACTTCGACCGCATCCTGGTCATCACCCACATCGAGGAACTGAGGGACATGTTCCCCGTGCGCATTGACGTGGTCAAGACCACCCAGGGCTCGCAGATCTCGCTGCATTGAATGAAAAAGCTTATGAACTCAACGCTTCCTGCTGGACAGCCAGCAGTTCCTTGACCCCCTTCTCCGCCAGGTCAAGCAACGCGTCCAGTGCGGCGCGGTCGAAGGGCTGGCCCTCGGCGGTGAACTGCGCCTCGACCAGCTCACCGGCCGCCGTCATGACCACGTTGCCATCTACCGCGGCGCGGGAATCCTCCTCGTAATCCAGGTCGAGCAGGAGCAGGCCATCTACCACGCCCACGCTGACGGCCGCCATAGGTGTGCGCAGCACCTCCGGCGGCACCGCTCCCTGGGCGATGAGCCTCCGCAGGGCCAGGGCCACGGCCACGTAGCCGCCGGTCACCGCTGCCGTGCGCGTGCCCCCATCGGCCTGCAACACGTCGCAGTCCACGGTCAACTGCCGTTCGCCCAGCAACTCCAGGTTCACCGCCGCCCGCAGGCTGCGCCCGATAAAGCGGCGGATCTCCTGCGTGCGCCCGCGCAGGCCCAGGGTCTCCTGCGGCGTACGGGTATGTGTAGAGCGGGGCAAGAGGGCATACTCGGCCGTCAGCCAGCCCTGCTTGCCGCCGCTCTGCTCCAGCAGCCAACGGGGCAGCCTGTCTTCCACGGAGACATTGCACAGCACCCGCGTGCCGCCCACGCTGATCAGCACCGAACCCTCGGCATACCGGACGTAGTCAAGGGTCAGTTGCACCGGGCGCAGTTCGTCGGCTTGCCGTCCGTCTTTCCGCATGCCTGTTCTGCGCCTCTCTTCAGCCGCTCAGGTCTGAAGGTTCCAAAGTTCAAAGTCCCACGAGTTCAGCGTTCGGTGTTCGGCGTCTTCAGAAGACAACTCCGAACCTTGAACCCCGAACACTAAGCTGCCAGATACTCGTCAATGACCTTCTTGCTGATGCGATAGGATGTGCCGATCTTCTTGGCCTTGATCTGGCCCTGGTCAATCAGCGCCTGCACATCCGCTTCGCTGACCTTGAGATAGGCGGCCGCCTCGGCCAGGCTCATCACCTCGGGCACTGCCGCAGCCGCCGGTGCCGCAGCAGCCCCCTGCATGGCCTGAGTGATCATGCCGGCCATGCCCGCGCCCAGACCGATGCCGGCGCCAAAGCCGACACCGGTCGCCGCAGCCCCCTCGCCCGCCTCCGCCGCCGCGCCCATGGCCCGTGCCGCCTTGAACTGCAAGTAGCGCTGCATGTCGCCGATAGCGCCCATGGCCGCCCGCTCGTCAATGGCCTTCTGCGTCTCCTCGGTGGGGCTGATGGATTGCAGGAAGAACTGCTTGAGGTCAATGCCGACGGCATTGAAATCGTCCACCAGCTTGGCCTTGACCGCCGCGCTGATCTCGTCGAAGAGCGCCGGCAGGTCAAAGAGCCCCGCCTTGGTCTCGCCCAGCAGGTCGGTCAGGCGGCTGACGATGATCGTGCGCAGGTAGTCCTCGATCTGCGGCGTCTGATAGAGCCCCTGTGTGCCCACGATCTGGGCCACGAAACGCTGCGGCTCGGCGATGGCCATGGAGTAGGTGCCGAAGGCGCGCAGTTGGGCCAGACCCAGGTCTTTGTCGCGCAGGGCGATCGGCTGCGGCGTGCCCCACCTCATGTCAATGAAGTCGCGGGTGTTGACGAAGTACACCTCGGCTTTGAAGGGGCTCTGGCCGCTGAACAGCTTGCCCAGCAGGTTGACCAACAAGGGGATGTTGGCCGTGGTGATGGTGTGGCGGCCGGGGCCGAAAGTATCCAGCGCCTTGCCGTCGCGGAAGAAGACCGCCGCCTGGCTCTCGCGGCAGATGACCTGCGAGCCGATGCGGAAGTCGCCACTGCCCCGAGCGGGCACGCGGGTGACCATTTCCTTCGCCCCCTGGTCAGGGGCCTCCACGATGTCGAAAATCCGTGCCATGATGTTTCTCCTCTCTAGTCTCCGATCTCCACTGCCCTGATGGCCTCGTCGCGCTGGCCGAACAACTCGTTCAGCTCCACCAGCACGTCTGTCAGGCTGCCAAGCGCATCGCCGATGCCTTCCTTGGCCGTCACCGCCGTGGCCACATTGTCCACGCCGGTCACCACCTCGGGCAGCCGTTCGGCCAGCGCCTGGTCGAATTGCGCCAGCCGGTCCAGCGCCTCCTCCTTGATCCGCTCCAGGTCGAAGAAGGGGGCGTAACCGTAGTCGGCGCGGTTGATGCGGTCAATGAGCAGTTGCAGCTTGCCCACGACCCGATCCAGATCGTCCATCCACTCCAGCCCGCCGGCTTTGAGCAGGTCGAGCTGCAATGCCGACAGCCGACGGCGCTGGGCGCTCAGGCGGCGGGCCAGGCCCTCGCGCAGCCGCCTGTCCGCTTCCCGGCGCATCTCTTTTTCCCTGTAGCCCTTGATGCCCGGCAGCTTGGCGAAGAACTTCTCCACACCGCCCATGGCCTCTTTGCCCTTTTCCACCAAGTCCATGTTTTGCCTCCGTAGTTTTTGGTTCTGCTTGCGAGTTTTGCAGACTCAGTAGACGGAAAATCGCTCCGCCAGGATCGTCAGATCCTGGCGAAAACCGGGGATCTGACGATCCTCTTAGAGCAAATTTCCATCCACTGAGACTCAGTAGACGGAAAATCGCTCCGCCAGGATCGTCAGATCCTGGCGAAAACCGGGGATCTGACGATCCTCTTAGAGCAAATTTCCATCCACTGAGACTGTTGAGAGGGAACTTATCATTCCAGTAACCTCCGGCCTCCAGCCTCCAATCCCCCAACGTTACCTTCCAGCCTACGTCGCCAGGAAGATATCCGTCCCGCAGTAGGGGCAGGTGACCACGCCTTTGCCGGCCAGTTGCAGCTCGCCGCCGCAGTTGGGGCATTTCTTCCCCTCCCGCATCTGCGCAGCCTGCCGGGAATAGAGCATGCCCTCGTCCCAGTTGATGTAGCCGCTGAACAGACCCTTGCCCACCAGGTCGTAAATCCACTCCTTGACCTTGTCGCGGCTGGCGTCCAGCTCCAGGGCCACCTCCGGCACGCTCACCTGGCCCTGGGTGACGACCATGTTCAAAATCTTCTTCTGCTTCTCCACCTCGGCGAACTCGACAGCCTCGCGCCGGCCTCTGGTGTAGAACCACACCCCAGCGGCAGCCAGCGGCAGGCAGACGAAGACCACGATCAGCACCAGGCCCAGAGCCGCGCCGCCAACCGTCGTGTCGCCCCCGGCCAACTGGGCGCCCATCAGCCCCGCTACAGCCAGGAAGATGATGACACCCAAGACAACGAGGATGATGCCCACCGTACGTCCTGCACCGACCATGTCCACTCCCCCTTTCGAAGTCAGTCCTCATGGCCCAACGGGCCACCCTGAAGCACGAAAATGTCATTTTGATCGCGTCCGTCGGGTTATTAGCCAAAGCCGCCACCGCCCCCGCCGCCGCCACCGCCGCCGAAGCCACCACCGCCGCTCCAGCCGCCACCGCCACTGGGTGCCGGCCGGCTGCCCAGTGTGCGGGAGGCCGAGGAGAGCATGGAGCCCAGGCCGGCACTCATGCTGGCCAGCGAAGTGCCCAGCCCCCTGGAGGCCTCTGATAGCGAGGGTGCCGGCCGCCCCTCGCCAGGCGAGGGCGCGGCGCGGCCGATGCGGCCGCCTTCTGTCGCCGGCGAAGGCACGCCCATGATCGGTCGCTGCTGTCCTGAGCCGGGGATGAACACCGGCCCTCCCACCGGCCGATACCACTGCGGTGCCGGCGCCTCCACGCGGGCGAACTTGTTGATGAACTCCTTATCCAGCCCGAAGGCGATGGCGTAGGGCAGGTAGCGCTCGAAGATGTCCTTCGCCTCCTCCAGGTTGGTGTACTTCTCGATGTCCCTGAGGTAACGCTTGAAGGCATTCCAGCGGGCCGCGGCCTCGGAGCCGGCCTGCGTCTTGCGGGGCATGAAGCGGGCGATGAGGATCAGCCCCAGAGCGCTCACGCCCAGGCTGACCGGCAGGCAGAAAGCATACGGCGTATACTGGGAAAAGGCCGTCGCACCGCAGACGCCTGCCACAGCGACAACGACCAGGAGGCCGATGCCCAGGCCGGCGTAGGTAGCGCGCACCCGCTCGGGGCTGCGACGGAAGAAGCCCAGGTCCACCACTTCCTGGTAGAGCTGTTTCTTCAACTCGGGAATGGCCGTGTAGAACTTCTCCTTCAAGTCAGACAGCTTACGCTCCTGCCGCTTGCCGAAGATGTTATCCAGCAGGGTCTTTTCGTACGGACGCAGATCGGCGGGCCTCTCCTTCAGCCGGTAGATGAAATCCTGCCTGGAGCCGATACCCAGGAAGCCCGGCTCTTCCACCTCTTCCATCTCCATGACCCCGCGCCGTGCCAGGTCTACCATGCCGGCCAGGATGTCCTCCATGTCCGCTTCCTCGTCCAGCAGCGTGCCCGCCACACTGGGCGGCAGGTCGGAGGGCGGTTCCGGCAGGTAGTCGGCCACCAGCTTCACCGGCACGTCTCGACCCTTAGTGTACCATAGGGCATAGAGACCCACAGGCCCCATGATGAGGAAGAAGAGGCTCAGGGCGCCAACGGCCAGGTTGACCATGGGCTGCGTGGTGGCCTCATATTCGGCACGCCGCTCTAGTTCTGCCGCTTCCTCGTCGGCCTGCTTCTGCCAGGCCGCAGGCGCACCGGCTACCACGCCATGAGTGAACTGCACGCGTACCTCCAACTCCTCGCCGGGGCCTATGCGGCCATCGGCGGTGAAGACCACCGTGCGGGCATCGAGTTGCTGCGCAGTGGCCGGGCTGAAATAGCTTTCGAACTGCTGCACCTCCGCCCCGGCGGGCAGGTGCACGGTGACCTGGGAGGAGTTCACGGGAAAAGAGCGGTCGGGGAAGACCGCCTTCCACCAAATCTGGTCGCCGCTTTCGTAATAGCGCAGGCCGCCATGCACGGTGTAGGCAAGGGTGTAGATGTGCGTGCTGTCGCCGGTCTCCGGGAAATTCCACCTGATGCGGAAATCCCCTCCCTCGCGCGAAGTGCTGAAGGTATAAGGCGCACCGCTGCCCGAAGGCTGATACATGCGCCCGCCCTCCCGCACCTCCACATCGCTGATGCTCTCAAGCCAGCGCATGTCTATATCGCGGTATCCGAAGGTGAACGTGCCGCTGGTGAAGACGATCTCCTGCGTCTCTTCGACGCGGAAAGTACCATCCTCGTTCACCGTGATCTCCACATCCAGCCGCTGCCAGTACAGCGTCTTGCCTTGCGCGTAAGCTATGCCCACGACCATCAGCAGCAAGGCCAGGGCCACATAGAACGAACGCTTAAACCTCATCGCTTCTCACCTCCATTCCCGATACGTTGCCGCCATCAAACTTGTTGCCTGAACATTGACATTATAACCCATTTCCATGAAAAGGGAAAACGGATGGCCGTCTGCAATGTAGCACAGACTCCCCCAGCCTGCTTGAAA
>JARYMM010000060.1 GCA_029907105.1 Anaerolineae bacterium | reverse complement strand
TCCCTAGAGGATACCACAAATTCTCATTTCTCGCCATCAAGGTGCGGAATGTCGGATATATAGTGGTTAAACCGTGATATACCACAATATATAGTGACCAAGCCGCTCATCCAGTTGCGCAAGGTACCCGAACGAGCGCTTTGTCCAAAGTCCTGTCTTCACGATGCGCTTCCAGGCGCCCCCGGCGCGACTCGAACGCGCAGCCTACGGATTCGAAGTCCGGCGCTCTGTCCGTTGAGCTACGGGGGCCTGTCATGTGTCATCATTATACTACAATCCCCTCCGCCAGGCAAAGTCGGGCCTTCACGGGCTTGCGCAGCGATTGGGCGCAAGCCCCAACATGTAGGGGGTGGAAGATGAGCGAGGGGGTACCCCTCGTACTCCCCGGCTTCCGCTGCGTACGCCCTTCACCAGACTCCATCATGCCCCTCATTGTCAGCAGAAGGGGCAGAACGTTTATCTTCCGCCTGTTCCGCTACTCCTGACCCATGCGAGCGTATCTTGTTTGCTTTGCCGGCCGGCCAGATCATGGTATAATGTCACCGAAAGCCGCACGAGGGTCGCGAGATGACCATGAGGCGACTGACCGAGGGAGCTCGCCAATTCGGCCTGCCCCTCAGCCCCGCACAAACCCAGACTTTCCAGCGCTACGCCGATCAGTTGCTGGAATGGAACCAACGCTTCAATCTGACGGCGGTCACCGATCCGGAGCAGGTGCAGATTCGCCATTTCCTGGATTCGCTGAGCTGCCTCCTGGGGCTGACCGCCGTCAGCGCCGAGCCACTGTCGGCCTGGCTGGCCCGGCCGTTGCAGGCCCTGGACATCGGCACGGGAGCCGGATTCCCCGGCCTGCCCCTGAAAATCGTCTGGCCCAACCTCAAGTTGACGCTTCTGGAATCGCGCCAGAAGAAAGTGCGCTTTCTGGAGCATATTGTCGCCGAGTTGGGGCTCACCACGGTGACCACCGTGCACGACCGCGCCGAGACGCTGGCCCATCATCCCCAACATCGGGAAGCCTACGACCTGGTGCTGGGCCGAGCGGTGGCCGAACTGCCCGTGCTGCTGGAATACGCGCTGCCCTTCTGCCGGCGCGGAGGAATGGTGGTCGCACAGAAGGGGGAGGCGGCGACCGCCGAGGCCATCGCTTCCGAACGGGCGCTGGCCATCCTGGGGGGCAAGCTGCGCCGCATCGTGCCCGTGGAAGTGCCCGGCCTGGCCGAAACCCGCCACATCACCATCGTGGAAAAGGTCGCTCCGACCCCCGACCGCTACCCCCGCCGCCCCGGCATGCCCCAGAAACGCCCCCTTTAATCACGTGGTCTGACTGGTCGCAAGGTCGCAGGGTCGCAGGACTGCACGCTCATCTGAGCAGGCGACTAAGCGACGATTTCCTCAATCCGCCCCTCTACCACCCGCAGTTGACGCGCCTGGGCGCGGAAGGCCGGCGAGAAGTCTTCCCAGTCGGTGGCCGTGACGATGGCCTGGGGGATGCTGGACAACAGCGTCAGCAGGGCCTGGCGGCGGGCCCCATCCAGCTCGGACATGATGTCGTCCAGCAGTAACAGCGGCGGCTGCCCCAGCTCGCGGCCCATGACCGCCACTTCCGCCAGCTTGAGAGCCAGGGTTGCCGTGCGCTGCTGGCCCCGCGAGCCGTAAGCTTGCAGGTCACGCCCTTCGCTCAGGAAGCGCACGTCGTCACGATGGGGGCCAAGCAAGGACATGCCGGCGGCGACCTCCCGCCGCCGCAGGGCATCCAACCCCTCCTGGAAGAGCGCCACGACCTGATCCACGTCCGCAGAGGGCGGCCCGACAATCCCCTCCAGATCCAGGGCCAACTGCTGACCCGCTGCCGGCAGGCGGTCGGTAATCCCCGAGGTATAGCGCAGACGCAGCCGCTCCCGTCCGCCGGACAGGACACGGTGCTGTCGGTTGGCCTCCTCGTCCAGGGCAGACAGCAAGGCGGCACGCCGCACGGTCAGACGGCTGCCCAGGGTTACCAACTGCTCGTCCCAGAAGCGCAATTGCTCACCCCCCTGCCGGTTCCCCCGCTCGCGCAGATCGCGCAGCAGCGCATTGCGCTGCGTCAGCACACGGCTGTAGTCCATCAGCGTCCGGCAGTAAGCCGTGTCCATCTGGCAAAGCGTGGCATCCAGGTAGCGCCGCCGGCCGGCGGGCGGGCCGGTCACCAGATGAATATCCTGGGGCAGGAAGAGCACCACCGGCAGATGGCCAACCAGGTCGAAGGCCCGCCTGGCAACGCCGTTGATGCGGATCTGCTTGGAGAAGCGGGGAACGTTGTTGGTCTGGTTGGCCTGCCGGGTCAGGATGATTTCCAGCTTCACCGGGAAATCCGCGCCGGCCAGGTCGGCTTCCAGGCGGGCAAAGGGCAGAGGCTCCTTGAAGGCCAGCCAGTTGACCACCTCCCGCTCCGTGCTGGCGCGGGGCGAACGGCTGGTCGCCAGGTAGTAGATGGCCTCCAGCAGGTTGGTCTTGCCCTGGGCGTTGTCCCCTTGCAGCAGGGTGATGGGCCGGGGAAAGTCGAGGGTCAGGCGGGCGAAGTTGCGGAAGTTGGTCAGCGAAAGGCGCTGGAGACGCACGACCTACTCCTCCCTATCCTGGCCCCGCCAGCGGCGCAGCCGGGCGGCGATCTCCCGCTCGTAGCCCAGTTCGCCCGGCTCGTAATAGCGGCGGCCCTGCAGGCCATCGGGCAGGTACTGCTGCTGGACGTGGTGGCCGGGATAATCGTGGGGGTATTTGTACCCCTGGCCGTGGCCCAGGGCCCGACCGTCGCGGCTGGCATCCTTCAGGTGGTCGGGCACTTCCACGATGCCCTCTCGCTCCACGTCGGCCAGGGCCTTCCAGTAGGCCCCGGCGGAGTTGCTCTTGGGGGCCGTGGCCAGGTAAAGCGCAGCCTCGGCCAGGGCGTATTGCGCTTCGGGCAGGCCCACCCATTCCAGCGCCCGCGCCGCCGCCGTGGCCACGACCAGGGCCTGCGGGTCGGCCAGGCCCACGTCCTCAGAGGCGAAGATGATCATGCGGCGCACGATGAAGCGGGGGTCCTCGCCGGAGTAAACCATCCTGGCCAGCCAGTAAAGGGCAGCATCGGGGTCGGAGCCGCGCAGGCTCTTGATGAAGGCGGAGATGGTGTCGTAGTGGGCGTCGCCGTCCCTGTCGTACAAAAGCGCCCGTCGCTGGATGGAATCCTGCGCCGCGGCCAGGTTGATGCGAACGACACCCTCGGTGTCGGGCGGTGTGGACTCGACAGCCAGTTCCAGGGCATTGAGGGCGTTGCGGGCATCGCCGCCGGCGACGTAGGCCAGGTGAGCCAGGGCCTCCTCGTCCACCTGCACGCGGCGGCGACCGTAGCCTCGCTCCTCATCGGCCAGGGCGCGGCGCAGAAGCACCTGTAACTGCTCCTCCGTCAATGGGCGGAGCTGGAAGATGCGGGAGCGGGAGACCAGAGGGCCGATGACCTCGAAGTAGGGGTTTTCCGTCGTGGCGCCGATGAGGATGATGGTGCCATCCTCGACATGCGGCAGCAGGGCGTCCTGCTGGGCCTTGTTGAAGCGATGGATTTCGTCCACCAGCAGGATGGTGCGCTGGCCATGCAGCAGCCGCCGCTCCCTGGCTTCCTCGATCACCCGCCGGATGTCGGCCACGCCGGCCAGGACGGCGCTGAGGGCCTCGAAGTGGGATTTGGTGCGGTTGGCGATGATCATGGCCAGCGTCGTCTTGCCCGTGCCGGGCGGCCCCCAGAGGATAATGGAGGAGAAGAGACGATCGGCCTCGATGGCGCGGCGCAGCAGACGCCCGGGGCCGACGATGTGCTCCTGACCGACCATCTCATCCAGGGTGCGCGGGCGCAGGCGCGCCGCCAGGGGCGCCTCACGGGCGATCTGGTCAGCGCGGGCATGGGCGAACAAATCCTCTGCTGTGCGCGAAGTTCTCATCCTGAAATCACCATCACCAACGACCTGGATGCTGCTGAGATAATCAGGCTACACATAATCCACGTAATAGTCATCAGTGGACACCACAGCCCGCTGCCAGATGCGTGTGGCTCGTTCGACCACCTGTGCCAGCTCAGGCAACTCGGAGCGAATCCGTCCAGCAATGGCTCGACAGACCGATTTCATAGTGCTTCCCCCTCCCTCACAATAATGTCTCGCAACACCGGCCGGCAGCTTTCCATAGTCACCTGGTCGATCCTGAAGTCTGGTGAAAGGTCCTGCAGTTTGGCCACAGCCACAAAATAGTCCTCGGCAGGCAAGCCCCACGCGGCCAGGTCTATGTCCGACATCCTGGAAAACCAATAACCGTGAACGAGAGAGCCGAAAGCCGCCACCCGTGTAGCACCAAACTGCTCTTTCAACAACGCCGCGGCATGTCGCGCCACCTCCCAGGCGCGCTCCCGTCGTCGCTCCAGCTCCCGCCGCTCCTCCTCCCAGCGGCGCTGTACGGTGGCCCGATAGACGACCATTGCTTCCGAACTCACGGTTAAAGCGAGTGACATCGGCTTCCCCCTCCTGGCCTGATCCCCGCGTCACATCTTCTTTAGCCAGCGCTAATACGACAACCGTACTTGTCATGCTGAGCGGGTTTCAGGCGTCAAACTTCATTATGACACATACCACCAAGTGCGGTTGTAGTACTAACGGTTCTCCTCATGCTCCTGCGGACTCGATTGTATCACAACTTCCTTATCATGGGCAAGAAGCCGCATCTGCACCAAACACAGCCCCCCTCACCCTGGCGGCGAAGGGGGCTGTGGCTTTGAACTTTGAGCTTTGAGCTTTGAGCTTCGAATTCCCGTCACTCGGTGACGGTGAAGGCGCCGCCGGCGGCGCGGCCCCACACCTCCGGGAAGTACATCTCGTAGGCCGTGGAGGGCAGCGTCAGGTAGCGGCCGGGCAGGCTGGCGCGCATCAGGTAGGTGTACTCATAGGTGCCCCGCCGCAGCCAGGTGGCGAACAGCCCCACCTTCTCATCGCGCAGCTCGCTGTGCGTGGGCAGCCATTCCGACCACCACCAGGGAGCTCCCGATGGCCGCACCGCCTCCACCTCCGGCCCCTCATAGAGGGCGCTGACCGTCTTCAGGCTGACGTCCACGGCCTCGCAGCCGGCGGGCAGGGGGTCCTCCACCACCAGGTAGTGCAGGTCGTTGGGCGCCACCAGCGTCAGCCGCACGCGGATGACGTCGCCCACTTTGGCCTGGCTCACCGGCGGACAGTCCTCCTCGCACCCGGCCAGCTCATAGCGGCGGGCGACGACGATGCCCCGCTCCAGCGGCTCCAGCTCCTCCACGGGCAGGAAGTAGCGCAGGTGCGCCGTGTAGTACAACCGCCCCTGGCCGGTCTGATCGCCGGTCGGCTCCAGCCGCTCCAGCAAGAGGGCGTTGGCCCGATCCAGGAAGAGTTGGGCGATGTCGGCGCGCAGCTCCACCGCTTCGGCCACGTTCTCCCGTGTGGCCGTGCCCTCGCCCAGCAGTTCGCCGTTCAAAAGCACCTGCCAGGAATAGTCGGCCTGCAGTTCGCCGGAAGCGACCATCCAGTCGGTGAGGGCGATGAGCGCCCAGGCCGTCTCCTGCGTCGTCTCCCAGTGGCCGGCCTTGCGCGCCACCATCAGCCAGCGCACCACGTTGGGAGCCAGACCCCCTCCCCGGCCCTCCCCCTCCAAGGGGGAGGGAGTCAGGCGGGCGAAGGCGTCCAGGACAACGGCCGTGGAGCGGATGTCGGTGTTCATCGTCCACCAGTCCACCGTCTCTTCCTCCCAGTGCGCACCCGTGGCGGAGAGGATGGCCTGGCCGACCAGGTCGCCCAGCAGCGTGTCAATGCGGCTGCGCTCGCCACCCTCTTCCACCAGGCCCAGGGCCATGGCCAGGTAAGCCCGCCCGTAGTGGCCAAGCTTCTCTCGGTAGTCGAAGAGGGCCACGGTGCGGCCCACGTCCGGCTGGCCCACCTCGGCCAGGACGAAGAGCATGAAGGCCTGCTGGTTGAGCTCCCAGCTCTGCAGGTTGCGCGGGTCGCGCAGTTGCCGCTTCAGGTAGCGGGCGGCGCGGGCCATCACCTCCTCATCCACCAGGAAGCCGGCCTGGTTGGCATGGTGCAGCCCGAAGAGCACGTAGGCAGTGAGGAAGGGTCGGCTCTCGTCGGCCGCCCACCAGCCCCAGCCGCCATCGGTCTTCTGCTGATTGACGATGCGCTGCAGGCCGACGCCCACCTGCTGCGCCAGCTTCGTCTTCAGATCGGGCCGCTCCAGGCCCAGCTTCTGCAACGCCCGGTAGGTGAGCACGTTGGGCAGGAAGCGGCTCATGGTCTGCTCCACGCACTCCCAGGGGTAATGCTCCAGGTACTTGAGCCCCTCCTGCATGCCGGCGGCCAGCGAAGGCTCCAGCTTGACGCGCAGGTCGCCCTGGGTGGGATCGAGCACGGTGGGCAGATGGATGACCTCCAGCCGCGACTCTTCGGCCTGCACCTCACCGCTGGTGCCCACCACCTCCGGCGTGGAGTAACGGTACACAGGCAGGGTCAACTCCACGGCGTCCTCGTGCCGCTCGCCCAGCGCCGTCCACAGCGCTGTCACCTGGTCGCCGGGTTGCACGGCCACCGGCCAGGAGAGCTTGACCAGCCCCTGCGCCGGCACGGTGACCTGCTGTACCGCCGGCCCCTTGATTTCCAGCCCCACAGCCTTCAGGCTGACCTCCACCTCTTCATCTTCGGCGGTGTTGTTGTGCACCACCGCCGCCAGGTCCGCCTGGTCGCCGACGACGAAGAAGCGAGGGGCCACCGGCCGCACGAGCAGGTCCTTCGTCGCCACCACGTCGCTCTGGGCCTCGCCCACCTCTGTGGCCGCGGTGACGCCCCGGCCGGTCATGCGCCAGGTGGTGAGGTTATCGGGCAGCTTCACGCTCACCTCGGCCCGGCCTTCGGCGTCGGTCTGCACGACGGGGTTCCAGTAGGCGATGTCGGGGAACTCGCGGCGCACGGTGAGCTCAGCGCCCGGCCCGCCGCCGCCACCCTTGGCTCCCCGCACCCCCTCGGCCAGCGCTTCCTCCACCACGCGGTTGAGGTTGGTCACCAGCGTGGCCGCCGTGGTCACGCCCACGCCCCGCTGGCGGTAGAAGTGATCGAGCAGCCCCGGCCCCACGACGTCGGCCAGGGCCAGCACGGCCTTGTCCACCAGGGCCAGGGAGAACTCTGCCTGCACCGGCTGCCCGGCGTGGTCCGTGGCCTGCACGGTGTAGGTGACCGTATCCCGCGGCCCCACCCGAACCCCCACCCCGCCCTCCCCCTGCCAGGGGGAGGGTTGGGAGGGGGTGGGGGTGATGGTCACCGTCAGCTCTTTCTCTGCCGTGGAGATGGGCAGCTCAACGTAGCCGATCTTGAAGGAGCCCAGCGGCTCCGTTTCGTCCATGCCCTTGACGATGACCACAGAAACGAAGATGTTGGGGATGTGCTCGGCGGTGATGGGCACCTCGATGGTCTCGCTGTTGCTGGTCAAGGTCAACCGGCGACGCTCGTAGATGTGGCCGCGCTCGATGGTCAGCAGCGCCTCCACCTGGCCCTGGAAGGGATGGGGGATGAGGATGCGGGCCACGTCGCCCGGCGCGTACTCCCGCTTGTCGGCGATAAGGTCAATGCGGTCGGTGTTCTCCCGCCGCCAGCTCACGAACTGCCGCCCGCTGATCCACATGAAGGCGGAACTGCGGATCTCGTTGCCGCGGCCGTCTCGGCCTGTGGCGATGATCTTGTACTCGCCCGGCTTCTCGGGCGTCCACTCGAACAGCGCCTTGCCCTCAGCGTCGGTGGTCAGCGTCTCCGTGACCACAGGGGTGATCTCCGCCTTGCTCGTCCAGGTGAAGCGGCCGTCGTCGCCCTTCTCCTGCACGCTGTACCACCTGTACTCGGCAGCCACCACGGTCAGTTCCACGCCAGGCACCGGCTGGCTCTGCGCGTCCACGGTGATCAGGTCCACCTCCTGCCCTTCGCCCACCACGCCCACATAGCGCCGCGGCGACACGCCGATGTAGAACTTGCCCTTATGCACCACCACAGCGGCGCGGCCCGAAACCTCCTGCCCGTTGACATCGGTGACGGTGACATCGAGGGTGAAGAGCTGGCTTTGCTTGTACTTGCTGATGTCGGCGGGGACAGTGAAACTGAAGCTGCCGGCGGCATCGGTTTGCCCCTGGCCCTCGGCGATCAATTCGCCGAAGCGGGTCCAGCCCTCCTGCCGCCGCCAGTCGCCCCAGTCCCAGTCGCTGAAGTTGTACCAGCCCTTGCCCTGCCAGTTGAAGAAAGTGTCCTGGCTGAGCACGGCCCAGCGCACGGCGGCCTCCTTCACCGGCCCGCCGAAATAGTAGTTGGCCTGCACGGTAGCGCTGATGGTATCGCCGTGGATAACTTCAGGCCGGTCGGTCTGCACGCTGAGCTCGTACTCCGGCTTGCGGTACTCGGCCACGCGGAAGGAGGTGCCGAAATGCTGCTCTTCGAGCACAGCGTCCAGCCAGTAGGAACCCAGGGCAGCCTCTTCATCCAGAGCCAGCTCGCCGTGCAGCGTGCCCATCTCGCTCAGTTGGTGCTCCGCTTTGTACAACTCCTTGCCCATGTCGTCGCGAATGGTCACGCTGACCGCGATCGTCTGCGGCGGCAGGTCGTAGCGGGCGTCATCATCGCGGCGGATGATGCCCTTCCAGTGCACCGTCTGGCCGGGACGGTAGATGGGCCGCTCGGTGTAGAAGTGGCCGCTGTAAGGCTCGCGATAGGTCTCGCTGGACAGGCCAAAGTCCCAGGGGCTGATGCCGTTCGTCCAGCGGGTGGTGACCACGCCGTAGGTCTCCGTGCCCTGCTCGCCAACGAAAGCATAGAGCGGCTTCCAGGGGTCGCGGTTGGCGTACTGGGCAGCGAACAGCCCCTCTTCGTCGGTGACGCCACTCAGCGCCAGGTCCTGCTCATCCACCAGGCGGACGGGCAGCCCGGCCACCGGCTGGCCGCTCTTAAGGTCTGTGACCCACAGCAGCGCTTCGCTGGCCGTGCTCTTGAGGATGAGATTGTGGCGGGAGAGGACAAGCAGGGCATCCGGCGGGCGGTTGTAGCGGTTGTAGGTGATCTCTGCCGCCCGCATAACCAGGTAGTAGAGGCCTGGCGGCAACGGCTGGCCCTCTTCGTCGGTCAGCGCCGTGATCAGCTGGCCCCTTTCGTTGGGCGCGGCATCGGTCTCCTCGCTCCACTCTCGCAGCAGCATCTCCTTCGAGGGACTGAAGCGCTCCCGGAACCGCCAGTTATCCTCGCCGGTCAGGCTCACGAAGGTCTGCTCATCGAGGCGATACAGCTTGAAGTCCAGGCGGGAGATGTTGAGATAGGTGGCGATGATGCGCGTCTCGGTGTAGGCATTGTAGGTGCCCATCTCGCCCAGGACGTCCAGGTAGGCCGAGGGCTGGTAGTTGCCGGTGCGGAAGTGCACGGCCACCTCCTTGCCCAGCGTGTTGCCGTAGGGGTCGCCGATGGTGGAGGCGAAGGTGACCGTGTAGGCAGTGCGTGGCCTCCGATCCCAACTGATCCACAGCCGGCTGTCCCAGGGGCTGTAGTAGGTGTAGACGCTGGTCGGCTCCGGCAGGACGGTCACCGCGCCGGCCAGGGTATCCTCGGCCAGCGGGCAGGAGAAGTAGACCTCCATGCCGCCGTAGGGGTCCACGTTTTTGGCTCCGTCCCGGGGGTCAGTCGTGACGATGGCCGGCAAGGGGACGACGCGGAAGGTCCACGCCTCGGCACGGCGCAGCGTGCCCTCGCCCACGACCGGCCGGGCCGTGTCCTGCACGGCGACCTGATAGCGAGCCCCGAACTCCAGCCACTCGTCGGGCTGGAAGACCAGCGTGCGGCCATCGTCTTTCCACTGGAAGCGACCCTCCACAGCACGGCTGGGGTCCGGCTTGTCCGCAACAAACGGCAGCAGGCTGAAAGCCGCCTCGGTGCTGGAGCGCTCCATGGGCTGGCTGAAGGTGATGGTGATGGCCGTCGTCGGCCGCACCTGGTTGCCCGACGGCTCCTGAATGACGACCACCGGTGCCGCCGTGCTGAAGCTCCAGACGTAGTCTTCGGCCAGCACGCCGCCCGAGACGTCGGTGAGGCCGGCTTTGACGGTTACGGTGTAGGTGGTGGCCGCGGCGAGGCCGGCGCTGGGCCGGAAGGTGTAGATGCTGGTGTTCAGCCATTCGCCTTTGCCTTCCACCGGGGGTTCAAACTGCAGCGGCTGTGGCAAATCGCCCATCTGGCCCACGCTGACCAGCGGCACGACGGGACGGTTGAAGACGAGGGTCACCAGGGCGTCGGTAGCCACTTCCCCGGCGCCGTCGGCCGGCTGCGTGCTGGTGATCTCCAGATAGCCGGTGGTGTTGAAGTGAAAGCTGAACGGCGCCCCCAGGGCCAGCCCCAGGGTGCTGCGGGCAGTTTCGGCGATGGTGACCTGGTAGCGGGTGGCCCGCTGCAGCGGCTCGGCGGGGGTGAAGATGAGCGAATTCGCCTCTACCGTCACCTTGCCGGCTGCTGCCGGCTCGATGCGGAAAGCGGCGGCGCTCGCCGCGTCCATCGGCTGGTCGAAGGTGACCACGATCGGCGCGTCGGGCGGGTGCTCCTCGCCCCGCGTCGGTCTGACGTCAACGACCGCTGGCGGCAGGGGGACAGGTGTGGGAGCTGTCGCCGCCAGCGGCGCGGCCGTGGCGGGTGCTGGTGTCGCTCCGGGCTGCGGCGCAGGCGCCGAGCAACCGCTCAGCAGCAGCGCAGCCAGCAGGAACAGGTTGAACACGAGGGGGGTGCGTTTCATGGTCCATCTCCTTCAGGGTTGGTGTGCAAGATGCAGGATGCAAGATGCAAGACGCAAGATGCAAGATACATTCTTACGGACGTCAGAGATAGTGCATAGGTTCCAGAGCACAGATCTCTCACCGTACTGGGGTCCGAAGTCCCGCACCATGTCAATCTTGAGAGGGGCTTCATGCTGCTGAGCCACCCGTCAAGAAGAAGCGTTGCCCGACGGGAACGGCAAAGAAAGCTTGCAGAAACGCCCTCTGCAGTGGGCTAAGGATGTTGTCCATCGTCGTCTGACCATACTTCAAGCGCATAGGACCAGAGGTCGCGGAAGTAGGGCTTGAGGCCCAGTTGCTGGAAGTTCTTCCGAATGTCGTCCAGGGTGAGGTAGCGCCAGATGTCCTCCCAGCGGGCATACTCCAGGATGCGGGTGATGACCCAGGCTTTCCCCACCTCGTTGTCCCCGCGCAGGATGCGGCGGATCTCCTCTTCGGTTATGTCATAATCCCAGAAGAAGTAGGGACGCTTAGCTGACTTTGCTTTCTCGGCCATGATCCCGTTTACCCCATCTCGTTCCTCAATGCCACATTGTGACTGCGACCCCAGATCAATTCATCAGCATATCCAGCACATCTCTACGAAACCCGTAATGGTCCTTTTCTTGCAAAGCCGTCACCAATTGCGCCAGGATGACGACAAGGCTCAACGCTTTGCTCTCCCCGCGGCTTCGAGTGTCTCATGGGCCATGGCTGCCGTTTCGTTCGCGTTCTCATCAGCCCGGCGGATGATACCGCGGCGATGCAACGCTTCCTTCATCGCCTCGATAGACAGCCCGCTCCACTCCGCAGCGCGCCCTAAAGAGAAATCGCCTCGTTCGTACAGTTTGCAGGCAATGGCCTCCCGCAAGTCAGGACGGGCGGCCAAGAAGGTGCGCACCGCGTCGATCAAGAAGGTTTCTTCATCTTCATATAATCCGGCCTCGGTCACAACCGTCAACTCTTCTCGTAACACAGATGGTAACGCGGTATCTTTCAACATGTTTCTTCCTCACTTTGTGAACAGCATAATGATCCCAAAACATCACCCACGATCTTCTCATCGCTTCCTTGCCTACTCTCGACCACACCGGGCTCGCCCCCGTGAACGCTTATGGCAATTATACCATATCGCGACCGGCAGGACAAAGCTACTGGCTTACCGTGATACGCACGGGGGCACTGACCCATTCCCGCCCTGCCATGTCCACCCCCACAGCCCGGAACTCGTGCGCCCCCGGCGAGAGCGGCCACCACACGCGATAGGGCGGCGCCGTCAGCGTGGCCAGCGGCTCCCCGTCGGCCAGCAGGGTGACTTGAGCCAAAACCACACCATCGCCCGGGCGGGCGGCCACCTCAATGCGCTGTGCATCCCGCGGCAGCCCGGCCCGCAACCGATACTGGCTGAAGGGATCGGGGCTGGTGAGCACGAGCGGCGCTTGAGCCTGGGTGTTGGATGGCGGATACTGGAAGTTGGAGGTTGGAGGTTGGAAGTTGGAGGTTGGAGGTTGGAGGTTCGGGATTTGCGGTATATCCTGCTCCCGCGCCCAATCCTGCAACTCGGCGGGCAAGACGAAGTAAACCCGTTCCACTACCTGCTCCGGCGGCGTGGTCTCGTCGGCCAACTGGCCATTGCGCGCGTCCAGGCGCACAAGCTGGTGCAGGGAACATGTCTCTTGCGGCTCGGTGCCGGCGATGAACAGCTCCGTGCGGTGGCGGGGGCAGTGCTCCCCGGGAAGCAGGCCCGAATCGGCGCAGACCTCCACTTCCACCAGCCCCTGGGGACGGGGGAACTCAGCCGGCGGGCGGTCGCGCAGCACGGTCTCCATGACGTCGTGCCAGATGGGCGCCGCGCCAGCCACGCCGCTCACGCCGCGCATGGGCTCGTTGTCGGCGTTGCCCACCCAGACCCCCACCACCAGCTCCGGCGTGTAACCAACGGTCCAGTTGTCCCGCCAGTCGGTCGTCGTGCCTGTCTTGACCGCCGCCGGGCGGGTCAGTTTGAGCACGCTCCCTTCGCCGAAGCCGGCGATGCGGGCGGTGTCGTCGGATAGAATGTCGGTGATGAGGTAAGCAACCTGAGGGGAGAGGACGGGATGCGTGATGCGTGATGCGTGTTCGCCGAACGCCAACTGTTGACCGCTGAGGGTCTCGATGCGTTCGATGGCGACCGGTTGGACGCGCAAGCCGCCGTTGGCGAAGGCCCCGTAGGCAGCGGTCAATTCGAGCAAAGACATTTCGCCGCCGCCCAGGGTGAGGGCCAGGCCGAACTCCTCGTCGGCGCTGAAGGTGGTGATGCCCAGCTCCCGCGCCTGGCGGATCAGCTCATCCACGCCGATATGCTGGAGGACCTTGACGGCGGGAACGTTGAACGAAGAGCCCAGCGCCTGGCGGGCCAGCACGGGGCCATGGAAACGCAGGTCATAGTTCAGCGGCACGTAAGGGATGCCCTCACGGGTGGGAAAGGAGGTGCGCACATCGCTGATCAGCGTGGCCGGGGTGAAGACGGTGCGGCCGGCAGCCGCGGCTTTGGCCGGATCGAAGGCCGCCGCATAGGTCAACGGCTTGATGGCCGAGCCGGGCTGACGCGGGCTCAGCGCGCCGTTGACGGCACCGTTGATGCGGGGGTCGAAGTAGTCGGGGCTGCCGACCATGACGCGGACGGCACCGCTAAGCGGGTCGAGGGCCACCAGGGCGGCATTGTCCACACGGCGGTTGGGCGGGGCGTCGGGATCCTTGGCCAACTGCTGTAAGCGACGGCGGACGATGGCTTCGGCCTGCTCCTGCCAGTCCAGGTCGAGCGTGGTGTACACCCGCAGCCCGCCACGGCGCAGTGTTTCCGCTCCCAGCTCCCTCTCCAACTCGGCCTGCACGACCATGACGAAGTGCGGGGCCTGGATGGGGAAAGGCGTGGCAGCATACTGCAAACGCTCCACCTTGGCCAGCGCTGCCTCCTGGGGGGTGAGGACGCCGTGCCGCACCATCAGGTCGAGGACGATGGCCTGGCGGGTTTTGGCCGCCTCCGGGTTTTCCAGCGGGTTGTAGCCGGCAGGGTACTGAGGGAGCCCGGCCAGCAGCGCGCACTCGGCGAGATCCAGCTCACCAACGGGCTTGCCGAAATAGGCCTGGGCCGCCGCCGCCATGCCGTAGGCGAAGTGGCCGTAGTAGGTCTGGTTAAGGTAGAGGGCCAGCAGCTCATCCTTGCTGAAGCGCCGCTCCAGCCGCCAGGCCAGCCAGACCTCCCGCAGCTTACGGCGCAGGCTGCGCTCGTAGCGCTCCTCTGGCTCCAGCAGAAGGGTGCGGGCCACCTGCTGCGTCAGCGTGCTGGCCCCGCTGACCGTGCTGCCATAACGGATGTTCAGCCAGGCCGAGCGCAGAATGGCCAGGAGGTCCACGCCGGGGTGATGGTAAAAGTTGGCGTCTTCCGTGGCCACAGTCGCCTGGCGGCAGGCAGCAGGGAAAGCGTCCAAAGGCAAAGGCTCGTGCTTGCCGCCCTGGGGGTCAATGACCTCGTAAAGCAGGCGGCCGTGGCGGTCGAGGATGAGCGTGCTGGGCACAGCGGTGCGTCGGAGGGCTTCATCTGGAGCAGGAAGGTCGGCGACCAGCGCGGCGAAACTGGCACCGGCCGCCAAAGCCAGCACCAGGAGGGCCAGGACCAGCCAGAAAACCCAACGACGCCAAACCCTCACCACCAATCAACCCCCTGGAAGAGGCAAGATGCAAGATGCAAAGTACAAGACGCAGGATGCAGGGCAATGGTTCCGCTGCCGATTGTACACCGATTCGGAACAAAAGCAAAGCCGGTGGGCGTGCCACATCGCCCACCGGCTTCTGTCATTCATCCTGGGCCACCCCGGGCCTACTGCGGCGGCGTGATGGTGATGGGCTGATTCAGCTCGTAAAGGGTGTGCTCCTGCTCGTAGACCGTTTTCTGAAGGAGGTGGCCTGACGGCGCGCCGGCGGCTGGCGCACCCACTCCTCTTCGATGGTGAATTCCTCTCCTGGCAGGCCTCCTCCTTCCAGTATGCGCACGGTGGAGCGCAGGCGGTAGCTGTCCAGGACCTCCTGCGGACGGACGAACAGCCCGGCCAGGGCCATTGGCGTGGGCGGGAGCGGTGTTGGGGTGGGCGGGCGCGGCGTGGGCGGCACGGGGGTGGGGGTGGCCTTGGGCTCCGACGGCCGCGTTGGCTGCTCCGTCGGCGAGGGCGTGGCCTGTGCCACGGGCAATGGTGTCGGTTCGGCTTTCTCTTTCCCGCCGCAGCCGGCCAGAGCGCAGCCCAGGCCAAGCGTGGCCATCGCGATCAGCACAATCCACAAGGTTCGGTGCTTCATACCATTCTCCTTTGCAGTTGATGACGCGATTATAGCACCAGTCGGAAGCACGGGCAAATGGCTGAGGCCCAAAGAGGGGTTCCAGGGTTGCAGGTTCCAGGGTTTCGGGTTCGCAGACAGAAATTGTAGCACAGGCTTCAGCCTGTAACCCTGCACAGGCTGAAGCCTGTGTTACAGTGCGACGGGCAGGGTGAACCAAAAGCGGCTGCCGTGGCCCAATTCGCTCTGCACACCGATGCGGCCACCCTGCGCCTGCACCAGTTGCCTGGCGATGGTCAGCCCCAGGCCAGAGCCGCCGGTCTCCCGCGAGCGGGAACGGTCAGTCCGCCAGAAGCGGTCGAAGATGTACGGCAGGTCCTCGGGCGGGATGCCCTCGCCGGTGTCCTCTATGGTGACGATCACCCACTCGCCGGGAGCAAGTGCTCCAGGTTTCAGGTTGAAAGTCTCAGGCTTTGCCCTGAGGGCCTGCCCGAAGGGTTGGATGGCACCATCTCCTGAAACCCGGAACATGGAACCCGAAACCCGTATGTGGCCGCCGGGCGGCGTGTGGCGCAGGGCGTTGCCCAGCAGGTTGCGCAGCACCTGGGCCAAACGGTCGGGGTCGGCCTGCACTGCGGGCAAACCTTCGATCACCTGCACGTTCAGGCCGACCCCCTTCTCCTCGGCGACCAGGGCAAAGGTGGACACAGTAGCCTCGATCACCTGGGCGGCGTCGGTCGGCTGCAGGTTGAGGCGCAGTTGCCCGGCCTCGGCCAGGGCCAGCTCCCGCAGGTCCTCCACGAGCCGGCCGAGCAACCGGGTCTCATCATAAAGCCGGGCCACCTCGGCCTTCTCCAGCGGATAGACATCATCCAGCAAGGCGCGCAGATTGCCTTGCAGCACGGTGAGCGGGGTGCGCAGTTCGTGAGCCACGTCGGCCATCAGGTTCTGCCGCAGCGTCTCCGCCTCCTGCAGGGCCGAGGTCATCTCGTTGAAGGCATGGGCGACCTCCACGATTTCGGCACTGCCCCGCTCCTCTACCCTCTGGCTGAAGTCGCGGCCGGCCACCGCCCGCGCCGCATCGGTCAGGCGGCGTAGTGGCGCTGTCAGGTTGTGGCTGAGAATCGCCCCCACGATCAGCCCCAATCCCACGGCCAAAGCCCCGGCCACGATCAACACATTGCGCAGCCGGGCCAGGAAGCTCTGCTCCAGCGTGCCCAGCATCTCCGGGCGGGGCAAGGCGATGAGCAAATAGCCGATCACCCGTCCATCACTGGGGTCGGTGATGGGCAGGGCGTTGTCCAATTCCGCAGGACCCAACTGCCTGCCTGTATCCTTCCCGGCACTGTCAAAGACGACCCTTCCCCTGACGTCGGCCAGCACGGCATCCAGGCGGCCCCTCACCATGCCCGGGAACCGCTCCCTGTCCTGCCAGGGGTTTCCCATAGGCCGGCCGATAAGGACGCCCCCAGCCAGCAAACTCTCCACGCCCTCCCAACTGCCCTGTCGTTGGTAATAGGCGGCCAGTTGCTCCATCCCGCTGCCGGAGGCCATCATCCCACTGCGCGTGATGTATTCACGGAAGCGGACGCCGGCAGCCTGATTGATCGGGATGGCAATGGCTCCCACGGCCACCAGGATGACCAGGGCGAAGGCCAGGGTCAGCCGTACCCAGAGGCGGTTCATAACCTTTCGTCCCCCCTCCCCAGGGGAGAGGGCCAGGGTGAGGGCCCCTCCCCTATCAGCCGATAGCCGACGCCGTAGACAGTCTGGATGTAGACCGGCCTCTTCGGATCCGGCTCGATCTTGCGGCGCAGGTTCTTGATGTGGCTGTCCACGGTGCGATCCAGCCCCTCGTAGGTATAACCCAGCCCTTTCTCGATGAGTTCGGTGCGGGTGAAGGCATGGCCGGGGTTTTCCATCAACACGCGCAGGAGGTCGAACTCGGTAGGCGTAAGCTCCACAGGCTGCCCGTCCATCTGTACCTCGTGCCGGTCCAGGTCCATGAGCAGCCGGCCGACCTGCAGGACGTGGGGTTGGGTGAATTCGCCTGCCGCGCGGCGCAGCACGGCCCGCGTGCGGGCCACCACCTCGCGCGGGTTGAAGGGCTTGGTGATGTAATCGTCGGCGCCCAGCTCCAGGCCGAGAATGCGGTCGGTATCCTCGACACGCGCCGTGAGCATGATGATGGGGATATCGGCCAGAGTGGCATCGTTGCGCACGATACGGGTGATGTCCCAACCGTCGCGGCCGGGCAACATCAGGTCCAGCACCACCAGGTCAGGCCGCTCGCTGCGGATGAGGGACAGGGCCATCTCCCCCTCGTAGGCAACGAAGACCTTATATCCTGCCTGCTCCAGATAGGCGCGCACCAGCCGCACGATTTCTTTGTCGTCGTCTACCACCAGGATACGCTGGGCCACGATACAACCTCTGCTAAAACCATTGTAACACAACCGAAGCCCGACGAAAAACCCTCAGTTCGTCGCGTAGTCGCGTGGCCAGGTGAGCCTGCAGTCCTGCGCCCCTGCGACCAGTCAGACCACATGACTACTCGTAGCGCAAGGCGTCAATCGGGTTGAGCGCGGCGGCGCGGTTGGCCGGATAGAGGCCAAAGAAGATACCGATGCCCAACGACACGGCAAGGGCCAGGGCGACGCTCTCCGGGGTGACCAGGGCCTCGCTGTTTCCCAGCAGCGGGGTGATGACCTGTGCGCCGCCGATTCCCACGGCCACGCCGATCAGGCCACCCCCAACACTCAGAACGACGGCCTCCACCAGGAACTGCATCAAGATGTCACCCCGTTTGGCCCCCACCGCCTTGCGCAGTCCGACCTCTCGGGTGCGCTCGGTCACGCTGACGAGCATGATGTTCATGATGCCGATGCCGCCCACCAGCAGCGAGATGGCGGCGATGCTGCCCAACAGTGTGGTGAAGGTGCCTGTGGTCTCTTCCACCACGCCCACGATGTCGGCCTGGTTCTGCACCATGAAGTCATCCTCCTGACCCGATTGCAGGCCGTGCAGCGTGCGCAGGATGGCCGTCACCTGGGCCTGGGCCAGATCCATCTCTTCTGCCGAGCGCGCCTGCAGGTTGATCGAACGCACCTGTTGGTTGCCGGCGCCGCCCAGCTTCAACTGCGCCGTGCGCAGGGGCATGAAGATCACATTATCCTGATTGCCAAAGCCACCCTGCCCCCCCTTGCTCTTCAGCACACCGACCACCGTGTAGTTCTGACGGTTGATGCGCACCGTCTGGCCCACAGGATTGACCAGGGTGCTGCCGAACAGGTCCTCCACCACCGTCTGGCCCAGCACCACTACCATGGCCAGGTTATCGTTGTCCTCCTGGCTGATGAACCGCCCTCTGGCCACCTTCCAGTTACGCACCTCGTCGTATTCGGCGGTCACCCCGGTCACGCTGGTATTCGTCGTCTTGCCCTGGTACACGGCCGTGGCGTTAGCGGCATACTCCGGAGCCACGGCGCTGATGGCCGTCGCCAGCTTCCGGATGGCCTCAACATCGGCATTGGTCAAGGCACGAACGTTCTGCTGCAGGCCTCGCTGCGAGAAGGCAAACCTGGTTCCAGCCGTGACCACCAGCAGATTCGAACCCAGCCCTTGCAGATTGCTCACGACCTGGGCCTGCGCGCCCGCTCCAACGGCGACCAGAGAGATGACGGCGGCCACCCCGATGACAATGCCCAGCATGGTCAAGAACGAGCGCATTTTGTTCACCATCAGCGCGTTCAGGGCCACACGCAGCACCATGAGCAGTTTCAACATTGTACCCTATCCCTGATGAACTCCACACTTCAAAGCTCAAAGCCCCAAACGGGCAAACGGCTGAGACCAAAGGGCCTACCCGGCCCCGTACAGGCTGAAGCCTGTGTTACAGTACGCAAGAGACCTCTACCGCAGCCGACCGCCGCCCATGACGCCTCCCATCATGCGTATGGCACCAAAGCCAAACCGTGTGCTATCGCTGGCCTGCATCTGCACCACCACCTGATCGCCCTCGTTCAACTCCCGCACAATCTGCGTGTACACCCCATCGCTCAACCCCACCTCCACCGGCACCGCCTGCGGCTCCGACGCATCCCCGCCCGGCACCAACACCTGATAGAACCCGCCCACATTCTGCAAGGCCATCGTCGGCACCAGCAACGCATTCTCCACCTGCCCCACCTCAATGGCCACATTGGCCGTCATCCCCACCAACAAGGGCAACTCGCCTGCGCCCTCCAGAGAGATGGGCACCTCGTACACCATCACGCCCCCTTGCAACGTGCCCTGCAGCGGCACCGCCAGCACCTGCCCGCGAAACTTCTGCCCAGGAAAGGCGTCAAACGTGATCACCGCCGCCTGCCCCGCCTTCACCTGGCGGATCGTCGTCTCATCCACCAGGGCCCGCACCTGCAGGCTGTCCAGATTGGCCAGGGTCAGAATGCGCGTGTTCGCGCCCACCAGAGCGCCCGGCGTGACGGCCACCTCCAGGATTGTGCCGCTGAAAGGCGCCCGCAGGGTGGCTGCCTCCAGGTCCGCCTCCGCCTCGGCCACGGCCAGCCGCTTCTTGTCCACGCTCGCTTTGGCCGCGGCCAGCTTCACGGCGTCCACGCCCTTATCCAGC
>JARYMM010000005.1:97460-107100 GCA_029907105.1 Anaerolineae bacterium | reverse complement strand
GTCTGTTGCTTAGCCGCTGGACATGGCTGTCCAGCGGGAGCAAGGAAAAGAGAACTCATCGGCTTGGGGCGAAGCTTCGCTGATTAGAACCTATCCGCCCCCCTTTTGCTCCCGCTGGACCTTAGTCCAGCGGCGGACTAAGGTCCGCTGCGAGCACTGGCTGAGCCGTTGCCCCGCTGGAAAAATGTCCACCTGTGCGGTTGGTAGGTAGTAGTAGGACAACTGCTCGCAGTTGTCCTACTATTGCGGCAAAAACAGAGCTGGTAGCCAGCAGCGCCCATCGCAACCGCACAGGTAGTAACATTGTCGAGCTACTTAGTCCGCAACGAGTTTGTTGGCTATCTCCGTCAGGCTGACGGCCGCCAGGTGCTCTGGCTGATGGAGGAGCAGGGGGACGCCTCGCTTCTGGGCGGCGATGCACGCTTCCATGGCCGGAGGCACCACGCCGATGATCTCGCATCCTAACTGCGATTGGATCGTCGTCAAAGGCATGGCCAGCATAGCCCGGTTGACCACTACCAGGCCCACCACTCCTCCGCCCACGCCCCAGGCCTCCAGCAACTCCAGGGTGAGCCTGCCGGAGGCCACAGAGACCGCTTCCGGCTCCACCACCAGGGCCAGGCGGTCGCAGAGTTGAATCGCCGCCCGGCTGGCCTCACAGGGATAGCCGGGCAGGTCCACGATGGTGACATCGGCCATGCCGGCCAGCGCCTTGATTATGGCCTCGGCCTGATCGTCGCTGATGGCCATGAACTCTTCCACCTTCTGGGGGCCAAACAGCACATGCAGCCCGGATGCCCAGTTGACCAGACGCGTGTTCAATTCCTTCTCGTTGATGCGCCGGGGGTCAAGGTCGAGCAGGCTCCTCAGGTTCTCGGCCGGCGTGTGTCCCAGTTGCGGGGCGAAGGTGCCCCAGCAGGATCGGAGTTCCACGGCGATGACGCTCTTCTTCTGCTGGGCCAGAGCCATAGCGACGTTCAGGGCCACGGTCGTGGTGCCCACGCCGCCTTTGGCTCCCATGAACCCCAGCACCTTGCCCGCCCTCACCCGCCGCGCCCTGAGCAGACGCTCTACCTGCGCCCGGTGCCTTTCGATGGCGTAGCGGATGGCACGCGCCAGCAGGCCGCTGTCCAGTTGCCCCTTGACCAGATAGTCCTGAGCGCCCTCCCGCACCGCTCGAACGGCCAGATCGGCATCGTCGAGGCCGGTCAGCAGCACGACGGGCACTTCTGGCGCCTGGGCGTACACCCGGGCGAAGGTCTCCAGCCCCTGGCTGTCGGGCAGTGAGAGATCCAAAAGGACCACATCAATGCCGCCCTCCGCCAGGCGCTCCAGGCTTGCCGAGAGGCGATCGGCGCGCTGCACATCGAAGGTCACTTCTCGCACTTCGCTCAACATCTCCCGGATCAGCCGGGCATCGCCGGGATTATCCTCCACCAATAAGACCCTGATCACGTCCATGTCCCACCTCCCTCACCTGTCCGGCAGTCTCACCGTGGTGAGCCAGAAATCGCCGATAGAGCGCATCACGGCCATGAAGGGCTCCAGGCCCATGGGCTTGGTGATGTAGCAGTTCGCCCGCAGATCGTAGGCCCCGACGATGTCTTGTTCGGCTGCCGAGGTGGTCAGGATGATGACGGGAATACGTCTCAGGCCGGGGCCTTCTTTGATCTCCGCCAATACCTCGCGGCCATCCTTCCTGGGCAGGTTGAGGTCAAGCAAGATGAGGCCCGGCCGGGGGGCGTGGGCATAGTCTCCCTCCCGGCGCAGGAAGGCCAGCGCCTCCACACCATCCCTGACCGTGTGTAGCGTGTTGTGCATGTTGCTTTCCCGGAAGATTTCTG
Source organism: Anaerolineae bacterium (assembly GCA_029907105.1). GTDB lineage: Bacteria > Chloroflexota > Anaerolineae > UBA3071 > UBA3071 > JARYMM01. The sequence continues at coordinate 105,256 of JARYMM010000005.1, read as the reverse complement.
TCATCAGGCGCACGTCGCCAGGGTTATTCTCCACCAACAATATCTCAACAGGTCTGCTGTTTATCCGGTCGCTCATACGGCTCCATCTTCCTTCACGAGGCAGTGATCATGGCCTGACAGGCCGCCACGAAACACGAAAATGTCATTCTGAGCGGAGCGAAGAATCTGAGCGGAGCGAAGAATCTCGTGCGGGAGCGAACAAGAGACCCTTCGCTGCGCCCAGGGTGACATTTTCGGAGCAGATTGGAAATTTGCCCTGCGTTTTCAGGGGAGGGTGAAATAAAATGTTGAGCCCTCTCCGAGTTGTGACTCCACCCAAATGCGCCCGCCGTGGCGCTCCACAATCCTCTTGCAGACGGCCAGCCCGATGCCGGTGCCCGGATATTCTTCCCGGCTATGTAACCGCTGAAAGATGACGAAGATGCGCTCGTGGTACTGGGGGTCTATGCCAATGCCGTTGTCGCGCACCGAGAAGAGCCATTCGTTGCCCTTTCGCTCGGCCGAGATATGCACACGCGGAGGCTGTTCACGGCGGAACTTGATGGCGTTGCCGATCAGGTTCTGGAATACCTGCGTCAGTTGCGTGCCATCGGCCATGACGCGCGGCAGGGGATCGCGGGTGATCACCGCCCCGCTTTCCTCGATGACCATCTTCAGATTGACCAGCGCCCGATCGAGGACCTCTTCGCAGTCGGTGGGGGCAAAGGGCTTGCCGCGCGTGCCCACCCGGGAATAGGTCAACAGGTCGTTGATCAGCGTCTGCATGCGGCTGGCCCCGTCCACGGCGTAGGCGATGAACTCGTCGGCGTCCGCATCAAGCCGCCCTTTGTAGCGCCGCGCCAGCAATTGCACATAGCTGGCCACCATGCGCAGCGGCTCCTGCAGGTCGTGAGAGGCCACATAGGCGAAATGCTCCAACTCCTTGTTGGAACGAGCCAGTTCGGCCATGGTGAGTTGCAGGGCTTCCTCGGCCTCCTTACGCTCGGTGATGTCGGCCAGACTGCCTTCGTAGTACAATACCTGCCCATCGTCGCCATAGACGACCTGTGACGTATCGCTCACCCAAATGACCGAGCCGTCGAAGCGGCGCATCTGCGTCTCGAAATGGTGCACGGCCCCCTGGCCTTCCATCAGGGCCTTCCACTGCTCTCGAGCCCTGGCGTCCACATACACGTCGGCGGCGTTGGCCTGCAGGAAGGCTTCCCGGCTGGGGTAGCCCAACATCTGCACCAGGGCTCGATTGGCATCCAGGATCTGCCCTTGCGGCGTGGTGCGGTAGAGGCCCACCGGCACACCGTCAAACAACTGGCGGTAACGTTCCTCGCTTTCCCGCAGCGCCTGTTCCGTCCGTTTGCGCGTCAGCGCCTCCACAAAGGCCATGGCCAGCGCTTCGATGGTCTGCTGATCGGTTCGGTCATAGCCTGCTTCTTTGTTGGCCAGGGCGATCATGCCCACGATCTCGGATCCCCTCTTCAACGGAACGCCCAGGAAAGAGGTCACCGGCGGATGGCCCTCCGGCGTCCCTATCCGGTCGGGATCGGAGACGGGATCGTTGACGATCACCGAATGTCCCTCCCTGATCGCCCTGCCCCAGTATCCGCGGATCTCCATATCCCGAATCTGCGCTACGGCGTCCGTCCTGGGCATTCGGCAGGCATTCCAACCCGGGTCACTCAGGGCGATGGTGTCAAAACGCCCCCTCTGGTTCACTTCGCCGATGAAACCGAACTGGCTGGTGGTCAGCTCCTCGGCCACAGCCAGGCATATCTGGGCCACCTCTTCATCGGTCTCACACGTCATCGTCTTTCGAAACACCATGTTGACGGCCATCAACAGGTCGCTTTGGCGACGGCTTTCTTCCTCCGCCCGCTTGCGATCGGTGATGTCGCGGCCTATGCCCACGAGCCCTATGATCTTTCCCTGGTCATCGCGCAAGGGCGCTTTGGTGGTGGACAGCCAGCCTTTTCGCCCCGAGACCTGGTTCATGAGAGGCTCTTCGCGGTTGATCAGGGGCTGGCCCGATCGGATGATTTCCTGCTCGTCGGCGTAGTATTTGGCCGCCAACTCCTGCGGATAGAAATCGAAATCCGTCTTTCCTATGAGCTCGTCCGGCGTCTCTGCCCCCATCAGGCGCGCCACGGCCAGGTTGCCGACCACAAATCGGCTCTCCGTGTCTTTGGCGTAAATGAGATCCGGCATGTTGTCTATCAGGGCGCGCAACAGACGGCGCTCCTCTGCCAGCAGTTTCTCCGATTGCTCGAGGCGGGTTCCCGAAACATCCGCTTCAGCAAGGCGTTGGCGCAATTCCGTCACTTCCTGTAACAGGTGTTTTTCTGTCTTCCCGCCGTTCTTCATTTCTCGCCTCCCTCGAACAAGGGATCGCCGTGGTCATTAACACCGCATAAATAGCATATCACACGATGGCCATTTTGTCAAACGCTGGAAAACCATGCACTCCGTTGGGAGTTACTTAATGCCCATCCTAAAAGTCTCCTCGCTCCCGCTGGACCTTAGTCCAGCGGCGGACTAAGGTCCGCCGTGAGCAAGTTTTCGGATAGGTTTAGCAGATTTTGGCGGTTTTTGAACCGCGGAGAACGCCGAGCCCGCAGAGAGATCGAAAAATGCTCTGCGCACTCGGCGTTCCTGGCGGCGAAGATGGGGCCGACGGGGGGAAATGATGACACCGCCGAAGGGCAAAGGCGCGGCTACTGGCCCCGCACGTTCATCACCAGCGGCAGGCGGAGCCACCAGCTCACAGTGAGCGAAACTGGCCCCTGTCGCTCCACACTGCCGTCGGATGTGACCATCTCCAGGGCGTAGTCGTACGTGGTTCCGGGGAGCACTTCCCGGTCGCGGTAGGTGTAGGTCGCCCCCTGGTTGGCCCCGGCGTAGCGGGCGAAGATCAGCGCCTCGTTCAGGGCGGCGAAGGACTGACCGGCCTCACGGCGCAGCAGGCGGAAGCCCACCAGCTCCAGTTCGCTGGCCGTTTCCCAGGTCAGCAACACACCATCCGGCTGCGCCGCGCCGGCAAAACTGGCCAGTGTCAGCCCGGTGGGATTGGTGATGCGCACGCTGGCGCTATCCTGTTGCGTCGGCAACGCCTGTCCAGCGCCCAGCGGGCCAGGGCCATCAGGGTCGGCCAGGGCGTCGTGCACGATGGCCGTGTTCACCGTCCTGTTATCCGGCAATCCTGTCGTATCCGCCCCGGCCCAAAAGGTGACGGTGACCGTGAAACTGGCCCCCGGCGCCAGGTCCTGGCCCAGGCTGGCCGTGAGGTCGCTCCAGTCCACCACCCCGTCGTTCACCTGATCATCCGAGGGGGGATTGGCACCGGCATAGCTCAGGTAAGCCGTGTCGTAGACATCCTGCAGGGGCAAAACGCTGATCCAACTGTCGCCGGTGTTGGTGATGCGGATGACGAAGCTGAGGGGATCGTTCACCCGCACCGGTTCTGCGGTGAGCAACTGTTTGGTGAGCACGTAGCTGGACGAGGGTTGAGCGCTCGCCGCGGCAACGGCGGCCTGGGCGTCAATGCGGCCATATCCCGTGAACTCGTCCCACCCCGGCGTGCTGACGTCCACGGCTGTATTGCGTATCAATACCTCCAGATCATTGTTGGTCAGGCTGCTGTTGACGGAGAGGAGCAGGGCTGCCAACCCGGCCACGTGTGGCGCTGCCTGGCTGGTGCCAGCCCCCCAGGCGTAGTCGCACCCCTTGCCCCGCCAGTAAGCGCCAACGATCCAGTGGTTGGGGTTGCTGTCGCTGCTGCTGGTGGGATCCCCACCGGGCGCCGCCACGTCCACGTAGCTGCCGCTGCTGGAGTAGGAGGCGTGGCCGTCGAGGTCGTTGGTGGCAGCGACGGCCAGCACGTGATTGCAGGCTGCCGGATAGATCGGGGGATTGCCCTCCTTGTAGCTGTTGCCGGCCGCAGCCACCACCAGGGCTCCAGCGTTGTAGGCATAGTCCACGGCGCTCTGGAGGGTCGCCGCGGCGGGGCCCCCGAGGCTGAGATTGATGACGTCAGCGCCATGGTCGGCGGCCCAGCAAATGCCGTTGGCGACGTTGCTCACCAGGCCACTGCCGTCGGCGCTGAGCACCTTGACGGGCATGATCCTGGCCCCCCAGGAGACGCCGGCCAGCCCTCTGCCGTTGTTGGAGAGTGCCGCAGCGATGCTGGCCACGTGGGTGCCATGCCCATGGTCGTCGCTGGCGTCGCTGTCACCGTTCACAAAATCATAGCCGGCGACGATCTTGGCAGCCAGGTCAGGGTGGGACAGGTCAACGCCGGTATCCACGATGGCGATGACGATGTCGCTGCTGCCGGTGGTCGTGTCCCAGGCCTGTTCGGCCTTGATGCGGGTCAGGTTCCATTGGTAGCCGTTGACGTAGTAAGGGTCGTTGGGCGTGGCCAGGGCCTGTACCAGGACATCGGGTTCGGCATAGGCGACGGCAGGATGGGCGGCCAGACGCGCCGCGGTCTCCAGTTCGCTGCCCGGCGTGACCTCCACGATATAAACGTCAAGTGCCCGAAGATGGCCGAGGGGGCGCAGGCCCATGTCGTCCATCACCGCCTGGACGCTCAATTGGGCCTTGGGCCAGAACTTGACCAGGATTCGGCCAGGCATATAGGCCCTGGAGGGAAGGGCCATAGCGGGCCAGAGGCGCGGGCCTGAGACGACTGTCTCCCCTGCCCCCCAGGCCAGCCCGGACAGCGGGATGAACAGAGTCAGGGCAACGATGCACAGGGCAGCCACCAGGCGTTTCCATTGCGGATGGCGGAATGCGGATTGCGGAATGCGGAATCGTTCGTTCTGCAATCTGCAATCTGCAATCTGCAATCTACGTCCGCGAGCAATGCCATTCGAGAGCCGGGTGTGTGCCATCGGATTTATCCTTCCATGATCAGAGGCAGCATGGCCCACCAGCCGATGGTGACCCAGGCAGGCCCGGATTGCTCCACGCTGCCATCGCTTTTCACCGTCTCCAGCATGTACTCGTACGTGGTTCCGGCGGTTACCTGTTTGTCCTGATACGTGTAAGTTGCTCCCTCATTGGCTCCGGCGCGGGCGGCGAAGATGAATTCTTCGTTCACCCTCTGCCATTCACCGCCTGCCTCCCGGCGCAGGATGTTGAAGCCGACGATGGGCAGCTCGCTGGCCGTCTCCCAGGCGATCAGCACCCCATCAGGCCGCGCCACACCGCTGAGGGCAGCCAGGGTCAGCCCTGTGGGATTGAGGATCTGCACCCCCGCGCTGGCTTCCTGCTCCGGCAGTTGCTCCAGAGCGGCCAATGGCCCTGCGCCGTCGGGGTCTGCCCTGGCGCCATCTACCCGGGCCGTGTTCACCGTCTGGTCACCTGGCAGGGACGTCGTGTCCATGACGGCCTTGAAAGCGATGACGACTGTGATGTCGGCTCCCGGTGCCAGGTCCTGGCCGAAGCCGGCGGTGAGATCGCTCCATTCTATCATCCCGTCATCCCCGGCATCGTCCGGAGCAGGGGCGGCACTTACGTAGCTCAGGTAGGCGTTGTCGTAAACGTAGCGCAGCGGCAGGTGCGTGATGGTCGTGGCGCCGGTGTTGACGATGCGGATGGTGAAGCTGAGCAGGTCACCAGGCCGCACCGCTTCCTGGGTGTTCAATTCCTGAGCGAGCACGTAGCTCGAGGGGATGCGAAAGCCGAAGTCCGTGGCGCGGTTCACCTCACCGGGCTGCAGGATGACGTCGGCAACATGGGCGACCTCATCGCCGTCGGAGTCCAGGTCTGGCGCGGCGGCGGCCCGCGGGCTGGCAAGCCAGTTGTACAGCGTGCCACCAGGCTGGAACTCGGTGTCCCCGATCTTGAGGGTGTACATGCCGGCGGGCACGTTGGCGAAGGTGTAAAAGCCGTTGGCGTCAGTGGTGGAGACCAGCAAATTGTCCGAGAGCACCACGTCCACCCCGGGGATGCCCGGCTCGCCGGGGTCTTGCTGGCCGTTGCCGTTGATGTCCCACCACACGAAGTCGCCGATAGCGCTGTCGCCGCAGTTGTTTCCCACTTTGACTTTGAGCGCCGGGTCGCCAAAGAGGGTGAACATGTCCACCAGGTTGTCGTAGTTGCCCGGTGGTGTGTTTTCCAGCAGATAGCGCTTGCCCTCGGTGACAGCTACCCCTACCCTGTCCGCCCCGCCGTGGAAGAGGGCCAGGAAGAAGCCCTTTTCGAGGAAATCCTGTCCCGAGGCCAGGCCGCTGCCGGCGGCCCCCCAGTAGGCCACTGCCCCGCGGCCGGGCTCCCTTACAGCGGCCTCACCCAGGGAGGAGAAGCCCAACTGCGGCTCGTGGAAGAAGCCCGTCTCGCAAGTCATGGCCAGCATGATGGGCAGGCAGGAACGGCTTTCCAGCGTGCTCAACGCCGCCTGGTCCAGCAGCCGGTCCTCTGCTCCCCAGACGGTCTTGAGGGAATGGCCGATGTAGCTTGTCAGCAGCGCCCCGGTGGTGTTCAGCGTGTGGGTGATCTCGGCGCTGCACGCTGCCGGGGTGTCGCAGGTGCCGTCAGGCGGCGGTCCCAGATATACCTTTGTTGAGGTGTACGGTTCCGGCAGGTACTTGATGGTGTTGGCCGGCGGGTCGGCATAGCCATCGGCGAGGCCGTTGGAATAGGCGTAGAAGTTGCCGCCGCCGCCTTCCAGGTCATCGGCGACAAAGAGCACGTGTTGGCTCCACGGGCCGCAGGCGCATCCGAGTTCATAAGCGATGATCTTGTCAACCATGGCCTCCGCTTCGGCCAGGCTGTTGGCAGGCAGCCGTCCGATGTGCATGTCGGGCATGATGTCATCGCCGGCGACGGTCACGAAGCGGTTGTCGGCGGCCGTCTCGCCGTTGACCTTGCCATCAACCAGGGCGAGGAAAGGCGGGATATAGGTGGGCGCGCTGTTGCCGAGGTACTGGCGCATGTCGTAGGTGCCGTCGCCCAGCAGCAGGACGAAGGCAGGGCGCGGTGCCTGCCAGTGGTCGTAGGCGTATTGCAGGAAGTCGCGAATGGCTTCGGCCGACATCAGGCCGCCGTTGAACTGGTCGTAGATCTGTTGCACGGCGATCAAAGCGACACGGAAATCCGCCGCCCGGTAGGAGGCCAGCCGCAGCGCCTGCGGCCAGAAGTCGGCATGGCTGATAAGAATGTAGTCGGCACCGTTGGCGGTGTCCAGCAGGTCGGCCGGCGTGTAAGGAGACGTGGGATAGGTGACTTCGGCGAGCCCCAACGGGGTGAGCCATGCGGCCGGCGTCAGGGCCAGGATGCGGCTGGCGCTCGCAGCGCTGAAGCGCACCGTGCCACCCGCCACCGTTGTATTGACGAGACGCTGCACGTGGGTCATGTCGCTGACATCATAGACCTCGATGTCGTTGCTGGTGAAGCCGGTGACCTCGTAGAGGCCGGCGGCATTGGGGCTAAACGCCAACACGTTGCCTTCGGCCACGAAAGAGGCGTAGTAGCTGACCTCCAGCCAGTTAACGTAGCCCTTGTCGTAGAACTTGCTGGCGATGTTCACCGCGCTCCAGGAGCTGCCGCCGTTGGTGGAGCAGAAAACGCTGCTCCCATAGGTGCCGGCGAGGAGGGTCCGGTCGGCGACGACGTTCGGCGATACGGCCAGGGCCCGCACGTCCAGGTTGGGGAGGCCGGAGCTGGCCGCGCTCCAGGTGGCTCCGCCGTCGCCGGACTTGAAGATGCCGCCGCCGTTGGTGCCCGCCCATAGGGTTCGGTCGCTGGCGAAGGCCGGCGACACGGCCAGGGCCTGGATGTCCAGGTCGGTGAGGCCGGAGTTG
>JARYMM010000005.1:0-97362 GCA_029907105.1 Anaerolineae bacterium | reverse complement strand
GGCCGCGCTCCAGGTGGCCCCGCCGTCGCCGGACTTGAACACGCCGCCGCCGTAGGTGCCGGCGAAGAGGGTGGAATCGAGGGCAAAGTTCGGCGATACGGCCAGGGCCCGCACGTCACGGTTGGTGAGGCCACTGTTCATCTCGCTCCAGGTGCCGCCGCCGTTTGTGGAGCGAAACACGCCATCCCAGGTGCCGGCGAAGAGGGCCTGATCGCTGGCGAAGGCTGGCGACACGGCCAGGGCGCAGATGTCCAGGTTGGAGAGGCCCGTGTTCGTGTAACTCCAACCCGTGCCACCATCGGTGGATCTGAAGATGCCGCCCAAAGTCCCGGCGAAGAGGGTGCGGTCCGTGGCGAAGCCTGGCGAGAAGGCCAGGGTTTTGGCGTTGCGGCCGACGCTCGAAAGTTCCACTCTGATGGTGTTGGTTCCCTCGCTGAAGAAGGCCTGCGGCACATCCACGGTGGCCTCGAAGACGTCGTAACCGCCCCAGCGGGGTCTTCCGTTGAGCACCTGCTTGCCATTGACGTAGAGATTGAGGTGATGGAAGCCGTCGTTAAAGCCCAGCATGGCCACGGTGAGTTTGCCGGTAAGGGAGCCGCTGGCGACATGCCTGGCCGTGAAAGTGAAGTCGCGGGTGGCACGGGAGGGCGGCTCAATCCACCACCAGACCCAGTGATCGGCGTTGGGCTGGGGGGGATATTGGGCTTTGTACTCGCGGTTCTCCTCCAGATGCACGGTCTGCAGGAAGGAGGTGGCCGGAGTGCCGCCGCCGGGTGTGCCGTCCTTCTCGGCCATGCGCAGGCCGTCAGCACCACCGTAGGTCAGGAAAAAGGTGTTGTTGGCGGTGTATTTGTTGGTGGGCAACACCCCGTCTCGGAAAAGCGAATCCACCCCCCGCCCGTAGAAGAGCAGGACCTCCCCGGGCTCGAAAGTGGCGTCGCCGTCTCCCAGTTCGCGGAGAGGCACTTCCTGCCCCATCCAGAAGAGGCGAAAGGTGTGGGGATTGATGCTGTTCACCGGCAGCCCGGCCGCTTGCAGGGTGTTGTAGTCGAGCGCATACAGGCCGTCGCGCTGGACGGTGATCCTGTACAGGGGAGCGGGGAGCGTGTAGCTTGTAGCGTGGAGCATGGAGTGAGAGGCGAGTTCTTCGGCAGAGCCTGTCCCGGACAAAACCGACAGGCCCAGAGCCTGCCCCACGACCAAACCGATGAGCAAAACCAGGGCTTTGGTCTTAGAACGTGAAAGAGTCGAAAGCAGGAGAGGTTTTTTCGCGTTTTCGTCCCTTCCGTGCTCTAACAGGCTTCGCTTCATGAGTGTCCCTTTGGCGGCGGTGCGGTGATGTTGTCCGGACACAGGTCCGTAGGGGGCTCATGGATGTCGTTTGTTGGAGTTACTTCTCACCTGCTCCCGCCGGATTGCCAGATCCGGCGGCTGAACGGCCAAACTCGGCGCTGTGGGCCAGAAACCCTCCTCTTCCGCCCAGTCTCGCAATTTGACTTCTTGCCGGATTCATGGTATAATTTAAAAAGCACAGAGGGTACTGACCCGTGCCCCGAGTGCGCTGGCCTCGGCTGGCCCCCACCGGCCGAGGCCACTTTATGTTATATGTCCAGACGCGCGCAGAGGGTACGACCCGTGCCCCACTGCGCCGGTTCCGGCCGACCGCCATCGGCCGAAACCCGTCTGTCAAAACGGCTATGGTCTCTTTGCCTGACCCTCATTCTCCGTTCAGTATACCCGATCTGCACGGCCTCGTCTATCGGTGAAAACCCGCATTTTTCATGGCAGAATGCCCCATTTGACCAACAAAGTAAGCCAGTTCTGCTGGCCTGGCCGAAGCAAAGCTTGGGCACTCCAGAGAGGGGATAAGAGGCGGTCCAGGCTGCGAGGAAGTTTTGAGGTAGCCAGCTCTGCTGGCCTGGTCGAGGCAGAGCTTCGGCGCTCCAGAGAGGAAACCTGGGGCCTTCAGAAATCGTCACCCTGTACGAGCAGGCGATCGCCCAACCGGGTGCCGGTACGGGCTATCGTGCCGGCGGGAAGCTCGATGACGAAATGAGCGCGGCGATGCCACCGGCCAAAGCGCCAGGGAGGCAGGGCCTGTTCCAGCCCCGTTACTTCCCGCGCCGCGCTCACGTAGAGCACGTCAATGGGAAAGCGCATGAAATGCGTGTGAATGGATTGGCAGGGCACGATGAGCAGGCCCTCCCCCGGTGCCAGTGGTTTGCTGCCCACGAGGCCCCGCAGCCGGGCCCAGAAGGTGTTGGCCACACGCCCTTTCTCAACCAGCATCTGTCCACGGGTCAGGTTTTGGACTTGTACCACGGTTATCTTCCCCTTCTGTGTGCTGCCTCTTCCGATACCGCGTCTCCCGGCCGGGCTTCTCAGGGCCCAGGCCGATAAACGACCAGACCGTGTAACCGTTCGATGCCCTCGTAGTTCTCCTCAATGGCGGCCATGATGGACGGGGCCCAGCGCTCGGCGCAGAGCTCGCTCCCAGGTTCCTGGATCAGTATCAAGGGGAATTTGCGCTCTCTGATCTCTCGGACAAGTTGGGCAGGATCCCACAAGCCGGCCATGCTCAGTTGCTGAACTTCGAACGGCTGGAGATAGATGCGCTGACCGGCCAGAACCACCATGCCCAGGACATCATCCGCCAGCACCGGTCCGCGCTCGCTTGCCGCCTGCACCTCCCGGTAAAGCGCGTCATATTGGGCCAGCTCTTGCCACTGCCTCGCCGTTGCCGATTGCACCCAGAAATTGCCCCCGGCCAGCCAGACCACCTGGCACAGGGTCAGCACCAACAGGGCTCGCCGAAGGCTATCCCGTCCTCTGGGCAACCAGCCTAGAGCTCCGGCGGCCCAGATGGCCAGCGCGGCCAGGAATTCCAGGAGGTAGTTCACGTGGGAACCGATCTTGCCGACGGTCAGGGCGGAGAGGAAGGCCCCCACCGTATAGGGCACCAGCCCGTGAATCAGGAAAGGCTGTTGTCTCGTCTCGTCAGCCTGGCCAGAGCGGTGGCTCCATCGCCTTCTCACCGTCTGCACGATGGCCACTCCGGCCACGGCCAACACGACGGGGCAGAAGTTCAACAGTATGGCCATCATGGCCAGCGTCCGGTCTACCCGATAGGGGTTGACGTTGGCCACGACAATGTGGAGGTAGAAGCCGCCGTGGGTGATCAGATTCAACACCCCGAACAAGGAAAGGCAGGCGGAGGCCAGGGCGGCTGTGAAAAGCAGGGCCCGACGGCGGTCGTTCCGCCAGAGCCAGACGGCTCCGGCCAGGGGGGCGGCCAGGGCGTAGGACTGGCGCGTATAGATGGCGGCCAGCAGACAGGCAGCGGCCACGGCCAGCCAGGGCCAGAACCGCCACCGACGGCAGAGCACCCACAGGCCCACCAGGCTGAAGGCCAGGGCCAGCAGGTCCACCCGCGCCAGGCGGGACCAGTGCATCACCAGGGGGTTGCCCAGGAAAAGGCCGGCGGCAACGAAACCGGCAAAGCGCTGCCCGGTGAGCTCATAGGCGAACAGGCCGATGGCCAGGCCGCTGACTATGGCCGCCAGGAGGGAGATCATCCGGCCGACCTGCAGGAGCGGCAGGCGGGTCGCCGCTCCGATGCCGGCCACCAGGAGAGGGTACAGGGGCGGGTAGTTGGCCACCACGTAGGGGGGCTCGCTCAGGGTCGCCTTGTAGATGGTCTCGCCGGCCAGGAGGCGGGCGGCCTGATCCATCAACGGCCCTTCCCCATACCCCCAATCGTATGGGAAGAGGGCAGTGGCCACGCCGGTCCACACAAACAGGGCCAGGCTGACCAGCAGGCACAACACAATGATGGCCTCAAGGCCATGTGCCGTTCGCAGAAGAAGGCGACTTTTGCCGAGACTGACCGTACGGATCATGGTTCCCTCTGGAAGATCACCGTCTGTTCATCCTCGTAACACCGCTCCCAGTCGGGTGATGCCGTTGCCGCTTCGATCAGCGGCTGTTGGGACTCCCGTTGCAGGAGCAGCGTGTCTATCCCATAGCGGTCCAATATGGCCAGCCAGTCGTAGCGCGCCTGGCTCAAAGCGATGTAATCGTCCCATTGCGCCGGTGGGTAAAGCTCTATGCGGGTGTCAATGAAAACCGGTATCTCCGGGCTGGCCCAGATCATGTAGCTGCCATAGCCCTGATCGTGAAACACCCGGCGTGGCTGCGGGAGGCTGCGCAGGAAGGCCACCGCCTCTACCGGGGTCTCGGGAGAGACGTAGGCACGGCGCCACTCCGGCAGCGGCAGATAGGGCCGAAACCAGGGCAGGCTGAGCAGGGTGGCCAGCCCCACCAGGACGGCCAGGGTGCGGTTGAGGCCGGGGTGGCCCACACGTTCCTTCCCGGGAACCCCTCGATGGACAGCCCAGCAGTGCAGGCTGGCGGCCAGCGTCGGCGCCGCCACCAAGCCGAACCAGGCCGTGTTGCGACGGCTCATCAGCGCCAGGCCGCCGAAGAGCAGCAGGCGGAGAGACTCGCCCCGCGTGGGGCGGTAGCGGCTCACCAGCAGCAAAGCGATCCAGACGGCCAGGAAGCAGAAGAACAGTTGACCATCGAGGGTTCGGATGGTCGGCGGCAGGAACTCCATGTTCTGGGTCCGGGTGACGGGATGGCGGAAGAAACCGAGCACGTACTCCACCATGCCCGGCCCAAGCGGCGTGAGCAGGGTTGCCGCCGCGCTGAACCCGGTGACCAGCAGCACCTGAGTGGGGAACCTCTCCTCTCGACGGAGCCAGGCCCACAGGCGGGCGAGCAGGGCCGTGCCCAGCAGGGCCAGCCCGAAGATGAACCCGCCGTGCGCGTTGGCCCAGAGGGCGAAGAGTGGCGGCAGCCACCACAGCTTTCGGTGTTCGGGGTTCGGAGTTGTCCCCTGAAGATGCCGAACGCCGGACGTCCCAATCAGATACAGGGTCAGGGCAAACAGCAGGAAAGAGATAGTTTGCGGGCGAACGTTCCAGTTGGCCACGCCGGTCGTGGCGGCAGCCAGGGTGGCCAGGGCTGCCCGGCGCCAATCGCCGCCGGCCTGCCGATTCAGCCACAACAGCAAGCCATAGCTGGCGGTGATGAGCACGGCGTGGCAGAAAATCACGAGCGGCAAATCGCCGAGGCGCAGCAAGAGATAGAGGACCACCTCCATCAGCCAGCTCTGACAGACCCAGGGCTGGCCGGCCTGCGTGAAGCTGAAGAAATCGGTGTTGGGCAGACGGCCGTGCTCGACGATCCACTGGCCGAGGCGCACGTGCCACCAGAAGTCGTGGGGGCGGATGAGCCATAACCCCAGGATCACGAAGATGCTGGCCAGGGACACCAGCGCCCAGAGCTGAGACAGGGAGCGGGGGAGACGGGGAGACAGGGAGACCTCGACTCTCCTTGTCTCCTTGTCCCCTTGTCCCCTTGTCTCCCCTGCTCCTTTGCCCCTCTGCTCCCTTGCTCCCGCGCTCAAGACCGCCTCCTGGATGTGTATACGTAGAAGACCTCCGGTGGGAGAAAGATGTGTGCGGCTTCGATCTTCTCCATCACGCGGGGCCGCAGGCCGGTGGATTGCAGGGTGCCGATGATTTTCTCCCCCTCCGTGTCCTCTTCGACGAACATGAAGATGTCCTGCATCAAGATGGTCTCGCCTTCCATGCCGATCACTTCGGCCACCTTGACCACGCGCCGCGAGCCATCGCGCATCCGTTCGATGTGGATGATCAGGTCAATGGCAGAGGCAATCTGTTGCCGGATGGCGCGCAGCGGCAGGTCCATCCCGGACATCAGCACCATCGTTTCCAGGCGGGCCAGCGTATCGCGTGGGCTGTTGGAGTGCACGGTGGTGATGGAGCCATCGTGGCCGGTGTTCATGGCCTGCAACATGTCCAATGCCTCTCCTGAGCGGCACTCGCCGACGACGATGCGATCCGGCCTCATGCGCAGGGCATTGACCACCAGATCGCGGATCGTGATCTGCCCCTTGCCCTCGATGTTGGGCGGACGCGTTTCCAGACGCACCACGTGCTCCTGCCGCAGTTGCAGCTCGGCGGCGTCCTCGATGGTGATGATACGCTCATCGTGGGGAATGAAGCCGGAGAGGATGTTCAACAGGGTGGTCTTGCCCGAGCCGGTGCCGCCGGACACGATGATGTTCAGGCGTGCTTTGACCGCCGCTTCGGCAAACTGAACGAACTCGCGGGTGAACGTGCCGAAGCGGATCAGATCCTCGACCGTGAAGGGGATCTTGCTGAATTTGCGGATGGTCAGCACCGGGCCTACCAGCGACAACGGGGGGATGATGGCGTTGACCCGCGAGCCATCCGGCAGGCGGGCATTGACCATAGGCGACGATTCGTCAATGCGCCGGCCCAGGGGGGCGACGATGCGCTCGATGATACGCAACACGTGATCGTCGTTCTCGAAGACCACGTCGGTGCGATAGAGCCTGCCCTGGCGTTCGACGTAGACCTGTTTGGGGCCGTTGACCATCACTTCGGTGATCGTCTCATCTTCCAGCAGGGGCTGGATAGGCCCATAGCCCATGATTTCCGCCAGGATCATCTCGAACAGTTGAGCTCGCTCGCTGCGGTTGAGGATCAGCTTCTCCTCCACCAGGGCTTCGTTGAAGATAGGCTCAATGATCTGGCGGGCTTTCTCCGGTGTCAACAGGTCGGAGCCTGGATTGATGTCCTTGACCAGTTGCTCCTGGACCCGTTCCCTCACCGCGGCGAAATTGGCCAGCGGTGTAGGGGCCGTCTGCACCTGCAGCACGAGCTGGGGGGGCGGCGGAGCCACCACAGGCGCAGGCGAAACCTCAGGAACTCGCTCGGGTTGATGACGATCACGGGTGAAAAGGGCCATGACATTCCTCACACGAGATAGATGGACTCACTTGATCCATACCGGATCCCAGTCGTTGAACGTGTTGTTGCTGATGTTGCGGCGCCCGCTGCCATCGGCGTGCATTACCCAGATTTGCCTGCGGCCTCCTTCGCTGTCGGACCAGAAGACGATGAGGCTGCCGTCGGGCGACCAACTGGGATGCATGTCTGCGGCTCCCTCGGTGTAGGTGAGGCGGCGGTCGTGGCGTCCGTCAGCTTCCATCAAAAAGATATCGCCACCGCTGTAGCGTTCAGACACGAAAGCGATGAGCTGGCCATCCGGCGACCAGACAGGGTGATAGTCCGGATTGGAATTGCTGGTCAGCCGCCGCTGAGCCTGGGAGCCGTCCACAGTCACGGCATAGATGTCTGGATTCCCGGCGTTGTCCAGCACTACCAACCGCTGTCGGCCATCCGGGGAGAAGGCTTCACGCGCCTCCAGTTCCCGGTAGCGAGCCTCATCCGTCACCCGCTGGACGTGGCGGCCGTCAGGGTCCATGATATAGAGGGCCGGTTGGCCATCCCGGTCGCTGCGGAAGACAATGCGCCCTTTCTGCCAGGGGTCCGCCGGGGCCACCGGCTTTGGCGTGGGTGGGCGCGGCGTGGGCAGCGCAGGCGTGGCCGTCGGCGTGGGCGTGGGCAGCGCAGGCGTGGCCGTCGGCGTAGGCGTGGGCGTGTTGGTCGGCTGCACCGGCGGGACAGAGCCGGCCACTGATGTGGCTTGCGCTGCAGCCCGCTTGGCCTGGGCTGCGGCGATGGCCTCGGACACCCGGGCGATCAGGTCGGGCCGGATCCACACCGGCTGCCAATCATCGTACTCGTTGTTGCTGATGTTGTGCTGGTCGCTGCCGTCGGCGTTCATCACCCAGATCTGTTTGTGGCCGGTGATGCGGTTGGACCAGAAGGCGATCTTGCTGCCGTCGGGTGACCAGGTGGGCGACTTGTCCCACTCCCACGAATTATAGGTCAACTGGCGTTCGTCAGTGCCGTCGGCATTGATGACCCAGATTTCGTCGTTGTTCGTCTTCTCCGAAACGAAAGCGATGCGTGTCCCATCGGGCGACCAGACGGGATCGTAGGCGTGCTTGCCGTGGTCAACGAGCACCCACCTGCGAATCCAATCGGCGGGCAGGTCGTCGCGGAAAATGTACAGGTTGGTTGGGGCGCTGGCTCCCGAGGCTTCGGCGTAGACCCGCGCCTTGCCATCGGGGGAACGCTGCTGTGCCTGGCGCAACTCCTCGTAGACCACCATGTCCGCGCCGTCTAGCCTTCTGACCTGCGAGCCGTCAGAACGCATGACGTACAATCCGGTTTCCCCTTCGCGCTCGCTGAGGAAGGCGATCCATCCCGCGTAGTACCATATGGGCGGCGCGGGCGGGACAGGGGACGGCGTTGGCGTTGGCGTTGGCGTGTCTATAGGCGTGGGCGTCGGCGTGGGCGTGGCTGTAGGGGTCAGTTCTGGCACCAGGCCGCTGATGCGCAGCAGGGCCTCGCTTGCGTCGTCCACGGCCAACAAGGCGGCCATTTCATACTGCTGGAATGCCTTCGCCTGTTCTCCTGTGGCCAGGTAAGAGTCTCCCATGGACAGATAGGCCCGATAGAGCTGCCGGGCCAGAGTGCCGCCCAGGTAGTCGGCGCGGCGGTCGTACACCGAGCGCAGGAAGACGATAGCTTTGGCCCACTCTCCGGCCTCGTACAGTTGGAGGCCTTGCAGGTAAACGTAGGCCAGTTCCTGCTCCTCTGAGGCTCTGGGCTCTCGCGGGCGCAGGCTGAGGGCGCGCTGGAAAGCCTCCTGGGCCTGGACGACCGTCTCCCGTCCGGCGGGCGGGGCATGCACCAGGGCCTGGCCGTAGGCCAGGTAGCTCTCGAACAGGTGTTCCTCCACGGTCGCCCGTTGGTAGGTGAAGCTCTGCTTGCGCAGTGTCTCGTATGTTTCGATGGCTTCTGCCCAGCGGCCGGCTGCGTAGTGCTCTTCTGCTGTGGCGAAGAGCTGATCCAGGCCCTGGGCGTTCTTCAGTTCGGCGAGGCGGCGGGAGACATCGCGATAGCCGGGGGCCCGGGCCTGCAGCTCGCTTAATCTGGCGATGGCCTGGGCGATGTCGCCTGCCTCCACAGCGGCCAGCGCGGCCTCGTAATCAACGGCCAGTTGCGCCTGGCGCTCGGCTTCCTGCAACCCGGCCAGCGCCGCCTCGTCGTGGGGTGAGATGTCCAGCAGGCGGGAAAAGGTCGTCCGGGCGGCTTCGTAGTCGCCTTGGGCCAGCGCTTCCACTCCTTGCCGCTGCAATTCGAGTTCCTGAGCCCGGACGGTGGCCTGCTCCCGGCTGGGCAGGTACCACTGACGGTATAGGATGATCCCGGCATAGGCCATCCCTACAAACAGCAGGACCAGGGCCAGGCGCGGCAGCAGGCGTTTCAGCGAAAAGGGCAAGCGGCGTCCCTTGATCCGCTGTCCCCAATTCTGGTCCAGCGAGGCTTTGAACCTGCTCTGCTCGAGGAGGCTCTCCAGTTCGGGATGGCCGGGATAGCGCTGTGACAGGGCCTCCAGCGCGGCAATGGCTTCCGGCCATTGTGCGGCCTGCAGGTGCCGCAGGGCTTCACCGTATTGGCGATCTTGCATGAATGGCTTTTCGGCTTCTGTCATACTCAATCTCCCTCACTCTGAGCATCGGCAAGTTCCAGGGCTCCAAGGTTCCAGGTTTCAGGTTCTGTCTGAAACCTGAAGCCTTCAGCTAAGTCAACCGCGAGAAGAAGCCCAGGAAACGCGGGACGGCAGGGCCCAGGATGACGGCAAACGTGGCCGGCAGGATGCAAAACACCATCGGGATGAGCATCTTGATCGGCGCTTTGTGCGCCTCTTCCTCGGCGCGTTGGCGACGGCGGGTGCGGGCCTGTTCTGATTGGCTATGGAGCACGTTGGTGATCCCCACCCCCAATCGGTTCGCCTGGATCAGCACGGCGACGAAACTGGCCACCTCCGGCACCTCCGTGCGTTCGACCATGTGACGCAGGGCTTCATCGCGGCGCACTCCCATACGGATCTCACTGACCACACGGGCGAACTCCCGGGTGAGTTCGTTGTTCCATCGTTCGGCGACGTTCATCAGAGCGGCTTCGAACCCCAGTCCGGCGTCCACGCAGATGGTCAGCATGTCCAACGCATCGGGCAGGGCGCGGGCGATGGCCTTCTGCCGGGCCCGCTTGCGACGTTGCAGCCAGAAGTTGGGCAGATAAAGCCCCACCATGGCCGCAGCCATGGCGAAGAGCAGTGCGGGCAATCCGGGCATCTGGCGGGCCATCAGCAGGGCGAAGGCTCCCACTCCCACAAGCACGGCACTCAAGAGCTTCAGGCCCAGGAAGTCCAGGAGGGTCAGGCTGGCCGGATGGCCGGCCAGGAGCAGGTCGCGTTGCAGCCGTTCGATGTTACCGGCCGGCGTGAACCGTCCGGCTGCGGCCAGCAGACGCCGGAAGAAGGGCTGGAGGACGCGTACGACGAACCGCTCGCTCAACTCCTCCTCATCCAACGTTCGCGGCCTTGACCTGCCACCTTCTGGCACCAGCCGTTCGGCGACCAGTGTTTGGCCGTGCCGGCTTCGGTACAGACCGTAGCACAGCGCCGCCACACTGGTGCCCACCAGGCTGCTGATGAGGATCAACATGTCGCTCATTCCTCACCTCCCCCTGTCAGATGTCCATATGCAGCATACGCTGCATGAGGAGGTAGCCCATGATCACCATGAGCACGGCAGCGCCGGCGATGAGAAAGGGCAGGCCCGGCTGGAACAACCCCTTCATGTATTCGGGATTGATCATCATCAACGCCGTGCCCAACAGGAAAGGCAGGCCGGCCAGCACCGTGCCGGTCAACCGCTGCTGGGCGGTCATGGTTCGAATCTCTCCCAGCAGTCGCACCCGATCGCGGATGGTCTCGCTGATGGTCTCCAGGATCTCCGCCAGGTTGCCCCCCACCTCGTGCTGGATGTTGATCGCCGTGACCACCAATTCCAGGTCATCGGAGCGGACCCGTTGCACCAGGTGGGCCAGCGCCTCGCTCATGGGAATGCCCAGGTTCACTTCGCGCCGCACCCGGCCAAACTCGCCGGATGTCGGCTCTGGCATCTCCTGGGTCACCAGGCTGACGGCTTGCAGCAGGCCGTGGCCGGCGCGCAAGGAGCTGACCAGCAGGCTCAGCACATCGGGCAACTGCTCCTGAAAGGCCTTCAGCCGCTTGCCCTGCTGACGGTCCACGTACCAGTTGGGCAGAGATGAGGCCAGGATGGCGAGCAGAGCACCGCCCACGATGTGGCGGGAAATGGCCCAGCCGGCCAGGAAACCGACGAGGGTGGCACCGAAACGGATGACCATGAACTCGGCCGCCGTGAGCTTGATGTTGGCCCGGGACAGCTTGGCGCGTGCCCGGTCGGCGAAACTGGCCCTGCCCAGCCATCGCTCCAACCTGTCCTTGAACCGCGTCTTCTGTCCTTTCTTCGCCGGCGCCGACGGAGTCAGGGCCGCCACCTGGTCAACACGCTGACCTAACTCCTGGGCCACCTGGGCGTAACGGTAGATGCCTATGAACAGGGCCAGGACGGCAACAGCCACCAGTAAAGCGACCAATCCAATCATGGCTTCCTCCCTACAGGAGAGTTCCAGGTTCGAAGGTTCCAGGTTTCGGGTTCAGCCTGAAACCCCCATCCAAACTCATCCACCTGCTAATGCACCACCTGCAATAGGGTGACCAGGGCGCCGGTGACCAGAAATGGCGCGTAGGGCATGTATCCTCCCCGTCGTACGCGGCGGCTGAGCAACAGCACCAGCGCGCCCAGTCCCCCGGCGATGACGCCGATGCACAGAGCCACCAATACGTCGGGAAACCCCATCACCATGCCGATGAGCCCGGCCAGCTTGACGTCGCCCATGCCCATACCGTTGGGCTTGATCAGGGCAATGAGCAGGAAGAGAGCGAACCCGCTGATACCGCCCAGAAGCGCCTGAGGCAGGGGCGGCTGCCCCCACAGCAGGCTGCCGGCCAGGGCCACTCCCGCGCCTGCCAGCACTACCCGGTTCAGCACCAGCCGGTGCTCCAGGTCAATGACGAAGATGAGCGCAAAAAGGATGAGATACAGGCTGATCAGCCACAGTTGAGGCGAAGGTCCGAAACGAGTCCAGGCATAGGCAAACAGCCCGCCCATCGTCAGCTCCACCGCCAGCGCACGCCAGGGGCGAGGAGTGCCCCACCTGACAGCTCTGGGAGAGCTGTCAGGTGTGCCGCCGGGCAGCACATCGGCGCCCAGGTTCACGAGCACGCCCGCCAGAAGGCCGGCCATCGCGTACAGGATAGTGCTCATCGCCAGACCCCCTCCAGGCGGAGCGGTCTGGGCAGATGGACGGTCGCCCGGCGCCACCTCGGCTCCGCCTCTGGGTGACTGGTCGCCGGCTGGGCCGTGCTGACCAATTGGCCGGCCAACTCCCGTATGCGACGAGCCAGCAGGCTCTTGGGGTGGCTCTGCATCAAAGGGACACCACGGTTGATGGAGTAGGCGACCAGTGCTGGATCGTCCGGAAGCGCCGCCGCCACGGGAACCCCCAGCCGCTCGCTGATGTCGGCGCGGCCGATGCCGCCGGCGAGCCCCTCGCGGTTGAGTACCAGGCGCAGTTTCCCGTCGGCGTCGGGGAAGTCTTCAGCCGCGGCCTGCAACATCAGCGTCGCCCGACGCAGGGCGGGCAACTCCGGCGTGGTCACCACCAGCACCACATCGGCCAGGACCAGGGATTCGCCCAACACGCCGTTAATCGCTGGGGCCGTATCCACGACCACGTAGCGCGCGATCCTGCGCAGTTGGTACAGGGCGGCAGCCCAGAGCTCCGGCGTCATGCGAGCCCCTTCCTCGATCGTATTGGCCGCAAACAACACCTTGATGCCCGAGGCGTGCGGCGTCAGCGCCCCGCGCAGCAGGTCCGTATCCAGGCGGCTGGGCTCTGCGACCAGGTCCACCAGGGTGTACATGGGGTGAACATTCAGCAGCAGGGCCACATCGCCCAGGCTGGCCTGCCCTTCGGCCAGGACCACCGATCCCGCGTTCTCCTGGGCCAGGGCCACGGCCAGGTTGACGGCGATGAGGGTACGTCCGACGCCCCCCTTGATGCCGCTGACGGCGATGATCTGGCCGCCAGCGTCCGATTCCGCGCCGCCCGCCAGGCGCTCGGCCGGCAGTTGCTGGCGTCTCTTCAGTTCCGCCGCATAGACCTGCCGCAGGGTGCTCAGCAATTCGGTGCCGCTGAGCGGGACGAGGCAGAAACCGCGAGCGCCGGCCAGCAGTGCCTGTTGCAATTGCTCCATTTGTTCTGAGGTCAACAGCACAACGGGGGCGGTGGCGCGGGAGCTTTCGGCCAGCCACTCCAGCAGCAGCAAGCTGTCGGGCAATCGCAGGTCGAGCAAGACGATGTCCGGCTGCTCTTGCGCCAGGCGCTGGCGTGCCGTATCCATGCTGGCGCATTGGCCAATGAACACCATGTCTGGTGCCGCAGCCAACACCTGCCGGGCCTCTGCAGCTACCTCATCGGCGCTGATGATCAGCACTCGTATGGGCGAGCGTCTCTCGTCCATCTTTCCACTACCTATCTCCACTGCTTTGTTGTTTCCAGGTAACTACTCAGCCTGCTCGGCCTGGATTGCCAAATCCAGGCCCAAAGTGGCCGAAACCACTCTCCGGCTCGATGTTTCTGGCTCAGAGCATTGAATTGGCCCCGTCCAGCCGCCGGATTTGATGATCCGGCGGGAGCGGCTGAGTAGTTACGTTTCCAGGTCATTTGCCCAACGTCTCAAGCCCCAGGCTTGACCAGTCGAGGGAACATCCCGACCCGCCGGAGCATCCGCTGCCTGCCTGTATCTGATAACGGTCGCTCAGATATTCTCTGGTCACCGCTTCCGTGTCCATGAACTGATCGTTGGTGGGTGCGCGCAGGGCGAAGTCGAGGATGCCTCCCACGTCCCGCAGGTACTTGAGCACCAGCGCGTCCTGCGGATCAACCGCCACCAGGATGGCCGACTCGCCGCTTTCCATGTTCAAGCCAATCTGGCCCACACCGGTCATGACGCTCTCCGTCCCGGAATCGATTTTGGCCGTGATAATGGCCTGAATCTCCAGGTTCTGCAAGGCGCTGATGCTGGCGGGTGCTTCGGGAGAGCCTGTCCGCATGGAGCCTCCCGCCACATCCCACGAATACAGGATATCTATCTTGTCGCCGGGTTTGAGCAACCCTGTATGGCTCATCAGGTCGTCGCCGGGCAAGGCGATGAGGAGCTTGTCTTCGGGCATGGTGAAGAGGACGTCTTCCCCTTTGCGCAGCGGGTCGGCCAGACGCTCCACGAGCACCACCTCGCCCATGGCCAGGTGGATCTTGCTGATCTTGCCCAGCACCTGATCCAGCGTGGTGGCAGCGCCCACGGGCACCAGTTCCGGAGGCATCCGCCGCACCATCACGTCCTCTTCGGTGAGCAGGGTGCGTACAGGCACGTCCTCGCGGGCCACGACCACCGGCACAGTGACTGTCTCCTCGGGGCCGGCGGCGCTGGTGGGAGCCACGCTGCTCAGGAGACGAAAGCTCAGCAGGGCAGCCAAAATGGCCAGGATCACCCCTGTGCCCAACCAAAGGATACCGCTTCGTCGTTTCATCTGTGCTACTCCTCCATAGTGTCTCTCTCACCATACCAACGGCAGCAGCCGCCAGCGGACGGTGTTGGCGTAGCTTTCGTAACCGGAAAGGATGCGTTCCTCGCGCCGGATGCGGATCACCTGCACGGCCAGGCAGAGCAGCAGGCCGGCCAGGTTACGCCAGGCCGGGTTGGCCACCAGGAAACCCACGTAGAACCACGTTTCCATAGCGTACAGGGGATGACGTATCCAGCGGTAGAGGCCCCTGGTCACCAGCCCGCGGTCGGCCGGGGCGATGCCGAAGCTGCGCCCCAGTGAGATCAGGGCCAGGATGATGCCGGCCAGGGCCAGGGTCTGTATGATCCCCCCCAGGAGGGGCGCAGCGCCGCTGCGCCCCTCCACCGGGCGCAGCAACGCGATGGGCAGGAAGACCCCGCCCACGGCCAGGGCCGTTTCCCACCACGCACACCGCTTCTGGTTGGGGGCGCGCAGGAAGAAGAACACGGCCACCAGAGTGTAAAAGATCATCAGCCCCAGGCCGGGCAGGCTGTGGCTGTCCAGGGCGTGGCGCAGGTAGGCTGCGGCGTACACAAGCCAGGCCAGCCCCACCACTAGATCCAGGAGCAGCTCCTTTCCCCGCTTCTTGAACATCAGGAACCCTCTATCTCGTCAATTTTATAGATGAAAGACCCCTGTTGGGTCCGCCACCCGGGCCGGATTCCACCCAGCGAATGAAGTGACCGCGTACCCACTTGTTGCTGGCCTGGAAGTCAAAAGCCTCCAGGACGAATTCCCCGAAACCGGCGATGCGGTAGCTGGAATTGCTGCCGCCTTCCTGTACTATGTCGTAGAACGGGACGGTCACGTGCTGGCCGATCCAGAGATTGAGGGCCTCGCGCACCGGCGTGCTGTCCATCACGCCTGGGCCGGCGGGCACCCAGTCCCCAATGCGCCAATAGCCGCTGTTGCCCGGATTGCTGATGTTGGCCACCAGTTCGCTATTGCCCACCGGTGGGCCATCCCAGTTCACCCAGCCGAAGTTGCCCGGCGCTTCAGGGTCGTTGCCCCACAGCACGTAGCTCTGGCCGATGACGAAAGCCTGATCTTTGATAATCATCGGCAGCAGGTTGCCGGCTGCCGAAAGGTACTGAATGGAGGCCTCCGCCGTGGCCGAAGCGGTCATCTGCGGCAGGCCGACCATGCCGGCGAAGAAAGTGGGGAACACGCGCCATGCCGTGACCCTTACCGTCTGGCCATTGGGGCAGGTCCAACTCGCCCCATCGGCACCGTTGGCCGTGGCGTACTGGGTTACGGCGGCCTCCACCTGCACGTCGCCTCCGCCCAGGGCACGCGTGCGGGCGCCGGCCATGGCCGCAGCATCGGCGGCGTTCTGCATGCGGCGACGCTGCGCATAGGCATAGCCGCCATCAATGGCCAGGGCGACCACCACCACCAGGGCAACCAATGCCAGTGAGACCAACACCAGCACTGCCCCGCCTTGTTCCCCGTGAAACCGGCAAAGCAATCTTCTCATCCCTTATCCCGTTATTGGGTCAGCTTTACGGATGCCAGCCCTCTATTGGGCCCACCGCCGGGGCCCAATTCGACCCAGCGGATGAAGTAACCGCGCACCCATTTGGGGTTGCCCTGGAAATCGTAATCGGTCAGGGTGAACTCCCCGAAGCCGGCGATGCGGTAAGTGGTGTTGTTGCCCTGTCCTTGCACCAGGTCATAAAACGGAATGGTCACATGCTGGCCGATCCAGATGTTGAGTGCGCTTTTCACCTGGCTGCTGGCCTTCACGCCGGGGCCGCCGGGGACCCAGTCGCCGATTCTCCAGGTGCCGCTGTTGCTGGGATGGCGGATGTTGTCCGCCAGTTCCGGCGTGCTCGGCGAACCGCCGTTCCAGTCCAGCCAGCCGAAGTTGCCCGGCGCTTCGCGATCATCGCCCCACAACTCGTAAATCTGGCCAATGTTGAAATCCCTGTCCTCTACGATCATCGGCAGCAGGTTGCCGGCTTCCGAGAGGTACTGAATGGATGCCTCCCCTGTGGCCGAGGCGGTCATCTGCCACAGGCCGATGATGCCGGCGAAGAAGGTGGGAAAAGAGCAGGACGCTGTCACCCGTATTTTCTGGCCGGTGGGGTAGGTCCAACTCACCCCGGTAGCACCGTTGGCTGTGGCGTACTGATTGACAACGGCTCCCACTTCGGCTGTGGTTCCGCCCAGGGCGCGCAGGCGGGCGCCGGCTATGGCCGCAGCATCGGCGGCGTTCTGCATGCGGCGGCGCTGCACGTAAGCGTAACCGCCATCAACGGCCAGGGCGGCCATGGCGATCAGAGCCACCATGGCCAGCATGACCCACACCAGCGTGGCTCCGCGCTGCTCACCTTGCAGTTTACGTCCCCAGTTTCTCATGTCCTCTCTCCCGCTCATCAGAATGCGACCATCTCTACCGCCACCGACATCGGTATCTGACTGAAGGGCAGCAACCCGGAGAACAAGGGAAAGTTATATTGCACCGTGACCCGCACCGGGTTGCCGCTGCCGGCAGAGGCCACGGAAACAGTCACCTGGCCGTCAGGCAGGCCGGCGTTTCGGGTCACCTGGTGGACTGCTTCCGTGATGGCCGTAACCTGAGTAGGGGTTATGCTTCCCTGGCGTGCTCCCTCACGGGCCGCGTTGGTCAGCACCATGTATGTATTGAACGCCCGACCCATATCCAGGACGATCACCATCATGATCAGCAAAAGCGGCAGCAACAGGGCCAATTCGACGAGGTCCTGGCCGCGTTCGTGCTTGAGAGCGCGTCTTAATAATGATGGCACTGGCATTGGACAATCGCTCATTGAGGACAATTGCTCAGCCATTTGCCGGCTATGGGCCCTTCGGGTTGGGTCCTCCTGCGTTCAGGGCAGGCTCTTGGGGCGAGGCTTTGGCCCGCCGCCCGGCCAGGCCTGTCGCATATTGCCAAAACCGCCGGATTGTGAGATCCGGCAGGAGCGGCTGAGTAGACGAAAGCACCGTAGACTGGCAGGCCAGGGGCCCCCGCCCAGTCGGCTGATCTGCCAGCCACAGGCCGACGATCTGGGATTGAAGGGAGCGGGGGCGGGGTGGGGATGGAGGAGGACAGAGGAGATCGGGAGCGTTGCCCCACCCCGCCAGGGCTATGAAACTGCCGGGATGTCAGATGGCGCCAGCAATGCTGGCCAGGATGGTGGAGATGTTCCCGCCCAGCAGGGTCAGGGCGGCGATGGCCACAACGGCGATCAAGGCGATGACCAGACCATATTCGGCCAGGTCCTGCCCCTCTTCCCGCTCAAGCATGGCAAACAGTTGGCGAAGCATTGTCCTACCTCCTTTCGGTGTGTCGAGTGAACTTCCGGTTGGCTTCCCAGACGATCAGATGGCGCCAGCGATGCTGGCCAGGATGGTGGAGATGTTCCCGCCCAACAGGGTCAGGGCGGCGATGGCCACGACGGCGATCAAGGCGATGACCAGACCATATTCGGCCAGGTCCTGCCCCTCCTCCTGCGCAAACTTGGCAAACAGTTGGCGAAGCATTGTCCTCCCTCCTTTCATGACTGAGTTTACGGTCCGCTCCCAAGACTGTCAGATGGCACCAGCGAGGCTGGCCAGGATGGTGGAGATGTTCCCGCCCAACAGGGTCAGGGCAGCGATGGCCACAACGGCGATCAAGGCGATAACCAGACCGTATTCGGCCAGGTCCTGCCCCTCCTCCCGTGAGAGCATGGCAAACCACTTGTGCAACATGGGCCTTTCCTCCTTTCTTTGCTCTGTTTCCATTCACCGATTTCCAAAGGACAGGCCGTACCTGTCCGTTGCACAGGCCTGCAAACGGCGATCGTTCAGAGTGTGCATCAGTTGCCCATGCGAGCCGTGCTGCTGAGGGTGAGCCGCCCTCCCCCGCCCAGGGCGGCGCCAATGAAGGGCGTCACGGCTGTGAAATCGTAACTGACAGTCACCACAATCGTCGAGCTGTTCGGGTAACTGATCGCCACGTTCATCAACAAAGGATCCAGGCCCACCGCCTGGCTCCGTGCGGCATTCTGTATGCCCGCGGTGTCGGTGCGATGCACAATGCCGTAACGGGCCCCTTCCTGTGCAGCGGCAGAAACGACACTGTGAATGTAGACGGCCCGACCGAGGTCGAACACGCCCATGAAGATAGGGATCGCGATCAGCAAGGCGATGGCAAACTCGATCAGGCTGCTGCCTTGGCTCCGCTTTGGGCTCTGGCGAACCATCCTCTTGTCCATGTGCTCCAGAAACCCGTTTTCTCCGAGAAAACGGGTTTTAGACGACGCTCACCAGGCTGAACAACACCTGGGAGACGTGCCCGCCCAGCGGAGTCAAGGCGGCCACGGTGGCCGTGGCGATGGGAACGACCACTATGCCGTATTCGAGCAGGTCCAGACGCTCAAACAGGCGGCGGATGCGAAGATAGCAGTTCAACATGGTCATACCTCCTCGGGGGGCATACCCCTCACTCTCTGTGATCACCTGCCGGATACAATGCCTGGCCGGACCTGTTTCTCGGCCAGGATGGCGAACCCCTGCGGCGTTCACTGTTACCAGGCCGGATGCCGCTCCCCGTTCGCTTCAGCCGTGATTGGCCAATTTGACACCTGTTCCAATCTATGCTATATTGTAAATGAATGCACAGAGGGTACTGACCCGTGCCCAGGTGCAACAGGCCTTGGTCGGCCGCCACCGGCCGAGGCCATTGTTTTGTTATAACGCGCACGCTTGTAATCTTTCGTTAATAACCTTTCTCTGCTGGTGAAGACAGAGCAACAAGCGAAAAGTCGCGTGGTATCATCAAAGTCGAGTGGCCGGATGCTCCCAATCTATCTCCAGTATATAGCATCTGGCCGCCTTGCCCATCCCTGTAAGCCCTGATTTCCAGGGCATAAAGTACGTATTCTCCCTGATGTTGCCTCGGAGAGACCGATCCAGGTGAACGAAACGCCGTTTCTGTCCGACCCTGAAATCCTCGTGCTGAAGGAACACGTTTGCGCTGCCCTGGAGCGTTTCTCCCCACAGTTGCTGGAAGCCGGCCGCCGCCTGCTGGATCGCCTGGCCACGCCCAATTGGACTTTGGAGTGGTACCTGCCTCGCTGGCTGGGCGAGGCCTTTGGCCTGTCGCCTGACCTGATCCGAGACCTGGTCCTGTCCAACGTGTATGGGTTGTCCTGCATTCGCCTCCAGGACGACCTGGTGGATGGCGAGGTTGATCGGGCTTCCTGGGAGTCCGCGATTTTGCTGGCCAGCGCTTTGCATCACCTCTGGCTATCGGGCTATGTTCAGCTCTTCGCAGGAACGTCTCCCTTCTGGGGCTACTTCGAGCAATTCATGGGCCAGTGGCTGCGGGCCACATGGCGCAGCAACCGGCCGCCGGCTGTGGACTTCCGGTCCTACGAGGAAGAGGACTTCCTCCGCCTGGCCGAGCGGGGGGCCCCCCTCAAGGTCTGTTGCGCCGGGGCCTGCCTGCTGGCCGGGCGGGAGGAGCTCATCCTGCCATTGACGTCGGCCATGGATCATTTCCTCGTCGGTGCCGTTCTGCTGGACCAGGCCAAGGACTGGGCCGATGACCTGGAAGCCGGCCGCTATAACGTTTTCGTGGCCTATGCCTCTCCGCAGCCGCAGGAACCTGATCGGCGGGAGAGCTATCGTCAGGCCGTCCTGGAAGAGATTTGTTTGGGCCAGGCGGCGCGGCCCTATTTTGACCGCATACAAAGGCACGTCCGCATTGCCCTGGAGAAGGCGGAGGCGGTGGATTGCCCTGCCCTGCGCCAGCATATGCAATCGTTTGAGAACCAGGTGGTGACCATTCGCGACCGTCTGGCCGAAGAGGCCAGAGCGTGGCTGCGGATGGCCACAGAGCAGCTTTTCGGATTGTCGCCGGCTGAGGTTCCGGCAATTCCTGAAGAAGGGAGGTGATCGGGGTGGCGAGCCGAGAACAGTTGGAGCGCCTGGTAGGCCAGGCGCTGCTGGACGTGGGCTTCCGCCGGCGTTTGCTGGGCGACCCGCAAGGCGCGGCAAAGGAGGTCGGCGCGCATCTGACGGAAGGTCAGCTCGACCGCATCCGGCAGTGGGATGCGAAAGCCCTGGACGCGCTGGCCGGGCCCTTCGAGGACTGGCTGGCCTGGCTCATCCAGTGGCTGATCTCCCATTTCGGGCGGGGATGGTAACGGCAGGCTCTTGTGGTAACAGTGCGAGACGGCAAGGGCCGGGAGCTTCCCCTGGCCAGGGAAGCCGGGCGTCCCTCCCTGGAGATTGATCGGCCTGGGTCTTGGGCGGGGCTCTGATTCGATGGTGTGCCAGGCCGCATCGCTGGCAGGGACTGTCTTTGGAGTTGACGGCGACAGTGGGCTTGCCGGCTATTGCTCAGGATGAGGAGGTTATCCACATGGCGAGTCGTCAGGAACTGGAACGAGTGGCAGGCAGAGCGTTGTTCGATGCGAACTTCCGGAGACAGTTGTTCGAAGATCCGGCAGGCGCAACCCAGGCTCTTAGGGTGGAATTGACAGAGGAGCAAACCCGCTATATCAAGGAGTTGGGCGCGGCCAGATTGGAAGGCTTGTTGGCCGATCTCCAGAAGTCGATCGGGCCTGTGCCGGGCTTTCTGTGGTAGCGCTTCCCGCCGGGGAGAGGACGGGGCCCGCACAGAGGCAGCCATTCCCAGGCATGGTTGCCTCTGTTTGCTTTCCGCGCCGGTCAACCGGTTGAGCCGAGACTTAGTGGATCACAAATGCTCACGGCGGACTGCCAAGTCCGCCGCTTTCCTGCTGGACTTGACAGTCCAGCGAGAGCAAACTGTGATCTCTGAGCTAGCCCGGATTCCCCAGGATGGGCAGGAGGTAGGCGCGGATGATCTCGTTGAGGATGAAGTAGATCAACGGGCTGGCGACGGCCAGGATAGCCCGCGCCACCTCGGCGGTGTCCTTGAAGGGCCAGTTGGGCGATTCCTGGATCATCTTGCGCAGCGCGGCCAGCGCGTCCGTGCGGTCGGCCATTTCGGCCACACTGCTGAAGTTTCCCGTCTTCGTCCCATGGAGCAGGGCGTTCTGAATCGCGGTGAGCTGCTCGTGTATACTGGTCACCACCCGCCCTTTGGCCTGGCCGATTTGCTTATGCACCCCCCAGAGGGGGATGAACAAGGCCAGCAAGCCCACCAGGGAGAAGGCAATCACCAGGTAACCGGCTTCGGTCGGCGGGCCAAAGATGATCAAAGGAATGAGGATGACGCCCATGTTGGGCAGCGAGTGGAGCAGGCTCAGCCGGCCGAAGGGCAGCAGGTTGACGGGGTCGAACACGTTGACGACGAGGGGACGTTGCGCCAGGGCGCGCAGGGCGACGGCATGGCGGATGGAGCAGTACACCTGGGTGAGCAGCAGCCAGCCGAGGAAGATGTAGTTGGCCGTGATAAAGGCGGCCACCGGCAACGATGAGGGCAGGGTCTTCTGGGAGTTCAGGAGGTCGCTGCGCAGCACCAGGAACATGTTCAGCACGATGGCCGTGACGAAGATCAGCAAGGCCAGTTCGATGCGCCAGTCGCCGCCGACCATGCGGCGCACGTGCTCATCGTACACCCGATCGCTGACCAGCACCGTGGGACGGAGTTCGGCTAGTGCTTTCACCGCCCATACCTTCAGGATGCGCAGAAAGAGCAGAATGTAGATGGCCATGAGAGGGTAGACGAGCAGCCGGGCCACGGCGGCGGACGTCAGCCGGCTGAAGGTGGGGTCGTCGAGGGAGTACTCCAGCACCTGCTCAGCCAGGGCCATCAGCGCGGCCAGGGCGACGACCAGCGCGTAGGGCAGCGGCAAGCGCTCCAGGGCGAACGTGGCCCAGCGAGACCAGCGCTGGATGTTGTCGGCTCTCGGTTTCCCGGCGGCTATCGCCTCGCCACCGTTTTCCTCTTTTGTTTCTTCCAATTATTCCTCCCCCTGTTGTTGCGCCTGCTCGATCTTGGCCCAGGTATCGCGCAGGGAAACGGCGCGGTTGAAGACGAGCCTGGCGGGGCTCGAATCCTTGCTGTCCACACAGAAATAGCCCTGGCGCTCGAACTGGTAGATGCTGCCCGGCGGGGCGGCGGCCAGGCTGGGCTCCAGGCGACAGCCCATCAGCACCTGCAGGGAGTTGGGGTTGAGGTTGTCTATCCAGTCCTGGCCCTCGGCCACGTCCAGCGGGTTGGGCACAGCGAAGAGGCGATCGTACAGGCGCACCTCAGCTTCGACGGAGTGGGCGGCGGAGACCCAGTGCAGCGTGCCCTTGACCTTGCGGCCGTCGGGGGCATCGCCCCCGCGGGTGGCGGGGTCGTAGGTGCAGTGCAACTCCACCACCTGGCCGTTTTCGTCATAGATGGCATCCACGCAGGTGATGAGGTAGGCATAGCGCAGCCGCACCTCGCGGCCCGGGGCCAGGCGATGCCATTTCCTGGGCGGGTCCTGACGGTAGTCATCCCGCTCGATGTACAGCTCGCGGGAGAAAGGCACCAGGCGCGTGCCGGCGCTGGCATCCTCCGGATTGTTGATACACTCCATCTCCTCCACCAGGCCCTCCGGGTAGTTGAGCAAGACGACTTTGAGCGGGCGCAGCACGCCGAAGCGGCGCGGGGCGCGCTTGTTCAGGTCCTGGCGCAGGCAATGCTCCAGCAGGCCTATGTCGGCGATGGAGTTGGTCTTGGCCACGCCGACGCGCTCGCAGAAGTCACGGATGGCCTCCGGCGTATAGCCGCGCCGCCGCAGGCCGGCCAGCGTGGGCATGCGTGGGTCGTCCCAGCCGCTGACGTGCCCCTCGTTGACCAGCCTGAGCAACCGCCGCTTGCTCAGCACCGTGTAGTTGAGCTCCAGGCGGGCGAATTCGATCTGCCGCGGGGCGTAAATCGCCAGCGCCTCCAGGAACCATTCGTAGAGCGGCCGGTGATCCTCGTACTCCAGCGAGCAGAGCGAATGGGTGATGCCCTCGATGGAATCGGACTGGCCGTGGGCGTAGTCGTACATGGGGTAGATGCACCACTTGTTCCCCGTGCGCTGATGCTCCCGGTGCAGGATGCGGTACATGACCGGGTCGCGCAGGTTCATGTTCGGGGAGGCCATGTCAATCTTGGCCCGCAGCGTGCGGGCGCCATCGGGGAATTCGCCCGCCCGCATGCGGCGGAAGAGGTCCAGGTTTTCCTCCACCGAGCGGTTGCGGTAGGGGCTGTCCTTGCCCGGTTCGGTCAGCGTGCCCCGGTACTGGCGGATCTCGTCGGGGCTGAGATCGCAGACGTAAGCTTTGCCCTTGCGGATCAGTTCTTCCGCCCACTGATAGAGCTGCTCGAAGTAGTCCGAGGCGTAGTAGAGCCGGTCGCCCCAGTCGTAGCCCAGCCAGCGGATGTCTTCTATGATCTGGTCCACGTACTGCTGCTCCTCTTTGGCCGGGTTGGTATCGTCGAAGCGCAGGTTGCACAGCCCGCCATACTCCTCGGCCACGCCGAAGTCAATGGATATGGCCTTGGCGTGACCGATGTGCAGGTAGCCGTTGGGCTCCGGCGGGAAGCGGGTGTGCACATGGTCGAAGCGGCCGGAGGCCAGGTCCTCCTCGATCGCCTGGCGGATGAAGTCCTTAGGGGTGGTCTCGGCGGTGCTCATACGCGCTCCTTTGAAATCGTGTGTTCTGGGAATGATGCTGGCACATATTGTACCAGAAAACGGTGCAGAACACAAAGACGCAAAAAGACCTCCGAGGCCGGGGAGACCTCGGAGGTCGGTGAGAGGGGTTCACGTCCCCCGGCGACGGAAGAAACCGCCGAGCAGGATGGCCACACCGATGCCGATGGGAATGAGAGGCCACCATTTGGCCAGGTCCAGGGGCAGGAAGGACCCGCTGGCGCCGATGATCAGCAGCACGATGCCTCCGATGATTTTGCCGCCCACAGGTCGCCGGTACTCGGGCACTGCCAGGCGGACGACAGCCTCCAGGATCAGGATAGCCCCGAGGCCCAACAGGAACCAGGCCCACTGGTTAGACCATTCCACTCCGGCGGCGGGCAGGTTGGCCAGAAACATGGTCACGCCCAGCCAGATGAGGATCAGCGCGCCCATGGCCGTGCCCACGGGGTCTCGAACCCACTTCTCCTCCATACTTTGACCTCCCTTCTCCTCTTTCTCCTCTTGTTTTTCCGACTTCTCATGCGAGCTCATGTCGTCTTTTCTCCTTGTGTGTGTTGGAATGTTTACCGGCGAAACGTTTCGGGTCACGGGGATTGGCGGTTGGCATCACCCCCTTTGCGGCGGTTCCTGGATGGTGCGATGGCGACGAGGCGCGCGCTGGTTATTTGCACTCCTGTCGGAGATCCCAGGCCAGGGGTCACAGAGGCCGGGAAAAGCGGGCCGGAAGGCGCTGGCAGCGAGCAGTGCCGGCAAAATTATAACAGAAAATGACCGAAAGCACAAAGTTGACAGTCCCCTACGGGTCTTGGTGAACGGTGCGATATGTGGTATACTATGCCCGGACGCGCTATCGGGAAGCCGGCCATCGCCCACACGGTGTGGTCTGACCCTTCACCGGCCAGAGGAATAAATCATGACCCATCCCCCTCAACGCATTCCCGGAGACACGGCACCGGGGCAGGATAGCAGCCGAGGCCGCCTGCTGGCAGGGCTTCTGTTCCTGTTTTTCCTCGCCTTCGCCTGCCTCTTGCTGTATTACCTGGCTCCGCCCTGGTTCGCCATCCGCCGTCCGCCTACGCCCGTGCCAACGCCCACTGTCCGGCCGCGCTGGGTGCCCACGCCCGGCTACCAGCCGCCGCAGCCGGCCTTGTATGCCCGCGACGACTGGGGCGTCCGGCCGCTGAGCCGGGGCGGCATTGATTATGGCCAGACGCACCCGGAGTACGGCCCGGTGGGAGGACATATCCGCGTCAATTGGGAAGAGATAGACACAGCCTCCGGATTCAACTGGGGCCCCATTGAGAGTTACCTGCAAGGCATATCCCACATGACCGTCACCCTGGCCAGTGGCCAGGTCGTGCCCAAACCGGTGCTCTTGACCGTGGCCATCTACGGCAAGAAGGGCACGGAGGCCGGCGTGTTCGCCGACCGCAGCCCGGCCTGGGTGAAGAATCAACTGAGCTCGGCATCAGACAGATGTCCCCAGGGCAGCTACATCATCGCGCCGGCAGGTTGTCGGGAGCAGGAAGCGCCTTGCTACGACGACCCCATTTATCAGTCCGCTTTCCGCAGGATGGTGATGGCTCTGGGCCGTGAATATCAGAACAAACCCCTGTGGCAAAGGCATATCACGGCCATCCTTATCGCTGCCGGCTATAACGATGAGACCATCGCCACGCAAACGAGCCTCGGCAACTGCCAGTACCTGGATGCCCTTCGTAGCTACGTCACCGACGTCGAATACGAGACCTTCGTCAAACAGGTGATGGACTGGTACCGGGAGGCATTTCCCCAGACCCCCGTTTACATCCAGGCCGCCAACGTCAACCAGCATGAGCACCGCATGGCTTTCGTGCAACATGCCCTGTCCAAGAACCCTCCCATCGGCTACAAGCCCAATGCCATTGCCCCTGACCTAGGGGCGGCCTTCGGTTATCGCGGTGGGCTGCAGGGGGCGGGCATCATCCAGTTGGCCGAGCAATACCAGGATCAGATGCCTCTGGCCTTCGAACCCAAGCTGGCTCCCACGCAGGTGGACGCGCGCTGGCAACGCCAATACGCCTATTGGATGACCCTGCTGGCCCTGGCGCACAACGCCGATTTCATTGACTATCAAAGCTATCCGGAGGAATATTCCTGGTTTCCCTACCTGGCCGCTGTGGACGCTGCGCCGGACAACTTCGGCGGCTTCACCCACTTCATTGCCCGCAACCTGGGCCGCCACCCCGGCAACTCCCAGGACGTCTGGATCGTATTGCGGGACACCGAATACCCACGCTGCGCCAACGAACCGTTGACCGGCGGAAAATGGTTCGAGGGCCTGTGTCCCTCTCTGGCGCTGGCCTGGAGCAGCGGCGAAGAGGGCGACTGGGACCACTGGCTCTACCGCAAAGAGGTGGACAACGACAGCACCAGCATCGTCTGGCGGGACAGCCTGCCGGCTGCCGCCCGCGAGCAGGTCTACGGCCGCCAGCTCCGGCGCACCGATGGCCGCTTCATGTACTTCGACGTCCGGGATGATTGGGCCTATCACGGCCGGATGCCCGCCAACGCCGGTGGCGACGTCAGCTATGTCCTGCGCATCTGGTACCTGGACCAGGGTCGTGACAGCTTCGTCGTCGAGTACAGGGATGCCCAGGGCCAAGCACGGCAGGAGAAGGTAGAGAAGCAGGGGAGTAACCGCGTGCTGAGCGTTGCCCTGCAACTGCCTGACCTCTACCTCAATAACCAGATGGACGGCGGCACCGACTTCCGTCTCGATGACCAGAACGATGGCGATGAACTCATCCACCTGCTCTGGCTGAGCGCGGTCTATGTCCCACCCACGCCGACGCCCACAGCCACGAACACGCCCACCTGCACGCCTACACCGACGCGCACGCCCACGGCCACGCCCACCCGCACGCCTACACCGACGCACACGCCCACGGCCACGCCGACGCACACGCCTACACTCACATTCACGCCCACCTCCACGGCGACCCCCACGCCGACGCCGTTTGCCGAGGTGCTGGCGATGAAGCTGGACGTGCGGCGAGGGCCGGGTGTGGTGTACGACGTCATCGGTCAGGTGACCCGGGGCCAGCGATTGGCGCTGCTGGGGCGGACTCTGGACAGCGCATGGCTGCAGGCCTGTTGTGTGCCGGAGGGGGCCGGTTGGGTTGACAGCGCTTATGTGACCAGCAGCGTGCCTCTGGCGGCGCTGCCGGTGGTTACCGATATCCCGCCCACGCCGACGCCCACAGCCACGAACACGCCCACTCGCACGCCTACGCCGACGCGTACGCCCACAGCCACGCCGACGAACACGCCTACGCCCACCCGCACGCCCACCCCGACGCACACATCCACGGCCACTCGTACGCCGACACGCACGCCTACGGTCACCTTCACGCCGACGGCAACGCCGACGCCAACACATACGCCGACGCGTACGCCCACAGTCACGCGTACGCCGACGCGTACGGCTACCTTCACACCGACGCCGACGCACACGCCTACAGGCACGCCAACTCCCACAGCTACGCCCACGGCCACGCCGACGCACACGCCCACAGGCACACCGACCCCTACGGCTACGCCAACGGCGACATCTACACACACGCCGACAGCGACGTTCACGCCCACGCATACGCCAACTCACACAGCTACGGTGACATCCACACCGACGCGCACGCCGACCCCCACACGCACACCAACATCAACACTCACGCGCACGCCAACCGTCACGCCGACCGGCGACCCTTGCCTGCCCACGCTGCTGAGCACCGTGTCTGTGGGCACACATCCCAAGGGTGTGGCTGCCTCCGGTGAGCGAGCCTTCGTGGGCCTCTTCGACCAGAGCGCTGTGGCTGTGGTGGATGGCCGGGACGGCAGGCTGCTGGCCACGATCGCTACCGCCGGTGGACACGCCAACGGCGTGGCTGTCTGGGGCGACAGGGTCTACATGGCCAACCGCGATGCGGCTACCCTTTCCGTGGTTGACGTAACTGCGAACACCTTCCTGCGCACCATCCCTGTGGGCAGGCTGCCCTGGGGCGTGGCTGCCGCTGCCGGTCGTGTCTACGTGGCCAACTTTGCCGACAACACCGTCTCGGTGATTGACGCCGAAAGGGACCAGGTCGTGGCCACGGTGTCCGTGGCTGCCCTGCCCGCGCTGGTGGCTGCCGGCGATGGCAAGGCTTATGTCAGCCATCTGGATGGGCGGCTGAGCATCCTGGCTGCCGATGGAGCCTCGGTGGAAACCGTCACGGTGACCAGCTCAGGGGCCCTGGGCGTGGCCGTGGACGCTGCGC
This sequence comes from Anaerolineae bacterium, assembly GCA_029907105.1. Classification (GTDB taxonomy): domain Bacteria; phylum Chloroflexota; class Anaerolineae; order UBA3071; family UBA3071; genus JARYMM01. The sequence goes on along the minus strand of JARYMM010000005.1, from coordinate 68,854 downwards.
GGCAGCGGGTCTATGTGGGCGATGGCCAGAAGCCCCGGGTTTGGGTAATGGATATGGAGAGTCGGGCCGTGGCTGGCTATCTGGAGTTGCCCGGGCGACCCTACGCCCTGGCTTTCAATCCCACCAGCGGTCACCTTTTCGCTGTGGATGCCGTAGCCGATCGGCTTTATGTGGTGGAAGTGGCCACGGGCCGCCTGCGGGGTGCGCTGGCGGTGGGGCGTCAGGACGCTGTGGATGGCGGCCAGGGCATTGCTGTAGCCGGTAACCGCGTCTACGTGGCCAACTATGCGGCCGGCTCGTTGACCATCTTCGACGACAGCCGCTGTCCGCTGGCCGTGCTGCCCACGCCGACGGCGACGGCCATGCCAACCAACACGCCGACGTCCACACCGACATTCACGCCCACGGCGATGCCCACGCCGACCTTTACGCCCACAGCGACACCGACGGCCACGCCGACGCGCACACCGACGGCCACGCCCACGCCCACACCGACGTTCACACCCACGGCCACACCGACATCCACGCCCACGGCGACGTTCACACCGACTCGTACGCCCACGCCGACAGCGACACCGACATTCACGCCGACCTATACACCGACGCCAACGGCCACGTTCACGCCGACGGCTACGGCGACGCCGACGCCCACGCCGACCCACACGCCGACCCCGACGTCTACACCAACGGCCACGTTCACGCCGACGCTCACACCGACTCACACACCGACGCCCACGGCGACGCCGACCTTCACGCCTACAGCGACGCCCACAACGACCCCTACGCCGACCCGCACGCCGACGCGCACGCCGACCCAGACTCCCACATTCACCCCCACGGCCACCTCGTTGCCGACGCCGGAAACGGTGCGGGCAAAGATCGAAATCGTCTGGCCGCACGGCAACGCACCGGTGGATCAGGCCGAAAAGGCCAACATCACCGCCTACCTCTTCACCGATGAGCAAGGGCACGTGCCACCCTGTGCCTGGGAACCCGTGCTGCGGCTGTGGATGGCCCTGGATGCTGAGCCGGCAAGCTTCGTCAAGTTGGGCGAGAAGCGCTTCGCCAGCGCAGATGGTCGCCGGTTCCCCGTCTGGGACTTTAACGACGTGGACGTGAGCGCAGCACGCGATCCGGCCCACAAGCTCACCTTCTTCGTCACCGTGGACGGGGTGGCGACGGCACACAACGTCTGGACGCACGCCGTAGACGCGCGCACGCTCTTGCCCCATCCCGAGGCGCCAGCAAGCCTGGTGACGGCTGTGCCGCGCGAGGTGGATGCGCGCATCCAGATTGTCTGGCCGCACGGCAACGCGCCGGTGACCGAGGCGGAAAAGGCCAACATCAGCGCGGCGCTCTTCGGCCACGGCAGCAGGGCGGCCATCCCGCCGGGGCTGGGCTGGACGCCCACCGTGCGGCTGTATGCGGCGTTGAATACCGACGTTGGCCCCTTGGCGGGCCAGGGCCTGGTCGGCACGCCGCGAGCGGTGACCGAAGGCGGCCTTACCTTCCTGGTCTGGGACTTCAACGACGTGGATGTGAGCGCAGCCAGAAATCCGGCCAACAAGATTTACTTCTGGGTGCAGGTGGACGACGTGGTCACGTATTCCAACGTCTGGGCGCACGGGGCTGACGCCCGCACCCTCTTCCCCCGCCCCGACGTGCCGGCCGAAAGCTGCCGCTGACCGGAAGCCCATCGCTTATCGCTTGCGATATGCGATGAACGATAAACGTATATCAACGTGTAACCCCGGATAGAGCGCATGAGTTTACATCCACTGACCGTGTCCCTGGCGCAGATGGATTGTCGCCTGGGGGAGCCGGAGGCTAACGAAGCGCGGGCAGCCGCCTTCATCGCCGAGGCAGCGCGGCGGGGCTCGCACTTACTGTTGCTGCCGGAGCTGTGGCGCAGCGGCTACGACCTGGCCAATGCCGCTCGCTATGTCGCCCCGTTGGGGACGGGGCCGTTCGCCTGGCTGGCGCAGCAGGCGCGGGCCCATGGCCTGTGGATTGCCAGCTCGCTGCTGGAGGCGCGAGAAGGTGAAATCTTCAACACGGCCACGCTGTTCTCGCCTGAGGGGGAGCTGGCCGCCGTGTATCGCAAGGTCCACCTCTTCGGCTTGATGGACGAGGACCGTTACCTGGCGGCGGGGGATGCGGCGCCGGTCTTCGACCTGCCCTGGGGCCGCAGCGCGCTGGCCATCTGTTACGACCTGCGCTTTCCGGAGCTGTTCCGCCGCTATGCGCTGGAGGGGGCCGTGCTGATCATGCTGCCGGCGCAGTGGCCGCGTCGCCGCGCCGAGGCTTTCCGCGCGCTGGTGCGGGCGCGGGCGGCGGAGAACCAGTGCTTCCTGCTGGCCTGCAACCGCGTGGGCAAGAGCGGCGACACACCCTTCGGCGGCCGCTCGGCGGTAGTGGACCCCTGGGGCAACGTCATCGTCGAGGGCGGCGAGACGGAACTACTGCTCACGGCGGAGATTGAGATGGGCCAGGTGGCCGAGGCGCGGGAGCATATCCCGGTGTTTCGAGATCGCCGACCGGATGTGTACGGTGTTGGCAGTTGGTAGATTGGTCAAAGGTGTTCGCCATGCGTTACAGCGCGCAATTCCCCTGGCTACGGGATAAAGACGTGGCCACACATGTCTGTCCTGGCACTTTCAATCCGATGGTCTTCGAGATACGGCGGCTGTGGGATGAACCGCAAGAGGGGTAGGCGGCGTGGGGCTTTCGCTCCATCCTGTCTGGTGCCCATCCTGGCGCTTCTGGTCGGCGCCTTGCTCACGGGTTGCATACGGCAGCCGACGCCCACCCCCACGCCGCTGCCCAGTCCCACCCCTACGCCTGCGGAAACAGACCCGTTGAGCCGCGTCAACCTGGAAGTGCGTGTCTACCTGCTGATGGTGCGGCCGGTGACCACAGATTATGCCATCCTCTATGCCCGCCAGCAGCCGGCAAGCGTGCTGCAGGACCTGGTCAAGGAACTGGAGCTGATCGAGCCCCCTGCGGACATGGCCGAAGCCCACGCTTTGTTAAAAGAAGGGTACCAGTGGCTGGCCGAGGGGACGGCCATTCTGGAAACGCATCCCAAACCGGTCCTGCGCTCGGAGGCCATCTTCATGCAGGACTGGGGTGTGCGGCAGTTGTGGGAGCACCGCCGGGTGGTGGCGGAGTATCTGGCGCAGGCCGCGGGCGAGCAGGGGCGCTGAGTTCAGCAGATCACAACTGCTCCTGCCGGACTCGGCAGTCTGGCGAGAGCAGACTGTAATCTATGAAGCGGTGGCCGGGTTTTGACAAAGGGCACAAGCCTGGTATAATCATATTTTGGTTCTGGGAAGGCCATGTTGGTAGGCGGGTGGATTGGTCAATTGGTCAGCAGAATGACACCAGTTTACCAATGTCAGTAGATCACAAAGGCTCACGGCGGACTGCCAGGTCCGCCGCTTTCCCGCTGGACTTGACAGTCCGGCGGGAGCAAACTGTGATCTACTGAATGTACCAATTTCCCGGTCTACCAATGTACCGACAGCTTAAGGAGGATTAATAGCAATGACCAAGAAATGGGTCTACCTTTTCGAAGAGGTAGAAGCGGCTGAAAAGGCCGTAGGGGACTGGGAAGCCGTCCGTGGCCTCCTGGGGGGCAAAGGGGCCAATCTGGCGGAGATGACCCGCCTCGGCGTGCCAGTGCCGCCGGGCTTTACCATCACCACCGAAGCCTGCAATGCCTACCTCCAGGCCGGGGAGAAGTTCCCTGAAGGCATGTGGGAGCAGGAACTGGAAGCGCTCCGGGCGGTGGAGGCAAAGATGGGCAAACGCTTTGGCGACCCGCAGAATCCGCTGCTGGTCTCCTGTCGCTCCGGGGCCAAGTTCTCCATGCCCGGCATGATGGACACCGTGCTCAACATCGGCCTCAACGATGAGACCGCTCAGGGCATGATCGAGTTGACCGGTGACCCTCGCTTCGTCTACGATTCCTATCGCCGGCTGATCCAGATGTTCGGCTCGGTGGTCATGGGCGTGTCCGACGAGCCTTTCGAGGAAGTGATCAAAGAATATCGCGACCGGCGCGGCGTGCAGAGCGATTCCGAATTGACCGCCGAGGACTGGCAGGCGATCACGGAGCGGTTCAAGGCCATCGTCAAAGGGCATACGGGGCGGGACTTCCCCACCGAACCGTACGAGCAACTGCGCATGGCCACGGAAGCCGTGTTCAAATCCTGGAACGGCAAGCGAGCGGTGGATTACCGCAATGCTGCGCGCATTCCCCACGACCTGGGGACGGCGGTGAACATCCAGACCATGGTCTTCGGCAACATGGGTTGGGATTCCGGCACCGGCGTGGCCACCACCCGCAACATCTCCACCGGCGAGAAGGAGATCGAGGGCGATTACCTGCTCAATGCCCAGGGGGAGGATGTGGTGGCAGGCATCCGGCTGACCAAGCGCATCCAGCAGCTCAAGGAGGAGATGCCCGCAATTTATGCCCAATTCGCCGACATCTGCCAAAGGCTGGAGCAGCACTACAGGGATGTGCAGGATGTGGAATTCACCATCGAACGGGGCAAGCTGTGGATGCTCCAGACCCGTGACAGCAAGCGCACGGCCCAGGCGGCGGTGCGCATCGCCGTGGACCTGGCCGAAGAAGGGCGGATCACCCGCGAAGAGGCGGTGAAGCGGGTCACGCCGGAGCAGGTAGATTTCTTCCTGCACCCGCAGTTTGATCTGGAAGCCAAAAAGGCGGCCATCAAAGCCGGCGACATGATTGCCACCGGCCTGAATGTGTCCCCCGGGGCGGCCGTGGGTATGGTGGCCTTCGACGCCGACCTGGCCGAGAGATGGGGCAAGCAGGAGGGCAAGAAGGTGGTCATGGTCCGTCCCGAGACCAAGCCGGACGACGTGCATGGCATGTTGGCGGCGCAAGGCATCCTCACCAGCCGCGGCGGCCGCACCAGCCATGCCGCCCTGGTGGCCCGCCAGTTCGGCATACCCGCTGTCGTCGGCTGCGCTGCCCTGGACATTGACCTGGACAACCGGCTGATGAGAGTGAACGGCCGGCTCATCCGGGAGGGGGATTACGTCTCCCTTGACGGCACAGATGGTCTGGTCTTCGTCGGTCAGCTTCAGACCATCGTGCCGGACGTTACAGATCCTTACCTGATCAAACTCCTTTCCTGGGCCGACGAGATCTGTGCCCGCGAAGGCATCCGCACCTGGCCGGAGGGCTACAAAGGCTTCCCCACGCGGGGCCTGCAGGTATGGGCCAACGCCGATTATCCCCGCGACGCCGAACGTGCCCGCCGCTTCGGGGCTCGAGGCATCGGCCTGTGCCGCACCGAGCACATGTTTTTCGAACAGGAGCGCCTGCCCATTGTGCAAAAGATGATCCTGGCCAAAACGTCCGAAGAGCGGCAGGAGGCTTTGGACCAGTTGCTGCCCTTCCAGCGCTCGGACTTCGAGGGGTTGTTCCGGGCGATGGATGGATTGCCGGTGATCATCCGCCTGATTGACCCGCCGCTGCACGAGTTTTTGCCCAGCTACGAGGAGCTCCTGGTCAAGGTGACTGGCCTTCGCATGGCCACCTCTGCCTCCAAGAAGGACGAGGAACTGGAGAGGTTACTGGCAGAGCAGGAGAAGATGCTGGCCGCCGTGGAGAAAATGCGCGAGGCCAACCCCATGCTCGGCCTGCGGGGGGTTCGCCTGGGCATCCACATGCCGGAGGTGACCTCCATGCAGGTGCGAGCCATCTTCGAAGCGGCCTGCAAGGTGGCTAAGGAAGGTGTGGACGTCCATCCCGAGATCATGATCCCCGTCACCAGCCACGTCAACGAACTGGAGGTGCAGCGGACCGTGCTGGGGCGAGTGGCTAAGGAGGTCATGGCGGAGCAGGGGATCGAGGTGGACTACAAGTTCGGCACCATGATCGAGATCCCGCGCGCCGCCCTCACCGCCGATGAGATGGCCCGTTATGCCGAATTCTTCTCCTTCGGCACGAACGACCTGACGCAGACCGTCTTCGGCATCTCCCGCGACGATGCCGAGGCGGGATTCCTGGTTGAGTACCAGAAGAGAGGGATCCTGCCGAATAACCCCTTTGCCACCATTGACGCGAATGGGGTGGGCAAGCTGATGGAGATGTGCGTCAGGTTGGGGCGTCAGACGCGGCCTACGCTGGAAATCGGCATCTGTGGCGAGCACGGTGGCGATCCCCAATCCGTTGAGCTTTGCCACAAGATCGGGCTCAATTACGTGAGCTGCTCACCCTTCCGCGTGCCCATCGCCCGTCTGGCCGCGGCGCAGGCGGCGCTGAAGGAGACGCGACCTGCCATGCCCTCCGACGTCTAGACAAATGACAGGCGTCGTGTCGAATAGAACTTCCTGAACCGGTGGCGGCGCCGAACAGCGCCGCCACCGGTGCTATAGGCCGCTGGAACAGAAAACGGAGGGGAAGGAATGGCCACAAGAACCCGCTGGCTCTGGCCGCTGCTCTGTCTGTCGCTGCTGGTGGGGGGACAAAGCGCTGCCGCCGCGCCGGCCGTGCCCTGGCCAGTGGTCACCCTCAGCAAATCGGTCTACCCCAGCTCGACCGGGCCCGGCGGCACCGTCACCTACACCATCACCCTGACCAACTCCGGCGACGTGGCCGCCCAGGGTGTGGCCGTGGTGGACACCCTGCCCGGCGGCTTCAGCTGCCAGTCCGGCTCCAGCCGCATCTACGCCAACGGCATCCTCATCAGCAGCGCCAATCCCAGCATCAGCGGCCGCGACCTCACCTGGAGCAACCTCTCCGTCCCCGCCCGGCGCGGCGACAGCTTCTACGGCATGCACACCTTCGTCCAGGAGCGCTGTGAGACCTGGTACTTCAGTTGGCAACTGGATCGCGTGCGCGAGCTGATGGGCTCCGGGGCCTGGGTCAAGCAGCTCTTCTACGGCATCACCCCCCAGACGCACGGGCCGCAGCCCTGCTGGGTGGACTTCATCAATGCTGCCTACGACCGCGGGCTCAAGCCGGTGATCCGTTTGCAGGGCGAGCATGGCGGCTCCTTCTGGCACAAGCCGTACGCCGACGGGCCGGGCAATTACAGTTCCATTGCCAGCGCTTTTCAGCGGGTGGTGGCCGGTCTGCCGCGCCGCGACGGCCACCAACTGTACATCGAAATCTGGAACGAGCCGAACCTGAACATCGAGTGGGGCAATGCCGCCAATGCGGTGGAGTATGGCCATTTCCTGGAACAGACGGCGGCAGCCATCCGCGCCCTGGGCGACAACCGCATCGTCCTGCTCAACGGCGGCCTTTCGCCCGGCGGCAATATCGAGCCGCTGACCTTCATCAATCAGATGGTCAGCAACGTGCCTAACTCGCTGTGGGCCTGGGACCTCTGGTCGGCCCATCCTTATCCCAGCAATCATCCCCCAGAGTACAACATCCACCGCGGCACGGCCACTTACCCGCAACTGACCATTGACAGCTACCGCCGGGAGGTGCAGCGCCTGGCCGACCTGGGACGTCCCTACGTCAGGGTATTGCTCACGGAGACAGGCTATGATCTCTGGAACGGCACCTTCAACTGGGAAGGCTACCCCACGATCAACGAAGGCAACCGTGCCGACTACATCAAGCGGGCTTTCCGCGACTACTGGATCGCCTGGCCGGAGGTGGTGGGCATTTGCCCTTATGAACTGTCCGACCCGCAGGGCAACTGGATCCAGTGGGATTGGCTCACCGCCGGCGGCGACCCACACGAGCAGTACGGGGCCGTGCAGTCGCTGGACAAGAGCTCTCCCTACGCCTACGGCAATCTGGTGATCATTTTCCGGGCCACGGCGGCCAGCGCCGGCGGCACCTATTACAATAACGTCGCTGCCACAGCCAGCAACACCACCATCACCCCGCGCTACGGCGTGGCCCCTGTCTCTGTCATCGTGCCCACGCCCACGAGCACGCCCACGCCCACGAGCACGGCCACGCCCACAAGAACGCCCACACCGACGGCCACACCGACGGCTACGCCGACCCATACGCCCACCCACACGCCCACACCAACCGATACGCCCACAGCCACACCCACGCCGACGGCCACACCGACGGTTACGCCGACCCATACGCCTACCCACACGCCCACGCCGACCATCACGCCGACGCCGACGAACACGCCCACGCCCACAGACACGCCGACGGTCACGCCGACGCCCACGGTGACGCCCACGCCCACCATCACGCCGACGCCGACAAACACGCCCACGCCCACGAACACGCCAACGGTCACGCCGACACCGACGAGCACACCTACAGCCAGCCCCACGTCCACGGCGACGCCGACGAGGACTCCGACGGCAACGCCCACGCCCACCTTCACGCCGACGCGGACGCCCACCCGCACGCCGACGGCCACGCCCAGTCCAACGGCGACGGCCACAGCCACGGCCACGCCGGTGGCCGTGCCGGTGAAGACGATCCTGGCCGGGCTACGTCCACATGGCCTGGCCGTGGACGCTCACCGCAATCTGATCTACGTCGCCAACCACTGGGGCGGCAACGTTTCTGTGATTGATGGCTCCACAGACACGATCACGGGCACCCTGCACCTGGGCGGTTCCTATGGGGCCAATGGCATCGCTTTCGACCCCGTGCGGCGGCGGTTATACGTGGCCAACAAGTTCACCGACGACGTGGTGGCCGTGCCCGCCGGCGGCGGCCTGCCCGTGAGCATCCCCGTGGGCTATCAGCCGGACGGCGTGGAGGTCAACCCGGCCAGCGGCATGGTCTACGTGGCCAACTTCGGCTCCAACACCCTGTCGCTGGTGGATGGGCCGGGCAACATGGAGCTCATTGCCGTGCCTGCCGGCGGCGAGCCTTCCATGGTTGTCCGCCATCCGCTCAGCAACAAGGTTTACGTCACCAACCACCAGGTGCACACGGTGGGCGTTTACGATGGGGCCAGCGGTATGCTGCTGAAGAGCATCCCTGTAGGCGGCGGCCCTTACGGCATCGCTCTCGACCCGGCGCGTGGACGGCTGTACACCGCCAACCGCGACGGCCGCAGCGTGACGGTGATTGACACCACCACCGACACGGTGGTCAACGAGATCCCGCTGAACTGTACCCCCTACATCGTGGCCGCCAATCCCAACACAGGGCACTTCTTCCCGGTATGCGCCGAGACGCAGCAACTGCATATTTTCGATGGCCACACGCACCTGTGGCTGGCCTGGCTGCCTGTAGGCCGCGGCGCGGGGGAGGGCATCGCCGTCAACCCGGCCACCAACCGCATCTACGTGGCCAACAGCGACGACGACACCATCACCATCATCCAGGACAGCGGCCCGGTGAGCACGCCAACGCCCCTGCCCACGGTCACGGCGACGCCGACGGCCACTTCCACGCCGACGGGCACGCACACACCGACGATCACGCCCACGCCGACGAAGACGCCCACGCCCACGATCACGCCTACGCCGACCATCACGCCCACGCCGACGCGAACGCCGACGGCCACGGCCACGCCCACGTACACCCCCACGCCTACGATCACGCCAACGGCGACGCACACGCCCACGCCCACGGCGACGCCGACAGCGACGCCAACGGCCACTCCCACCCCCTCGCCCACGCCGCTGCCCACCTGTACGCCCGACGAGTGGGAGCCCGACGACGGCCCGGCCCAGGCTTCGCCGATCTCCACCGATGGCAGTTTGCAGCATCATCACTTCCATCACACGCTGGACGAGGACTGGGTGGTCTTCTCTGCCCAGGCGGGCGTTTCCTACCTGATCGAGACGCTCATGCTGGGCCCCCAGGCGGATACCCTGCTGACGCTGTTCGGCCCCGACGGGCAGACCCAGCTTGCGGAAAACGACGACTGTCAGGGCCAGCCCCGCTCCTGCCTCCTCTGGCATGCCCCTGGCGATCACATCGCCTACGTGCAGGTGCGCTCCGCCGGCGCCGTCGCTGGCAGTTGCAAGGGTCATCACTACTTCCTCAGCGTGCGCGCCCTGCCTTACCACATGTATCTGCCACTGATCGGCCGCGGTTTGGCCGCGGTGACAGCCAGCCGCCCTGCCGGGCGGGCGGCGCTTTCCCTCGCCGGGGCTATCGGCTCAGCCCATAGCCTGCTCGTCCATCCGCACACCGGCTGGCTCTACGCCGCCGGCGATGGCCTGCTGACCATCAGCGATCCCGCCAGCGGTGCGGTGCTGGCGCGGGCGGCCATCGGGCAAGAGCCGCGGGGAATGGCCCTGGACACTGCTGCCGGGCGGTTGTACGTGGCCAGTTGGCAGCCGGGCAGCGTGGCCGTGCTCGACGCCCGCAGCGGCGAGTACCTGGCCGAGGCCCGCGGCCTGTACCGGCCCAGCGGCCTGGCCCTGGCCAATGAACGGCTCTTCGTCGCCGAGACCGGCGCCGATCGCCTGGTCATCCTGGACGGCAAGACCGCCGAGCGGCGCGGGGAGATCAAGCTGGGGCCGGCGCCATACGCTCTGGCCGCCAGCGCCGACGGCCAGCGCGTCTACGTGGCCCTGGCCGGCAGCGACGAACTGGCCGTCGTGGACACCACGCGGGACGAGGTCATCGCCCGCACCGCGCTGGGCGGCCTGGGCTTCCCACAGGACGTCGCCGTGGACACCGCCACAGGCCGCGTCTACGTCCTCTATCTGCTGGCCCCGCGTTACCGCAACGTGGCCATCCTCGACGGCCGCAGCGGTGAGCAGGTGGGTCTCATCGCCGCCGACCTGGAGCACCCATTGGATGGCGCCCATGCGTTGGCCGTAGACCCGGCGCGGCAGCGGCTCTACGTCAGCGACGCGGCCGGCTTGCAGGTCTTCTCCACGCTCACGGCGAAGTGGCTGGAGAGGCGGCCCGCTGAAGGGCCGGCCAATCCCTTTGGCCTGGCTGTGGACCCGCAGCGGGGTGTGGTCTACGCTGCCCCGCCGGAGGGGAAGCGCTGAGCGGTGGCCATGGTGGGCTGGATTCCAACCTGTGCTCCCCCTGGCCTATAGCTCCAGGTTTCGAGGCACAAGGTTTTGACACCCAGAGCGGACTCCAGTATAATGTCTTTGCTTGTACATTGGCGGATCCGAAGGTGACAGGCTTCGGGTTCCTTGTCTGCTTGTTTCCATAAGGCGTAGCCATGAGCGTTGTAGACGAGATCAAGGAGCGGCTGGATATCGTGGAGGTGGTGTCCCGTTACGTGCCGCTGAAGAAGGCGGGACGGAACTACAAGGGACTCTGCCCTTTCCACAGCGAAAAAACGCCCTCCTTCGTCGTCTTCCCGGATACCGGCACCTGGCACTGTTTCGGTGCCTGCGGCACCGGCGGCGACCTCTTCAGCTTCATCATGAAGCGGGAGAACGTGGATTTCGGCGAGGCGCTGCGCATGCTGGCGCCCATGGCCGGTGTCTCCCTGGAACGCCCCACCGTGGCCAGCTCGGTGGAAGAGCAGCGCCGCCAGCGGCTGCTGGAGATCACCGCCGCCGCGGCCGCCTACTACCACCGCCTGCTGCTGGGCAACGAGGGGGAACGGGCCCGCGCCTACCTGGCGCAGCGGCAGATCTCCTCGGAAACCATCGAACGGTTCCAGCTCGGCTATGCGCCCGACGCCTGGGAAGCGCTGCAGCACCACCTGCGGGGCCAGGGCTATGCCCCTGCCGACCTGGAAGCGGCCGGACTCATCATCCCTCGCTCGGATGGCACCTACTATGACCGTTTTCGCGACCGGCTGATGATCCCTATCCACGACCTGCGCGGCCGGCCCATCGCCTTCGGGGCGCGGCTTTTGCCGGGTGGGCGGGAAGCGGACGAGCGCGCTCAGCCCAAGTACATTAACTCGCCCCAGACCCTTCTGTTCGACAAGAGCCGGGAGCTCTTCGGCCTGCACGCGGCGCGGCAGGCCATTCGCGCCGCCGGTGCTGCCGTCATCGTCGAGGGCTACATGGATGTGCTCTCGGCCCACCAGCACGGCTTCGCCAACGTGGTGGCCACCATGGGCACGGCCCTCACCGAGCAGCAGCTTCGGCGGCTGAAGCGCGACACCTCTCGCTTCATCCTGGCCCTGGATGCCGACGTTGCCGGCCAGGCGGCCACGCTGCGCGGCGTGCAACAGGCCCGTGAAGCGTTGGACCGCACCTGGGTGCCCACGCCGACGGCCGGCGGCCTGATCCGCTTCGAGGAACGGCTGGAGGCCCAACTGCGCATCATGACCCTGCCGCCGGGCCAGGACCCGGACCAGGTGATCCGCGCCGATCCCCAACGCTGGGCGCAACTGGTGGACGAGGCCCAGCCGGTGGTGGACTACTTCATGCGCCTGGTGACGGACGAACTGGACCTGAGCACGGCCTGGGGGAAGGCCGAGGCGGTGGACCGCCTGACCCCGCTCATCCGCGAGGTCGCCGACGACATCGAGCGAGCGCACTACATACAGAAGCTGGCGCGGCAGGTGCAGGTGGACGAGCAGATTGTGCAGAGCCAGGTGCTGCGCCCCAGGCGTCGCCAGGAACGGCCCGGGCCGCCGCTTCCCGCTGAGGAAGAAGCAGTGCCCCGTGAGGCGGGCGTTTTTCGTCGCCTGGAAGCGGAAGCGCATTGCCTGGCTCAGTTGCTGCAGTGGCCCGAGTTGCTGCCCGAACTGGATGTCCGCTTGCAGGCGCTTCAGGTGCGCCCCCTGTCCAGCGCCGACTTCAGCCAGGTGGTGGATCAGGAGGTGTTTGACGCCTTGTTGCAGGCTCAGGTGACCGATCAAGCCTGGGATGCGGAGGCCTTCCAGGAGGGACTGGAAGCTCCCGTACAGGAGCGGTGGCGGCAATTGCTGAGCTACGGAAGTGCTTTGCCCTCCCTTCCGGAAGCGCAGGCCGCCGACGATCTGGTCAACGTGGTCCTGCGCCTGCGCCTGGGCCGGCTGCGCCGCCGCCTGGCCGAGCTGCGTTACCTGTTGGAGGAGGCGCAAGGGGAAGGTGACGGCCAGGCAGTGGCGGAGTACGGGAAGACCGTGCAGGAGTACACCGCCGAGATGGGGCGATTGCAGCAGGTTTTGAATGAACGTACCTGGAGCGGACGACGGAGGGCTCTGTGAGCGCTTTCGTGGCCAGGGGAGGGTTGTGCTCAGGCCAATCGAAGCGCGGGCTTGAACCTGCAAGCCGGCCTGCTGGTTGACCTGTGGGAAGCGGTGAGGGTAAAGATGACGTTGAGGTCTGAGGAAGAGCAGGGAGAACAATCCGTGCCCCTGCCTCTTCCCGGGTCGGAACAGAATACAGACGATGCTCCAACGTCCTCCGGCGTCTCCGAGTCGCCGTCGGCGCGCCGGGATAACGGCGATCAGGCGCGGGCAGTGAAAGCTTTGAGGTCGAGAATCGAGGCCGACGAGACGGATATGACCTTCGAGGAGGACGAGCAGCAGCTCCTGGAGGAGGTTCTGGAGAGCGCGGGCGATTTCACCGCGGCGGCCGACCCGGTGCGTATGTACCTGCGGGAGATCGGTCGTCACCGCCTGCTGAGCGCTGAAGAAGAATTGGAGTTGGCCCGGCTCATTCAACAGGGGAATGCGGCTAAGGAGAGGCTGGGACAGGGGGAGGTCCCCGCAGACGAGCGTGCCATGCTCGAAGAGCAGGTGCAGGCGGGGCAGCGTGCCCGACAGCAATTGACGCAGGCTAACCTGCGGCTGGTGGTCAGTGAGGCCAAACGCTACGCCGGCCGGGGCGGGATGTCTCTCCTCGATCTGATCCAGGAAGGGAACCTTGGCCTGCTGCGAGCCGTGGAGAAGTTCGATCCCTCACTCGGTTTCAAGTTCAGCACCTACGCCACCTATTGGATACGCCAGTCGGTCAGCCGGGCCATTGCCGATCAGGCGCGTACTATCCGTGTGCCTGTACACATGCACGAACAGATCGCCCGCGTGCGGGAGATCAGGCAGGAGCTTGCCCAGGAGTATGGGCGGGAGCCAACGGCTGAGGAGATCGCTCTGGAGATGGGGCTATTGTCGGCGGAGGATCGGCAGGCCATTGCGGAGGCCCTGACCTATGACCAGCCCCTGGACCCGGCGCTGGAGTGGCGCTGGCGGCGGGCGGAGAGCAAGGTACAACGCATCTCTGGCATCTCCCTGGAGCCGATGTCCCTGGAAGCGCCGGTGGGCAGCGAGGATAACAGTTACCTGGGCGATTTCATCGAGGACGAGAAGCTGCCCGGGCCGGCGGACGCTGCTTCCCGCGAGATGCTCAAGCAGCACATGCGCGAGATCCTGGAATCGCTGAGCGAGCGGGAGCGCGATGTGCTGGAGATGCGTTATGGGCTTCGGGATGGCCGCTACTACACTTTGGAGGAGGTGGGCGAGGCCTTTGGGGTCACGCGCGAGCGGGTGCGGCAGATCGAGGCCAAAGCCCTGCGCAAACTGCGCCATCCCCTGCGCAGCCGCAAGCTGCGGGACTACCTTGCATCGTAGCGGACGTAGTCACGTGCATCTACCGGAGATCAGGGATCGGTGATCAGGGATCAGGAAGAAACCGATCCCTCCCTGATCACGGTCACTTTCTGATTTGACGAAATCGCCATTTTGAGTATAATTGGCTATGCAAAGTGATCGTTCCGCGGTAGCTCAATTGGCAGAGCGACCGGCTGTCAGGTTGGCAGCCCTAGTCAGCAATGGCTAGAGGAAAAACGGGGTGAATCAAACTAGGCGTGCAGCATGAACATCGCGGACGCTGCTTGGTTGGCAGGCGTCTTAGACGGAGAAGGAAGCCTGACAACCAAAAAGAACTCGGTCAATTCGATAACTCAAGGAACTAAAAAAGTACGCCTAGCAGGGAAGCCTCAGCACTTCGGGTGGTGGTAACCCTGAGCCAAGCCTGGCCAAAGGGCCTTGGGTAGCCAGGAAGGTGCAGAGACTAGGTGGTGAGGAGCCCGACCGATAAGCCACCCTCGAGCGCCCCGCACCCCTCTGGGGTGATGAGATAGTCCGTTCCCTGTGGAAACACAGGGGTAGACGTAACCGGTTGGCTGGAGGTTCGAGTCCTCCCCGCGGAGCCTGAAGTAAAGCGTTTCCGCATGCGCAGCGGATGGACTTGTCCATGTCTTCAAGACCCACAACGCCCGGTGGATTCGTCCGCCGGGCGTTGCCTTTGCGGGCATGGGCACAACTGAGATGGCGGGAGGAAAGAGTATGACACGCGATCACGTTGGGGGAACGAAGCGGCTGGACGATCTCCACCACCTGTGGACGACGCTGGAAGAGCGAGTGCGGATGGCCCCCTTCGAGCTGGGCATCGCCTGGAGCTTTCTGGGCGGCAAGCCCGAGCTGGCCCTTTGCCAGAGCGACCCCGAGCTGGCCGAGGCCATCCAGAAAGAGGCCCTGCGCCAGGTGAACAAGATCGAGCTCATCGCCTCGGAGAACTACGTCAGCGCCGCCGTGCTGGAAGCGCTGGGCTCGGTGCTCACCAACAAGTACGCCGAGGGCTACCCCGGCCATCGCTACTACGGCGGCTGCGAGTACGTGGACATCGTGGAACAACTGGCCATTGACCGCGCCAAACAACTGTTCGGTGCCGAACACGCCAACGTACAACCCCATTCCGGCTCCCAGGCCAACATGGCCGTCTACTTCGCCGTGCTTTCGCCAGGCGACCGCATCATGGGCATGAGCCTGGCCCACGGCGGCCACCTGACCCACGGCAGCCCGGTCAACTTCTCCGGCAAATTGTTCGAGGTGCACCCCTATGGCGTGGCGCGGGAGACGGAAACCCTCGATTACGAAGCTATCGCCCAGCAGGCGCGAGAGGTGCGGCCGCGGATGATCGTCTGCGGGGCCAGCGCCTATCCGCGCCTCATTGACTTTGCCCGCCTGCGCGAAATCGCCGACGAGGTGGGCGCTTACCTGATGGCCGACATCGCCCACATCGCCGGGTTGGTGGCCGGAGGCCTGCACCCCAGCCCTGTGCCTCATTGCGACTTCGTCACCTCCACCACGCATAAGACGCTGCGCGGGCCGCGGGGCGGCCTGATCCTGTGTAAGGAGAAGTACGCCCAGGCCGTGGACAAGAGCATCTTCCCCGGCATGCAGGGCGGGCCGCTGATGCACTGCATCGCCGCCAAGGCTGCCGCCTTCGGCGAAGCGCTGCGGCCGGAGTTCCGTTACTACCTGCAGCGCATCGTGGACAACGCCAGGACATTGGCTCAGGCGCTGCAGGACGCCGGGCTGCGGCTGGTCTCCGGCGGCACGGACAATCACCTGATGCTGGTGGACGTGGGCGTGGCCGGGGTCACCGGCAAAGAAGCGGAGGAGGCCCTGGACGCCGTGGGCATCACGGTGAACAAGAACGCCATTCCTTTCGACCCACGGCCGCCACGGGTGGCCAGTGGCATCCGCATCGGCACCCCGGCCGTCACCACGCGGGGGTTCGGCAAGACGGAAATGGAGGAACTGGGCGAACTCATCGCCGCCGTGATCCACAACCTGGGCGACGAGGCAGTGTACGGACGGGTGCGGCAACGGGTGGCCGAGATCTGCGACCGTTTCCCTGTGCCGGGCATCTATGCGCCGTCGGAGAGAATCTGCCAGGAACGCTGAGGTGGGCGACGCCATGGTGCTTTGCGTCGTCTATCGGACGAACGACGGATGACGAAAGACCAACTCAAGCAGCGGGCTCTCGCTCTGGGCTTTGATGTGGCCGGCATCTGCGCCGCCGTGCCCAGCGCGCAGGCCGAGTTTTATGCCCGCTGGGTGGAGGCCGGTTATGCCGGCGAGATGAGTTACCTGGTGCGGCGGGTCGAGGAGCGGCGCGACCCGCGCACCTTGCTGCCCGGCTGCCGTTCCATCCTCGTCGTCGGCCTCAACAGCTTCTGGCCTGATGAAGGGCCCCTGCTGCCCGGCCATGGCCTCATCGCCCGCTACGCCCGCGGCGAGGATTACCACGAGGTCATGATGCGCCGGCTGCTGGCCCTGCGCGAGTGGCTGGCAGCGGAAACGGGCCAGCCGCCGGAACTGTTGGGGCGGGCCTGCGTGGACACCGCGCCGCTGTTGGAACGGGAACTGGCCATGAGGGCGGGGTTGGGCTGGATCGGCAAAAACTGCTGCCTGATCCACCCCCGCTTTGGCTCCTGGCTGCTGCTGGGAGAACTGCTGTTGACCATCGAGCTCCCGCCAGATGAGCCGTGGACTGCCCCGCGCTGCGGCACCTGTACCCGTTGCCTGGACGCCTGCCCCACCGGTGCCCTCCTCGAGCCGTATCTGCTGGATGCCCGCCGCTGCCTGGCCTACCTGACCATCGAGCTGAAAGGGGCCATCCCTGAGGAGCTGCGCCCGGCGTTGGGTCGGCGTATCTTCGGCTGCGACCTCTGCCAGGAGGTGTGTCCCTGGAACCTCCGCTTCGGCCAGCCGGCCGGCGATCCTGCCTTGCAGCCGCGCCCTGGCTTGAGGCAACCGTCGCTGCTGGAGTTGATGGCCCTGGACGAGGAGGGGTTCCGCCGCCGCTTCCGGGGCAGCCCCATCGAGCGGGCCAGGCGGCGAGGGTTGCTGCGCAATGTGGCCGTGGCCCTGGGCAACTGGGGCGACCCGGCGGCGTTGCCCGCTTTGAGCAAGGCCCTGGGCGACCCTGAACCGCTGCTGCGCCAGCACGCCGCCTGGGCCCTGGAGCGGATGGGGGCAAAGGTGGAAATCCAAACTCAGTAGATGGAAAATCGCTCCGCCAGGATCGTCAGATCCTGGCGAAAACCGGGGATCTGACGATCCCCTCAGAGCAAATTTCCATCCACTGAAACTGCAAACTCCAAAGCTCAAGGGGGTTGAGGCCGGGGGCTGGTTTGAAGTTTGGATTTTGAGCTTTGAGCTTCCTCAGTTATACTACGCGCCATGTTGCGGAAAGCGAGTTATGTGATGTCGCTCGTGGCGGACGGCCACGTCCGCCACCTGGCTGCTGGACGCGGCCGTCCAGCAGGAGCACATATTATACGAGCGGGCTTTCTTTTGTGCATTGCTGGCGCGTTGCTGTTCCTGCCGGTCAACCCGCTTCTGGCCGGTGACCCTTGCGTTCCGCCCAACATCCTGTGGAACTGCAACTTCGACGAGTGGGTGGGCAGTCCGCCCCGCCAGGTGCCCGCCGGTTGGACGCCTTTCGTCCTGGAAGGCGACCTGGTCTTCATGAAGGATGTTGACACCGTTTTCGGCGCGCCTTCGCTGCGCATGTGGTCTGACGGCGGCACGTTCAGGGCGGGCATCTACACGCGGGTGGGCGACGTCCAGCCCGGCGTGGCTTACAAGGCTTCGCTGGGTTGGGGTGCACCTAACGCCCCCGATGCCTTTGGCCGTCAACTGGGCATTGACCCCACGGGGGGCACGGATCCCACCGCCCCTACCGTGGTCTGGGGGCCGATGCATCGGGGGGAAGGCCGCATCGTCAATTACCCGCCCGGCGAAGGCCCTAACATTGACGTCTCGGCTGTGGCCCAGGCGGAGACCATCACCCTGTTCATCCTGGTGGATCACAATTTTTCCACCGGCAACAACTACATATTCCTGGACGCCATCGCTCTGTTCGTGGACCCGGTGCAGCCGACGGCGACGCCGGTGCCGCCTACGGCCACGCCGGGTTCGAGGTTCGGAGTTCAGGGTTCGGAGTTGCCTTCTGAAGACGCCGAACGCCGAACGCCGATACCCACGACCACGCCGACCCTGACGCCGACGGAGACGGCCACGGCCACGGCGACAGCCACCGATACGCCAACACCGACAGCGACTCCCACAGCTACGGCAACGGCAACCCCTTCGCCGACGCCCACGGTCACTCCTGCGCCCCTCCGCCTGCCAGAGCCGGAAGCCGTGCCCACGCCAGTGAGCGGGGGTGAGCGTGCGGCAGCCAAGGCCCGTCCGGGAGCGTTGCTGGCCCTGGGCGCTGCCGCGCTTGGCATGGCAGGGCTGCTTGGCGGGTCCATCGTCTGGTTGCAACGACGGAACAGGTAGTCGCTCCGCTGATTTGCCGATTCTACACGTTACATCAGGAGGCCGCTATGACTTACGACCCAGCAGAGTTCGAACGAGTAGAGGCACTCATTCGAGAAGCGAACGTGCAATTCATCAATTTGCAGTTCAGCGACATCGTGGGCATCGTCAAGCAGGTGACCATCCCTGCCCGCCAGTGGCCCCAGGCCGTCCAACACGGCATCTGGTTCGATGGCTCTTCTGTCGAGGGCTTCGCCCGCATCGCCGAAAGCGACATGTTCCTCAAGCCCGACCTCTCCACCTTTGCCGTCATCCCCTGGGAGCGGGAAAACCTGGTCACGGCGCGGGTCATCTGCGACGTCTACACGCCGCAGGGGGAGCCTTTCCAGGGCGACCCCCGCCACGTGCTCAAGCGGGCGCTGGCCGCGGCGGAGGAGCTGGGCTACGTCTACAACACCGGGCCGGAGCTGGAGTTCTTCCTTTTCCGCCGCGACGAGAACGGCCTGCCCAGGCCCAAGCCCCACGACCACGCCGGCTACTTCGACGTCTCTACCGACCTGGCCCACGACGTGCGGCGGCAGATGGTGGAAGCGCTGCAGGCCTTGGGCATTGCGGTGGAGGCCTCACACCACGAGGTGGCCATCGGCCAGCACGAGATTGACTTCCACTACGGTCCGGCGTTGCAGGCCGCCGATAACGCCGTGACCTTTCGTATTGTCCTCAAGGCCATCGCCCAACGCAATGGTCTCTTCGCCAGCTTCATGCCCAAGCCCATCGCCGGCATCAACGGCTCGGGCATGCACACCCACCAGAGCCTGATGCGGGTGGACACGGGAGAGAACGCCTTCTACGACGGTGACGACGCCTACGGGCTTTCCCAGTTGGCCAGGCAATTCATCGCCGGTCAGTTGGCGCATGCCCGCGGCATGGCGGCGGTGATCGCCCCGCTGGTCAACTCCTACAAGCGGCTGGTGCCCGGTTACGAAGCGCCGGTGTACATCAGTTGGGCACGCATCAACCGTTCGGCGCTGATCCGTGTGCCGCAGATCAGCCCCGGCTGCCCGGAGGCGACGCGGCTGGAGTTGCGTTGTCCCGACCCCAGTTGCAACCCCTACCTGGCCTTCGCCGTCATGCTGCACGCCGGCCTCGATGGCATCCGTCGTGGCCTGGTGCCTCCCGATCCGGCCGAAGAAGACCTGTATCATGTGGACGAGGCAGGGCGCAGTGCACTGGCCACGCTGCCCGGCAGCCTGGGCGAGGCCCTGGAGGAACTGAAACGGGATGAGGTCGTGCAGGCAGCGTTGGGGCCGCACGTCTATCATCGCTACCTGCTGGCCAAGACGCAGGAATGGGACGAGTACCGCCTCAGCGTCAGCCAGTGGGAGCTGGATCGCTATCTGCCCATCTACTGAACAGTAGATTGGAAACTGGTACATTGGGAAACTGGTACATTGGGAAGCTGGTACATTGGGAAGCTGGTACATTGGGAAGCTGGGAGACTGGCATGTCGAGTAACTGGTCCCTTAGTAACCAATTTACCAATCTACCAATCTACCAATCTACCAGTTTACAGTCTACCAGGCACCAGGAGGTGAGACATGAGCCGTGTCATTCGCGCCCCACGGGGCAGCCAACTGAACTGCAAGAGCTGGCTGTTGGAAGCGCCCTACCGCATGCTGCAAAACAACCTCGACCCGGAGGTGGCCGGAGACCCGCAAAACCTCATCGTCTACGGCGGTCGGGGCAAGGCGGCGCGCAACTGGGCCTGCTTCGAGGCCATCCTGCGCGCCCTGGAGAGCATGGACCCCGACGACACTTTGCTGGTGCAATCGGGCAAGCCGGTGGGCATCTTCAAGACCTACGCCGACGCCCCGCGCGTCCTCCTGGCCAACTCCAACATCGTCCCCGCCTGGGCCACGCAGGAGAACTTCGACCGCTGGGAGCGGGAGGGGCTCATCATGTACGGCCAGATGACCGCCGGCTCCTGGATTTACATCGGCACGCAGGGCATCCTGCAGGGCACCTATGAGACACTGGGCGCGGCGGCCCGTGCTCAGGGCTGGCCCAGCCTCAAGGGCAAATTCGTCCTCACCGCCGGGCTGGGGGAGATGGGCGGCGCCCAGCCGCTGGCCGTGACCATGAACGAGGGCGTGGCCCTGGTGGTGGAGGTTGACCCCTGGCGGGCGCAGCGGCGGCTCGATACCCGCTACCTGGACGTGGTGGTGGACACGCTGGAAGAGGCCATGACCCTGGTCGAGGAGGCGCTGGCGCGGGAGGAGCCAAAGTCCATCGGCCTCATCGGTAATGCCGCCGACGTTTTCCCGGAGCTGGTGCAGCGCGGCGTGGTGCCCGATGTGGTCACCGACCAGACCTGTGCCCATGACCCCCTCATGTACCTGCCCAACGGCATGACGCTGGAGGCGGCGCTGGAGCTGCGGCAGCGCGATCCGCAGGAGTATCAGAAGCGCTCGCGGCAGGCCATGGCCGAGCACTGCCAGGCCATGGTGGAACTGCAAAAGCGGGGCGCGGTGGTCTTCGACTATGGCAACAACCTGCGCCAGCAGGCCTTCAACGCCGGCTACACGGAGGTCAAGGTCGGCGGCGACCCCAACGGCGAGTGGGTCTATCCCGGCTTCGTGCCCGCCTACATCCGGCCGCTCTTCTGTGAGGGCAAGGGGCCCTTCCGCTGGGTGGCGCTTTCCGGCGATGCCGAAGACATCGCCATCACTGACCGCATCGTCCTGGAGCTTTTCCCGGAAGACGAGCATCTGTGTCGCTGGATTCGGATGGCCCAGAAGAAGGTGGCCTTTCAGGGACTGCCTGCCCGCATTTGCTGGCTGGGCTACGGCGAGCGGGCCAGGGCCGGGTTGGCCTTCAACGAGGCGGTGGCCCGTGGGCGGGTCAAAGCGCCCATCGTCATCGGCCGCGACCATCTCGATGGCGGCAGCGTGGCCTCGCCCAACCGCGAGACGGAGGGCATGCTCGACGGCTCCGACGCCATCTCCGACTGGCCCATCCTCAACGCCCTGATCAATGCCGTGGGCGGGGCGACCTGGGTCAGCTTCCATCACGGCGGCGGGGTGGGCATCGGCTACTCGCAGCACGCCGGGCAGGTCATCGTCGCCGATGGCACGCCGGAGGCGGCGGTGCGGCTGGAGCGGGTGCTGACCTACGACCCCGGCATGGCCATCATGCGCCACGCCGATGCCGGATATGCGCAGGCCATCGCCTTCGCCAGGCAGCACGGGGTGCGCATCCCGATGCTGGCTTGAGCACTTCTGCGGCCTGTTTGCTCGCGGCGATTGGCTGCGCCTGCTCGGAGAGGCCGGATTTCAGGCCAGGGGTGTGCGCGATCCTGTGGTGGGGAAGTCTTCGTGGGTGTGAAAAGACGCAGGCATTGATAGGAGGCGTATGATGGCCGAGATAACCCGCCTTGACGAGTGTTTGTCCACGCGCGACGGGCATCTCTGAGGGGATTTGCTCATCCTGGCCGATGACAGACATGTCTTCGGGTTTGGCAGAGAAAGGGATGTGTGTTATAATGATTAGCAGGTCGGCCTTTACTGCCGATGTCGTCTGGTGTGCATAGTAAGCGCACTTCGCCGCCCGCAAGGGCTTTCCGTCGAGAAGGAGGTGATGCGCCCTGGAGTCTGGGAACCGCGAGCTGCGAACAGGCGTGGGGCAGCAGCTCTGC
This sequence comes from Anaerolineae bacterium, assembly GCA_029907105.1. Lineage (GTDB taxonomy): Bacteria > Chloroflexota > Anaerolineae > UBA3071 > UBA3071 > JARYMM01. The sequence continues at coordinate 46,255 of JARYMM010000005.1, read as the reverse complement.
GCTGAGAGCACGGAGACATTCCATTGCCCTCTCGGCTAAGTCACCCAGCTCAGCTCTCTATCTCTGCGATTTTTGCCCCCATTTGATCTCTCGGTGAGGCCTGAAGAGCGGTTTTGGCATGAGCCCACGGGCAGTCATTTGGCCTTATCGGTTGTGGTCAAGCGACTGCCGTGACCGAAAAGTTCTGTCTTCTCGCCTCGCCACACTTAAAATCACAAGTTTCAGGAGCAAATCCCAATGGCCAGTGTAACATACGAGAATGTCACCAAGCGTTTCGGCGAAGTTGTCGCCGTCAATAACATGAACCTGGAGGTGCAGGACAAGGAGTTCCTGGTCCTGGTCGGCCCCTCGGGTTGCGGCAAGACGACTGCCCTGCGGCTGTTGGCCGGGTTGGAAGAGGTCACCCATGGCAACATCTACATCGGCGACCGGCTGGTCAACGACATCGCCCCCAAGGACCGGGACATCGCCATGGTCTTCCAGTCCTACGCCCTCTACCCGCACATGAGCGTCTACGACAACATGGCTTTCGGCCTCAAGCTGCGCAAGACGCCCAAGGCGGAGATTGATCGCCGGGTGAAGGAGGCCGCCGAGATCCTGGGCATCAGCCAGCTCTTGGACCGCAAGCCCAAGCAGCTCTCCGGCGGTCAGCGACAGCGTGTCGCCGTGGGGCGGGCCATCGTGCGCGAACCTGCCGTCTTCCTCTTCGACGAGCCCTTGTCCAACCTGGATGCCAAGCTGCGCGTTCAGACGCGCGCCGAGCTGGCCAAGCTGCACCTCCGCCTGGGCACGACCTTCATCTACGTCACCCATGACCAGGTGGAAGCCATGACCATGGCCACGCGCATCGCCGTGATGAGGGATGGCATCTTGCAGCAACTGGACACGCCGCAGAACCTCTACGACCATCCCGGCAACGTCTTCGTCGCCGGTTTCATCGGCAGCCCCTCCATGAACTTCTTCGATGCCACCCTGGTGGAGAGCGACGGCCAACTGTTCGTGGACGGCGGCTCTTTCCGCCTGGAAGTGCCCGAGGACAAAATCGCCCCCCTGCTGCCGCACAAGGGCAAGGAGGTCATCTTCGGCATCCGCCCCGAAGACATTCACGCCAAGCCCTTCGTGCCGCCTGGCATCGCCAAGGCGGACATGAAGGCCGACGTGGACGTGACGGAGCTCATGGGCAACGAGATCTTCGTCTACTGCCTGACAGGGAACAAGAGCTTCATCGCCCGCGTCGACCCACGCCTGCGCGCCCGCCCCGGCGAACAGATCGAGCTGGCTCTGAACATGGCCAACATGCATATCTTCGAGCGCGACACCGAGTTGGCGATCATCTAGGCTGTTGCTGGAGTATCAGTGGATGGAAATTTGCTCTGAGGGGATCGTCAGATCCCCGGTTTTCGCCAGGATCTGACGATCCTGGCGGAGCGATTTCCATCTACTGAGTATCGGCACAGGAGCATGGAAGGGGATAGGCTGGGATACCGGCCTATCCCCTTTGCTCAGGAACGCCTGTCCTCAAGCAGATAAGGAGCACACACTGTGGCAGACTTCGACCTGATGCGCCGGCTGGCGCAGCCGGCAGAGAGTAAAATCGTCCTTCTGGTCATGGACGGCCTGGGTGGGTTGCCCATCGAACCGGGCGGCCCGACCGAACTGGAAGCCGCCCACACGCCCAACCTGGACCGCCTGGCCGCCGAGGGTTGCTGCGGCCTCAGCCAGCCCATCGCTCCGGGGGTATCCCCCGGCAGCGGCCCGGCGCACCTGGCCCTCTTCGGCTACGACCCGCTCGTCTACGACATCGGCCGCGGCGTCCTGGAGGCCCTGGGCGTCGGCTTCGACCTGCGGCCTGACGACCTGGCGGCGCGCGGTAATTTCTGCACCGTGGACGAGCAAGGGCGGATCACCGACCGCCGCGCCGGCCGCATTCCCACCGAGGTGTGCGCCCGGCTGACGGCCAGGCTGCAGGCGGGCACGGCCCTGGACGGGTACGAGGTGTTCGTGCAGCCGGTGAAGGAGTACCGCTATCTGTTCGTGCTGCGCGGCGCCGGGCTTTCCTCCGCCCTGAGCGAGACCGACCCGCTGGTGGTGGGCAAGCCCTCGCTGCCCGTGCAGCCGCTGGACGACAGCCCGGAGGCGGCCCGCACGGCGGAACTGGTCAACGAATGGCTGCGTCAGGCGCGGGCCCTGCTCGCCGACGAGCGCCCGGCCAATTCGCTCAACCTGCGCGGCTTCGCTAAAGACCCCGGCTTGCCCAAGTTCCCCGACGTCTTCAAGCTGCGCGCCGGGGCCATCGCCGTCTACCCCATGTACCGCGGCGTGGCCAAACTGGTGGGCATGGATGTGCTGGATGCTGGCACGACTCTCGAGGAGGAGATTGCCGCGCTGCACCGCCACTGGGCGGAATACGATTTCTTCTTCGTGCACTACAAGTACACCGATAGCCGCGGCGAGGATGGTGACTTCGCCGCCAAGGTGCGGGAGATCGAGAAGGTGGACGCTCTGCTGCCGGCCATCCGTGAACTCAAGCCCGATGTGCTCATCGTGACCGGCGACCATTCCACGCCGGCCCTGCTCAAGGCCCACTCCTGGCATCCCGTGCCCGTCATCCTGTGGTCGCCCACGGCGCTGCCCGACCGCGTGACCTCCTTCGGCGAGCGCGCCTGCATGGCCGGGGCGTTGGGGACTTTCCCGGCCGCCGAGTTGCTGCCCCTGGCCCTGGGCCACGCCGGTCGGCTGACCCGTTATGGGGCATGAGGCCGGTTACTGGAGGTTAGGATGGCTGTTGATCCCAAGATTCAGGCCTTGCACGACATGCGCCAACAGGCGCGGTTGGGCGGCGGGCCGGCGCGCATTGACCGCCAGCACGCCCAGGGCAAGCTGACGGCCCGCGAGCGTGTCGAACGCCTGCTTGACCCCGGCTCCTTCCGCGAGCTGGACATGTTCGTCACCCACCGCACGGTGGGCTTCGGCATCGAGGAACAGAAGTATCTATCTGACAGCGTGGTCACCGGATGGGGGGCCATTGACGGGCGGCTGGTCTATGTCTTCTCGCAGGATTTCACCGTCTTCGGCGGCAGCCTGGGCGAGGTGCACGCCGAGAAGGTGTGCAAGATCATGGACCTGGCCATGAAGAACGGGGCGCCGGTCATCGGCCTCAACGATTCCGGCGGGGCGCGCATTCAGGAAGGGGTGGTCTCGCTGGCCGCCTATGCCTACGTCTTCCTGCGCAACGTGCTGGCCTCCGGGGTGGTGCCGCAGATTTCGGCCATCATGGGGCCTTGCGCCGGCGGCGCCGTCTACTCGCCGGCCATGACCGATTTCACCCTCATGGTCAAAGGCACCAGCTTCATGCACATCACCGGGCCGGAGGTGATCAAGGCCGTGACGCGGGAGGAGGTGACCTCCGAGGAGCTGGGTGGGGCGATGGTGCATAACAGCAAAAGCGGTGTGGCCCACTTCGCCGTCGAAGACGAGGATGGCTGCTTCGCCCTCATCCGGCGGCTGCTGAGTTACCTGCCGCAGAACAACATGGAGGACCCACCCTTCCTGCCCAGCGCCGACCCCGCCGAACGCATGGACGAAACGCTGGACAGCCTCGTGCCCGACAGCCCCACGAAGCCCTACGACATAAAAGAGGTCATCCGGCGGGTGGTGGACGGCGGGGAGTTCCTGGAGGTGCACCAGCACTGGGCGCAGAACATCGTCGTTGGTTTCGCACGGCTGGGGGGCTTTTCTGTGGGCATCGTGGCCAATCAGCCCATGGTGTTGGCCGGCGTGCTGGACATCGATTCCTCGATCAAAGCCGCCCGCTTCGTGCGCTTCTGCGATTGCTTCAACATCCCCATCGTCACCTTTGTGGACGTGCCCGGCTTCCTGCCCGGCGTGGCCCAGGAGCACGGCGGCATCATCCGCAACGGGGCCAAGCTGCTCTACGCCTACTGCGAAGCCACCGTGCCCAAGGTCACCATCATCACCCGCAAGGCCTACGGCGGGGCCTACGACGTGATGAGTTCCAAGCACATCCGCGGCGACATCTCCTACGCCTGGCCCTCGGCGGAAATCGCCGTCATGGGGCCGGACGGGGCGGTCAACATCATCTTCCGCAAGCAGATCGCCGAGGCGGAGGACCCGGAGGCGGAGCGGGAGCGGCTGGTGGCCGACTACCGCGCCCAGTTCGCCAACCCCTACGTGGCCGCGGCGCGAGGCTACATTGACGATGTGATCGAGCCACACGAGACCCGCCCCCGGCTCATCGAGGCATTGCAGATGCTGCGCAACAAGCGTGACGCCAACCCGCCGAAGAAACATGGCAACATCCCGTTGTGACGACGAAGGGTGAAGGATGAAAAACCAAAAACGTGAGAGGTTATAGATATGCCGACGATAACTTTTACCAAAGACACCTGGCCGGAGTCAACTGAGGAATTCCGGCGCATCATGCGTGAGGCGTGGGAGAAGAGTCGTCCCATGGATGACTTTGTAGAGATTGTGAAGCATTTGGCCGTTATGGAGCAGAAGCACAACATGGATTCGGCCGAGTTCTATGAACGCTACCAGCGGGGGGAAATGGGTGACGACATAGAGGTTATGCACTGGGCTTCAGACTATGAGATATATCGTGAAATGAGAGAGGAGTTGGACAAGGCCCTTTCGGCCATGGAAAGATTCGCTATTCCGGCCCTCGCATGATACCCCGGTTGAGTCGCTATCTGGACAGGCTATATGCCACTATTCATTCGCGGCGTGAGATCGAAGTAGAGGAGCTGCATATCCTCGACAGATCGGATGTGCCCGATCGTACCAGCAGGTTCTCGGCGCGGCTGCGTTTCTGGGATGGGTCATTGTTGCAAGTGGAAGAAGCGCTGGTAGCCAGGATGTTCGTCATTGTCAAAGTGCACTATGCCTACCACTACCAACGGGCCGATGGCAGCCTGCTCTTCCGCTACGACAACGCACCGCATCATCCTGAACTGTCCAACTTTCCCTGCCACGTTCACGTCGAGGATCGGGTGGAACCGGCCGAGCCGCCGGATTTGCAGGACGTGCTGCGCAAAATTGATGGCTATTTGTACGGTTCGGCGTAGGAGCAGCCAGGTCAGGTGACAGTCACCTGACCTGAGATAGCATGAGAGGAGGTGCTCGATGAGCAACATGGTCAATACGCTGACGCTCCAGGAGGAAGCCCTTTCGCATGTCCATTCCGCAATCCGCATTCCGCAATCCGCAATCATTTCCGGAGGCAACGATGCCAGAGAAAATCCTATCCATTGCCGAAGCAGCAGGAAAACTGAGCGTGCCCTTCACCCACACGGTGCTGGGCCAGGTGGACGACTACTGCGCCTACCTCAGCCGCTTCCAGGGCAGCTACAAGTTCCACGACCACGCCAAGGACGAGATGTACCTCGTCCTGCAAGGGCAGATCCACATTGACTACGCCGACGGCACCAGTGTGCCCCTGGGCGAAGGCGATACCCTGGTGGTCAAGGCCCACGAGGTGCACCGCTCCCGCTCGGAAGGGGGTGCGCTGGTGCTGATGTTCAAGGCCGCCCATTTGTTTGCCGAGTAGTTATCACGTCCCTGCGTACACCACCAGGGACGAAAATGGTCCAGGCATCTATTTTCGAGGTAGAGAAAATGCTGATACGAAAAGGAAGCGGTGCGAGAAGGGAGGGAGTTGTATGCGACCGGTACCTGAGCAAGAGGGACAGCGCTGGCTTCGGCAAGCCATGCGAGATCTTGACGATGCACGATATGCCTTCGCCGGCCCACGCTATAACCTGGCCTGTTTCCTGGCCCAGCAGGCAGCCGAGAAGGCGCTGAAGGGTTACCTCTACGCGCAAGGGGCCGAGATGGTTTGGGGGCACTCGGTGCGGGAGCTGTGCACGGATGCCAGTGCGATAAACGAGCGCTGAGCCTGGCTCAGCAGGTGCTGGATTTCGTACAGGAACGGCTGCCGAGCCCCAGTGAGCAAGAATAGGCGTCTTGATCTCCTATCCCTGGAGGAGATGCTGTTCATGGAAAAGAATCCCGTCCGTATCTGTGATACCATCCTGCGCGACGCCCATCAGTCGTTGCTGGCCACGCGCCTGCGCACCGACGACATGCTGCCCATCGCCGACAAACTCGACCAGGTGGGCTACTGGTCGGTGGAGATGTGGGGCGGGGCGACTTTCGATTCGGCCATGCGCTTCCTCAACGAGGACCCCTGGGAGCGTATCCGCAAACTGAAGGCCAGAATGCCCCGCACGCCCTTCCAGATGCTGCTGCGCGGCCAGAACATCGTCGGCTACAAGCACTACCCCGACGACGTGCTGGAGCGCTTTGTCGTCAAGGCCCGCGAGAACGGCATTGACGTCTTCCGCATCTTCGATGCTGTCAACGACGTGCGCAACATGCGCAAGGCTATGGAGGTGGCCAGGCGGGAGGGCGCCCACGTGCAGGCGGCCATCTGCTACACCCTCAGCCCGGTGCACGACATCGCCAGTTACGTGAGCATGGCCCGGGTGCTGCGCGACCTGGGCGCCGATTCCATCTGCATCAAGGACATGGCCGGCATGATCTCGCCCTATGCCGCCTACGAGCTGGTGGGCCAGCTCAAGGCGGAGATTGACCTGCCCATCCAGTTGCACACCCACTACACCAGCGGCATGGGCACGGCGGCTTTGCTCAAGGCCGTGGAGGCGGGCGTGGACGTCGTGGACACGGCCATCTCCTCCCTGGCCCTCCTCACCTCCCAGCCGCCCACAGAGACCATCGTCAGCATCCTCAGGGGCACGGAACGGGACACGGGCCTCGACCTCAACCTGCTGGCCGAGATCAGCGACTACTTCGCCGGGGTGCGCAAAAAGTACGCCCGCTTCGAGAGCGGCATGACGGGGGTGGACGTGCGTGTCCTGCAGTACCAGATCCCTGGCGGCATGCTCTCCAACCTGATGGCGCAGTTGCGGGAGCAGGGGGCGGAGGATCGCTTCGAGGAGGTGCTGGCCGAGGTGCCGCGCGTGCGTGAAGAGCTCGGCTTCCCGCCACTGGTCACCCCCTCCAGCCAGATTGTGGGCACCCAGGCCACGCTGAACGTGCTCCTGGGCGAGCGCTACAAGATCATCCCCGAGGAGGTGAAGAACTACGTCCGTGGCTATTACGGCCGGCCGCCGGCGCCCATTGATCCGCGGGTACAGCGGCTGGTCATCGGCGACGAGCAACCCATTGACTGCCGTCCCGCCGACCTCATCCCGCCGGGCATGGAGAAGGCCAGGGAGGAAATCGGCGACCTGGCCCGCAGCGAAGAGGACGTTCTCTCCTACGCCCTCTTCCCGCAGGTGGCGCGGCCCTTCCTGGAGCGGCGGGCGCGCGGCACGGGCGGCAAGGAGGCCATCGTCGCCGCCATCGCCGCCACGGTGGCCCATCAGGACGAGTGCCGGCCGGTCGTCGCCGCCGCGCAAGCGCGGCCGGAATTGGTTCTTTCCCCCTGGAAACTGAGCTGGCGGCCGCAGGCAGCTCGCTGGCAGGGCCTCATCGCCGGCGCAGGAGGAGCGGTATGAGCACCATGGACAGGGAGTTCACCATCACGCTGGACGGCAGCGAATACCGCATCGAGATGCGCGGCAACACCGTCCTGGTCAACGGCCAGCCCTTCGTCGTGGGCTTCGAGGAAGGCAGCGTCATCGTGGACAGCACTCGCTACGAGGTGACTTTGGAGGGCGACACAGCCATCGTCAACGGCGTGCCCTATGCCGTGGCCATTGCCGGTCTGGAGCCAGGCCGGGCGGCTGCGCCAGCCACGGCTCCCGTCGAAGTGGCCGAGGGCGCTGGCGTGATCAGGGCCATCATGCCGGGCAAGGTGATCCGCGTCCTGGTGGCCGAGGGGGACGAGGTGGCGGAGGGTGACGTGGCCGTGATCCTGGAGGCTATGAAGATGGAGAACGAGCTGCGCGCCGACCGCGGCGGCGTGGTGCAGCAGGTCGCCGTGGCCACAGGCGACGACGTGGAATTGGGGCAGGTGTTGGTGGTGATCGAGTAGATGAGGCCCCGAGGCAACGAGGGCCGAGGATCGAGGTTCCTGGCTGGTCTCCTGACCATCCTGCCGTGAGACCTCCGAATATCTTGGAGATATCGGAGGTCTTCTCTACAGTACGACCAGGGCGATGCCGGCCAGGGTCACCACGACGCCGACGATCTCATTGAGGCCAGGCATCTCCCCCAGCAACAGCATGCCCAGCAGGATGCCGCCGGTCACCTCCTGGGTGGCGATGAGATTGACCTTTGTGGCGTGGGTGCGGCGCAGGGCGGCGTTGTAGAGCGTGTGGCCGAAGCCCAGGGGCAGGATGCCCAGGCCGATGACGCTGAGCAGCGGCCGCAGCGTGTAGCCGGCAGGTGTGAAGTTGACCGCGGCCACCGGCAGCATCCACAGCGCGCCCAGGCCATAGACGGTGGCGGCGTAGGTGAACAGCGGATAATGCTCCCGCTGCGAGCGCCCGGCCACGGAGTAGAGGCCGAAGGTGATGGCCGAGCCCAACGCCAGCAGGTCGCCCCAGAGCATGGTGCGGTTCAGGCGCGGCTCGAAGCCGGCCAGGATGGCCACGCCGATCACGGTCACCAGCACGCCGCCCCACTTGCGGCGGGGGATGGGCTCCTTCAGCAGGAGCGCCGAGAAGAGGGTGACGAAAATGGGGGCCGTGTAGACGATGGACAATGAGTGGGCGATGGTGGTGAAGCTGAGGCTGGCGATGTAGCAGAGGAAATGCAGGGCGGCGATGAGGCCGAAAAGAACGAAGCGCGGCAGGTCGGCCCGGGCCACGTGTGGTCGTTCACGCCGCAGGGCCATCAGGGCCAGGATGCCCAGCGCGGCCACACCCAGCCGGCCGGTGGCGATCTCATAAGGCGACAGGGGCGTCGCCCAGCGGGTGAGCACGGGGCTGGTGGAAAAGAAAAAGACGGCCAGGCCGACATAAAGCAGCCCGCGGCGCTCTTCGCTCACGAGGGTATCCTCGCGCTCTCGGCGCTGACAGCAATATCTGGTCTGAAAATGACATTTTCAGGCTTCAGGGTGGCCCGTTGGGCTATGACGACTGCGGTGGCAGGCGGAGGCCCGGACGGCAGGGCAGACTGGAGCGTCTCGCTGGGTTCTGGACGCGGGACGGGGCTGGGCGCGGGCGCAAGCGGTGTGGCCGTTGGCGTGGGAGTGGGCAGCACCGATGTAGGCGTGGGCGAGGGCGGCAGGGTCGGCGTGGGGCGTGTGGCCTGGCTGGGCGGCTTCATGACGTAGGCCAGCACCATGCTCAGCGCCACCACCAGGCTCAGCCCCCAAAGGATGTATTGACTGACGTCTCGGCGTTTGCCGCTTCTTCGTCGAGCCATGCTCTCTCCCTGGTATGCAGATTTACTATTATTATACCATAGCTGCGCCAAAGGACAAAGCAGTAATATGGGTCTTCGGTGGGATCGTGGTATAATGGTGCGTGAAACGTGAAACATAAAACGCAAAACGTGGATATGGGTAGCGCCAGATTGTTACGTTTTGCGCATTGCGTTTCACGCAGGTTGCTTGCCCCATCCAGTTCGTAGCCGTATGGCAGGAGACATGAAAGAAGCCGAGCCTTCCTGGAAACACTACCTCACCGACTATAACGAGGGGCTGGGCCTGGTCTATGAGCGTTTCGTGCTCAACGATTTCCTGTTGGCACTGCGCGCAAAGCACAGCATCCAGACCGTGCTGGAGGCTCCGCTCTTCGGCATGGCCGGCGTCAGCGGCATCAACAGCGTGGCTCTGGCCCAGGCGGGCTGCGAGGTCACCCTGGTGGACGATAACGCAGAGAGGGCCGCCGGCGTGCGGCGCATCTGGGACGAATTGGGGCTGGACGCCGCCGTGCTGGAGGTGGAGCCCGCAGATTGGGGCAATCTGCCTTTCGACGATGACAGCTTCGACCTGGCCTGGGATTGGGCGGCGCTCTGGTATCTGCCCGATGCGGGGGCGCTGCTGCGAGAGCTGGCCCGCACGAGCCGTCACCTGGTCTTCGTGGCCATGCCTAACCGCCGGCAGGTGGGCTACTTTTTGCGCAAATACGTGCTTGACCGCGACTTCTTCCAGGCCGTGGACGAGCGCTGGGTGGACATGGGCCGCATCCGACGGGAATTGGAGGACGTCGGGCTGCGCATCGTCGAGCAGGGGGTGCTGGACGTGCCCCCCTGGCCGGACACGGTCATGCCGGCGGGCGAGGTGTTGAAGCGGCTGGGCTTGCGCTCCAAGAAGCTGGAGCAGCAGTTCACGGGCGATAGCTGGCAGTGGTCCACGATGGCCTACTACCTGGGCCAGCAGCCGGAACTGTACGAGCGGGTCATGAGGTACGCCTGGCTGGACCGGGCACGGCTGCCGTGGCGGCTGAAGGCTCTATGGGCGCACCACCGCTACTTGCTGGCCGGCAAAAAGTGAGTGGCTCCCCCCTTTTGTAAGCTAAAGCCCCCTTCATCCTCAAGGGTGAAGGGGGCTTCGGGTCTCCGCTCCACGCATCCTTATCGGAACAACTTCTCGATGTCTTTGTAGGTCCGTTCTCGCCTGCGCTCGATCTTTCCCACTTCCACCGGTTGGTTCTCGTCATCCACGAAGTAGACGATCCGGTACGCACTGGCCCGCTTACCCCCTAGATTTGTCAAGAGGGTTTCGCGACTTCAGGCAGGAATTTCTTAAGCTTGGTCAGGCTTGACACGCCCGGTTTTGCCGTTTGTGGGGTATGGACTATAATGTGAATGGGAGGAGATGAAGCATGACGAGTTACAGAACCCTTGCCACCCGTTTGAAAATGAGCAAACAGGGGTTGGAGCGCGAAAGCCTGCGCGTCTATCTGCAACACCGTCTTCGCGAGGCGCAAGCGGACATCGTTAATCTGTGCCACAAGTATGGTGTGCAGGATGCGGCGGAGATGGAAGCGCGCTATCGGGAGGGCACACTGCCAGAGGCCGGCACGTGGGAGGACTTCTTCCAACTGGATCACTTGGAAGCCAGACGGGATGAACTCCTCAGCCTGTTACGAGAATTGTGATGCGCCGCCTTGCCGACATCGCCCTAACGGAGTTCGCTGATATCGTGCTCTCGGTGACTGTTCATGTTGTCAAGCTGAGCCTTGGGGCTGGGTATATCGGGAGCCCTGCGAGGTGAGCAGGGCTCTTTGTTGAAAGGGGTCATAATCATGAAATTAAAACAGGGGCTGATCCAGGTCTATACCGGGGATGGCAAGGGGAAGACCACGGCGGCGCTGGGGCTGGCCTTGCGCGCCGCCGGGCATGGGCTGCGGGTCTACATCATCCAGTTCATGAAGGGCTGGCCGCACTACGGGGAGCTGACGAGCCTGCAGCACTTGCCCAACATCACCCTGCGCCAGTTCGGCCGCCCCGAATTCGTGGATCGAGATAACCCCGACCCCGAAGACATTCGCATGGCTCAAGAGGCGCTGGAACACGCCCGGCAGATCGTCGCCAGTGGCGACTACGACGTGGTCATCCTGGACGAGGTGAACGTGGCTGTGGACTACGACTTGATTCGCCTGGACGATGTGCTGGCGCTCATGGAGGGCAAGCCGGAGCATGTGGAGTTGGTGCTCACCGGCCGCAGCGCGCATACGGAGCTCTTCAAACGTGCCGACCTGGTGACCGAGATGCTGGCTATCAAGCATCCGTACAACTCGGGAGTGATGGGACGAAAGGGGATCGAATATTGAGGCTATGGGAGGTGATCTGCGAATGTATGATAAGCAAGCTATCGGCAAGATCGAGCGAGAAAAGGCCCGTTGGGCCGAGACGACGTTGCAGAAGACCCTGGCCCGCCATCCGGAGCGCTACGACGAATTCACCACCATCTCCGGCGCGCCCGTGCAACGCCTCTACACCCCCGCCGATGTGGCCGACCTGGACTACGGGCGGGACCTGGGCTTCCCCGGCCAGTACCCCTTCACCCGCGGCGTGCATCCCACCATGTACCGCGGCCGGCTGTGGACCATGCGCATGTTCGCCGGCTTCGGCACCGCCGAGGAGACCAACCGGCGCTTCAAGTACCTGCTGGAGCAGGGGCAGACGGGGCTGTCCGTGGCCTTCGACATGCCCACCCTCTACGGCTACGACACCGACGCCCCCCAGGCCGCCGGAGAGTTCGGCAAGTGCGGCGTGGCCGTCTCCTCCCTGGCCGACATGGAGATCCTCCTCGACGGCATCCCACTGCATCAGGTGACCACCTCCATGACCATCAACGGCCCGGCGGCGGTCATCTGGGCCATGTACATCGCCGTGGGGGAGAAGCAGGGGGTGGAGCGGGCCAGGCTGGGCGGCACCATCCAGAACGACATCCTCAAGGAGTATATTGCCCAGAAGGAATTCCTCTTCCCGCCCGAACCCTCCCTGCGGCTGGTGGTGGACACCATCGAGTTCGGCACGAAGGAGTTGCCGCTGTGGAACACCATCAGCATCTCTGGCTACCACATCCGGGAGGCCGGGGCCACGGCGGCGCAGGAGCTGGCTTTCACCCTGGCCGACGGCTTCGCCTACGTCGAGGCGGCGCTCAAGCGGGGCCTGGATATAGATGCTTTTGCCCCGCGGCTCTCCTTCTTCTTCAACGCCCACGCCGATTTCTTCGAGGAAATCGCCAAGTTCCGCGCCGCCCGCCGCATCTGGGCCCGGGCCATGCGCGAGAAGTACGGGGCCCGGGATCCCCGCTCCTGGTGGATGCGCTTCCATGCCCAGACCGCCGGCTGCTCCCTCACCGCCCAGCAGCCGGAGAACAACATCGTGCGCACGGCCATCGAAGCCCTGGCCGCCGTGCTCGGCGGCACCCAATCCCTGCACACCAACAGCATGGATGAGGCCCTGGCCCTCCCCTCGGAGAAGGCAGCCACCATCGCCCTGCGCACGCAGCAGATCATCGCCCACGAGAGTGGCGTGACCCACACCGTGGACCCGTTGGCCGGCTCCTTCTACGTCGAGGCGCTGACCAACCGCCTGGAGGAAGAGGCCAACGAATACTTCCGCAAGATCGAGGCCCTGGGCGGGGTGATCCCGGCCATCGAAGCGGGCTTCTTCCAGCGGGAGATCGCCGAGGCTGCCTTCCGCTACCAGCAGGAGATTGACCGTGGGCGGCGGGTCATTGTTGGCGTCAACAGGTACGTGGCCGAGGAGCCGCTGGCCATTCCGCTGCTGGAGATGGACGCCGAGGGCGAGCGGCGGCAGATCGAGCGGCTGCGCCGCGTGCGGGCGGAGCGGGATAACAGCGCCGTGCAACGGGCCCTGGCCCGGCTGCGCGATGCCGCCCGCGGCGATGAGAACCTGATGTACCCCATCCTGGAGGCGGTGAAAGCCTACGCCACCCTGGGCGAGATCTGCGGCGTCTTTCGGGAGGTGTTCGGGGAGTATCAGGAGCCAGTGTTCTTCTAGGCACCGAGGTAGCGGGGTACTGAGGCAGCGAGGACATGCATGCGCATTGAAGAGCTCGAATAGGATGGGTGGAACGTACAACATATCGCCGAGCACGGCGTGGAACCCTGGGAGGTAGAGGAGGTCTGCGAACCAGGCAACCATTTGGCCCGCCGAGCAGGGATCACTCGCTACGGATTGCCCCGTTATCATGTCTACGGGCAAACCTTTGCCGGCCGGTATCTTTTCGTCGTTCTGGGTAACTGCCTACCTTCGGCCTTGCAACGTGAGATATAGCGGTGGGCTGGCGTCATTGCGAGCCCCGAAGGGGCGAAGCAATCTCCTGTTTCGATTCCAGGAGACTGCTTCGCTTCGCTCGCAGTGACAGGGTAGGTAGTTACCGTTCTGGACAGAAGTTACGACGACGTCTTCTACGTGGTCACGGCTCGTGATATGACAAGGGGGGAGAAGCACCGTTACAGGAGGCTGAGGAGATCATGAGCGAAAAACAAGCGGACAGAGAAGCTATTCGTCAGGCGATAGCCGAGGAAGCGGCGTATTGGGACGCTACAGACACCGGGGAGATGATGAGAGGGGGAATGGTTTACCTTTGAGTGGAGCGAGCGCGTGAGCCGCTGTGATCGCTGCGGGGGTGGTATGGATATGCGCCGCATTGACTTGCACCTGGCCGGAGGTCGTGTCATCTTGCGCGGTGTGGCCTGGTACGTATGTCGAACGCCGCGCTGCGGTTATACGAAGTTGGCACCGGAGATAACCACCCTCGTACAGGAAATCGAGGCCAACGTCGCCCGCGCTGAAGCGGCTCATCAGGCCACCTTACGGCCAGCGTAGATACGAACTATGACGCCAAACCGGGGCTGAAAGGCTCCCTTTGCGCTTCTTTTCCCCCTCCGAACACGCCCAGGGCCAGAAAGGCCAGGATGTAGCCCAGGTAGTTTTCGTTCAGGAAGCGAGAGAGGAAGAAGAAGGCCAGGAGGAAGACGGCGTAGCCGCTGCTCGCAGCGGCGATGCGATTGTCCCGCCACTGCCGCCAGAGCAGAAAGGCCAAAAGCGGCCCACAGACGAGAAGCTGCGGCAGCCAGAAGGGCCAGGTGTCGAAGCGGGAGTTTACCCAGCCCAGCGCCAGCAGCAGATTGGAAGCGCCCCAGCCCCAGATCTGGTAAGCGTGCTCCCCGCGCCCGCTCGCCCAGCGCCATACGTCGTCCACCATGGCCCCGGCGTCCCAGATGAGATAAGGCAAAACGAGGAGCAGGAAGAGTGCCAGGGCCGGCCAGGCCCGGCGCAGCAAAGTCAGCAGCCAGCGAGCCCACCCCCTCCGGTTGGCGCCGGTCTCCTGGCCGGCACACGACGCTGGCACGAGCAGCAGCACGTAGAAGGGAACCAGCAGCCAGGCCGTGGGCTTGGAAGCGCAGGCCAGGCCGAAAGCCGCCGCCGAGCCCAGCCGCCAGGGCGTGGCGCGGCGCTCATCGGTCATCTCCTTGCCACGGGCCAGAAGCACCAGCGCCAGCACAATCCAGAAGAGCACGAAGCTGTCGTTCTGGCCGAAGATGATGTCGCTGCCCATGATGGGGTTGAGCCCCAAAGTCATGACCAGCAACAGCCTGCTTTGGCGCCCGCCGGCCAGCGCCGGGGCCAGGGCCAGGGTGAGCACAAACAGCAAGAGATAGACGAAGCGCTGGTCGTACCAGCCGAGGACTGCCTGGCTCAACCCGTAAAATGGTGCCGAGAAAACGAAGGTCCAGGGCAGGTAAGGGTAATGGTAGAGCGCCGTGCGGAACTCGCTCAACCCCCATTCGGCCATGGGCGTTTGCAGGTAGTCCTCAACGTAGGGGTTGCGGCCGCTGAGAAGATACTCGATGGTAACTTCAGTCTGGATGACGCCGCCGTCGTGGCAATAACTGGCCGGCCCGCTCTGCTCCCGCAGCAGCGTCATCTTCAACGTGGGGGCGACGACGGTCAGCACCACGATGAGCCAGATGAGGGCCAGCCTGGCCCGGTAGCCGCGGCGGCTGAGCTGGCCGGAGCTGAAGCTGAGGATCAGGTAAGCGGCCAGCGCGGCCAGGGCCAGCACGATGAGCAGCAGGGTGATGGGGTCGGCAAAGCCCTGCTGGGCCAGCAGTTCCATGGCCGCAGGCGAGAGCAGCCGCCCCAGCAGCGGGTGGCGGGCCACATCCTGTTGCCGCAGGGGGAGCACGGCGGCTTCGGCCAGGGTGTCAATGCGCACCCGGGCCATGACGAGCAGGGTCAGCAGCAGGGCGTCCAGTTTCGCGTATCGCATCTCGCTTATCGCCTATCGTCCTGATGGGGATGTGGAGACATTATACACCAAAAGCCGCCAGATGCCTAGAGGGAGGATGCAGGGGGCGTGCGTAGCGGAAGCCCGGGGAGTACGAGGGGTGTCCCCTCGCTCATCCCCTGCCCCCTACGTGTTGGGGCTTGCGCTCAATCGCTGCGCAAGCCCTGCAGGTAGACAGGGAAACAAGTGGACAGGGATAACCCGCCTTGTGTGCCTGTCTACGACCGCTGGAGGAGAAGATGAGCGCACAACCGATGCGACTGATCGTCAATCCGGTGGCCGGAAACGGCCGGGGGGCAAAGCTGTGGCCACGATTGAGCGAGGAGTTGCACGCCGGGGGGACGGAGTTCGACTATGTGTTCACCGAAGGCCCCGACCACGCCGTGGAGCTGGCTCGCCAGGCTGTGGCCGAGGGGTGCCGCCTGATTGTTGCCGTCGGTGGCGACGGCACGATGCACGAGGTGGTCAACGGCCTGGTGATTGAATATGAGGTTCCCGCAGGGGTGGTTCTGGGTGCCATCTGCTGCGGCACAGGGTCCGACTTTGCCCGCACCGTGGGCCTGGCGCAGGACCCGCTGGCGGCTGTCCGCCGGCTGACACACGGCTCGGACCGGCGCATTGACCTGGGGGTCATCCACTGCTGGCGCGAGGGGCGGCAGGTCGTCGAGTGCTTTCCCAATGCCGCCGGCCTGGGCTTCGACGGCGAGGTGGCCGCCCGGGTGAACCGCATGTCCAAGGCTGGCGGCGGCACCATCCCCTACCTTACCGGCCTGCTCCTCACCCTCATCACCTACGAGAACAAGCCCGTAACCATCACCCTGGACGACCGCACATGGGAGCAGCGGGCCAATGCCGTCGTCGTGGCCAACGGGCGTTACTTCGGCGGGGGCATGCACATTGCGCCGGACGCCACCCCTGACGATGGCCTTTTCGACGTCATCGTCATCGGCGATGTCACAAAGCTGGAATTGCTGATGCAGGTGCCCCGCGTCTATCGCGGCACACACCTGAGCCACCCCAAGGTGGACGCCTACCGCTCCCGCCGCGTGCAGGTGGAATCGCCACAGCGCCTGATCCTGCAGGCCGATGGCGAGTACGTGGGGGAAACGCCCGCCACTTTTCGCCTGTTGCCCGGCGCGCTCACCGTGCGCATATAGCCGCAGCCAAAAGACCTCCGAGGTCTCCCGGACCTCGGAGGTCTGCTTCATTCGCGCCCAAGGTCTCCGGCAACCTGTCGGAGAGAAAGGTGCCGACACAAAACATCGTTCATTTTGTCATTCTGAGGCCCCGAAGGGGCCGAAGAATCTCGTTTTTGGCTGTGAAGTGAGATTCTTCGTCGCTCCGGCAGCTCGGCCGCTCCCGCTCCTCAGAATGACGGCCCTCTCCGACAAACTGCTAGAACGGAGGGATCTCCTCTTCCTCCTCTATGGGCCCCTCGACCTCAGCAGCCTCCCGCCGCCCCAGGAATTTCACTGTCCGCGCCGTGAGCTCAAGGGTGGCCTGTGGCTCTCCGGCCTGATTCTGCCAGGCCGAGGCGCTGACCCGGCCTTCCACCAACACTTGCCGGCCTTTGCTGAGATACTGATTGCATACCTCGGCCAGCTTGCGCCACGCCGTGACCCGGAACCAGGTGGTGCGTTCCTGCGGCTGGTTGTCCTGATCTACCCAGCGCTCGTTCACCGCTACGGTGAAGTTGGTGACGGGGATGCCGCTGGGCGTGTAGCGCATTTCCGGGTCGCGGCCCAGATTTCCCACGATGACCGTGTTCTGGTACATGGGCATAACTCCTTTCTGTGTTGTAAATGGGAGCTTTACCAAGACCGCTGTGCAAGCGGCTACGACAGGGCAACAATACCACAGAAAGCCAGATTTGTCAAGTTTCCGAACGCCCGTTCTAACGTAACTGCCTGCCTTCAGCCTTGCAACGTGAGATATAGCGTTGAGTTGGCGTCATTGCGAGCCCCGAAGGGGCGAAGCAATCTCCTATTGATTCCAGGAGACTGCTTCGCTTCGCTCGCAGTGACAGGTAGTGGTGTATCCTGCACTACGGTCACCGTGTCCGAGTCGCGGCTGGTGATGTAGACGCGGTTGCGCACCGTGTCCACAGCGATCCCCTCCTCCGCCCCGATGGGCAGTGGCAGCGTGGTCACCAGGGTCGTATCTGCCGTGCGCCGTACCTGCACGAAGTCCCTGTTGACGACGAAGAAGTGCCCCGTGTTGGGGTTGACGCCCAGCATGTACGGTTCACAGTCCACCGGGAACGCGCCCAGCTGGGTGTTCGTGTCCACATCCACCATCGTCACCCTGTGGTGGAACCCGCGGCTGCCCACGTACAGCCGGCGGGCCACAGGATTGAAGGCAATCCCATAGGCTTCGGGTATGCCGGGAAGATAGTTCCAGCGGTCGCCGTCGTGCAGGTAGCTCACCGCCCCGTCGCCATGCAGGCTCAGATAGGCGTAGCTCTGGGCCTGGTCCACGGCGAAGTGCGACGGCTGCGTCCCCACTAGCGGGATGGTGTGATCCACCGTGGCTGTGCTGGCGTCTATCACCGTCACCGTGCCGTCGTTGAAGTTGGCCACGTACACCAGGTTGTCCACCACAGCTACGCCGTTGGGCATGGAGCCCACAGGCAGATGCTTGACCACGATGCCCGCCGTCGGATTGACCACGGAGACGTTGTTGCTGTTGCGATTGGCCACGTAGACCCGATCCGTGGCCGGGTGGTAAGCGACGCCATTGGGTCCTTGCGCTGCTGTCCCCAGGTCAATGGTGGCTGCCACGGCCAGCGTGTTGCCGTTAATGACGGAGAGGGCATGGCCGTCGTGGTTCAGGCCATGATGGCCGACGAAGGCGCGGTTTCCGGCCAGGTCGAGGGCCACGCCATGCGGGTGGCTGCCTGCGGGCAGGGCAATGGTCGCCAGCACATAGGGCGCCGCCGGCGTCGGCGTGCGCGTCGCGGTGGGCGTCGCTGTGCCGGTGGGTGTACGCGTGGGGGTGGGTGTCGGCGTGCGCGTCGCTGTGGGCGTGGGAGTACGCGTGGCCGTGGGCGTCACCGTGTTGGTCGGCGTCGGTGTGGGGATGGGGGGCAGGCCGCCCAGGTCGAAGACATGGACACCTTGCTGCCCACCCCGCACCAGGTAGAGCTTCGTGGGCGCCGCTTCCAGGAGCAGCAGTTTGCCCAGGGGCGCATTCTCCCACGTATGGCCGCCCGTGACCTTGTACCAGGCCCAGCCGCCGTCGCCGCTGACGTAGAGCCCGCGGATGGTGCCCAGGTAAAGCTGCTCGTGATCGGCGGCGTCCAGCTCCAGGTCGTAGAGGCCGTAGGTCTGATCGGGCGGGCCGCCGGGGTTATAGACCACGTCATGCAGGCCGGACCAGCTCCACCACCAGGTGGTGCCGCCGTCGCGGCTCCACCACGGCATGTGCGGCTCGGTGAAGCGCACCACCAGCGTATTGGCCGGGTCCACCAGCAGGTCGGTGATCCACCAGATGTCGGCGTAGAGCGGCGTCGCCTGTTGCCAGGTCGCGCCGCCGTCGCTGCTCTTGAGGATTGCGCCGCCGCCGCCTTCGCTGACGCCGGCCGCGTACACCGTCTGCCAGGTCGGTTCCACAGGGGCGATGTGCTTCACCTCCAGGACGCCCCATAGCGGCGAGGGCTGATGCGTCCAGGTGGCGCCGCCGTCGCTGGTGAGGTAGGGGCCATTGCATCCGGCGGCGTAGACGCGGTTGGGGTCGGTCAGATGCGCTGCCAGAACCTTGAGGTTCAGTCCCGCCGGCAGTTCGAACCAACTCGCTCCGCCGTCAGTGCTTTTGTACATGGGCACGTCCGGCCCGCCGGCCAGGCAGGGGTAGCCGGGGCCACGGTAGAGCACGTTGGGATTGGCCGGGCTCATCAGGAACTCGCCCACGGCGCTGCCTGCCGTCGCCCAGGTCATGCCCGCATCGTTGGAGCGGTAGAGGTGGGTGGCGCTGTAGGCATACAGCGTGCTGCTGGCGCGGTGACCCACCAGGCCGTGCACCCATTCGCCGTTGATGATCAAGGCGTCCGCCGGCGGCGTGCGGGTGGGCGTCGGCGTCAGGGTGGCCGTGGGCGTCGGCGGGGTCGGCGGGCAGACCTGGATGCTGACGTCGTCCAGGTACATGGCCGTGGTGCCACCCACGCCGTCGTTGTAGGTCTCGAAGTGCAGCCGCACCGTCTGCCCGCGATAGGCAGAAAGGTCCGCCTCATAGCGCAGCCAGGTGCGGGCGTTGGAGAGCGTCCACAGCAGCACGTGCCAGGTGCCGGCCCCATCACGTAGCAAAGCATACTGCCGATCCGCCGCGGCAGGGCTGAAGGATGGATATTGGGTATTGGATATCGGGTACTGGATATTGGAATATCTGGTATCCAATATCGAATACCCTCCCTCGGCTTGAAGTTGGGAAGTCGTTGCCGTCGCCTCGCCGGACACAGGATAGTACCAGAAGCTCAGCGTGGCCGTGCCAGGGCCAGGGGGCAGGGTGATGGTCTGGTAAGCCGAGGAGTAGCTGAGGATGTTGCTGCCCCCGGCGGGGATGCCGGTGCGCATGGAGCGGGTGCCGCCGTGAGCGACGGCAGTGCTGTAAACAGCCTGCATGGCCGTCACCGGCCGCACCCAGACCTCATCCGTCTCGAAGCCGCCGTTGACCACGGCCTCCGTGCATGCGCCGCTGGGCGTGGGTGTGGGTGTGGCCGTGGGGCTGGGGCCGACGGTGGGCGACGGCGTGAAGGTCGGCGTCGGAGTACGTGTCGGCGAGGGCGTGCGGGTGGGTGTGGCCGTCGGCGTGGGCCTCGGCGGCACATAGCGCTTCAGCACCAACGGCAGGTACTGGAAGCGGTCGCGCACCGGTGTGGCCGTGGGGGTGGGGCTGGGGCCGACGGTGGGCGTCGCCGTGGGCGTGCGTGTCGGCGTGGGCGTGGGCGGCAGCTCCGGGCAGACCTCCAGCACGACGTCGTCCACGTACATGGCCGTGAGGCCGCCTGTGCCGTTGTTGTAGGTGCCGAAATGCAGCCGGATGGTCTGGCCGGCATAGTCACTGAGGTCGAACTGGTGCTGGGTCCACAGCCGACTGTCCGCAGCCTGCCAGAGCAGCGTGCGCAGCCACTGGCCGCTGGCGTCGAGCACCAGGACGTATTGGGCGTCCACGGCCAGGGAGGCGGTCAGGGGGTTGACGTGGGCCGGCATCTTGAGCTGGCTGGCCTCGCCGGAAAGCGGGTACTCCCAGAAACGCAGCGTGACCGAGGCGGCGCCGGCGGGGATGCTCACCGTCTGGTAAGCAGAGGAGTAGCTGAGCATGTTGGGGCCGCCAGGGGGGATGCCCGTGCGCAGCGAGCGATAGCCGCTGTGCGCCAGGTCGGTGCTGTAGGCTGCGGGATAGGGCGTGATGGGCATTGTCCAGCCGGTGTCGAACTCGAAGCCGCTGTTGGCGATGGCGTTGAAACAGGCCGACGAGTAATGCCAGGCTCCCGCCGCAGTGCCGGCGTGCAGTTCCCTCACCCCCGGCCCCTCTCCCAGAGGGAGAGGGGAGCTGACCGAGAGCTTGTAGAGGGATGGCTCGCCGGGGATGGGCGGCAGCGGGGCCCAGCCATCGCCCGCGCTGGCCGAGCCGTAGACCTGGTTCGGCCCCAGGTGGGGGATGCCGCTCACGGCGGTGAAGAGCATGCGATCGGTGGCGAAATCAGGCGAGAGAGCCAGTGACTGCGGCCATGGTTCGTAGGTGCCGGGCAGTCCAGCCGTGGCCAGGTCCCAGCTCGCGCCGCGGTTGGTGGAGCGGATGACGCCGCTCTCCGGCCGCAGGCCGGAGCCCTCGATCTCCCGGTAGGTGGCAAAGAGCGTGCCGTCGGCACCGAAGGCGGGCGAGAGGCCGATGCCGTAGTGAGGCGGCCAGCCGGCAAGCGGCAACCAGGTCTCGCCGCCGTCGGTGGAGCGGTAGACAGGGCCATAGCCCACGGCGTACACCGTGTGATCGCTGCCGTATTGCGGCGAGATGCCGATTTCCACCGCCGGCGTCAACTCGGATAGTTTGGGCGTGAAGCTCACGCCGCCGTCGGTGGACTTGAAGACCATGCCCTCGGCGACGGCGAAGAGGGTCTGATCGCCAGGGAACTGGGGCGAGATGGCCAGGTCACCGACGTATCCCGTGCCCCAGAGCCGCTCCCAGTTTTCTCCGGCGTCGGTGGAGCGGTAGACGTTGCCGCCGATGCGGCCGCTCAGCTTCCAGGAGGCGAACAGCGTGTGGTCGCTGGCGAACTGGGGCGAGACGACGACGTCGAGAATGGTCACGGCGTAGCTGCCCACCAGCCCCTTGTTGGCCGGTTGCCAGCTATGGCCCCGGTCGGTGGAACGATAGACTCCCATCTCCGTGCCCGCAAACAGCGTGCCGTCGGCGGCATAGGCGGGCGAGGGGGCCACCACGCGCGTCTCCAGGGGCACGAAGCCTTCGCTCAGCGTCCAGCTTGCCCCGCCGTCGGTAGAGCGGTAAACGCCGGCGTAGGTGCCGGCCAGCAGCGTGTGATCGCTGGCGAATTGCGGCGAGACGGCCAGTTCCTGGATGCTGACCCCTTCCGGCCAGCCGGGGAGCATCTGCCAGCTTTCGCCGCCATCGGTGGAGCGGAAGAGAGCCGTGCCGCCGGCGAAGAGGATGGTGCTACCGCCGTCGCAGGCGGTGTCCATCGCGTTGATCAGGCGGTCCAGGCCGCTGTCGGCCACGTGCCAGGTGTCGCCGCCGTCGGTGGAACGCATCATGTACGGCGGCGCGGTGCCGATCCAGGTGGCGGCGTAGACGGTACGGTCGTTTTCAAAGTCACAGGAGACCTCCACGTCGCTGACCGAGCCGCTGTCCAGGTCCAGGACGTGGCCCCAGTGGGCGGCGCGGTCCTCCGTGCGCCAGACGCCATCGTAAGCCCCGGCGAAGGCCGTGGTATCGGCCAGGAAGGCAGGCGAGAAAGCCACGTCGGCGGAGGGGCCGATCTCCCCCAGGGTGATCTGCCAGTGGTCGCCGCCATCTTCGGTGTAGAACAGGCCGCCGTAGCCGCCGCCGGCCAGGACGATGCCATCCAGGTAGAAGCCGGGGGACATGGCCACGGTGGTGGCCGCGCCGGGCGTGTGCAGCACCTCCTCGGCCACCCGCTGCCAGGTCGCCCCCCAGTCGGTAGTGCGGTAGACGCCGCCCCAGGTGCCGACGAAGGCTGTGCCGTCGCTGGGCCAGTGGCTGGAGATGTCCACGTCCTCGATGGAACTGGCGTAGCCGCTGAAGGTGCTTTTGCCGCTGGCCATCCAGGTCTGGCCGCCATCGGCGGAGCGGAAAAGCCCCTTGCCGGTGCGGTCGCCGCGACCGGAGAGCCACTGGCCGCCGCCGGCGAAGACCAGGCCGTCACTGGCGAATTCCGGCGAGAGGGCAATGGCCAGCGCCTGGCCGCCACGGGGGCCGCCGCTGCGCCACTCGCCGAACCAGGGGGCCTCCTCGGCCCAGCGCAGCGACCACAGCCCGTCGTCGCCGGCAGCGAAAAGCGTCCACATGTTGCCGGGCACGGAGCGGTACCAGAGCATATCGTCCACGCCCATGGGCAGCGGGCCGTCCAGGGAGGGCCAGTGGCTGCCGCCGTCGGTGGAATGGAAAACAATACTCTGAGTCCCCTGAGTTCCCCCAGTTCCTACGCTTCCACCCACGACTGTCGTCAGACCGTCCGCCGGGCCGAAGCGCAGCACAGGCCCTGGCCCGTCGGGCAGATCATCCGCCACCGGCTGCCAGGTGAGCCCGGCATCTTTGGAGCGGTAGAGCTGATCGCCGTTGACCACGTAGGCGGTACGGTCGAGCCAGAAGTGCGGCGAGATGACCGGCGGTGCGGAGAAGCTGCCGCCCAGCACCGGCGTCCAGCTGGCGCCGCGGTTGGCGGAGCGGTAGAGGCTGGCGGGCGTGGCGGCGAAGAGGATGTTGTCGTCGGCAAAGTTGGGCGAGATGGCCAGCCAGGCCGGGAACATGTCGCTGAGGCGCGTCCAGGTCTCGCCGCCGTCGGTGGAGCGAAAGATGCCCGGTCCCACAGGCATGCCCGTGCTGTACTGGGCGTTGGCGAAGAGCGTCCGATCGTGCCCGTAGTCGGGCGAGATGACCAGGTCGTGGATGTAAACCAGGTCGCCCACGGCCTCCCAGTGCAGGCCGCTGTCGGTGGAGCGGTAGACGGTGCCGCCCTGCTGGCCGTGCCCGGCCAGGTAGCCGGTGGCGGCGAAGAGGGTGTGATCGCCGGGGAAGTTGGGCGAGATGACCAGGGCCTGCACGGAGTCGAGGCGCGGGCTGACCGGCTGCCAGGTCTGGCCGCCGTCGGTGGAGCGGTGGATGTTGCCGTCGTAGCGGCTGCTGGTGGAGTAGGCGCGCACCGTCTCGAAGAAAGAGGTGGCGGCGAAGAGGGTGTTCGTCCAGGCCGGGGCG
The DNA here is from genome assembly GCA_029907105.1 of Anaerolineae bacterium. GTDB lineage: Bacteria > Chloroflexota > Anaerolineae > UBA3071 > UBA3071 > JARYMM01. The sequence goes on along the minus strand of JARYMM010000005.1, from coordinate 22,101 downwards.
GCGGCGATGCGGGCCACGGGCAGCCGCGGCAGGCCGTCGTTGCGCGGCCACCAGGGCGGCGGGTCGCCGGGGCTGGCCGTGCGATAGACGCCCGCACTGGTGGCCAGCAGGCTGAGATAGTCGGTGGCGTAGGCGGGCGAGAAGGCCATGTCGAAGGAGTTGGGGCCGGGCAAGCCGTTGCCATCCTCGGTCGGCTCACCCACCACCTGCCAATGCAACCCGCCGTCGGTGGAGCGATAGACGCCCGTCGGCCCGCCGCTGCCGGCGAAGGCGACCAGGCTGCTGGGGTAGTCCGGGGCAAAGGCCAGCCAGGGCCTGGTGCTCGCGCCCAGGGTCAGGTCGCTCGCTACCCAGTGGTCGCCGCTGTCGCTGGAGAAGTAAACGGCGTGATCCAGCGAGGAGACGGCCAGCAGCGGCCCCGGATGGGCGAAGCCGGGGGCCACGGCCAGCACCTCCGGGGAGCCGGGCAACCCGGCGCCGATGGCTGTCCAGCTCCCGCCGGCATTGGTGGAACGGTAGAGCGTCCCGCCGGCGACGGCGAAGAGGATGCGGTCTGTGGCGTAGCGGGGCGAGAAGGCCAGCACCTGCACGTTCTGGCCGCCGAACCAGTCGGGCAGGTCGGTGAAGTGGCGGCCGCCGTCAGTGGAGACCAGGCTGCGCGAACTGTGCAGGGCGTAGACCGTCTGGTCGTTGGCGAAATCGGGGGAGACGGCCAGGGCGCGCAGGCCGGGCAGTATGCCATCGGGATGGCTCTGCGGCGGATACCAGGTGTCGCCGCCGTCGGTGGAGCGGTAGACGTTGCCGCCATACGTCCAGATGTTCGTCAGTACGAACACGGTCTCGTCGTCCGGAAAGGCGGGCGACACCTCCAGGTCGCCGATGGCCCAGCCGGAGCGCTCCTCGTCGGGGGTGACCCGTTCCCAGCTCCAGCCGCCATTGGTGGAGCGGTAGACACCATACCCCCGCACGCCGGCGAAGGCGATGCGGTCGCTGGGGAAGTTGGGGGAGATGGCCACGGCAGCCACGCTGCCGCCGCGCGGGCCGGAGGTCAGGGGTTGGAAGTCGGAAGTTGGAGATTGGAGATTGGATATTGGGTATACAACCTGTGCGTTTCCGCTTTCCAGGGCCCAGCTTGCGGTGCCCAGGGTCAGGACGCTGAGGATCAGGGCCAGGACGAGTGGGGGCAGAATCCGCTTTCTCATGTTCAGTTCTCCTTGTCTCAATGCTCGAAAAGGGCTTTCCCAAAGTATTGGCCGTTGTGCCGCAGAGGCCGCAGAGAATGCAGAGTAAGGGAATTCGGAGGCTTTTCTCAGCGGGCTCGGCGTCCTCCGCGCTGAAATCGTCAGCCAACGAACAGGCCGCAGTTACCGGGATGGCGCCGGCAGCCACCCTGGCGCATAGTCGAAGTCCACGGCGTTGAACGTCAAGAGCACCAAACCGCTGCCATTGGGGGCGACGCGGAAGATCTCGCTATGCCCGCTGCCGGGCCGATACCCCTGGAAGGCGATGACGTCCCCCGCGCTGGCCGGGCCCCAGGCCGGAGCCGCCGGACGCAGGCTGCCCGGGACGAGCGGCGCAATGCCGGAACCGTCGGCCCGCATCACGTGCAGTGTCTGCTCGGCGCGGCTGCCGAAGAAGACGATCCGATCAGCGGACGGCGACCAGCTCGGGCTGCTGTCCCCGTTGGGGTTGACGGTCAGCCGCACCACGCCGCTGCCGTCGGCCTCCATGCGCAAGATCTCGGAATTCGGGCCAAAGCGGTCGGACTGGAAGACGATCTGGCCTGTGGCCCACGACCAGTTGGGGCCCTCGTCGGCTGCGGCATGGAAGGTCAGGCGGGTCACCAGGCCGTCGGCCAGGCGCAGGGTGTAGATTTCCCAGTTGCCGTCCCGGTTCGAGGTGAAGGCCAACCTGGTGCCGTCACCGGACCAGGCAGGGCAGTGCTCGTAACTGCTGCCGAAGGTGAGCTGGCGGGGGTTGCGGCCATCGCGGCTCATCAGCCAGAGGTGGGTGGTGCCGCCGGGGTCCGTCCGCTCATAGGCGATCCAGCGTCCGTAAGGAGAGCCCACCGGCCTGGTCTCGTAAGCCTCGGCGGTGAAGGTCAGGCGGATCTGCTCCTGCCCGTCGGGCAACATGCGGTAGATCTCGCCATTGCCGTCCCGGTTGCTGGCGAACAGGACCAGCGGCGGTGCGGCATCCTGAATTTCGGTCAGCGCATCGCCCTCGCCGCTGGTGACGTAAACGCGGTTCAGGGCGTTGTGCAGGGCGATGCCCTCTTCGGCGCCAGGCGGCACGGGGATGTTGACCACCGGCGCCCAGTCCAGCGTGCGGTAGACCTTCACTTCGTCGCCACAGACCACGAACAGGTGGCCACTGTTGGGGTTCACCTCCAGAACGAATGGCTCCCTGCCCACACCGATAGTGCCCACCACGTTTCCGCTGATCACGTCAATCACCGTGACCGTATGCGCCCAGCCGCGGTTGGCGGCATAGAGCCGCCGGCTGGCCGGGTCGAAGGCCAGGCCATAGGGTTCCTGGATGCCGTTGTAAAGGCCGACCACCGCGCCGTCGTGCAGGCGGGCGACCTGGTTCGAGCCATGCAGCGACAGGTACACGTCACCGGCCTCCGGGTCGGCAGCGAAGAGCGACGGCTCGTGGCCGACATGCAGCGTGTGCAGCACGTCCAGGCTCACGGGGTCGAACACGGTCACCGTGTCGTTGCCGAAATTGGCGACGTAGCCGAAATTGCCTTGAACGATGACGCCGTCGGGCATATCGCCGGCCGGGATGCGCCGGACAACCGCCAATGTGTTGCGGTCTACCACAGCTACGTCGTCTGTCTGGCGGTTGGCCACGGCGATCCGGGCTCCTGGGAGAAGGGCAGTGACGCCGTTGGGGCCGATGCTGGGGCTCAGTTCGGCCTGGGCCATCAGGTCCAGGGTGAGGGTACGCACCACGCCCAGGGTGTGGCCGGTGTGATCTGGGCCATGGAAGGCTACATAGAGCCGATCGCCCGGGCCATCCAGGCCGATGCCGTGCGGATGGCTGCCCGTCGGCAGGCTCAGCGTGCGCAACACGTATGGCGTCGGCCAGACGCCCGGCGTCGCCGTGGGGATGGCCGTCGGGGTGGCTGTCGGCGTGGCTGTTGATGTGCGCGTGGCCGTCGGGGTGGTCGTGGCAGCGGGCGTGGGTGTCGCTGTGGATGTGGCTGTCCGGGTTGGCGTAGGGCTCGGGCTGGGCAGGCTCGTCGGCGTGGAAGTCGGTGTGGGTGCCGGGGGCACATGCGTTACATCGTACAGGAAGACCCCGAAGGAGGTGGTCACGTAGAGCCAGCGCGGCGCGCCGTCCAGCAGCAACAGGTCGCGCACAGGCAGCAGGTCAAAGGGCTGGCCGGCGATCTTGTACCACAGGAGCGTGTTTGGGGCGCGCGTGTACAGGCCGCGCTCGGTGCCCAGGAAGAGCCGGCCGTCCGGGCCGCCAAGCGGGTCCTGGATCACCACGTGCAGTCCCGACGGGCGGATGCCGCCGGTGACCTCTTCCAGCCCTTGCGAATGGTTCAGCCAGGCTTCCCCGTCGTTGGGGGTATAGAAGAAACCATAGTACGCCGGGGCGAAGACACCGCCTGCCCGGAAGCGATCCAGGGCCAGCCTGCCCAGCCAGCCCGGCTCCGGATCCCCCGCCTTGGGATAAGAAATGGCGAAAGTGTCGCCGCTATCGCGGCTGACCAGTATGCCGCCGCCACCGCCTTCGCTGACGCCGCCGATCCAGACGTCGGTCCAGGCCGTGCCCACAGGGGCGATGGACCTGGCATCGTAGATGCTGAAGAGCGGGTCTGGCTGGTGGACGAAGGTGGCCCCGCCGTCCGGGCTCAGGTAAGGGCCGTCACAGCCGGCGGCATAGAGCCGGGCGTCCACAGGATGGGCGGCCAGCGGCTTCAGGTTGAGGCCGGCCGGCAGTTGATGCCAGCTTGCCCCGCCGTCGGTGCTGCGCCACATGGGCGCTGGATCGCCGCCAGCGTAGCACGGATAGCCGTCGCCGGCGTAAAGCACGTTCGGGTTGGCGCTGAGGATGGTATGCTCCGGACGGGCCATGCCCGCCAGACGCCAGTGCGCCCCGGCATCGTCGGAGCGATACAGCGCACCGCCCACGTCAGCGTAGAGGGTGTTCATCTCCGGCCGTCCGATCACCCGGCGCACCCAGCCGCCAGGCAGCAGCAGCGCGCCGGCCGGCGGGCATACCTGCAGCGAGGCATCGTCCACATAGGTGCGGCTGATGCCGCCTGTGCCGTTGTTGTAGGTGCCGAACTGCAGGCGGATTGTCTTGCCCGCGTAACGGCCGATGTCCAGAGAGGTCGTCATCAACCGCCAGGAGGGATTGTGAACACGCTCCACCAGCAGCCAGTCAATGGTGCCGTCCTCCTGGATGATGATGGCGTAGAAGAAATCGCTGGCAAAGGTAGCCGCAGCCAACTCGGCCTCACTGCGCGGCAATGCGCTCAGGTCCGGCGATGTGCTCTGGGTGCTGGCCGCGCCGCCGTCGCCGTAGACGTTGTAGCGCCAGAAGCTCAACTGGGCCGTGGAGGCCATGCCGGGGAAGGGCAGCGGCGGAATGCGGATGCTTTGCTCAACGGGGGAGTAGCTTTCCACATTGGCCCCGCCGGCGGCGATGCCGGTGCGCATGCTGCGCGTCCCACCGTGCACCGGCGTCGTGACGTAAGCCGCCAGGACAGGGTTCGGGCGGATGACCCACCCGGCATCGGTCTCGAAGCCGCCGTTGACCAGCGCCTCGTAACAGGCCGGACCGGGCGTGGCCCCAGGTGTCGGCGTTGGGGTAGGCGTCGCTGTGGGTGTCCGCGTAGCCGTTGGTGTGGCCGTTGTCGTGCGCGTGGGCGTGGCGGTGGGCGTCGGCGTGCGCGGCGCTGTATGGCGTCTGAGGACCAACGGCAGATAGGCGCGCGGCGTCAGCGGCAGCCGGGTAGGCGTCGCCGTGGATGTCGGTGTGCTCGTCGGTGTCAGCCTGGGTGTCGGTGTGTTGGTTGGCGTCACCGTGGGTGTGGGTTCCACGGGCCCCGGCCAGCAGACGATCAGCGAGGCATCGTCCACATACATGGCCGTGCTGCGCCCATCGCCGTCGTTGTAGGTGCCGAAGTGGACGCGCACGGCCTGGCCAGCGTAGGCGGCCAGGTTGAAACTGGCCTGCTGCCAGGTGCGGGCATCGCTACGCGTCCACAGGAGTGTCTTGAGGGTGTGGCCGGCGCTATCCAGCAGGAGCGCGTATTGGCGGTCGCCGGCCAGCACACCGGCCGGCAGGGTGCCCTCGGCCACCGCCTGCAGGCGTGCGGCGTCGGGTTCGGCGGCCGCCGCCAGCGGCCCTTCGGCCGAGATCGGATACCACCAGAAGGTGAGTGTGGCGCTGGACACACCGGCGGGGATGGTCACCGCCTGGTTGGCCGACGAATAACTGTACACGTCGGGGCCGCTGACGATGCCCGTGCGCAGGCTGCGGAGGCCGCTGTGCGCGACACTCGTGCTGTAATCTGCCGGGTAGGTCGTGACAGGGAACTGCCAGGCCAGGTCTTGCTCGAAGCCGCCGTTGACCAGCCGCTCCTCGCAACGGCTGCTGTAATGCCAGACGCCAGCATCGGTGGCCATGTGCACGGTCAGGCCGCCGGAAGGGTTCGTCGTGACCGCCAGGTCATAGGGATTGGGGTTGCCGGGGGCATGGCCGAGTTTCAGCCAGGTGTCGCCGCCGTTCATGGAACGGTAGAGGCTGTGCTCTGTACCGGCCACGAACTGCCCACGCAGGGCGGTGAAGAGCGAACGGTCAACAGCGAAACCGGGCGAGGCCGCCAGCGGCCAGGCGAAAGGCTCGTACACGCCCGGCAGCCCGGCCGTGGCAAAGCTCCAGGTGGTGCCGCGATCGGTGGTGCGCAGGACGCCGCTTTCCGGCGTGTCGTCGCCGGGGGCTTCGATGGCGCGATAGGTGTGCCAGGCCGTGCCATCGGCGGCATAGTTGGGCGAGATGGCCAACCCGTAGGAGGGGCCGTAGGTGTTCAGGTTCTGCCAGGTGACGCCGCCATCGGTGCTGCGGCGAACGCGGCCCAGGCCGGTGGCCAGCAGCGTGCGGTCACTGGCGTAGGCTGGCGACGTCTCCAGTTCGAGGACGAAGAAGCCCTCATCGGGCGGGGCGATGGGGTAGCTCGTCCAGGTGTTGCCACCGTCGGTGGACTTGTGCAGCACATCCACTCGTCCAACGAACACGGTGCGGTCCGTGGGATAGGCCGGCGAGAGCGCCAGCGCCCGTCCCCCACCCAGGCCGGGGATCACCGTCCAGGTCAGGCCGCGGTCGGTGGATTTGTAGAGGGCGGTCAGGGCCAAAGTGCGGTTTTCGTAGGTGGCGAAGACCGTGCCATCGCTGGCATAGCCCGCCGAGATCCGTACTCTGAGGAAGGCGTAATCATCGCCGGGAGGACTGCCGGCGACCATCAGTTGCCAGCTCAGGCCGCGGTCGGTGCTGCGGAAAAGGCCATGATCGGTGGCGGCGAAGAGAGTGCCGTCGGCAGCATAGGCCGGAGAGGCGGCCACGCTCTCGCTGTGCAGGGCGTGCGGGCCGGGCAGCCAGGCCCAGGGGATCAGGTTATCGTCGGGCGTGCCCAGGATGCCCGTGTGCGTGCCAGCCATCATGGCATGGCAGGAGCCCCAGTACGGGCAGGGGGCGACGGACCGGAACGGAGTGACCGGCGTGTCGGCATAGCGATCCCACCGGCGGCCCTCCGTCAAGGTGATGAAGAGGCCGTTTTGTGCCGCGGCGTAGAGATGATCCCCTGCCGCCGCCAGCCGGTAGACCGGGCCCTCGATGTCAGGCGAAACGGTATCCGGCACGTAGCTGCCGCCGACCGGCAGCAGCCGCAGGACGCCGTCGTTGGTTGCCAGCAGCAGTGCGTTCTCGAACGTCTCCAGGATGTCATTGACCTGGACGCCGGGCAGGCTCAGCACGAGGGGCCAGGTCAGCCCACCGTCGGTGGAGCGCCGCAGGTTGGTTGCACCCACGCCGTCGAACTGTGTGGCGAAGGCGGTGTGGTTGGCGGCGAAGAAGCGGGAAAAGGCCGCGGCAGAAGTTGGTCCGGAGAGCACCTCCGTCCAGGTGTTGCCCCGGTCGGTCGAGCGGTAGAGGGAGCCGTTGCGCGGCGCGGTCAGGAGCGTGCCGTCGGCGGCGAAGGCGGGCGACAGGCGCACGAAGCCCATATCATCCACGGTGGCGTCGTTGCCTGGCCCGGGCAGTCCGCCGTGTAGCTGCGTCCAGGTGTTGCCGCGGTCGCTGCTGCGCAGCAGGCCGGCCTCTGTGGCGGCGAAAGCCGTGCCGTCGGCGGCAAAGGCAGGGGAAATGGCCAGGTCGAAGACGGCCAGATCATCCCAGGGTGGGCCGCTGAAAAGAAGAGCCCAGGACGCGCCGCCATCGGTGGTGCGGGCGATGCCGTAGCCGGTGGGCCCGGCATAGCCGGTGCGCCAACCGCCGGCCAGCGCCAGGCCATCAGCGCCGAAGTCGGGGGAAAGGGCCAACGCCTGTACATCCCCGCCGTAGGGGCCACCGCTGCGCCAGTCCCCCCACTCCGCTTCGGCCTTCTGTGGGCTGGCCGCCGAATCCCAGGGCCTGGAACTCGCCGCCTCCAGTCGCTGCACTCCGCCACTGAGACCCAGCCCGGCCAGGCCCAGGGCCAGAGCAAGCAAGAGCAAGATGCGGGTTTTCATCGCGTCCTCCTTGGATTTACCGTTGGGTTTGCGCCTGGAAAGCCCGTGACAGGCGCATATCCTCCACAACGTGATGACGAAGGAGAGGGCAGGAAGATATTGGTGATCGGTAAATCGGCGTAACTGCCTACCTTCGGCCTGGCAACGTGAGATATAGCGGTGGGTTGGCGTCATTGCGAGCCCCGAAAGGGCCAAGCAATCTCTTCATGATTCCAGGAGACTGCTTCGCTTCGCTCGCAGTGACAGGGTAGTTACAAATCGGCACAGATAGGGGGCTAGCGGCTCTCTACCACAGGCAGATAGACGCGCGTCAGCCGTGGCACCAGAATCAGGCGTACGGGAACCGTTCGGGGGGTGCCCTGCGCCCCCAGCGTGGAGCTGCTGATGCGGATGCTGCCTTCGTAGGTGCCGTAATCCAGCCCACCCGTGACCATGACCCATAGCCTGGCCGGGTATGGATAGGTGATGTTGCCGCTGAGGGGAGGGATGAGATTGAGCCAGCTTCCGCCGCTGAGCTTTTCCGCCTGCCATTGCAGCGTCTGGGTGCTTTCGTTGCTCAGGGTCAACTGCTGCGCGGCGGGCGATTGCTGGCTATCGCCAAGGAAGAACAGTTGCGCAGGCTGCACGGTGAGCGTCGGGGGCAGGGCCTGGCGCAGGGCGCGGTGGACGTTGAGCCGCCCGTAGCCCAGGTAGTCGTTGCGGCCTCCCGTATAGGGGAATTGCCCCACCTGGTCAGCGCTCTGGCGCAGGATGTTTGCCACCTCATCCCTGGACAGCGTGGGGGCGACGCTGCGAATCAACGCTGCCGCGCCCGACACGTGGGGCACGGCCATCGAAGTGCCGTAGTTCCAGGCATACCCGCCGTTCCGCCAGGTGCTCCAGACCTGATTTCCCGACGTGCCACCAGGTGCGGCCAGGTCCACCTGCGGCCCCCAGTTGGAATAGGACGGCCAGCGGTCATTGTAGTCGGTGGCGGCAACGGCCAGCACCTCAGCATAGGCGGCGGGATAGGAGACACTGCCGATGCCATTGTTGCCTGTGGCGGCCACCAGCAACGCGCCGGCATTATAAGCATTGCGTACTGCCGTGCCCAGGGTCTCCGACGAGGGGCCGGCGAAGCTGAGGTTGAGGATTCTGGCTCCATTGGCGATGGCGTAGGATATGCCCTGAGAGACCCAAAAGTGGTCGCCTTCGCCTTTTTCGTTGAGCACCTTCAGGGGCAGGATGCTGATGGCGGGGGCGACGCCGGCCACGCCGACGCCGTTGTTCAATTGGGCAGCGATGATGCCCGCCACATGCGTGCCGTGGCCGTGATCGTCGTCCGGGTCGGCGTCATTATTGACGAAGTCGTATCCGGCCAGGAGGTTGCCGCTGAGATCTGGGTGTCCTGTGTCCACGCCGGTGTCGAGCAGGGCAACGCTGACCCCTGGCTGGCCTGTGCTCAGGGCCCAGGCGGAGGGCGCTTCGATGCGGTTCATGTTCCACTGCCTGGACCAATAAGGATCGTTGGGCTGTACGGCATCGCTGCCGGCGGCGTAGACGAGATAGTTGGGCTCGGCGTAGGTGATGAGCGGGTGCTGGCGCAGCCTCTCGATATATGCCCATTCCTGGCCGGAGGGCACGGCCAGCCGCGCCACGCGCAGCGGAGGGATTTCCTGCAACACGGTCAGCCCGGCCTGGAGGACGTCGCGGCGGGCAGAGGCCGCCGTCGCCGCATCCCGCCATTGCACGAGGACCTCGCCGCGCACGTAGGGCGCGGGGGTCGTGAGGGACATCTCGGACGGGGCGCTCAGCCCGGCCGCGCTCGCCGGAAGCAGGATCAGCAGGCAAAGGGCCAGCAGAACGTTCCGCATACGGATTGGCTTGGACATAGAAGCTCCTTTCGGTGCTGAGGGGCATTATACCTTTGAGCAGTGGTTTAGGCAAGCGTGGAGAATGTGATATAATTACATGGCATGACGATCAGAACTTGCGGAGGTTTCGTTTGTCCCCAAGGACACCCGGAGACGCACACATCACCCTTCCTCCTTCCGGGCAGGAAGGAAACGGGGGTCTCGATACGTTCTCGGCAAAGACAACGTGGTTGCCTGATGAGGGCACGCGGCCGGCGTGGTGGAGGAGTGATCGCCTGTTGCTGGCCCTGGCCCTGGGGGTCATCGCCGCCACGGCGGTGCTCTCTTCGGGCAGTGTGCCCGAACGGCTTGACTACCTGGGCCGGGCGGTGTGCGGTCAACTGGCGGAGCATAGCTTCTTCTGCGGTGGCCGGCAGCTTCCTCTGTGTGCCCGCTGCACCGGCACCTATCTTGGCGTGCTGGTCACCTACGTGATGCTGAGCCTGATGGGGCGGGGAAGGGCCAGCAAGCTGCCGCCGCTCAACGTCCTGCTGGTCCTCTTCCTGTTCATCGGGCTGTGGGCCCTGGACGGCTTGAATTCCTACGTCACGCTGTTCACCCGGTCGCCCCTGCTCTACGCACCGCACAATCTGCTGCGGCTTGGCAGCGGCCTGCTGCAGGGGTTGGCGCTCGTGGTTATCGTGCAGCCCATTGTCGCCTTCACCCTGTGGGCCGAGAGCCGGGAGGAGCGCGTGCTGCGCAACATGGGGGAGCTGGCCTTGCTGGTGGCCGTGGCGGCCGCGGTGGGCTTTGTGGCACGGAGCGAAGCCGTCTGGCTCTACTACCCGCTGGCCTTGTTGAGCGTGGCCGGCGAGTTGCTGATGCTGAGCCTGGTGAACACGCTGGTGCTCTGCGTCCTGCTGCGGCGGGAGGGGGTGGCGACAAATTGGCGACAGGCTGCCCCGTTGTGGCTGGCAAGCCTGGCCGCCGCACTGATGGAGGTCAATCTGGTCAACGTGGCCCGGCAGGCGCTCAGCCAACTGCTGGGCCTGCTCTGACGATCAGGTGACGGTCACCTCTGAGGTGACCGTCACCTGGCCTGACGAAGAATGAAGGAGGGCAGATGTGTCTGAGAGACCATTGAGGGGCAAAGTGGCGGTGGTGACCGGCAGCGGTCGGGGAATCGGCCGCGCCATCGCTTTGGAGCTGGCCGGGCGCGGGGCCGACATCTGCGTCAACTTCCTGCGCAAGCGCTCGGCCGCCGAGGCCACGGCGGCCGAGGCGCAGGCCAGAGGGTCGCGTGTCCATCTGGTGAAAGCCAACGTGGGGGAGCTGGACGAGATCGAGCTGCTTATCCGGGAGACGGTCGAGGTGCTGGGCGGCGTGGACATCCTGGTGGGCAACGCCGCCTCGGGCGTGCTCAAGCCGGCCATTGAGCAGGATCTGAAGGGCTGGGAGTGGACAATGAACATCAACGCCCGTTCGGTCCTTTTCGCCGCCAAGGCCGCCGCACCTTACATGATAGAGAAGGGTTGGGGGCGCATCGTCACCCTGACCAGCCTGGGCTCCGTGCGTGTGATGCCCGAATACTCTGTCGTCGGCGTTTCCAAAGCGGCTATCGAGGCCATCACCCGCTATCTGGCGGTGGAGCTTGCGCCGCATGGCATCACGGTGAATGCCGTTTCTCCGGGGGTGGTGGATACCGATGCGCTCAAGTTCTTCCCCAGCCGCGAGGTGATCCTGGCCGAGGCGCTTCGGCGCAGCCCTGTGGGCCGTCTGGTGACGCCGGAAGACGTGGCCAAAGTGGTGGCCTTCCTGTGCAGCGATGATGCGGCGATGATCTGCGGCCAGACCATTCATGTGGATGGGGGGTACAGCGTTCTGGCCTGAGCCAGGTTCAAGCCCCCACTCCAGACCCGCAATCGTCACAGGACCGGGGTGAACAGGTAGCCATGCCTATAAACCTCCCTCCGGAAGCCATAGAAGCGGAGAAGCGCTATCGCGCCGCCAGGCCGGGTGCGGAGAAAATCGCCGCCCTGGAGGAGTTCCTTGGCGCCATCCCCAAACATAAGGGCACGGATAAACTCAGGGCGGACCTGCGTCGCAAACTCTCCCAACTGAAATCCGAAGCCCGGGCCCGCAAGAAGGTTGGCCGGCAAGATTCGGCCTTCCGCATTGAGAGGGAAGGCGCGGGACAGGTAGTCGTTGTCGGTCTGGCCAATGTGGGCAAATCGGCCCTGGTAGCCACCCTGACCAATGCCGCCCCTGAAGTGGCGGATTACCCCTATACCACCTGGACACCCACCCCCGGCATGATGCCCGTGTCCAACGTCCAGATCCAGTTGATTGACACGCCGCCGCTGGATAGGGAGTACATCGAACCCGAATTGCTCGACCTGATTCGCCGTTCGGACCTTATCTTGCTCGTCGTGGACCTGCAGTCCAATCCGCTCCAGCAACTGGAGGACACGATTGCCATCTTGCAGGAGCATCGCATCGCGCCCCTGCACCGGCGAGATTGTTACCCCGAACAGGCGCGCCTGACCTTCAAACCGTTCCTGGTGGTGGCTAACAAGAACGATGATGAAGCTACGGACGAGGATTTCGAGGTTCTTCAGGAGCTACTGGGGGATGAGTGGCCCATGCTCTCCATCTCCACGACGACGGGGCGTCACCTGGAGCGCCTGAAGCAGGCCGTGTTCGAACGTCTGGAGATCATCCGCGTCTATGCCAAACCACCCGGGAAGGAGCCCGACCTCAGCGCGCCGTTCGTGCTGGCGAAGGGCAGCACCGTGGCCGATTTCGCGGCGAAGGTGCATCGCGACTTCCTGGAGAAGCTGAAAGCGGCCCGCGTGTGGGGCCATGGGGTGTACGACGGACAGATGGTCAGCCGGGACCACGTTCTGCACGATGGCGACGTGGTGGAATTGCGCATCTAGCGGGCATGAGCCTCTGAAGCCACGCCTCTTTCCCCGCCGTTACCCTCACCCAGATTTCTCCACCATCTCGGCCAGCCATTCCAGCGCGCCCGGCGTCTTGCGCCACAGCGGCAAAGCGGCCATGGCATGGGCGGCGGCCTCATCTTCGCCGCCAAGTGTGACATGGGAGCCAGGAAAACGTGGCGGCCGTTTTCGCCCCAACAAGTAGTCGGGCACGTGGGGGTTCCACTTCATGGCCTCCCTCAGCAGCTTGCGGGTGGCGCGACTGTCACCGTACAGACGGAAGGCGAGGAGCACCTGCGGATACAGGCCATCGGCCGTGGCCTCATCGGGGTACCTCTCGAAAAGCGCCATCAGTTCCTTATCCCGTCCGGTCTCCAGGAGCCAGAGCATCAATGGATAACGCATGCCCTGGTTGTCGTTGGGATTGAGACGCAGCATCTCCTGGGCATGTTCGATGGCCGCATCTCGTTCGCCCATTTGCCAAAGTGTAAAGGCAAGACCCGCACGGGCGCGCATGTAGGGGCGGCTTTCGATGATGCCCCAGAAATGCCCGACGTTTTCCTTGAAAAACTCTGGCCCCAACGTCCGTTCGCCAGCCTCTGTGCCTTTCCGATAGAGTGCCAGCGCTTCCTGTGGTGTCCTGGCCGTTTCCTCGGCCAGCAACACGTAGGCATCGGCGCAGTCCGGGCAGATTTCCAGGGCCTGCCGCGCCAGTTGCACCCGCCGCCGCCCGCTGGCCTCGAAAGCCTCATACATCAACTCCTGGGCCTTTTCCAAAGGCGTCGTCGGCTCGAAAGAGGGCGGGCCGCCGCTGGCCATCATCTGCTGCAAAAAGGCGTTGATCTCGTCAACGGATTCCAACCCCTGCTCCTGGATCGCCCGAGTGACATCGGCCATGATCTTGTCCATGCGGCGACGGTCAAAGCTGGGGAGCGGGCCCTCCGCTGCTTCACGCCGGGGCGTACCCGGACGGCCTCGGCGAACAGATCGTTCCTTGGACTTTTTTCCTGCCATGATAGTTATCCTCCTTTCGTCAGGTCAGGTGACGGTCACCTGCTGCTCCGAAAATGTCACCCTGAGCGCAGCGAAGGGTGGCATTTTCGGGCTTCGTGGTGGCCTGTCAGGCCATGATCACTGATTTGAAACCCTGCCATCAGTAGGCCCGGGCGAAGATGGCGACGCGTTCTGTCTCCCGGCCCGTATAGAAGCAGCGACCGGGCCCCTCCTCCACCTCCAGGGGGTAGCAGCGGATGGTGGCCTTGGTCTCTTCCTTGATGCGATCTTCGTCCTCGCCGGTGCCGGCCCAGTGCACGCGCAGGAAACCGCCCTTCTCGGCCAGCACTTCCTTGAATTCCTCGTAGTTGCGGATGCCGGTGTGCGTATTGGCCTGGCGGAACTCGGTGGCCCGCTGCAAAAGCGCCGCCTGTACCTCGGCCAGCAGCGCCTTCACCGCCTCGGCCACGCCATCGGCGGGCACGTCGAAGGTCTTGCCCTCCTTGCCCGGACGGTCGCGCCGCGCCAGCACCACGGTATTCCTGGTCACGTCCCGCGGCCCGATCTCCATGCGCACGGGCACGCCGCGCATCTCCCAGTCGTTGAACTTGAAACCAGGGCTGACCTCCTCGCGGTCATCCACTTTGACCCGCACGCCGGCGGCGGCCAGTTGTGCCTTCGCCCGCCCGGCCGCCTCCAACACGTTTGTCCGCTCCTCCTCGGATCGCCAGATGGGAACGATGACCACCTGTATCGGCGCCAGCACCGGCGGCAGGATCAGGCCCTGGTCATCGCCGTGGGTCATGATGATGCCGCCGATCATGCGCGTGCTCAATCCCCAGCTCGTCGTCCACACATATTGCAGCTCGTTATTCTGATCGAGGAACTTGATGTCGAAGGCCCGGGCGAAGTTCTGGCCCAGGAAATGGCTGGTGCCCGATTGCAGCGCCCAACCATTGCCCATCATGGCCTCGATGGTGTAACTGTCCACCGCGCCGGCGAACTTCTCCCGCTCGCTCTTCTTGCCCTGGATGACGGGGATGGCGGCGTCGTTGATGGCGAAGTCGGCGTAAACCCCCAGCATACGCAAGGTCTCCTCGATGGCCTCCTCGGCTGTGGCGTGGGCGGTGTGTCCCTCCTGCCACAGGAACTCGGAGGTGCGCAGGAAGAGGCGGGTGCGCATTTCCCAGCGCACCACATTGCACCACTGGTTGATCAGCACTGGCAGGTCGCGGTAGGAGCGGATCCATTGGGCGTAGGCATGGCCGATGATCGTTTCTGACGTGGGACGCACGGCCAAGGGTTCTTCCAGCCGCTTGCCGCCCCCGTGGGTGACCACGGCCAGTTCCGGAGCAAAGCCCGACACGTGCTCCGCTTCCTTCTCAATGAAGCTCATGGGAATGAACAGGGGGAAGTAGGCATTGACATGCCCTGTTTCCTTAAAGCGCCGATCCAGCCCCGCTTTGATGTTTTCCCACAGCGCATAACCATAAGGGCGGATGATCATGCAACCTTTCACCGGCGCATAGTCGGCCAGCTCCGCCTGCCGGACGACGTCGGTGTACCAACGGGAATAGTCCACACTCCTTGGAGTGATCTGCTCAGCCATCAGTCCTTCTCCCTTGCTCGCTTGTAGCCACAGAGAACACCAAGAAAGGTAGGAGTTTCTCAATCCTCTGTGTGCTCTGTGGCCCAATCTAACAATGTCGTGCTAATACTACAACGATGGTTTTGTCATTGTGAGGAGCGCAGCGACGAAGAATCTCGTTCTGGAGTGGCAGAGTGTCGGCTCCGAGGAGATTCTTCGCTCCCCTTCGCCTTCGCTCAGGGCAGGCCCTGCGGTCGCTCAGAATGACAGTAAGCAGCGAACCATTGTTGTAGAACTAAGAGCCTGTCCGAAAAGCCCTGCTTGAGCGGTTTTCGGGTGGTGCGTCCGCGTCCCCAGGCTGTTTGGCCCCCCTGGCCCAGAGCATTCATCGGGCCGGGGGGCGAATAGGGGTAGGGGCAAGTCCTCTCTCCGCAGCATGATCCCACGCCTTGAGCAAGGACACGGCCTCCTCGACCGTATCCGCCACCTGGGCCAGCGCCCGGATGGACGACCCCATGTCCGTGCATTGCCCAAAGCATTCGATCATCAGGCGCCAGTGCCTGCCCAGCAGGATGAAGGGGCGGGGCGAGAGCTGCCCCGCCTGCAACAGGCTCCAGACGAGCGTGACTTCCGACAGCGTGCCGATGCCGCCACGCAAAGCGATGAAGCCGTCCCCCAGCGAGATCAGGGTCTGCAGGCGGGTATAGAGATCGGGCGTCCGGCGCTCTTCCGTCAACCAACGGGTGGGTTGCGCGGGGTTGAACAGGTCGCAGGTCGCGCCGATGACGTAGCCGCCGGCCTCGGCGGCGCCGCGGCTCAGCGCCTCCATCGTGCCTTCATAGCCGCCATTGGCCACGGCGTAGCCGGCCAGCGCCAGTCGCCGGCCCAGTTCATACGCTTCCCGATAAGCCGCGCTGCCCTCCAGCACGCGCGAGCCGCCGAACACACTGATGATACGCATATGTGATAAGCCCGTCACAAAAAGCTAGCTCTCCGAACGGGTTGGTCTGGAGAGCTAGCTGGTGATAAAAAAACGAGTGCTTGAAGACGCGCCCAGCAAGCCTATCCAGACCAGAGGTCTGGTGCAGGACCAGGCTGCGGGGTCGCAAAAACTACAGAAATCTGGAAGGAAATGCTCATGGCTGCGCTCAAGGGTCAGTATTTTGTGTTTAGTATAGCACAACTATGCCCTTCCTGTCAACTACGGCGATGGCGCTGCATGCCGTGCGCTGTTAGTCGGCACCCGCGGTCACGGCCACCGGCCCGACGGTGGTCGCTCTGTCCTGGGCTTGTTGCACGTACAGCTCATAGGCATCCTGCACGGTCTCGATGGACCAGGCGGCCTCCAGGGGAATCTCCATGCCTATCTCCTCCAGCTTCAGCATCATCTCCACCATGCGGATGGAGTCCACCAGCAGGTCCTCAACGAATGAAGCCTGAGGGACCACTTTGTCTTTGGGCACCATCAACTCTTTGGCGATGACGCTCCGGAATTGCTCGAAGGTGAGCAGGTCAAGATGTGATTGTGCCATGTCTCCTCCTTGATGATCGAGATCAGTGGATGGAAATTTGCTCTGAGGGGATCGTCAGATCCCCGATTTTCGCCAGGATCTGGCGATCCTGGCGGAGCGATTTGGAGCGATTTTCCATTTACTGAGATAACGAGATATGATGAACCAGATGTGGCCTGTCCTTGTCTACCTGTCTGCTCTTCCTTGTTTACCCTGTTCGCTCTCCAGAGCCATCTCGCGCAGTTTGAACTTCTGCGGCTTTCCCAACGCCGAGCGGGGAAAGTCCTGGACGAAACGAACCTGATGGGGAATCTTGTAAACCTCCATGCCAAGACGACAGTACTCGAGGACCTCCTGGACAGTCATCTCGGCTTCATCCTCAAGGATGAGAAAAGCCCATACCTCCTCGCCCCCGATGGCTGCGGGCACGCCCACCACGGCGGCTTCCTTGATCTGCGGATGTGCCTGCAGATAGTTCTCGATCTCGATGGGATAGATATTCTGCCCGCCCCGGATGATCATGTCTTTCTTGCGCCCCACGATGCGCAGGTAGCCCCGCTCGTCCATCACAACCAGGTCACCCGTGTGGTACCATCCCTCCTCGTCTACCACCTCCGCCGTGGCCTCCGGGGCGCGGTAGTAACCCAGCATCACGCTTTCGCCGCGACAGAGCAACTCGCCCACGTTGCCCGGTGCCACTTCCTGTCCTTGCTCGTCCACGATCTTGACTTCCATGCCCGGCATGGCCTGCCCCACCGTCTCCGCCTGCTGCTCGTCCGAATCCTCGATGCTGGTGGCGGAGACGCCGCCGGCCAGTTCGGTGGTGCCGAAGCCGATGTGCACGGCGCAGCCCAGCCGCTGGCGGATGTCCCGCGCCAGCTCCGCCGGGCAGGGCGCGGAGCCTGTGCCACAGATGAGCAGCGAAGAGGTGTCGTAGCGATCCAGGTCCTTGACCCGCATGAGCACCATGAGCGTCATAGGCACGGCGATGAGCACCGTGACCCGCTCTTTTTCGATCAGTTGCAGGGCTTCGAGGGGATGGAAGCGGGGCATGAGGATCAATTTGTCCCCCATGAGCATGGCCTGCAACATGGCCTCCAGCCCGGCGATGGCGTGACAGCCCACGGTGGAAAGGAAAACCTGCTGGCGGCCAGCCGCCTTCAGAAGCCGTGGGCCGTAACGGGCCAGCACTTTGGCCATGCGCGCCGCCGTCTTGGGCGTGGGCATCTTGAGCCACATCTCCCGCAGCTTGATGCTGGCGACCACCGGGGCGATCAACCCGCGATGGCTGTGCATGGCCCCCTTGGGCATGCCCGTTGTGCCCGAAGTGTAGAGCAGCGTCAGCAGGTCTTCGGGCTTCACCGCCGGGGGAGAAAACGTCGGCGGCGGTGTGGCAGCCATCAGCGCATCCAACCGCTGGTCGGTCTCTGTCCCGCCCTCGGTGAAGATGAGGTGGCGCAGGGCGGGCAGGGCCTGCTGCGCCTCTCGCACCGTCTGTACCGCTTCGCTCATGCCGGAGCTGTCAGACAGCAACACGGCTGTGGGCTCGCACTCGCGCAGGATGTGCTCAAGCTGGCGGTGGCGCAATTGCGGATTCAGCGGCACGCTGACGGCACCGATCATGGCCAGGGCGAAGAAGGCGGTGACAAACTGTGGGCTGTTGTACAAGAGCAAAACGACCCTGTCCCCAGGGTTGATCCCCAACGTGGCCAGGCCATAGGCGAGGGAGGCCACTTGCTGGGCCAACTGGCCGTAGGTGAGCCGCACCTCGCCGCACAGCAACGCTTCCTTCGCCGGCTGCCGTTCGGCGACCTGTTGAAACGCTTCGCTCAGGGTCATGCGGGTATGGATCATTCCTACACCGCCTTTTGATAGACCCGGTAGTGCTTATAACGCT
Organism: Anaerolineae bacterium; assembly: GCA_029907105.1. GTDB lineage: Bacteria > Chloroflexota > Anaerolineae > UBA3071 > UBA3071 > JARYMM01. The sequence goes on along the minus strand of JARYMM010000005.1, from coordinate 3,590 downwards.
CGGCGCCCAGTCGTCCGGCCAGAAGGTTGACCAGCAGATTCTCCTCTCCCGTCAGCGAGCCGTCCAGCCACTGGTACCCCTTGTCGAAAACCGCCCGCAGCATGTCCAGGTAGAGCAAGGCGTCAATGCCGCGGCGGCGATACTCCGGCAGCACGCCCATGAGTTTGTAGGTGACCACGTCAATGCGCCTGGCGTACCACCACATCTTCAGCCAGCCGAAGGGGAAGAGTCGCCCGTTGAGATGGATCAGGATGCGGTTGGGATCGGGAAGGGCCACGGCAAAGCCGATGGGTTGGCCCTTTATCTTGGCAATGAGGGCCAGGTCGGGGTCCAGGAGAGGGCGGAACTCTTCGGCAAAGCGGCGGAATCGCTCTTCGCTCATGGGAATGAAGTCGCGATAGTGGCTCAGCGTGTAGTTATACAGGTAACAGGCGATAGCCACCTCTTCATCCCAATGGTCCATGCGCACCTTGCGGATGGTGACGTCGTTGGTCCTGCGGGCAGCTTCGGCCACACGCAGGATCTCCTGCGGCACGTTCTGCAACTCTTCGCCGATCTGCGCACGCACGGCGCGCCAGGCATAGGAGTCGCCATACTTCTCCATGCCGTATTTTTCCAGGAGCTCTTTGTAGTAGGGTGGGGTGTGTCCGGCCAGGACCACGGGCGGGCAGTCTCGGCCTTCGATCAGCACGCCGGGGCGGTCGTTGCGGGTGAAGCTGTAAGGGCCGCGGATCAGTTCCATGCCCTTTGCCTTCACCCAGTCGCAGGCGGTATCCAGCAAGGCCTCCACGGCCTCGTAGTCGTTCAGGGCCTCGAAGAAGCCGAAACCGCCCACCTTTTTCTCCTCGTGTTTGAGGTCTTCGTAGTTGACGAAGGGGGCGATGGTGCCGACGATGTCGCGGCCGCGCCGGGCCAGGAAAAGCGCCGCTTCTGCATGCTTAAAGAAGGGGTTCTTTTCCGGGGTCAGGTAGTTGATCTGTTGGGAGATCAGGGGCGGGACCCAGTTGGGATCGCCTTTGTAGACTCGCCAGGGGAACATGACAAAGGCGCGCAGATCCCGCCTGTTGGCCACTTTTTGGATTTGAACAGATGATGACATAAGGGCAATCCTCGCAGAGTGGTTCTGCCAGCGTACGTTGGGATTTCGATGCCGATACAGGAAGGGAACGCGGATGACACGGATGAGACGGATTCGCTTGGACAAAAAGATAAAAATCCTTACACCGTACGATCCGTCAAACCTGTGTCCTATCGGGAATGTTAACGTGCGTGCAGAACAATCGGATGAAGTGAAGACATTTCTAATATAGCATTGAATGCTTCTCTTGTCAACTTGCGGCTTTGCCGTGTTATGCTATAATTATGGCTATGGAACAAGTACACCGTTCGTCCCGTGCCTTATCGCGCCGCTTACATCGCCCTCGGGCGACTCCCTGGTCGAGCTTGCTGCTCGGCTTTTTGCTGGTTGCCTTTCTGTGCGCCTTTGCCTACTCAGGCTATCTGCTCTATGCATGGGCTCGCTCGGTGGCAGCCGGCGCACCACAGCTTCCCGCCCTGCCCCTGCCCCGTCTGGGGCTGTCGGCTGCTGTACGCTCCGAGTCTCCGGCCAGCGTAGCCACACCCCAGACCGAAGGCGGCTTCTTCTCCCTGCTCGCTCCCTGGGAGAAAAAGGAACGGCTGAACGTCCTGCTCCTGGGCACTGACCAGCGTCCTCAGGAACGCGGCCCCCACCGTACCGATACCATCATCGTGCTCACCCTGGACCCCGAACGGGGCGACGCGGGAATGCTCTCCATCCCCCGCGACCTCTGGGTGCCCATTCCTGGTTTTGGCGAGAATCGCATCAACATGGCTTATGTGCTGGGGGAGCTAAAGGGCTACCCCGGCGGCGGCCCGGCGCTGGTCAAGAAGACCGTGGAGGAGTTCCTGGGCTACCCCATTCACTACTACGTGCTGATCAACTTCGAGGGCTTCAAGCAGATCATCAACCTGGTCGGCTGCGTGGATATTGACGTGCCCGAGGATATTGATGACCCCGAGTTCCCCGACGACAACTACGGCTATGATCCGCTCTTCATCCCGGCCGGTCACTATTGCATGGATGGCGAACTGGCCCTCAAATATGCCCGCACGCGGCGTCAGGGGGCTGACTATGCCCGCGCCCGCCGGCAGCAACAGGTGATCCTGGCCCTCAAGGATAAGCTTTTGGGGCAGAAGTTGCTCACGGGTCTGCTGCCCAAGCTCCCCCAGTTGGTGAGCTCCCTGGGTGACGCCGTGCAGACCGACCTGCCCCTGGATCAGGCCATTGCACTGGCCCACATGGCCGATGAACTGGGCCTGGATCACATCAACCAGTTGGTCATTGATAACACGCTGACCACGCCCAGCGTGACCGAGGGAGGGGCGTGGGTCCTGCTGCCGAACCGGGACGAGATCCGGCCTCTGGTGGATAACCTTTTCCAGCCACCGCCTCCGGTGAGCGAAGAGGAGATCAAGGCCCTGCAGGAGCAGATTCAGGCCCAACAGACACAACCGGCAGAAAGCCAGGAGCCTGCCCCGCCAGCGCAACCCGCGGCGAGTGAGGATCGTCAGCGGCTGGCCGAGGAAGCGGCGCGCATCGTCGTTTACAATGGCACCACGCGAGAGGGACTGGCGGCGCATACCACGGAATGGCTGGATGCCCAGGGATTTCTGGTGGTCGCCTTCGATAATGCCGACCGCAGAGACTACGCCCGTTCGGTGCTGGTGGACTATACTGGCAAGCAGTACACATTGCAGCGGCTGGTGGACATTTTCCACGTCTTGCCGGAAAACGTTCGCCACAGCACCAACCTCAAGAGCCCCGTAGACATCCGCCTGATCCTGGGCCAGGATTGGGAGTTGCCCTGAGGACCCCAGGCCGCAAAAGGCTTTTTTCAAGCCTTTACCTGCCCTTTCTTGGCTCGGCTGGCCCTACAGAGGGCCAAGGAAGGCAGGTAAAGGGCGTGCGCAGCGGAAGCCGGGGAGTACGAGGGGTACCCCTCGCTTATCCCCTGCCCCCTACATGTTGGGGTTTGCGCCCAATCGCTGCGCACGCCCAGGTAAAGGGCTGGTAAAAAGCTTTTCTGGAGGGGCAAGCCCTCCAGACCTCCCCGCTTCTTCAACCACGCTTGATACTACAACCGCACTTGGTGGTATGTGTCATGCCTTCGACAGGCCAGGGCTGAGCGGGTCTACACGCCTGTTCCCGTGGTGCACGCAACGCTAGCGAAGCATCCGTTCGCTCGCTCAGGACAAGTTCTCGCGTCACCATACAGGCAAGAGATGCTTCGCTGGGGTTGGCCGAGCAATGGGGTTTGACGCCTGAAACCCGCTCAGATGCTTCGCTGGGGTTGGCCGAATGGGGTTTGACGCCTGGAACCCGCTCAGCATGACAGGCACGGTTGTAGTATTGAGCGCAGTGGTACCGGGTCGCCAGATCCTGGCGAAAACCGGGGGTCTGACGATCCCCTCAGAACAAATTTCCATCCACTGGTAACTACCTACCCTGTCACTGCGAGCGAAGCGAAGCAGTCTCCTGGAATCTAGGAGGAGATTGCTTCGCCCCTTCA
>JARYMM010000059.1:15863-20053 GCA_029907105.1 Anaerolineae bacterium | reverse complement strand
CAAGTCCGAAGAACGGGCTTGAATCGCACCTTACCAGCCGAATAGCTTGAGACGACCGGCGTCAGACCGGGCCGACTGTCGAAGGCATGACACATACCACCGGGTGCGGTTGTAGTATTAAGTGCAGTGGTCCCTTGGTGCGTTGTGACCTTGACATCGCCTGGGCTTGTGCTATAATCCCCTCAGCGCGGGGAGGTTTGGGGAAAAGCGGTCAGGTCTGACAGAGGTAGTGGAGATGGAAGAGACGGCAAGATCGAGAAGGGAGACCTTTCGATTCCAGGGGGGGCTGTTGTTTCTCCTGGCCCTGGCCGTTTTTGTGTTGCTTTGGTGGGGGTTGGTGGACTGGCGGCGCTATCCTGCCTTCATCCTGCCTTCGCCGGGGCAGGTATGGGCCAGGTTCCTTGCTGTGGCCGCCGACGGCACGTTGTGGCGGCACACGCGCATCACCCTGGCCGAGATCGGCGGGGGGTTGCTGCTGGGCCTGAGCGCGGCGACCGTGCTGGGCTACGCCGTGGCCAGGTCGCGTCCGCTGGAACGGCTGCTCTCGCCCTACATCGTCGCCTCCCAGGCCATTCCCATCGTGGCCATTGCCCCGCTGCTGGTGATCTGGCTTGGCTTCGGCAGCCTGTCCAAGGTGCTGGTCTGCGCGCTGACCGTGTTCTTCCCTGCCCTGGTGAACATGGTGGTCGGCCTGCGCTCGGTGGAGCAGGATCTGATGGCCCTGATGCGTTCCTTGCAGGCCAGCCGCTGGCAGGTATTCACCATGCTGGAAGTGCCGGCGGCGCTGCCCGTGCTGTTGGGTGGGCTCAAGGTAGGCGTGACCCTGGCCGTCATCGGCGCGGTGGTAGGGGAGTTCGTCGGCGCCGACCGGGGATTGGGTTTTCTCATCAACCTGTCGCGGGGGATTCTGGACACACCGCTCTTGTTCGTTGCCCTGTTCACCCTGGTGGTGATCGCCCTGGCCCTTTACCTGGCCGTCAACTGGCTGGAGAGCAGGCTCATTCGCTGGTAGTTGTCATGGGCACGCTGTACATCGTCGCCACTCCTATCGGCCATCTGGAAGACATCACGCTGCGGGCGCTGCGCGTGCTACGGGAAGTCTCCCTGATCGCCGCCGAGGACACGCGCACCGCCCGCAAGCTGCTGGCCCGTTATGACGTCGCCACGCCGGTGATCAGTTACTTCGAGCACAACAAGCTGGCGCGGCTGGAGCGTGTGCTGGCGGCGCTGGAGGAGGGCGACGTGGCGCTCATCTCCGAGGCCGGGATGCCCGGGGTTTCCGATCCGGGCTATGAGCTGATCCGGGCGGCGCTGGCTGCCGGGGTGGAGGTCGTGCCCGTGCCCGGGCCCTCGGCGGTGCTCGCCGCCCTGGTCGTCTCCGGCCTGCCGACGGACCGCTTCCTGTACCTGGGCTTCCTTCCCCGCCGCCGGGCCGAGCGGCGCAGGCTGTTGCAGGGTGTGGCGGGGGAACCGGGCACGCTGCTGCTCTTCGAGGCCCCCCATCGTGTGCAGGCGGCATTGGCGGATTTGCTGGACATCCTCGGCGACAGGCCGCTGGCCGTCTGTCGGGAGTTGACCAAGCTGCACGAGGAGGTGTGGCGGGGGACACTGGCCACGGCGGTAGCGCATTTTGCCACACACCCCCCGCGGGGCGAGTTCACCCTGGTCATCGGCGGGGCGGAACGGGGAGGGGAAGCAGGCCGTTGGAAGGCGGCACAGGTGCAGGAGGCCGTGGCACTGCTGGTGGCTGAGGGGATGGCGCAGCCCGCGGCCATGCGGGCGGTGGCCCGCTTATCGGGCTGGCGCAAACGGGATGTGTATGCGCTGATGCTTGAAGCCGAAGATGTAGGGGAATCGTAGGCCAATCGTGGGGCAGGCGAGTTTGACAAAAGCGTCGAGGGGGAGTATACTCGGTAGATGGAAAATCGCTCCGCCAGGATCGTCAGATCCTGGCGAAACCCGGGGATCTGACGATCCCCTCAGAGCAAATTTCCATCCACTGATACTGGAAGTGATGAAGCAGGTCATGGAAGCAGGATATTCATCGTTGATGAAAGGGTGGAGCACTAAGGCGAGACCGCGCCTTGGTGCTTTTTGTTTAGTTCTACAACGATGGTTCGCTGTTACTGTCATTCTGAGCGACCGCAGGGAGCGAAGAATCTCCTCGGAGCCGACACTTTGCCACTCCAGAACGAGATTCTTCGTCGCTGCGCTCCTCAGAATGACAAAACCATCGTAGTAGTATTAGAATAGATCACGGATTCGCCTCGGTGCGAGGCAGGAGGGGAAAATGGATTCCAGCATGATCAGCAAGATCGTGAAGGCTAAACGCTATGCGGAGGAGCGGGATCGGATCTGTTTTGATGAGTTTCGGGTGACCTTTCGGGGCAACCATACGGATCACGTGGTGACGTATCAGGATGGATACTGGCAATGTGACTGTGATTTCTTCGCCCAGCGGGGGGTGTGCAGCCACACCATGGCTCTGGAGAAGGTGCTGGATGGGATGATCGAGCCGACGCCTGTGGCGTGACCCGGAACTGTCCCGACAGAGGTGAAGCGTAATGCGTAAAACGTAAAGCGCGCTTTGCGTTTTACGCATTACATTTTATGCAGCAAGGAAGGAAGGGCTACGGTGAGTAGCATGAGACGACGCTGGCAGTTGTGGCTGGGGCTGGCCATCAGCGCGGTGTTCCTGGCCATCGCTTTGCGCCATCTGGAGTTGCCCAGGGTATGGCAGGCGCTGCAGGCGGCCCGCTATTGGTGGATCGTGCCCGGCGTGGCCGTGTATTTCTTCGGTGTGTGGGGGCGCACCTGGCGCTGGCATTATCTGCTGCGACCGCTGAAGCAGGTCTCGTTGCGGCGGCTGTTCCCTGTGGTGACCATCGGTTACATGGGCAACAACGTCTATCCCGCCCGCGCCGGAGAGGTGATCCGCGCCTACGTCCTGCGGCGCAAGGAGGGGGTGAGCATCAGCGCCAGCCTGGCCACGATCATCGTGGAGCGCATGTTCGATGGGCTGGTGATGCTGCTCTTCGTCTTCATCGGCCTGCCCTTCACCCCTATGCCCGGCTGGCTGCAGCGGATGGTCATCCTGGCCAGCGCGTTGTTCTTCGGAGCCCTGGTTGTCTTCTTCGTTTTCGCCGTGCGGCCTCAGTGGGCGCGGGCCATCTACGAACCGCTGGCCAGGCGGCTGCTGCCCGAGCGCTGGCGGGAGCCCGTCCTGGGTGTGTTCGAGCGCTTTGTCGAGGGGTTGAGCTCGCTGCGCCGTGCGCGTGACGTGCTGATGATTTTCGCCACCTCGCTGGTCATCTGGCTGGCGGAGACGGTGAAGTATTGGTTCGTGATGTATGCCTTCACGGGGCCCGGAAGCGGCTTCCCCGTGCCTTTCTACGTGCTCATGCTGATGAACGGCGTGGTCAACCTGGCCACGACCATCCCCTCGTCGCCGGGCTATGTGGGCACCTTCGATCTGCCGGGCATCGAGATCCTCAACATCTTCTACGTGCCGCGAGACGTGGCCGCTGCCTACACGCTGGTGTTGCACGCTGCGCTTTGGTTCCCCATCACGGCCCTGGGGGCCTGGTACATGTGGCGGGAGCGCATCTCCTGGCGCGAGTTCGCCGCGGCCGAACGGGAGCGGGAAGCGAGGGGGGAGGAGCCTATAGTTCCTCGGGTCTCTTCCAGGTGAGGAGGGGAGGCAGGGAAGCAAAATGCTGATCGTACGGAACCATGACCTGACAGCCGCTCAGGTAGGCAGAGATGGCATGAGACACATCTGAGGAGTCTTCCAGCGCGGTGAAATCCGGGCGTAATGTTTGTCTAATGTGACATTGTCAGGGTAAGGTTCCAGGTATCAAGTCTTACTAAACCCGACTGGGTTTCGGGCGGGAGCCCAGCAGCTGGCTGGACATGGATGCCAACACCGTCACTGCCATGCCGGACCGCCTTGGCTTGTGGGCCGTGCTGGGCGAGACGCGGCGGCTGTTCTTGCCGGTCATGTTGAGGAACTAACGGTACTCAACAGATCACGAAAGCTTGCGACGGACGGCCACGTCCGTCGCATTTTCGCCGGACTTGGCAGTCCGGCGAGAGCAGGGAGAATCTCCCGTCGCATTTTCGCCGGACTTGGCAGTCCGGCGAGAGCAGGGAGAATCTCCCATCGCATTTTCGCCGGACTTGGCAGTCCG
>JARYMM010000059.1:0-15766 GCA_029907105.1 Anaerolineae bacterium | reverse complement strand
CGGCGAGAGCAGGGAGAATCTCCCATCGCATTTTCGCCGGACTTGGCAGTCCGGCGAGAGCAGGGAGAATCTCCCATCGCATTTTCGCCGGACTTGGCAGTCCGGCGAGAGCAGGGAGAATCTCCCATCAACGGCCTTCGTGATTTGACAGGAGATGTGCAGGGCTTATAATCCTTCCCAATCGCTTGATCTTCCAGAGAGGACATGCTATGGAGCAAAGTGCCGGCGCGACCGAACTGCAACAGCGGGAAGCATTCTTCGAGTGGCTGGAAGCGGCTGCAACCCGCAACGCCGAATGTATCACATAACTGCCTTCATCACGCATCACGCATCACGCATTACGCATCACGCATTACGCAGAGTCGAAGCTACCGTTCACTTTGCCAGGACTCCAGGTTCAGTCCGCAAGAGGAGTAGCATATGAAAGTCATCTGTGTCATCGGCGCGGGGTACGTGGGCCTGGTCACAGGCACTTGCTTTGCCGACCTGGGCAACCGTGTCACCTGCGTGGACATCAACGAGGAGAAGATTGCCACGCTTAATGCCGGGCGCATGCCCATCTACGAACCAGGGCTGGAGGAGATGGTGCTGCGCAACGTCAAGGCGGGGCGGCTCTTCTTCACCACCTCTTACGCCGAGGGGCTGAAGGACGCCGAGTTTGTCTTCATCGCTGTGGGCACTCCTTCTGGTGTGGACGGCGAAGCGGATTTGCAGTACGTGCGCATGGCTGCCGAGAGCATCGCCGAGCACATGGATCATCCCCTGATCATCATCAACAAGAGCACGGTGCCTGTGGGTACGGGCGACTGGGTGGCGGACATCATCCGCCGCAAGCGGCCCGATGGCCCCGACTTCGCCGTGGTTTCCAATCCCGAGTTCCTGCGCGAGGGCTCGGCCATCGGCGACTTCCTCAACCCCGATCGCGTGGTGCTGGGCTCTCTCGATCCCGAGGCGGCGGAGAGGGTAGCCCAGCTTCATCTGCCCTTGCGGGCGCCCATCGTCATCACTGACCTGCGCACGGCAGAGATGATCAAGTACGCCTCCAATGCCTTCCTGGCCACGCGTATCTCCTTCATCAACGAGATTGCTTCCATTTGCGAGGAACTGGGGGCCGACATCAAAGAGGTGGCCGCGGGCATGGGCTATGACAGGCGCATCGGCCACCAGTTTCTGGACGCCGGCGTGGGGTATGGTGGGAGTTGTTTTCCGAAAGATGTAAAAGCCCTGGAGTACATGGCCTCCATCCACGGCTGCCATCCCCAGCTCCTGCGAGCGGTGATGGAGATCAACCGCGACCAGCGCCGCCAGGTGATCCAGAAGCTGCGCGCCTTGCTGGGCGGCAGCCTGCAAGATAAGGTGATCGGGCTGTTGGGCCTGGCCTTCAAACCCAACACCGACGACATGCGCGAAGCGCCGTCCATTGAGATCGTCCACCTGTTGCAGCACGAAGGGGCTCAGGTCAGGGCCTATGACCCGGTGGCCATGGAAAACGCCCGACGCGTGCTGCCCGAGGTCACCTTTTGCCGCGACCCCTATGAGCTGGCCGAAGGGTGCGATGCCCTGGTCGTGGTCACCGAGTGGAATGAGTTCAAGCAACTGGATATGGCGCGCATCAGGCCGTTGATGCGCCAGCCGGTGCTGGTGGATGGCCGCAATGTGTACGATCCGACAGCCATGCGCGAGCTAGGCTTCACCTACCGCGGCATGGGGCGGGGGTATGGGAATTAGGAGCAGAGGTGCAGGGGAGCAGAGGTGCAGAGGGGCAAGGGAGCAGCGGGGCGGAGGAGCAGAGGAGCGGAGGAGAGGGGAAGACAATGAGACAAGGAGACAAGGAGACAAGGGGAGGGGGAGACGGAATGAAGAAGGTGACGCTGGGCAATGGCCTGCAGGTGGTGCTGAAGGAAATGCACCACGCGCCGGTGGCCAGCTTCTGGATCTGGTACCGCGTGGGCAGCCGTAACGAGGTGCCCGGCATCACCGGCATCTCTCACTGGGTGGAGCACATGCTCTTCAAGGGCACGCCCAGCTTCCCCCAGGGCGAGTTCGACAAGGTCGTGGCCCGCGAGGGAGGCGTCTTCAACGGCATGACCTGGCTGGATTGGACGACCTATTTCGAGACGCTGCCTTCCGATCGCTTCGATCTGGCCTTGCGCATCGAAGCCGACCGCATGGTCAATTCCCTGTTCGATGCGCAGGAGCTGGAGAAGGAGCGGACGGTGGTCATCTCCGAGCGAGAAGGTGCCGAAAACTTCCCTGAGTGGCTGTTGGAAGAGGAAGTACAGGCGGCGGCCTATCGCCTACACCCCTACCGGCACCAGGTTCTGGGCTGGAAGCAGGACCTGCAGCACATGACCCGCGACGATCTCTGGCAATACTACCGCGCCTACTATGCCCCCAACAACGCCATTGCTGTGGCTACAGGCGATTTCCAGAGCGACGCCTTGCTGGCGCGTATCGAGGAATTGTTCGGCGCTATCCCACCGGGGCCAGAACTGCCCGTCGTGCGGGCAAGTGAGCCGCCGCAGCGCGGCGAGCGGCGCGTGGTAGTGGAAGGAGAAGGCCAAACCGCCTACCTGCAGATGGTCTTCCACGCCGTCCCGGCCACGCACCCAGACTACTTCCCCCTGGTGGTGCTGGATACCGTACTGGGCGGGGCCAAGCCGATGAGCTTTTTTGGCGGCGGGACGAGCAACCGCAGCTCCCGCCTGTACAAAGCGCTGGTGGATACCGAACTGGCCGCCGATGTGGACAGTTCCATGCCTTCCACCCTTGACCCTTTCCTGTTCTCCTTCTCTGCCACACTGCGGCCGGGCCGCACCTTGGAAGAGGTGGAGGCCGCCCTGTGGGCCGAGCTGGAACGGGTGGCCCAGGAGCCGATCACGCCCGAAGAACTGGCCAAGGCCATCAAGCAGACCAGGGCGCAGTTCGCTTACTCCAGCGAGAGCGTGAGCAATCAGGGGTTCTGGCTGGGCTTCAGCGAGATCGTCGCCTCTACCGAATGGTTCGACAGCTATCTGGACAACCTGGCCGCCGTCACCGCCGAGGACGTGCAGCGGGTGGCGAAGGAGTATCTGGCGAAGAGCAGACGGACGGTGGGGTGGTACGTGCCGCAGGGGTAGCAAGAAGCAAGACGGAACACGTATCACGGAACACGTATTGCCTGTTTCGTGTGAGGAGGAGAGATCATGGCCGTACAGACCGTGCCTGGTCCGCAGGACATCGTGCGATATGAGCTTTCCAACGGCATGGTGGCGCTGGTAAGGGAGAATTTCACCAGCCCGGCCGTGGTGGTGAGTGGATATCTGCCTGCCGGCGGCGTGGCCGAGCCCGACGACAAAGCGGGCCTGGCTGGCTTCACCGCCTCGCTGCTGACGCGGGGCACCGAGAAGCGCTCTTTCGAAGAGATCAACGAGACGGTGGAAGGCGTAGGGGCCTCTGTGGATGTTTCGGCGGGCTGGCACTTTACCAGCTTTTCCGGCAAGTCGTTGGCGGAAGACCTGCCCCTGATCCTGGATGTGCTGGCCGATGTGCTGCGGCGTCCTACCTTTCCTGCCGAGCACGTGGAGAAGGTGCGCGGTCAGTGGCTGACCGACCTGCAAGAGCGGGATCACGATACCCGCCGCATGGCGGCGCTCGTCTTTCGCGAGCTGGCCTATCCCGGTCATCCCTACGGTCGCAGCCTCATCGGCACTCATGAGACGGCCAGGGCCATCGGGCGTGACGATGTGGTGAGCTTCTATCAGCAGCACTACAGCCCACAGGGCGGCGTGCTCGTTGTGGTAGGAGCCGTGCAGGCCGACAGGGCGCTGGATTTGCTGCAAGCCACATTCGGCGATTGGCCTGCCGGCAGCGACGGAAAAGACGTCACTGTGCCGCCCCCGCCGCCGCTGGAAGCCATCCGCCACAAAGAGGTGGTCATGCCCGGCAAGACCCAGGCAGACATCGTCCTTGGCCGTCCGGGGCTTTCGCGCACCGATCCCGATTTCTACGCCGCGCTGCTGGCCAACACTGTGCTGGGACGTTTCGGCATGTACGGGCGCCTGGGCACCAACGTGCGCGAGAGGCATGGGCTGGCCTATTACTGCCTCAGTTCGCTGGAAGCGGGACAGGGGCCGGGGCCGTGGTACGTCTTTGCCGGTGTCAACCCGGCCAACGTGCGACGGGCAATCGAGAGCATCCTGGAAGAGATCATCCGCCTGCGGGAAGAGTTGGTGCCCGAAGACGAACTGAACGACTCCAAAGCCTTCCTCACCGGCTCGCTGCCGTTGCGATTGGAGACGAACGAGGGGGTGGCCGGGGCCCTGCTGGAGATGGAACGCTACGCTTTGGGGCTGGATTACCTGCAACGCTACCCGGATCTCATCCGCAGTGTCAGCGCGGCAGAGGTACAGGCGGTGGCAGCGAAATATCTCGACCCGCAGGCCTACGCGTTGGCGGTTGCCGGGCCGGATTTAGGACAAGGAGATGAGGGGATGGGGTGACAAGGAGACCATCCTGATGTCATTCAGACCAGTCGTTTCTCCTTGTCTCCCCCTCACCTTGTCTCCTTGTCGTCATTGGATGGCTGGGGCTGGTATCAAGTGTATCGGGTTGGCGTAGACATCGTGGAACTGGCACGCATCGAGCGAGCCGTGCGGCGGCATGGCGATCGTTTCCTGCGCCGCGTGTACACGGAGGCGGAATTGGCTTACTGCCGGGGCGACGTGGGCCGGCTGGCCGCGCGCTGGGCGGCCAAGGAGGCCATCTCCAAAGCGCTGGGCACCGGCTGGCGGGGCATCGAATGGTACGAACTGGAGGTGATACGGGAGCCTTCAGGGCAGCCACAGGTAGCGTTGCATGGCCGGGCGAAAGCCATTGCCGAGGAGCTGGGCCTGACGCAGTGGGCGCTCAGCCTTTCGCATAGTCAAACATGTGCTGTGGCTTTTGTGATCGTGACCGCCATGTCCATGTAGGGCAGGCACTCCGCTGACACCAGGTAGTACCAACCGAGTCTGGCCGGACTAAAGCGCTCCTCCCACTATTCCGCAATCCGCAATCCGCATTCCGCATTCCGCATTCCGCAATCCCTGTGGCAGGCTGGCCCGCACGTTGGCGTAGATGGCCTCAGTGACTTCCACTCCCAGATTCTCCAGGGCCAGGAAGACAGCTCCCACCACCGGCTCGAACTCCGGGAGGACGATGGTAGCCCGGGGAGCCACCCGGTGCACCACCTGGGTCACCGTGTCCACCAGCAGCGGCCCCTTGCCCTTGAACACGCTGCCGCCGAGCACCACCTCTACGTCGGTGGCTTCCAACCCCAGCCGCTTGATGATGGCGTTGGCTGTGATCCCTACTTCGGTCCCCACCCGCACCAGGAGGTCCTGAGCCACCTGGTCCCCCGCATAAGCTGCCTCGAAGACGAGGGGCACCAGGTCAAGGAGGCGGCGCTGGTCAAACTGGCCCGGATAATAATCGAATCCTTCGGCTTCGCTCAGGACAAGCTGGCTCTGGTAGAGCTGGGAGATCAGCTCCTCCACCGAGGGGAACCCCAGGGCAGCCAGCACCATCTCCGTCAGTGCGGTGGGCTGGCCCCGTCCGTCCCAGGCCCGGGCGATCAGGCGGATCACCTCCTGGGCGATCTCGCTGCCCCCGCCCCAATCGCCCGACAGCGCCCCCAGGCCCGGCAGTTGCACCTCCCGCCCATCAGGGCCGATGCCGCCGGCATTGAAGCCGGTGCCACAGATGACGGCCACACCCCACTTGCGCTTGAGGCCGGCGCGCAGGGCAACCATGGTATCGTTCTTGATGCGCACCCGCCGGGCCAGGCCCATGCTTTCGATGGCCGGGGTCAAGAGGGCGTAATCCACGGGCAGGTCGGCTCCGGCCAGGCCGAAGAAGCCAAAGTCCACAGGGGGAGACACGCCAGCCTGAGCCAGAGCCCCCTCGCAGGAGCGTCTGATCTCGGCCAGGGCCGGCTCCAGCCCGGCCACCTGATGGTTGCCCGGCCCACCCTGGCCAAACCCCAGGATATGGCCGCCCTCGTCGGCGGCCAGAGCAAAGGTCTTGGTCGCGCCAGCATCTACGCCTAGAATGCGGATTTCGAATTGCGGATTTCGGAATGCGGATTGCGGAATATTCCGCATTCCGCAATCCGCATTCCCAAATTGGGGCAGGTAGGTGCGGTTGGCCTCCTTGATGGCCGACCAAAGCCCCTGAGCCACAGCAAAAGAGGGCACCAGGGGATGGACCAGCAGAGCCTGTAAGGCCGCCCGCTCATCCCCCTCCACCGCCGCCAGCACCGTCAGTTCCTCGTAGGCTTTGACCGCCTGGGTCAGGCCCCGGATGGCCGGGGGCAGGGGGGCGACGGGAAGCGCCCGGGCGCCGTTCCTGTTGATCACCGAGGGCAGCTCCACCACGCAGTCCGAAGGGAGATCGGGCAGGGCGCCGTTGTTGCGCGTGTTGACGATGTGCACCTCGCCCGCGTCGCGGTGGATAGCGCTGATGACGGCCACGGCGACGGTGGAATAATGGGCCCCGCCCCGCTTCTCCAACAACTTGGGCTTGTGCTTCAGGTTCGGGTCAGCGTAGAGTTCCAACAGCCTGGCTTCGATCTCCTGCACCTCCTCGCCCCGGGTTTTCTCTGCCCGGCGCTGCCCGGCCACCACCTGATCGTGGTTGTAGTAGTAGGTCAGGTAGTAGCTGGGAATCATCCCCAACGTCTCCAGCAGCTCCGGCGAAAAGGGGGATTCGCCTGCTCTGGCCCGGGCGATGGCATGTTCCAGCACGCGGTCGAAAACGCCCTCGCCGTCCAGCCTCACGCCGCGAATCCAGCTCAGGTGGTTCAGCCCCACGTAGTCCAACTGGATGCGCTCAGGGGCCACGCCCAACTGCTGGGCGATGCCCTGCTGGAAGCCGAAGGGCGAGTTGCACAGGCCGATGGTCGGGATGTCGGTGTATTTGAGCAGGGCCTCGGTGACGATGCCCGAGGGGTTGGTGAAGTTGATGAGGTGGGCTCCTGGCGCCACCTCGGCCATGTCGCGGGCGATGTCCAGGAGCACGGGGATGGTGCGCAGGGCCTTGGCAAAGCCGCCTGGGCCGGTGGTCTCCTGGCCCACCACCCCCAATCGCAGGGGGATCTTCTCGTCCTGGATGCGGCAGGCCAGTCCGCCTACTCGGATTTGAGTAATGACGTAGTCGGCCCCCTCCAGCGCCTCTCGCCGCCGCGTCGTCAGCTTCAGCTCGATGTCGGCTTCGGCGGCCCGCACCATGCGCTCCGCCAGCCCGCCCACCACGCGCAATCTGTCCTCATCAATGTCCATCAGGGCGATGGTGGCCACCGGCAACTCATCTTTTCTTTCGATGAAACCCTCGATGAGCTCCGGGGTGTAGGTGCTGCCTCCGCCGATGACGCACATCTTTAGACCGCTCAACTCACGCCTCCTCGACCCTCACCCCAGCCCTCTCCCAGAGGGAGAGGGAAACGGCAGGGGCGCAGGGCCGTACGCCGCTACCGTGACTGTCACCTGACCGTTTGAAGGGTCAGGTGAGGATGACCTCGACCTCTACGTCCGTCTGACCGGTCGGTGGCAGGGGGACGACATCCCCCTCCATCGGCTTGCCATCCACCGTGAGCGAGACCCTGTTCCCTCGGCCGACGCGTTTTACGGAGATATGGTAGGTCACGCCTCGAAAGACCCGCCTGGCTTTGAATCCTGGCCAATCACTCGGGATGACAGGAGCGAGTTGCAGTCCGGCGTGGGTGGGCCGGATGCCCAGCATCCACTGGGTGATGGCCACGGTGTTCCAGGCGGCGGTGCCGGTCAGCCAGGAGTTCTTGGCTTCGCCGTAGGTGGGGGCATCGCGCCCGGCAATCATCTGGGCGTAGACATAGGGCTCGCAGCGATGCACCTGGCTGATCTCCTCCCGTGCCGAAGGGTTGATGCGCAGATAGTAGTCGTGGGCCTGGTCACCGTGGCCCAGCATCGCCTCGGCGATCATGATCCAGGGATTGGTGTGGCAGAAGATGCCGGCGTTCTCCTTGTAGCCGGGCGGGTAAGACGAGATCTCGCCCAGGTGCAGGTAGTAGCGCGAGTAGGCCGGCTGCTGGAGGATGATGCCGTGCGGGGTGGCCAGGCGTTCCCGCACCGCAGCCAGCGCCCGTTCGGCCCGGCCATCCTCCAGGCCGATGCCCGCCATCACGCAGATGCCCTGGGGTTCGACGAAGATCTGCCCCTCCTCACATTCGTGGGAGCCCACCTTGCGCCCGAAGGCATCGTAGGCACGCAGGAACCATTCGCCGTCCCAGCCATGCTGGAGGATGGTCGCCTCCATCCGCTGCGCCGCTTCCAGGTAGAATTGCGCATCGCCGCCTCGCCGATTCGCTGACTCGCCACTTCGCTGATTCGCTGACTCGCTGATTCGCCCCATCTCCTTCGCCGCCAGCACGAACAGCCCGGCGATGAACACCGACTCGGCCACCTGGCTATCTCTGGTGGCTGCCGTCTGAAAGGATTGGCCTGGCCTGTCGGAGAAGGTGTTCAGGTTCAGGCAGTCGTTCCAGTCGGCGCGGCCGATGAGCGGCAGGCCGTGCGGCCCCAGCCGCTCCAGCGTGTAGCGCAGGCTGCGCTCCAGGTGCTCGTAAAGCGGTGTCTCAGTGCCCGGCCGGTTGTCGTAGGCCACTAACTCGTCCAGGATGCTCCAATCGCCGCTTTCTTTCAGATAGGTGGCTACGCTCAGCACCAGCCAGAGGGGGTCGTCGTTGAAGCCGCCGCCGATCTCTTCATTGCCGCGCCGGGTGAGCGGCTGGTACTGGTGGTATGCGCCGCCCGTCTCCAACTGCGTGGCGGCCAGGTCGAGGATGCGCTGGCGGGCCCGCTGTGGAACCATGTGGACGAAGCCCAGCAGGTCCTGGTTGGAATCGCGGAAACCGATGCCGCGTCCGATGCCCGATTCGAAGAACGAGGCCGAGCGCGACAGGTTGAAGGTGGCCATGCACTGATAAGGGTTCCAGATGTTGACCATGCGGTTGGTGTGCACGTCGGGTGTCTCCACCTGCAAAGTGCCCAGCAACCCATCCCAATAGGCGCGTAGGGCCTCGAAGGCCGCGTCTGCGTTGTTTTTGTCCAGATATTTGGCGATAATGGGTTTGACCGTTCGCTTGTTGATCGTCTGCGAGCCTGGCGGGTCGAACTTCTGATCGGGAGGGTTCTCGTGGTAGCCCAGCAGGAAGATGATCTGGCGGGACTGGCCGGGCTGGAGGGTGACTTTGACGTGGTGCGAGCCTATCGGCGCCCAGCCGTGGGCTACGGAGTTGAACGATTGGCCGCGCTCGACGGCCAGAGGTTTGTCCCACCCCCGGTACGGCCCCAGGAACACGTCGCGCTGGGTGTCGAATCCGGCCAGCTTCTCGGAGCAGGCAAAGAAGGCGAAATGATCCCGTCGCTCCCGGTACTCGGTCTTGTGGTAGATGACGCCGTTTTCGATCTCCACCTCGCCGGTGCTGAAATTGCGCTGAAAGTTGGTGGCGTCGTCCTGGGCGTCCCACAGGCAGAACTCGATGCTGGAGAACACCGAGAGGCTGGCGGGCTGCTCACGCCGGTTGGTCACTGTCAGTTGCCAGATTTCCAGGCTGTCGCCCAGGGGGACGAAGTAGCGGGTCTGGGCCTCGATCCCCTGATACGTGGAGCCGATGATGGTGTAGCCCAAGCCGTGGCGGCACGTATAGTTCTCCAGTTTATGGCGCGTTGGTTGCCACGAAGGGGACCAGAACTCCCCTGTGTTGTTGTCTCGCAGGTAAATGTAGCGTCCACCGCAATCGAGGGGGACATTGTTGTAACGGTAGCGGGTGAGGCGGCGCAGGCGGGCGTCCTGATAGAAAGAATAGCCACCGGCGGTGTTGGAGATAAGGGCGAAGTAAGCCTCGCATCCAAGGGTGTTGATCCAGGGGAGTGGGGTGTCGGGCCGGGTGATCACGTACTCGCGATGTTCATCATCAAAGTATCCGTAACGCATAGATTCTCCTTAGCAAAAAGCGGCCACTCTGCTAGAGGCAGCTTACGGCTATATCGTTCTCTTCCAGCCATCGGCCCGCCTCGTTCCAAATCTCTATGACCCGCTCCTGGCCGGGGAAGAGATCGAAATAGTTGTCGCTGAATTTGGTGCCCTCTACGGGCACAACCAGCTTGACGAAGTAGGCGTAGGTGTCAGTGGCCACTCTGACCTGGTGCTTCCCATCGCTCCCCTCAGTGATCTTCACCGTCAAATTGGGCTTCGGCCTGACCAGGTCCTTGACCTCCACGAAGAAGTGGCGGTTATCGGGGAACAAGCCGCTTCGCGAGCGCACGGCCAAGTACTCCCGCCGGGAATCCTCGATCTCCAGCTCGTCGAAGGACAGATGTCGGACTTTCACAGAAGCATTAGCTGGCATCCGGACCTCCAGGGCCTCCTCGTACAGCTTCTGGCCGGAGAAATCGCCGTGGAAGACGGTCACCGTGTCCACGAAGTCCTCCAGGGTGTCGTTGGTGATCCACAGCGAGACGCCGCCCACTTCCTCTTTGAATGAGGCCAACACCGGCGCGTAGGCCCTCTTGGCGTAGAAATAGCCGGCCTTGGGGAAGAGGTAGTAATCCAGCACGCTCCAACTGAGGCCCGGCCAGCAGTCGTTCCACTGCCAGAAGAGGGCCCCGCTGCAATGGAACTTCCGCCGCCGATAATGTTCGATGCCGAACTTCAGCCCCTCGGCCTGACAAATCATGGAGAAGTCAAGGTATTCCTGCAGCGAGCGGGGCAGGTCGGTGTGGGCCAGCATCAACAGGTCTCCTTTGCCCTTGGGCTCGTCCTTGTTGCGGTAGAGTAGCTCTGGGCTGCCGAGGCGCAGGGCCGTAGCTGGCACATTGCGTCGCAGCGTCTCCAAGGCCGGCGCAGCGTGCATCCCGAACTCGCTGATGAAGCGGGCCGGGTCCTCGGCGTAGTGGCGATAAGAGATGCCCGCCGGCGAGATGTCTCGCCTCGGCATCTCGCCGAAGCGGCGCGGGTACACAGCACCATGCCAGACCTGCCAGTTGTGGCGGTCCCCTTCCCGTTCGTCGTTGTGGTCGTTCCCGCCGTAGGGGCTGGAAGGCCAGTAAAGGCGGGTGCCGTCCAACCGCTGCACAATGGGCGGCAATAGCTCGTGGTAAATCCTCTTGCCTGGGGAGTCCCGCCCCGGCCGCTGCCAGTTGACCATGTCGTCTATCCAGTCGTTCTCGTTGTTGCCACACCAGATGGCCAGGCAGGGATGGTTGCGCAGCCGCCGCACCACCGCCTCCGCCTCCCGCTCCACCTCGGCCATGAAATCGGGATCGGAGTCGGGATATAGCGCGCAGGCGAACATAAAATCCTGCCAAATCAGGATGCCCAGCTCATCGCAGAGACGGTAAAAGGCATCTTTCTCGTAAATGCCACCGCCCCAGATGCGCAACATGTTCACGTTGGCCTCCACAGCCAGCTCCAGGAGATCGCGGTAGCGGGCCTCGTCCACCTGGGCCACGAAGGAATCGGCCGGGATCCAGTTGGCCCCCTTGGCGAAGAGCTTCACCCCGTTGAGGACGAAGGTGAAGAATTTGCTGCCCGGCTCTTCTGGGTCGGGTGACTGATCAACCTGGATGGTGCGAATGCCCACCTGCTCGCAGTGGGTGTCCAGGGTCTTCCCGCCGGCCTGCAAGGCGGCCTCCAGTTCGTAGAGGGCCGGCTCCCCCAGATCGTGGGTCCACCACAGGGCGGGATCGGGGATGGTGAAAGCCACCTGCGCCCGGCCGTTGGTCAGTGGGGCCTGCTTGGTTAGTTGCTGCTCGCCCCGGCTCAGGCTGATCTGCGCCTCCATGGGCACATCGGCCCACTGCTCGGCCTCGACGACGACGGTGGCTTCGGCAGCCTGGGGGCTGATGGCCGTGGTTTTGAAGAAGACCCCGCTCAGACGAGCGCCTGTGTAGCGGCGTAGCGTCACCCCCTGCCAGATGCCCACGCTCACCAGCCGCGGCGCCCAGTCCCAGCCAAAGTTGCACTGGGCCTTGCGCACCCAGACCCGCTCGGGGTTCTGCCCCCATTGCCCCTTGATCTCCCGCCCGGCGACGGAGGCCACCACCGGATCGAAGCGCACGGCCAGCGTGTTGCGCTCACCCAGCCGCAGGTGCTCCGTCACGTCAAAGGTGGCGGCGATGAACATGTTGCGGTGGCGTCCGATCTCGGCCCCGTCCAGGTAGACGGTGGCCAGGGTGTCCAGGCCGTCGAAGGTCAGCAGGTATCTGGCCTGGGCGTCATCCTGGCCCGAGGGCGCTTCGAACGTGGTGCGATACCACCACTCCTGGCCTTCCACCCATTGACAAGTTTCCGCGTTCATGTTGTAGAAGGGCGGCGCCAGCCGTCCGATCTCCACCAGTGCCGTGTGCACATCCCCGGGCACAGAGGCAGGGTGCCAATCCGCGTCATCGTGGTCGGGCAGGTGTGCGCCTGCTGCCATCCCCTGGCCCGGCGTGAAATCGCGTAACCTCCATTTTCCATCCAGATTCAGGATGATGGATTCAGACACGGTTCGCCTCCTCATTGATTAGGAGCATGGCTTCGGTCAGGAGACCATCGGCCATCGAGTAGGGAGACCTCGGCGATGTGCAAGGTTGCACACTCGCCATCGAGCGAGAGTTTTTCCTGATGACCACAACTATAGTCGCCAGTATTCGACCCTTAATCAGCCCTGGTATTGTTCGTCGCTGACCTTTTCCATCCAATCGGCGCTCTTGTCGTCGAGCCGTTCCACAATGGCGATGTGCGTCATGGCTGTGGTTGGTTTGGCGCCGTGCCAATGCTTCTCGCCCGGCGGAATCCAGACCACGTCGCCAGGCCGAATCTCTTCGATCGGGCCTCCCCAGCCCTGTGCCAGGCCGCAGCCAGCGGTGACAATCAGAATCTGCCCCAGCGGGTGGGCGTGCCAGGCCGTCCGGGCGCCGGGCTCGAACGTGACGCTGGCGACGAGCACGCGCGCCGGATCGGTTGGCTGAAACAGGGGATCAATGCGCACAGCGCCGGTAAAATACTCGGCCGATCCTTTGCTGGAGGGCTGTGAGCCACTTCTTTTGATGTCCATGTTCTGAACTCCTTACCAAGTCAACTCTGGGCAAGCGCCCGGATTTCGGCCATCTCTTCCTCGCTGAGCGGTTCAAAGGCCCTGGCGATACGGACGTTCTCCTCCAGATGCGAAATACCCGAAATGCCCACAACCGCGGAACACATTTTTCCCACCTGTGCGGTTGGCAGGTAGTAGGACAACTGCTCGCAGTTGTCCTACCTATTGTTCGCCTTCGGCGGCCGTTCCCTATGTGCTCCGCGGCGAAAACAGAGCTGGTAGCCAGCAGTGCCCGTCGCAACCGCACAGGTAGCATTTTTCCACTCAGCGACCAGTCTGTCGCGCCAGGTCTTGGGGATACCGATCCCCTTGGATTGTGATCTTGGAGAGGGCGCCCTCAATCTGCCGGAGGTCGTCTGGTGTCAGTTCGACGGCCAGTGCGCCGATGTTCTCGTCCAGGTGCTCGAGCCGCCGGCTGCCTGGGATGGGAACAATCCACGGCTTCTGAGCCAGCAGCCAGGCGAGCGCGATCTGGGCCGGCGTCGCTCCCTTCTGTTCTCCGATCTGGGTCAGCAGATCAACTAAGGCCCAATTTGCCTTTATCGCCTCTGGCGTGAAGCGAGGGATGCGGCTGCGGATGTCGGAAGGGTCGAAGGTCGTGCTCTCGTCAACTTTTCCCGTGAGGAAGCCCTTGCCCAACGGGCTGTAGGGCACGAAGCCGATGCCGAGTTCTTCGCAGGTAGCCAACACGTTGTTTTCTTCCGGGAGACGCCACCACAGCGAGTATTCGCTCTGAATCGCTGTGACCGGCTGGACGGCGTGGGCGCGACGGATGGTCTCTGCGCTGGCTTCCGAAAGCCCGAAGTGCTTGACCTTGCCCTCCTGAATCAGGTCCTTGACGGCTCCGGCCACGTCTTCGATGGGCACGTCGGGGTCAACCCGGTGTTGATAGAACAGGTCAATGGCCTCCACCCGGAGCCGCTTGAGCGAGGCCTCGGCGACCCGCTTGATTTGCTCTGGCCGACTATCCAGGCCAGACCCAGGACTCGGCCCTTTGTCGCCATCGTGTTTGAACCCGAACTTGGTGGCGATCACCACCTGCCCGCGAAACGGCTCAAGCGCTTCGCCCACAAGTTCCTCGTTCGTGAACGGCCCATACACTTCCGCCGTGTCGAAGAAGGTGATGCCACGGTCAACCGCCGCGTGCAGAAAAGCAATCATCTCTTGCTTGGGTGGTATTCGGTCGCCAAAGCTCATCCTCATGCAGCCGAGTCCGATGGCAGAAACCTCCAGGTTGCTGCGTCCCAGTCTACGTTTTTGCATTTTCTGGCCCCCTTTTGCGTTAAATATCGTGACAAAGCGATCCAAGATGCCCTCGCCTACCTCTTGATGGCGTTGGCAAGCTGTCGCCCCAACTCGCGGCACGCTTGCAGCACAGCCTCATTCGGCCTCCCGCGCGACACGACGGTCTCGCCCACCTTTCTGCCCATCCTGCTGAAGAGCTCCTCGAGCACGCCACGCACTCGCCCCCCACCGCCGTGAGAGCAGAATAGGCCATAGGGCTTGTTCTTCAATCCCTGGCTGTTCGACTTCTGGGCAATGTACCAGTCGTCCAGGAAGACTTTCAGCCCGCCAGCGATGTAACTGTAGTAGTCAGGTGAGCCAAAGGCCACCGCGTCGAACCGGCGGTACTGCTCGATGTCCAGCCGCTGCTCGTTGGTGTTGACCAGCGTCACCTCGGCGCCCGCAGCCCGTGCCCCTTCGGCGACTGCCTCGGCCATCGCCGCCGTATTGCCGTATTCTTGAGAATGGTAGAGAATAAGTAGCGATCCCATCGTATTCATTACAAAGATCATCACCAGCGGCTCTTTGTCTATGCCGTTGCCCACACCTTTCAGCCAGCGGTCGAACTAACGGAGATGGATGCCGGGCAGGTCAATCGCCACACTGCTGGCGGCCGGGCCGAACTCGCCTTCTGGGAAACTGCCAGTGAAATTCATATGCGTCCAGGGGCCGATGATCAGGCGCTGGTTCCGGCGGGCTCCTTCCGTGCCGCCGCGCTGCTTCATGCCCATGTAATTCTGGAGGACGCTCTACAGAAAGATGTCGTACCAGCCGCCGATGTTGAGGGCGGGTACGCTGATCTGCTCGTATCCTGTACAGGGCGAGGCCGGCAGCCAATAATCATCCGCCGTTGGATGAGCCAGCCAGTCAAAGTAGAAGGCTGCGTACTCACGGATCAGGGGGATGGGTGGCAAGCGGGAGTTCATTCAACGCTGCATCTACGTCCAAAAGGGGGCTATCCAGGGGTTTCTCGCCGCGAGCGATACGGCGCTCGATCTGTGCCGGAATGATGTCTGCGACCACCCAGCGGAGATCAGGCAGCACCTTAGCCCCTCTCTGATTCTTTATTGTAGGGCGTGCGTGCCATCAAGCACAGGTGTAGGGGGTGCACCCTCCATCCGGTACACGTCAGTGGCGAGCCGTACCCCATCGCGCATGGGCACCATAACGTTTTTTTCAATCAGAATCGTTGTCAACATCTAGCCTGCGTTGACCCAGCCACTTCACTATCTCAGGGTCACGATGGTCAAAGAAACAACTTCTTTTCGTGCTCGAGTTTAGACTATAATCTGTCGAGTTAGATGTAGCCTGTTTGTCAGTCTAGGATATGAAAACGATAAGGGCGGT
>JARYMM010000058.1 GCA_029907105.1 Anaerolineae bacterium | reverse complement strand
CACCCACAACTCCAATAACGCCACGATGACATCCGCCAGCCGACGCCCGTTCAGCTTCTGCACCACCCGCCAGAATGACGGCCGACTGATGACGGCGGTGTACAGGTCAATGGAGCGCCGACACATCTCAGCCCGCGACATGCCCACACGCCGCGCCTGACGATCCAGCAGTTCGTAGTGCTCCTCTCCAATCTTGACCTGCTCTGCCATGTGCCCACACTGTGGCCTGCCGGTATGACCGCGGTGCCGCCTTGCCGAGCATCGGCCATCCCCCAATCTCATCGGCCTTGATGAGGCGTACCATCCCCCAGCAGTTGCATTTACAGGAACTTCCCGTATAATACCCCCAACCGAGCCCTGTCGTAAAACACGTGATAAACCCCGGTCAAATTATAGAACAATTCCCAAAATCTGTCAACATCGTCGGAGGTGCTATGGAACCCTTTCCCAAAAAGCTGCTCGACCAGACACGCGACGCTATCCGCCTCAAACACTACTCTTATCGCACTGAGGAGACCTACCTCAATTGGATCAGACGCTACATTCTCTTCCACAACAAGCGTCATCCCGCCGAGATGGGCGCCCCCGAAGTCGAAGCCTTCCTCACTCATCTGGCTGTCAAGGAACACGTCGCTGCCTCCACCCAGAATCAAGCCCTCAGTGCCCTGTTGTTTCTCTACCGCGAGGTGCTCCACAAAGACCTGGGCCCCATTGACGCCCTGCGCGCCAAGAAACCCAAACGACTGCCCACCGTCTTGACCAAAGAGGAGACGCTGCGCCTCCTCAACCACTTATCGGGCACCCACCAACTGATGGCCAAATTGATCTATGGCAGCGGCCTGCGGCTGATGGAATGCCTGCGCCTGCGGGTTAAGGACCTCGAGTTCGAACGACGGGCCATCATCGTGCGCGATGGCAAAGGAGAACAGGACCGGGTGACGGTGCTCCCTGATAGCCTCATCCCGCTGCTCCAGGAACATCTCCAGCAGGTAAAAGCCCTGCACCAACAGGATCTTGCTCACGGCTTCGGCTCAGTTTATCTGCCCGACGCCCTGGCCCGCAAGTACCCCAACGCCGACAAGGAGTGGGGTTGGCAGTATGTCTTTCCGGCTAACTCCCTATCCCGGGACCCTCGCTCCGGCGTCATACGCCGTCACCACGTACATGAGAGCAGCCTACAAAAGGCGATCAGAGAGGCCGCTCGCCTGGCCGGCATCAGCAAGCCGGTCGGCCCCCATACCCTCCGTCACTGTTTCGCCACCCACCTGCTGGAAAACGGCTACGACATACGCACAGTGCAGGAACTGTTAGGCCACAAAGATGTCAAGACGACGATGATCTACACCCACGTCCTGCAGCGCGGCGGACTGGCCGTACGCAGTCCACTGGATGGCTGATAGGCATGGGGGGCAGACAGCCTCGCCGCCTGCCCCCACTTCCCCCTTCCAACAGCCGAAACCCCCTGAACCGGCTCCGCCTCAGCTGTACCGCTCCACGGCAAAGCGATAGAGCTGCACCGGCTCTTCAGGGTCCCTTATCCCAGCCTTGTGCACACGCGTCCAGTAGAGCTGCTTCTCGACGGTGTCTATGCCCTCCAAATCGGGCAGCAGCAGCCCGCGCTTCCAGGGATTGCGCTTGGACTGGACGATGAGGCCATAGCGTTTGGGATCCAGCTCCTCAGGCCCGGAGACCGGCTCCGGCTCGCTGAGCACATCTACCTTGATCTCCAAATCGTCCAGTTCCTCGGGGCGCACCGGCGGGAAACGGGGATCGCGGGTGGCGGCGTTGACGGCATTCTGGATCACCTCTTCGGCCACGTTGTCCTGGGTGGGCTCGATGGTGCCGATGCAGCCGCGCAGTTGGCCGTGCTCGTGGATGGAGACGAAGGTCCCCGCCCGACGCTGCATTTCCGGCGGCAGGGGCTGCGGCGGCCGCGGCGTGCGCCGCTCGCGCACGTACAGCTCGATCGTCTCTTTGGCCAGTTTCACCAACGGATGCATTTCGACGTCCTTGTCCATTGTCCTCACCTCCGGCGCTGACATTGGTCGTCCGGCCATATGGCCGCCTGGTCAGGCGCTCGCTTGCATGACCGGCGAGACCGGGCGACGAAGGGACTTACAACTAATTGTAATCCCTGTCGCCGAATCGGTCAACTCTACAATCCCAGCTCGCGGTGCACAGAGCGCACGGTATCTTCAACCTCATCGGCAGGCACGACGAAGGAGACATTGTACTCCGAAGCGGCCTGGGCCACGGAGATCACCCGCGTGCCCTGCCTGCCCAGGGCGGCGAACACCTGGGCGACGATGCTGGCCCCATCCCGCCCCGGGGCACCCACCACGGACACGGTCCCCACCTCCTCCTGAACCCTCAAATGGGAGAGCCGCCTCAACGCTAACTCGTCCTCGAACTCCCGCCTCAGCAGGCGCAGGCAATGCTCCTGATCAGGCTGCCGGATCACCAGGTTGAGGCTGCGCTCGGAGAAGGATTGCGAGAACATCAACACATCCACTCCGCCCTCGGCCAGCCGTTGCAAGGCACGGGCGGCAATCTGCGGCGTCCAGCCATCCCCCTGGCCAGCCACGCTGACCAGGCTCAGCCCGGTGGTGGAGATAATGGCCGGCACGGTCTGTCGGTCGGGACGGGGCTCCTTCACGATGAGCGTGCCGGGATGAGTGGGGTTGAAGCTGTTGACGATGCGCAAGGGGATGCCCTTCTCCACCACCGGTTTGATGGTTTTGGGGTGCAGCACGTCGGCGCCGAAATAGGCCAGCGCCGCCGCCTCGTCGTAGGAGAGCTCGGTCAGCGGCCGCGCCTCCGGCACGATCTTGGGATCGGCGGTGAGGATGCCGTCCACGTCCGTCCAGATCCAGACCTCGTCGGCGTCCAGGCAGGCACCCACGATGGCTGCACTGTAATCGCTGCCGCCGCGTCCCAGGGTGGTGGTCACCCCTTCGGCGGTGGCGGCGATGTATCCGGTGACCACGGGCATTACGCTGCGCTCCAGCAGGGGGATCAGGCGTTGGCGTACCCGGGCCGTGGTCGCCTCCATCAACGGATTGGCCGCGCCGAAGTTATCATCGGTGACGATCAGTTCCGTGGCACTTACCGCCTGGGCGCGGGAGCCCCGGGCGCGCAGCGTGGCCGCCAGGATGTGGGCGGAGAGCTCTTCGCCGATGGAAGCGACGGCATCGGAACCGCGCGCCGTCAGCTCGCCCAGCACGGCGATGCTGCGGCACAGCCGCTCGAAATCGTGCAACCGATCCTCGATGAACCCGGCCACATCCAGCCGCTCGGAACTTTCGGCCAGCAGCGTGTCAACGGTCTCCAGGTGACGGGCCAGGAGGTTGGCTCTGATGGCCCGATAGGCGTCATCCTGTCCTTCGGCGGCGGCGCGAGCGCCCTGGATGAGGCTATCGGTGACCCCGCTCATGGCCGAAACAACGACCACGGTCTGTTCTCCGCTTGCGCACACGATGTCGGCTACCACGGCGAAGCGCTGGGCGTCGCCCACCGAAGTGCCTCCGAATTTCATGACCAGCATGAGTATCCCTCCTTCGATCAGACCAATTGCCCCGCCAGGATCGTCAGATCCTGGCGAAACCCGGGGATCTGACGATCCCCTCAGAGCAAATTCCCATCAGGCCCATTGCTCCGCCAGGATCGTCAGATCCTGGCGAAACCCGGGGATCTGACGATCCCCTCAGAGCAAATTCCCATCAGGCCCATTGCTCCGCCAGGATCGTCAGATCCTGGCGAAACCCGGGGATCTGACGATCCCCTCAGAGCAAATTCCCATCCACTGCGTATCCCTCCTTCGATCAGACCTTCGCCAAGGCCTGCTCCAGGTCGGCGATCAGGTCCTCGGCATCTTCCAGGCCCACGGCGTAGCGTACCAGCTCGTTGCGGATGCCCTGGGCCAGCCGCTGCTCGGTGGTCAGTTCGAAGTACGATTGGATGGCCGGCTGCTCGACCAGGCTCTCCGCCCCGCCGAAGCTGGGGGCGATGAAGGGGATGCGCAAGGCATCCACGAAAGCGCTGGTGCTATCCAGGTCGCCCCGCACCTCGAAACTCACCACGCCGCCGAAACCGCGCATCTGCTCCTTGGCGATGGCGTGATCGGGATGGCTGGGCAGGCCCGGATAGTACACTCGCTGCACCTTGGGGTGGCCTTCCAGGAAAGTGGCCACCTTCATGCCGTTCTGGTTGTGCCGCTCCATGCGCAAGCCCAACGTCTTCAGCCCGCGCAGCAACAGGTAGCAGGTGTGGGGATCCACGATGCCGCCCATGAGGCCGCGGTTATGTTTGATCGGCGCCAGCAGCTCCCATGAGCCCACCACCGCTCCGGCCAGCAGGTCGTTGTGGCCGCTCAGGTACTTGGTGGCACTGTGGATGACCAGGTCGGCCCCGAATTGCAGGGGCCGCTGGTTGAACGGCGTGGCGAAGGTGCTGTCCACGATCAGGCGCAGCCCGTGCCGTTTGCCGATCTCCACCACCCGCGGCAGGTCGAGCACTCGTAGATAGGGGTTGGTGGGCGACTCGGAGAAGAGCACCTTCGTGGACCGGCAGATGGCCGCCTCCATGGCCGTGTAATCGCCGGGCGGGACGACGGTCACCCCGACCCCGAAACGGGTGAGGAAGGTCTGGCAGAACTGCCGCGTGCGGCGGTAGCAATCGCCGGTCAGGATCATGTGATCGCCAGGGGAAAGCAGGGTCAGCAGGGTGGTGGTGATGGCGCACATGCCGGTGGAGAAGAGCAGCGCGGCCTCTCCCCCGTCCAGTTGCGCCAGCTTGCGCTCCACAGCCTGCTGAGTGGGGTTGCCGTAACGCCCGTATTCCTCACGCTCTGGAGGCCTGTGTTTGTTATCGAGGGCCTCCGTCTGGTAGGCCACCATGTCGGCGGTGTCACGGAAGGTGAACACGGCGGTCTGGACGATGGGGATGGTCAGGGAGTGGAAGGGTTTGTCCCTCCCCTCGCCGGCGTGTACCGCCTGAGTGGAGAAGTTGGCCGCTGTAGGAGCAGTCGTCGGGTCTGAGCTTTGCATAAAATCACCTCCTTGCCAGAGTCCGCCTTGAGCGGTTTGATGCTGCCGATAAGAAAGCCGCTTCTCCTGATCCAGGGAAGCGGCTTGCCGGTGGGGCCGATAAAGAAACTGCCCCTTCTCTGGCTGGTCGCCTGATGAAGAGGCAGTCGGCATCTTTGCGTTGACCACGCTCTCATCTTTCAGATCCCATGACAACGCGCACGGATCTGCCGGAATTGGCACCTGAGGCGGTCTGTTGGTCAATTGGTCAGTTAGTCGGTTGGTCAGATTAATAGACCATCTGACCACTGGACCACCTGACCATGCAACCACCAGACCACCCTGGTTGCCGAGGCTTCACAGGGCCGGTCCCTCCACCTCTCTGGATAAGAAGGTCGTATCAGTGTATTCGGTTGTGAGGCAATGTTAGCATATGTTCCGGTAATTGTCAAATGCCGCGTGACGCTCGGATATTTCACTTTAGTGGCCTCAGACCAGTTTCTCCTCGCGCAGCACGCTCCAGCCCATGAAATCGCCGATGTGGGCTGTGCCGTAACGGGCGCGCATCTCCTCCACGGCCCGGCGCACCTCCTCGTTGATGGCCTGCCGCTGCCGGCCGGCCTGCTGCGCCGCTATCTGCCGGTTGAGGGCGAAGAGGTACGCTTTGACGCTGGCCACGATGATATCGGTGTCCGCGCCGCGCCCCAGGAACACCCGCTTCTCCACCTGTCCACCATTGCCCGTCGGCACCTCGCCCCGGATGCGCACGGTCACCTTGCCCACGGCATCCACGCCTTCGGTCATGGCCTGCACCGAGAACTCCAGCAACTCGTTGGGCACGTTGACGATGCTGTCCACGGCCTTGAAGGCGGCATCCACCGGGCCATTGCCCTGGCTGGTGGCCCAGACCACTTCGCCATCGGGCCCGCGCAGGCCAACGGTCGCCGTGGGCGGGGCATGGGTGCCACAGCTCACCTGCACCTCTTCCAGTTCGTAGGTCTCCTCCATGAACACCGCCGTCTCGCCGCTGACGATGGCTTCCAGGTCACGCAACCCCAGGTCGGGTTTCTTCTTGACCAGATCGCGGAAGCGGTTGTAGACCCGGGCGAACTCGTCATCGTTCAGGGTGAAGCCCAGCGCCCTCAGGCTGCGGCGTATCCCTTCGCGTCCTGTCAGCAGCAGGCCGCCGTAGTCCGTTTCCACGATGCCAATGTCGGCGGGGTCAATGATCTCGGCCTCTGTCCGCCCGCGCAACACGCCGTTCTGATACATGCCCGAGGTGTAGGCGAAGGCCCTGGCCCCCACGATGGGCTTGTTGGGCTGGATGGAAAAGCCGGTCAGATGGCCCACCAACTGGCTGGCCGGGTAGATCAGCCGGGTGTTGATGCCGGTGGTCAGGCCCAGGGCCTGGCCACGGGCATGGAGAGCCATGACCACTTCCTCCAGGCAGGCGTTGCCGGAGCGTTCGCCCAGGCCGTTGATGGCACATTCGGCCTGGCGGGCGCCGTTGGCCAGCGCCTCCAGCGTGTTGGCCGTGGCCAGCCCTAAGTCGTTGTGGCAATGCACGGAGATGACCGCCTGGTCAATGTTGGGCACGTTCTCCCGGATGCCGCGGATCAGCGCGCCCCATTCCGAGGGCACGAAGAAGCCGATGGCATCGGGGATGTTCACCGTGGTCGCCCCGGCGGCGATGACCGCTTCCAGCACGCGGTAGAGGTACTCCTCGTCGGCGCGGCAGGCATCGGCGGCGTAGTACTGCACGTCGTTCACGTAGCGGCGCGCGTAGCGGACGGCTTCCACGCCCATCTCCAGCGCCGCCTCCCGCGTCGTCTTCAGCTTGCCGACGATGTAGGAATCGGACACCCCCAGGCCGATCTGCAGGCGCGGCCAGGCCGCCCCCTTGAGCGCGGCAACGGCCACGTCAATGTCCCCGGCGCGGGCGCGGGCCAGCGCGCAGACCACGCACTCACGGATCTCCCCGGCCAGGCTCTGCACGGCCTTGAACTCGCCCGGCGAGGAGGCAGGGAAGCCGGCCTGGATGACGTCCACCCCCATCTGTTCCAGCAGGCGGGCAATCTCCAGCTTCTCCTCGATGTTGAGGCTGGCCCCAGGTGCCTGTCCGCCTCCATAAAGCGTGGCATCACATATCTTGACTTGCTCCATCACTTCCTCCTTTGAAGTTTAGAGTTTGCCGTTTGAACTTTCCATCAGGGCATACTCCAGGCTGTCGGCCAGTGCCTGCCAACTGGCCTCGATGATGTTGGTCGAGCTTCCCACCGTGCTCCAGGTGCGCTGTCCATCGGCGGAGTTGATGAGCACCCGCGTCTGCGCCGCCGTGCCCGCCTCGCCATCCAGGATGCGCACCTTGTAGTCCGTCAGGTGCACGTTGGCCAGGCGGGGGTAGAAGGGCAGCAGCGCCTTGCGCACGGCAGCATCCAGGGCGTTGACCGGCCCGTTGCCGTCGGCGGCGGTATGCATGATCTGATCGCCCACCCGTACTTTGACCGTGGCCTCGGCGGCCATGCCGCCGTCGCGGCCGCCGCGCACCAGCACGTGAAAGTCGAGCAACTCGAAAGGCGGCCTGTAGCCGGGTTGCAGTCGGCGGATGATCAGCTCCACGGAGCCCTCCGCCCCCTCGAACTGGAAGCCCCGGCTCTCCAGCTCCTTGATGCGCTCCAGGACCAGCCGCGTTTGCTCGGCGCCGCCCGGAAAATGCAGGCCGAACTCCTGCATCTTGTAAGCGATGTTGCTCTTGCCGGAGAGCTCAGACACGATGACCCGCTGGCGGTTGCCCACCAGGCTGGGGTCCACGTGCTGGTAGCTCTCCTGGCACTTGAGCAGGGCGTTGACGTGCGTCCCGCCCTTGTGGGCAAAGGCGCTGTGGCCCACGTAGGGCAGGTGCGCGTCCAGGCTGAGATTGGCCAGCTCGCTGATATAGCGCGCCGTCTCGCTCAGCAGGCACAACTGCTCATCGGTGAGGCAATCGTAGCCCATTTTGAGCTTGAGCGCCGGGATGATGGAGCAGAGGTTGGCATTGCCGCACCGCTCGCCGTAGCCGTTGATGGTGCCCTGCACGTGGGTGACACCCTGTTCCACGGCCACCAGGGAGTTGGCCACAGCCATCTCGCCATCGTTGTGAGCGTGGATGCCCAGGGGGGTGGCGGTGGCCTGCCGCACCTCGGCGACGACGGCGGCCACGGTGGAAGGCAGCGCGCCGCCGTTGGTGTCGCAGAGGACCAGCACATCGGCCCCCGCCTCCGCTGCGGCGGCCAGCGTCTGCAAGGCATACGGCGGGTTGGCCCGATAGCCGTCGAAGAAATGCTCGGCGTCGTAGATCACTTCCCGCCCTCGCCCCTTGAGGTAACGCACGCTGTCGGCGATCATGCGCAGGTTCTCCTCCAGGCTGGTGCGCAGCACGCGCCGCACGTGCAGGTCCCAGCTCTTGCCCACCAGGGCCACGGCCGGCGTGTGGGCGGCGAGCAGCGCCTGGATGTTGGCATCGTCCTCCACGGCCATGCCGGCGCGCCGCGTGCTGCCGAAGGCGGACACGATGGCCTGCTCCAGCCCCAGCTCCGATACCCGCTCGAAGAAGGCCATGTCCTTGGGATTGGAGCCGGGCCAGCCACCCTCGATGTAAGCGATACCTTGTCGGTCCAGTCGCCGGGCAATCTTGAGCTTGTCGTCCAGAGAGAACGAGATGCCCTCGCGCTGGGCCCCATCGCGCAGGGTGGTGTCGTACAGAATAATTGACATAAATCCCCCGGTCAGATGCCGACCGGCGTCAGCCAGCCGTGGCGGTCGGGCACGCGGCCCTCCACGATGTCGAAGAAGGCGGCCATCAGCCGCATCGTTATCGGCCCGCGCTGGCCATTGCCCACGACGATGCCGTCCACCGAGCGGATGGGGGTGATCTCCGCTGCCGTGCCGGTGAAGAACACCTCATCGGCGATGTAGAGGAGCTCGCGGGGCAGGGGCTCTTCGCGCACCTCGATGCCCAGCTCGCCGGCCAGGGTGATGACGCAGCGCCGGGTGATCCCGTCGAGGATGGAGCTGGCCAGGGGTGGGGTCAACAGTTTCCCCCGCCACACCACGAAGACGTTCTCCCCGCTGCCCTCGCTCACGTAGCCGTAGACGTCGAGGGCGATGCCTTCCGTGTAGCCGTGATTGGCGGACTCCATGGCGATGAACTGCGAGTTGATGTACTGTCCGCTGATTTTGGCCGCGGCGGGGTAGGTGCCGGGGGCCATCCGCCGCCACGAGCTCACGCCCACGTCCACGCCTTTTTCCAGGGCATCCGGCCCCAGGTACTTGCCCATCTCTGCCGTAATGATGCTCAGGTGTGTGGGGCACGATCGCCCGTCCACGTTGAAGGTGCCCCAGCCCCGGAAGACGATGGGCCGGATGTAGCAGGCGCGGTGGCCGTTGGCGCGAATGGTCTCCAGGATGGCCTGGCGCACCTCCTGGCGGGTGTAGGGGACTTCCAGGCGATAGACCTTGCAGGAGGCCCAAAGCCGGTCGAGGTGCTCTTCCAGGCAGAACACCGCCGGGCCATCGGGCAGCTCGTAGGCGCGGATGCCTTCAAAGACGCTGGAGCCGTAGTGCAGGGCGTGGGCGGCCACATGTACCGTCGCCTCGTCCCATGGCACCGGCCGGCCATCAAGCCAGATGCTCTCCGATTTCTGCAACAAAGCCATGCTTTAATCCTCCTTAACCTTGACTTTACCCGAAGTTCCCCTCCCCTGGTGGAGGGTAGTACTACAACCGCACTTGATGGTATGTGTCATGCCTTCGACAGGTTCAGGCCAGGGCTGAGCGGGTCTACACGCCTGTTCCCGTGGTGCACGCAACGCTAGCGAAGCATCCGTTCGCTGCGCTCAGGCCAGGTTCTCGCCTCACCATGCAGGCAAGAGATGCTTCGCTGGAGTTGGCCGGGCAATGAAGTTTGACGCCTGAAACCCGCTCAGCATGACAGGTACGGTTGTAGTATTAAGGCATCCCCCATCAAGGGGGAGGGGCTTTTCTTTGGGTTTCCCAGAAGTTTCCCCTCCCCTGGTGGGAAAAGGCGATTTCACCCCCGCCTGACTTCCCCCAACCCCCTTCTCCCTGGGAGAGGTTAACGCCCAACAAGGGCCTCGACAACCAGAGCCCCCATCTGCTGTGTGCTCACCGTCGCCTGGCCCGGGGCAGCGATGTCCGGCGTGCGGTGTCCGGCGTCGAGGACCCGGCTGACCGCCGCTTCCACCGCCTGCGCTTCCGCCTCCAGGCCCAGCGAGTAGCGCAGCAGCAGGGCCGCGCTGAGGATGGCCGCCAGCGGGTTGGCGATGCCTTGCCCGGCGATATCCGGCGCCGAGCCGTGCACCGGCTCATAGAGCCCAAAGCGCCCCTCGCCCGGCGAAGCCGAGGGACCTGTCCCGAGGGAAGCCGAGGGAAGCATGCCCATCGAGCCCGCCAGCACCGACGTCTCGTCGCTCAGGATGTCCCCGAACATATTCTCGGTGAGGACAACGTCGAAATCGCGGGGCCGCCTGAGGAGGTGCATGGCCGCCGCGTCCACCAGCATATGCTCCAGTTGCACGTCGGGATAGCCCCGCGCCACCTCCGCGACGACCGAGCGCCAGAGGCGCGAGCAGGCCAGCACGTTGGCCTTGTCCACCGAGGTGACCTTGCGCCGCCGCTGCCGCGCCATGCGGAAAGCGACGTGGGCGATGCGCTCCACCTCGCCGCAGGTGTAAGTCATGGTGTCCACGGCCCGCCGGCGGCCCTCCACGCGGGGCTGGCCGAAGTAAATGCCGCCGGTGAGCTCGCGCACGACGATGAGGTCTGTGCCCTGCACCAGCTCCGGGCGCAGGGGTGAGGCCGCGGCCAGTGCCGGATGCACCCACACCGGACGCAGGTTGGCGAACAGCCCCAGTTCCTTGCGCAATCCCAGCAGCGCCTGCTCCGGGCGCACGGCGGCCTGCGGGTCGTCGTACCTGGGGTCGCCCACGGCGCCGAAGAGGACGGCATCGGCGGCCTTGCACAGGGCCAACGTGGTCTCCGGCAACGGCTCGCCGGTGGCGTCCATGGCCGCCCCGCCGACAAGGGCCCGCTCCATCACGAACCGGTGCCCGAAGCGCTCACCAACGGCCCATAACACCTTCTCCGCCTCGGCGATGACCTCGACGCCGATGCCGTCGCCGGGCAGGACGGCAATGCGACAAGTAGTTCGCGTTGTCATGAATTGCTTCCTTGACAGATCTTATGACGTGATGCGTAGTGCGTGATGCGTGATGCGTGAGTCATGGATCACGCATCACGCATCACTTAACGGATCGACAAATCGCCGGCTTCAATCTGACGCCGGATATAGGGCACCAGCCCGCCCGCCTTGATAATCTCCATCATGAAGGGTGGGTAGGGTTCGGCCTGATAGACCTGGCCGGTGGTCAGGTTGCGTATCTGGCCCGCTTCCAGGTCTATCTCCAGTTGGTGGCCGCCCTCTGTGCCATCCACAGCCGCCGGGCACTCCAGGATGGGCAGGCCGACGTTGATGGCGTTGCGGTAGAAGATGCGGGCGAAGCTGCGCGCCACCACGCAGCTCACACCAGCGCCTTTGATGGCCAGCGGCGCGTGTTCCCGCGACGAGCCGCAGCCGAAATTCTCCCCGGCGATGATCACGTCCCCCGGCTGCACGGTGCCGGCAAAACCAGGGTCAATGTCCTCCAGGCAGTGGCGTGCCAGCTCCTGCGGATCGGACACGTTCAGGTAGCGCGCCGGGATGATGACGTCGGTATTCACGTGGTCGCCGTACTTCCAGGCCTTGCCGGTGATAGTCATAGCTCGACTCCAGGCTTACGGAACACGCAACACGGAATACGTGATGCGTGATACGTGATGCGTGATGCGTGTTACGTATTGCGTGCGTGGGGCCGCAGGTCACGCGGGTGGGCGATGCGGCCCGCCACCGCGCTCGCTGCCGCCACCGCCGGCCCGGCCAGGTAGACCTCGCTTTCGGGATGGCCCATGCGCCCGCGAAAGTTGCGGTTGGTGGTGCTCACCGCCCGCTCGCCGGCGGCCAGCACGCCCATGTGCCCGCCCAGGCAGGGCCCACAGGTCGGCGTGCTGACCGCCGCCCCCGCCTCGATGAAGGTCTCAATCAAGCCCTGGCGCAGCGCGTCCAGATAGACCTGCTGGCTGCCGGGGATGATGACGCAGCGCACATCTGGGTGCACACGGCGGCCGCGCAGCACCTCGGCGGCCACGCGCAGGTCCTCCAGCCGGCCGTTGGTGCAGGAGCCGATGACCACCTGGTCAATGGGCACGTCGCCGGCCTGGCTGGCCGGGCGGACGTTCTCCGGCAGATGGGGGAAGGCCACCTGTGGCTCGATCTGGCCGACATCCACCTCGATGACCTGGGCATAGGCCGCGTCCTCGTTCGCCTGGTAGACCCGGTAGGGCCGTGAGGCGCGGCCGTTCACGTAGGCGTGGGTGACGTCGTCCACGGCGAAGAGGCCCGCTTTGGCCCCGGCCTCGACAGCCATGTTGGCCATGGTGAACCGCCCGGCCATAGGCAGCGCATCCACCACCGCTCCACCGAACTCGATGGCCTTGTAGCGTGCCCCGTCCACACCAAT
The DNA here is from genome assembly GCA_029907105.1 of Anaerolineae bacterium. Classification (GTDB taxonomy): domain Bacteria; phylum Chloroflexota; class Anaerolineae; order UBA3071; family UBA3071; genus JARYMM01. The sequence continues at coordinate 7,853 of JARYMM010000058.1, read as the reverse complement.
CCGCCCAATGGTGTAGAGGATCAGGTCCTTGCCGCCGACCCAGGGCTGCAACTCGCCGTGATAGACGATGCGCATGGTCTCCGGCACGCGCATCCAGATGCGGCCGGTAGCCATGGCCACGGCGATGTCGGTGGAGCCCATGCCGGTGGCGAAGGCGCCCAGCGCGCCGTAGGTGCAGGTGTGCGAATCGGCGCCCACGACGACGTCGCCCGGCAGCACCAGCCCCCGCTCCGGCAGCAGCACGTGCTCGATGCCCATGCGCCCCACGTCGAAGTGATGGGGCAGGCCCTGCGCCCGCGCAAAGCGCCGCATCAGCGCGCACTGCCCGGCGGATTGGATGTCCTTGTTGGGGGCGAAGTGGTCGGCCACCAGCACCACCCGCTCTGCATCGAACACCCGCCCCAGGCCCAGCTTCTCGAATTCAGCGATGGCGATGGGGGCGGTGATGTCGTTGGCCAGCACCACGTCCACTGAGACTTCGACGAACTGGCCAGGGTGTACCTCCTCCATCCCGGCATGGGAGGCCAGGATTTTCTCGGCTAAGGTCATACTCATAGGGACGGTGTCCTTCCCCTCCTCCCAGTCTTACCGGTCTCCCAATCTATCAATTCCCAATCTACCCCTTCACGGCCTCGCGGCGGGCAGCGATGAGCCGGTTGAGGGCGAACATGTAGGCTTTGGCGCAGGCCACGATGGTGTCCGTGTCGGCGCCACGGCCGCTGAACACCCGCCGTTCGACGCCGTTCTCGCTCACCGGCTCCTCAGCCTGGATGCGGATGGTCACCCGTGCCACGGCGTCAATCCCCTCTGTCACCGCCTGGATGGAGAACTCGATGAGCTCGTTGGGCTCGCCGATGACGCGATTGATGGCCCGGTAAACGGCATCCACAGGGCCGGTGCCGTGGTCGGCGTCGCAATAGACCTGGCCGTCGGGCCCCCGGATGCGCACGGTGGCCGTGGGGATGCTGTGATCGCCGCAGGTGACCTGGACCTGCTCCAGGTGGTAGGTCTCCTCGAAGAACATGCGCACTTCGTCTTCCACGATGGCCTCCAGGTCACGGGTGTCCACCGTCTTTTTCCGGTCGGCCACCTCCAGGAAGCGCTGGTAGACCTTCTCGAACTGCTCCTCGTCCAGCAGGTAACCCAGCTCGGCCAGCCGGTGGCGCAGCCCATGGCGGCCCGAGCGCGCCGAGAGGATGATCTCCGAATCGGGCACGCCCACGTCGCGGGGGTTGATGATCTCGTAGGTGGTGCGTTCCTTCAGCACACCGTCCTGATGGATGCCGGAAGAGTGGGCGAAGGCATTGGCCCCCACGATGGCCTTGTTGGGCTGCACCGGGATACCCGTCAACTGGCTGACCAGCCGGCTGACCGGGTAGATGCGCCGGGTGTTGATGCCCGTCTCCAGGCCAAAGCAGTCATGGCGGGTCCTGAGAGCCATGACCACCTCTTCCAGCGAGCAGTTGCCGGCCCGCTCGCCGATGCCGTTGACCGTGACTTCTACCTGTCGCGCCCCCTGGCGCACGGCGGCCAGCGTATTGGCCGTGGCCAGCCCCAGGTCGTTGTGGCAGTGCACGGAGATGGTGGCGCGGTAGATGTTGTCCACGTTCTCCACGATGCCCTGGATGAGGGCCCCGAACTCGTCGGGGGTGGTGTAGCCGGTGGTGTCGGGGATGTTGACCACCGTGGCCCCGGCGGCGATGACCGCCTCCAGCACGCGGTAGAGGTACTCGGGGTCGGCCCGCCCGGCGTCTTCGGTGTAGTACTGTACGTCTTCCACGAACTGCCTGGCGTATCGGACTGCCTCCACGCCCCGTTGCAGAGCTTCCTCGCGGGTGGTGCGCAGCTTGTAACGGATGTGGATGTCCGAGACGCCCAGCCCGGTGTGGATGCGGGGGTGGGCCGCGCCGCGCAGCGCTTCGGCGGCGGCGTCAATGTCCTGGCGGTTAGCCCGCGTCAGCCCACAGACAACGCAGCCGCGAATCTCCTGGGCGATGCGCTGCACGGCCCGGAAATCGCCCGGTGAGGAGATGGGGAAGCCGGCCTCGATGACGTCTACCCCCAGCTCCTCCAGGGCGTGGGCGATCTCCACCTTCTCGTTGACGTTCAGCGCCGCCCCTGGCGACTGCTCGCCGTCGCGGAGCGTGGTGTCGAAAATAATCACTCGGTCGGCTGTTGATGATGACATAACCGTTCCTCCTCAGCCGGTGGTAACACTGGTACATTGGTACATTGGTACACTGGTACATTGGTACACTGGTACATTGGTAAACCGGTAGATTGGTGACCAATCTACCAATCTACCAGCCTACCAATCTACCAATCTACCAGCCTACCAATCTACCAGCCTACCAGCCTACCAATCTACCAGCCTACCAATCTACCAGCCTACCAATCTACCAACCTACCATTACTTTGCGTTCAGCCAGGGCATCATGGCCCGCAGCTTTCGCCCCACCTGCTCGATGGGATGCTCCCTCTCGCGCTGGCGCATGGTGTTGAAGAAAGGCCGGCCAGCCTGGTTCTCCAGGATCCAGGAGCGGGCATAGGTGCCATCCTGGATCTCGGCCAGCATGCGGCGCATCTCGGCACGCGTCTCTTCGGTGATGATGCGGCGACCGCCGGTGTAGTCGCCGTGCTCGGCGGTCTCGCTGACCGAGTAGCGCATGTAGCTCAGGCCGCCTTGCTGGATCAGGTCCACGATGAGTTTGAGCTCGTGCAGGCACTCGAAGTAGGCGATCTCCGGCTGGTAGCCGGCCTCCACCAGCGTCTCGAAGCCGGCTTTGATGAGCGCCGAGACGCCGCCACAGAGCACCGCCTGCTCGCCGAAGAGGTCAGTCTCCGTCTCCTCGGCGAAGGTGGTCTCGATGACCCCCGCCCGGGTGCAGCCGATGCCTTTGGCGTAGGCCAGGGCGTTCTCTTTGGCCTGCCCGCTGGCGTCCTGATGGACGGCCAGCAGGGCCGGCGTGCCCATGCCCTCCCGGTAGAGTTCGCGTAGCCGATGGCCCGGCGACTTGGGGGCCACCATGCTCACGTCCACCTCCGGCGGGGGCACGATCTGATGAAAGCGGATGTTGAAGCCGTGGGCGAACATGAGCGTGTCGCCGGGCTTGAGCCCCGGGGCGATGGCCTCCCGGTAGAGCGCCGGCTGCACGGGGTCGGGCACCAGGATGGTGACCAGGTCGGCCCAGGCGGCGGCCTCGGCCACGGGCATGACCGTCAGCCCGGCCTCTTCTGCCGCCGTCCAGGAGCGGCCGCCCTGACGCAGGCCGACGGCCACCCGGCAGCCGCTGTCCTTCAGGTTGAGGGCGTGGGCGTGCCCCTGGCTGCCGTAGCCGATGATGGCAATGTTCTTGTCCGCCAGAAGCTCCAGGTTGGCGTCGGCGTCGTAGTAGATGTTGGCCATGTGTGTTCTCCTTGAAAGATGTATTGTTTGCCAGAATCAGTGCATTTCGTCATTCGTCGTGCGAGTGTATGACAATGCCTCCTGTCCGACTTTGAGGTTTGAAGTTTAAGGTTGTAAGTTTGCGGCCTGGCCGCCATTGCCGCCGCGCACCATAGCCACACGGCCCGTGCGGGCCAACTCTTCGATCCCAAAAGGCTGCAATAGCCCTATCAGCGAGTCCACTTTCTCCTCTGTGCCGGTGATCTCCACCGTCAGCGAGGTCTTGCCCACATCCACCACCTTGGCGCGGAAGACGTTGGCCAGCTCCATGATCTCGGAGCGAGCGCCATGGCCGGCCCGGACTTTGATCAGGGCCAATTCGCGGATCACGGCCGGTTTGTCGCTCACGTCCACCACCTGGGTGACGTTGATCAACTTGGACAGTTGCCTGGCTACCTGCTGGACGATGCGGTCGTCGCCGTTGACCACGATGGTCATGCGCGAGATGCCCGGCGTCTCGCTGTGGCCGACGGTCAGGCTTTCGATGTTGTAGTTGCGGCGGCGAAACAGGCTGGAGACCCGGTTGAGCACGCCGGGTTTGTCTTCCATGAGGGCGATCAGCGTATGGCGCATCATGTCCTGTCCTCCTTCAGTACATCATTCGCCGGCACAGGACGGCGGATCATGTGGTGCACAGGCGCACCGGGGGCAACCATGGGGTAGACGTTCTCCTCCTGGACAATGCGGAAGTCAATCAGGAAGGGGCCGTCGGTGGCCAGGGCCTGGGCGATGGCCGGCACGACCTGGCTTTTCTCCCGCACGGTCAGGCCGGCGATGCCGTAAGCCTCGGCGACACGGGCGAAATCCGGCCCCAGGAGCGGCGTGCCGGAGTAGCGTCCCTCGAAGAACAACTGCTGCCACTGGCGCACCATGCCCAGGTAGCCGTTGTTGAGGATGGCGATCTTGAGCGGCAGTTTCTCTTGGACGACCGTGGCCAGCTCCTGGATGTTCATCTGAAAGCCACCATCGCCGACGGTGACCCATACCTGCTCGTGGGGCAGGGCCATCTGCACGCCGATGGCCGCCGGCAGGGCAAACCCCATCGTGCCCAGCCCGCCGGAGGAGATCAGGCCCCGCCGCCGATGGTGGATGAAGTATTGCGCTTCCCACATCTGGTTTTGCCCCACGTCGGAGACGACGATGACATTGCCCTGGGTGGCGTGCCAGATCTGGCGCACGACATACTGCGGCAGCAACTCATCCGTCTCCTGAGCCAGGATGTCCCTTTGCGCCGACTCGTTGCGCCACTCCTGGATACGCGCCAGCCAGGCCGTGTGGTCTTTTTCCTCGACCAGGGGGACGAGCGCAGGCAGCACGTCCTTCAGATCGCCCACCACGGCCAGGTTGACGGCTACATTCTTGTCAATTTCGGCCGGGTCCACGTCCACGTGGATGAGGCGCGCCTGACGGACAAACTGGCTGGGCGGGCCGGTCAGCCGGTCATCGAAGCGGCTGCCCAGGGCGATGATGAGATCGGCCTCGCTCAGCGCCTGGTTGGTGTAGGCCTCGCCGTGCATCCCGGCCATGCCCAGGCAGAGCGGGTGGGTCTCGGGTATGGCGCCGATGCCCAGCAGGGTGGTGGCCACCGGCACGTTGGCCTTTTCCACCAGCGCCAGCAGGTCGTCTTCAGCGCCGGCCAGGATCACGCCGTGCCCGGCGATGATGAGCGGCCTCTGGGCCTCGTTGAGCATCTGCGCCGCCCGTTGGATGGGGGAGGAGATGTCCTCTTGCGGCAGGCGATACCCCGGCAGGTTCACCGTGTCCGGGTAGACGTACTCGATGGCGGCGGCCTGGACGTCCTTGGCGATGTCCACGAGCACCGGCCCCGGCCGCCCGGTGCGGGCGATGTAGAAGGCTTCCTTGATCACCGTGGGCAATTCCTCGATGTCGGTGACCAGGTAGTTGTGCTTGGTGATGGGCAGGGTGATGCCGGTGATGTCCACTTCCTGAAAGGCATCGGTGCCGATGATCGGTGTGGGCACCTGGCCGGTGATGGCCACCACCGGCGATGAGTCCATGTAGGCCGTGGCCAGCCCGGTGACCAGGTTGGTCGCCCCGGGGCCGGAGGTGGCCATGCACACGCCGACCCTGCCGGTGGCGCGGGCGTAGCCGTCGGCGGCGTGGGCTGCGGCCTGCTCGTGGCGCATGAGCACGTGGTGGATGGGGTAGTCGGGCAGGGCATGATACAGGTGGATCACCGCCCCGCCCGAAATGCCGAAGACGGTCGTCACTCCCTCCCGCACCAGGCTTTCCCATACGGCTTGCGCTCCGGTCAGTCTCATCGTATCTCCTCCCTTTTCCAATCTCCAACCTCCAACTTCCAACCTCCAACCTCTACTCCCGGAACACGGCTCCGGTGCTGGCGGACGTCACCATCTCGGCGTAGCGTCGCAGGTAGCCGCTCTTGACCGGCGGTTCCCACGGCGGCAGCGCAGCCAGCCGGCGGGTGATCTCGCCTTCGTCCACCTCCAGGGTCAGGGCGCGGTTGGGGATGTCTATGCGGATCAGGTCGCCATCGCGGACGGCGGCCAGCGGGCCGCGTTCGGCGGCTTCCGGCGAGATATGGCCGATGGCCGCGCCGCGTGTCGCGCCGGAGAAGCGTCCGTCGGTCAGCAGGGCCACCTTGTCGTCCACGCCCATGCCGGAGAGGAGCGAGGTGGGCGTGAGCATCTCGCGCATGCCGGGGCCACCCTTGGGTCCTTCGTAGCGTATGACCAGCACGTCGCCTTCCCTGAATTGTCCAGCCATGATGGCCGCCGTGGCCTCTTCCTCGGAATCGAAGACCCGCGCCGGGCCGCTGTGCTGCTGCATTTCAGGCGCTACGACGGCCTGCTTGACCACGGCACCGTCGGGGGCCAGGTTGCCGAAGAGGATGGCCAGGCCGCCGCTGGGGGAGTAGGGGGCGTCGAGGGGCCGGATGACCGCATCGTCGCCCACCCTGGCCGTGCTGACGCTTTCGGCCAGCGTGCGCCCGCTTACGGTGAGGACGCTGCCTTCCAGCAGGCCGCCTTCGAGCAGGCGGCGCATCAGCGCCGGGATGCCGCCGGCGCGGTCCAGGTCCTCGAGGTGATGCCCCCCGGCGGCCGGGCTCATGCGGCACAGGTGCGGCGTGCGCTCGCTGGCCTCGTTCACTTCCTGCAGGGGGATCTCGATGCCGGCCTCGTGGGCGATGGCCAGCAGGTGCAGCACGGAGTTGGTGGAGCCGCCCAGGGCCATGTCCACGGCGAAAGCGTTGCCGAAGGCGGCAGGGGTGAGGATGTCCAGGGGTCTGATGGGGCGGGCCAGGAGTTCCATGACCTGCATGCCGGCCTTGCGGGCCAGGGCGATGCGGCCGGCGTGGATGGCGGGGATCGTGCCGTGGCCGGGCAGGCCCATGCCCAGCGCTTCGGTCAGGCAGTTCATAGTATTGGCGGTGAACATGCCGGCGCAGGAGCCGCAGCCGGGGCAGGCGGCCCGCTCCAGCCTCTCCAGTTCGGCTTCGGTCATCTCGCCCCGGCTGACCGCGCCCACGGCCATGAAGACATCGCTCAGATCCACGGCCCGGCCGTCCAGGTGGCCGGCCAGCATGGGCCCGCCGCTGACGAGGATGGCCGGCAGGTTGAGCCGGGCGGCGGCCATCAACATGCCGGGGATGATCTTGTCGCAGTTGGTGATGAGCACCAGGGCGTCGAAGCCATGGGCCTGGGCGAGGATTTCCACGGAATCGGCGATGAGCTCGCGGCTGGCCAGGGAGTACTTCATGCCCGGGTGGTTCATGGCCAGTCCGTCGCACACGCCGATGGTGTTGCATTCGAAGGGCGTGCCGCCGGCCATGCGGATGCCGGCTTTGACCGCCTCGGCCACTTCCCGCAGCCCGATGTGGCCGGGGATGGTCTCGTTGTAGGAGTTGATCACGCCGATGAAGGGTTGCTCGATGTCGCGGTCGGTGCAGCCCAGCGCCCGCAGCAGGGCGCGATGTGGCGCCCGCTCCCCGCCTCGTTTGATGACGTCGCTTTTCATTTCCTGCTCCATTCCACTAAAACAGAAGCCTTTCCCCAGGGTGATACCATGGGGAAAGGCTTCATTGCCCTGTCCGGCAACCTGGCCGGGCCTATGGCTGAATGCGGAAAACAAAAGAACCTCCCGGTTGGGAGGTCCTTGTGGCTGAACGTAAATCAGGTCTTTTTCGGTATGTAGCTACCCTGGATGCCTCCCAACCGCCAATGGCTCCTTAAGGCTAAGGAGCACCACCAATACGAGGACAATAATGGCGATGGGAAGCAGGGACAGGGTTTGCATGACTATAGCTCTTTCGTGCTCACGACTCGTGCTTTCGGTTGCAGCTCTTATACCTCGAGTTTAGACTATAACGATTTGTCAAGTGATAGACTTTCATAAAGCCTCAAATGCGTAATGTCTGAATGTGGGC
>JARYMM010000057.1 GCA_029907105.1 Anaerolineae bacterium | reverse complement strand
TTGTCCTGAGCGAGCGAACGGATGCTTCGCTAGCGTTGCGTGCACCACGGGAACAGGCGTGTAGTAGGGGCGCACGGCCGTGCGCCCCTACTCAGCCCTGGCCTGAGCCTATCGAAGGCATGACACATACCACCCAATGCGGTTGTAGTATTACGCCCCTCCGGGCCTCCCCTGCGGGAACTTGTAGGCCCGCCTGGCCAGGCCGTAGGCCATGTCGTGGGCCATCTCGCGGGCATCATCCTCGTCTATCACCCCACGGACGACCAGGCCGGCCAGCCAGTTGACGCTGGCCCGCCGCCACAGGTCATGCCGGGCGGGGATGGAGGGGAAGGCCCGCGTGTCGTCGTTGAAGCCCACGGTGTTGTAAAGCCCCGCCGTCTCCATCACCTGCTCGAAGTAGCGCTTCATGCCGTTGAGGCTGTCGTGGAACCACCAGGGCGGGCCGAGCTTGACCGCCGGATAGTGCCCGGCCAGCGGTGCCAGCTCCCGCGCATAGGTCGCTTCGTCCAGGGTGAAGGCGATGAGCGTCAGCCGCGGGTCGTTGCCGTACTTGTTCAGAAGCGGCCGCAGGTTGTGGGTGAATTCGCTGCGCTGCGGGATGTCGCCCCCCTTGTCGGGGCCGAAGCGCTCGAAGATGAGCTGATTGTGGTTGCGCACCGCTCCCACGTGGAGCTGCATCACCAGGCCGTCCTCGATGCTCATGCGGGCGCTTTCCATGAGCGTGTGGGCGGTGAAGCGGCGGGCATCGTCGGGCGTGGCCTGACCGCGCAGGGCGCGCCGGAAGATGGCCTCCGCCTCGGCGGGCGAAAGCTCCGCCGTGTATGCCGTCTCCGCCGCCTGGTCGGTGGCCGTGGCCCCCATGCGCTTGAAGAAGGCCCGCCGCTCCTCCAGCGCCTGGATGAAGGCGGCGTACGAGTGAACGGTGATGCCGCTGACCGCGCTCAGGGCTTCGATGTTTTCCCGCCAGCCCGGCGTCAGGAGGTTGATCACCCCGTCGGGCCGGAAGGTGGGGCGGATGTCCGCCTTCCAGCCGGAATCGCGGATGGCTTGATGGTAGCGCAGCGGGTCGGTGGCGGCGTCGGTGGTGCAGAGCACCTCGATGTTGAAGCGCTTGAAGAGCGCCCGCGGGCGAAACTCCGGCGAGGCCAGCTTCTCGGCGATCTGATCGTAGATGGCCTGGGCGGTCTCGCCGGTCAGCTTCTCCTCGATGCCGAAGACGACGTGGAGCTCGTGGGCCAGCCAGCAGCCGGTGGGCGTGCCGCGGAAGAGGTAGAAGTTCTCGGCGAAGGTCTGCCAGATCCGGCGGTGATCGGTTTCCACCCTCACCCCCAGCCCCTCTCCCAGCCGGAGAGGGGGGATGCCCAGGTCCCCCAGCGGAATGCCCTGCGAATAGAGCATGCGGAAGACGTAGTGATCGGGGATGATCAGAAGCTCCGTGGGCGTGCCGAAGGTGGCATCCTCGTCGGCGAAGAGGCGGGGGTCCACATGTCCGTGCGGGCTGACGATGGGCAGGTCGGCCACCGACTGGTACAGCTCCCGCGCCACGTGCCGCTGCGCCGGGTCGGGGTCGAAGTATCGGTCTTCGGGCAGGTGCCATTGGGGGGATGTCATGCCTTTGTTTGCCTCCATTCGCGAGCCGCTTCCAACAGGGCGTCAATGTTCTCCGGCGGGGTGCCCGGCGAGACGCCGCCGCCGAAGGAAAGGATCATGCCGCCTCCCGGAGCGGCTTTGTCCAGACACTGGCGCGCCCAGCGCTTCACCTCCTCGGGCCTCCCCCGCACCCCCACATCCAGCGGGGGGACGTTGCCCATCACGGCCACGCGGTGCCCCATTTTGGCCTTGACCTGGCCGATGTCCATCTCGTGGCTGAAGTTGAAGACGTCGAAGTTGGCCTCGGCCAGGCTTCCCAGCAGGTGCGGACAGGGGGTGTCGTTGTGGTAGACGCGGATCAGCCCCTCGAACTCGTCGAAGATGCGGCGCAGATGGGGGTGAATGAGCTCCTCGTAGTGGCGTTTCGACACCATGCCCACGATGTCGTCGAGCAACATGATGCCTTCCGGCTGGTGCAGCGCATCCAGTTGGGCGTGCAGCCAGCGGATGATGGTGGTGGTCATCGTCTCCAGGATCCTGGAGGCCGCCTCGGGCTCGCTGGCGATGCCCATGAGCAAGGGCGTCACCCCCATCAGCCAGGAGGCCACGGTCAGCGGCCCACGGGCGCAGACCATCTTGATGGACAACCCCTCGGCGCGCAGCCGTCCGTCCATCACCTCATACCAGCGCAGCACCAGGGGCATGAGCCCATCTTGCTGAGGGTCAGCCGGCCTGGCCTCGGCCCAGAAGCGCAGGTCGCTCACCACCGGCTCGATGGAAGGAGGCCGGTCGGGATGGAAACGCACCCTGGCGCCGAAGGCGGAGGGCTCGGCAGCCATGCCGTATTCCACCCAGAAGCCGGGGATCCAGACGGCCTCCGGAAAGCGCGCCAACAGCCCCAGATTGACCTCCAGCCACTTGTCGGGGAAAAGGAAGTAGTCCCGCGTGTCCATGCCCGCGTAGCCGGGCAGCCAGGGGCTGTCCACGATGAGGGCCACGGGGACATGCTCCGGCTCTCCCAGCCGGGCAGCCTGTGTGAATCGCTCCCAGGGTGTGGTCATGCCTCGCTAGCTATCCGTTTCCGGCCCAGCAGGAAGTAGGCGATGGGGCCGAAGAAATTGATGAACACCAGCCCCCTCCACAAGCTTTTGCTCCCGTAGAGCTCCTCCGGGGAGCGGCGGCGAAGGTCCCAGAGCGCTGCGGCCAGCAGGGAGATCTGGATCAAACCTGAGACTACGGTCGTGATCTTCTGAGCAGCAGTGAGGTCACTCCATCGCTTTTTCCGTCCCATCGTTCTCGCTGCCTCCTCGTATAATATGTGCTCCCGCTGGACGGTCACGTCCAGTGGCCGTGGCGGACGTGACCGTCCGCCACGAGCGACATCACACACCTTTCACAGGGCGTCCAGTTCCCCCTCAGGCAGCCCCAGCGGCAGCGGTGCTGGCCTTGAGCAGCGGCTGGCGATCTCCATGTGCCTGCCGGCTGCCGAGGATTCCCCGAGGGCCTGCATGATGTCCAGCACGTGGTAGGCCATCTCGCCGCTGGCCCGATGCGGGCGGCCATGCACGATGCCGTAGGCCATATCCGCCACGCCAATGCCCCGGCCCACCGCCGCGCTGTGGGTGAGGGGCACCTCGCTCCATTCCGTGGCTCCGGCGCGGCGCAACAGCACGCGCCCACCGAAGATGTTGGGGTCAGGCACGCCGAGCGAGCCTTCCGAGCCGTAGATCTCAATGCGCGGCAGGTTGGCTGCCCAGACGTCGAAGCTGGTGATGATGCTGCCTATCGGGCCGGCGACGAAATCGAGCACCCCCGCCACGTGAGTGGGGACTTCCACCGCGATTCGCCGCCCGCGGTGCATCTCGCTGGTGGCGATGCGCTCGGCGAAGGAAATGCGCGCCGACCCGGCCACCCGCCTCACCGGCCCCAGCAGGTTCACCAGCGCCGTGAGGTAATAAGGCCCCACGTCGAACAGAGGCCCGCCCCCCACCTGATAGAAGAAATCGGGGTTAGGGTGCCACGACTCCGGTCCGTGCTGCACCATGAAGGCCGCCGCCGCCACCGGCTCGCCGATCCAGCCGTCGTCCACCAGCTTGCGGCAGGTCTGGAGGCCACCGCCCAGGAAGGTATCCGGCGCGCAGCCCACCCGCACGCCCTTCTCCCGCGCCGCGGCGAGGAGCTTCTGGCCGTCCTGCCGGGTGATGGCCAGGGGTTTCTCCGAGTAGACATGCTTTCCCGCCTCGATAGCGGCCAGGCTCACCTCGGCGTGCGCTTTGGGCACGGTGAGGTTGACGACGATCTGGACCTCCGCTTCGGCCAGCAGCTCTTCGACGGAGCAGACTTTGGGGATGTCGAATTCCGCCGCTTTCGCCTGGGCCTTATCCCGGTCAATATCCGCGCAGGCCGCGATCTCCAGGATGTGGAAAGCGCGGCAACCTTTGACATAAGCCCCGAAGATGTTCCCGGTACCGATGATGCCGACCGCGACTTTGTTTGTCATGGAATCCCCCTGGAGCGTGATGTGTGATGCGTAAAACGTAATGCGTAATGCGTAAAGTGTGGCTCCCTTCCAAGGTTTTTTCACGTTTCACGTTTTACGTTTCACGTCCTCCTCGTTGTAACTTCGACAGGTAGCGGTAGCTTTTATCCACGGCCTCCATCATGTCCGTGGCGCACTCGTCCAGCTCGACGATCAGCCATTCTGCCGAGTCCGCCGCCTGGACGATGGCCGGGAAATCGAGCACGCCCTCGCCGACGGCGACCATCGGCGCGCCCTTGACCGCCGGGCCGTCCTTGATGTGCAGCAGGGCGACGCGCTGGCCCAGCTCCTTCACCACCGCGGCGGGGTCGAGGCCCGCCGTCCTCACCCAGTAGGTGTCAATCTCGAAGAAGATGTCCGGATCGAGATGCTCCAGCATGACCTGGTAGACGTAGCGGCCTTCCACTTGCTGGAACTCCCACCAATGGTTGTGGATGCCGAAGGTCATGCCGTTCTCCCGGGCTACGGCATTGGCCTCGTTGAACAGCTCGCACGTCCGCCGGGCCTGGTCGAGGGTCTGGAAGCTGTCGGGGCCCTTGCCGGAGACGATGCGTCGGCAACCGAAGGCAGCCATGGCCTCCAGGACCCTCTCCTTCTCCTCGCCCAGGGGCAGGGGCGTGTGGGCGCTGGGCACTGCCAGCCCCAGCTCCTGGAAGAGCCGGCCGGCCTCCGTGGGCGTGGCCGTCAATGTGCCCAGGGCGGGCTCCACGCCGACGTAGCCGATGGCGGCGATCTGGCGCATCACCCCGGCGAAATCCTCGGCCAGGGCCTTGCGCACGGTGTACAGTTGCAGAGCGATGGGAGCAATCATAGACATTCTCCTCTCCAGGTGGTCAGCGGTTTCAGCGATAGCGGGAATCGGCCTCCGAAAGCCACATGTCCGGGTTGGGCCCCAGCCGATGTTTGAGCTCTTCCGTGGCCTCGCTCAGCTCGGCCACCACTTCGGGCGCCAGTTCGAGGTCGGCGGCGGCCGCGTTGTGCCGCACCTGCTCCGGGGTGCGGGCGCCGGCGATGACGGCGGTGACCCCCGGCTGCGCCAGCAGCCAGGCGAGGGATGCCTGGCTCATCGGCTGCCCGAGCCGCTCGCTGATCCGGCGGATGCGCTCGATGGCGACGAAGGTCTCAGCCTCGCATCCCGGCTCGCCGTGGCGCGTCTGGGGGCGCTCCTTGGAGAAGTGGCGCGTGCGGGCCCGCCCCTCCGGCACCTGGTCGGGCGAGGTGAACTTGCCCGTCAGCAGCCCCTGGGCCAGCGAGCTGTAAGTGAGGATGCCGATGCCGTGCTCGATGCATCGCTGCTGGATGCCATATTCGATGGCCCGCCAGAGCAGGCTATACGGTAACTGGTTGGTCTCGGGTCGCCCGATGGCCAGCAGGTCGGCCAGATCGCCCAGCCCGAAATTGGACACCCCGATGGCCCGGACCTTGCCCTGCTGCTGGAGCTTTTCCAGCGCCGCCATCGTCTCCTCCAGGGGGACGGTCCGGCTGGGCCAGTGGATCTGGTACAGGTCTATGTAGTCGGTGCGCAAACGCCGGAGGCTGCGTTCGCAGGCACGGATGACCTGATCGGCGGCCATGTGTTCGGAGCCCACCTTGGAAGCGATAACGGCCTCATGCCGCCGTCCTTCCAGCGTCTGCCCCAGCAGCTCCTCGGAGTAGCCGTTGCCGTACATCTCGGCCGTGTCGAAGAAATTGATCCCGGCATCCAGCGCGGCGTGGATTGTGGCGATGGAATCGGCTTCGTCCTGCGGCCCCCAGGTGAAGTTGCCGACGATGGGCCAGCAACCCATGGCCACCACAGAAACAGTGATCTCCGTCTGTCCCAGCTTGCGGTACTTCATCGCTTGCTTCCTCAACTCATGCGCCATAGCGCCGATAGCGCTGAACGACCTCGAACATGGCGAAGATGTTGTCGTCGGGTGTGCCGTAGTCCATATTGATGCAGCAGACCCCGGCCTGCTCCAGCGGGCCGGCGGCCAGCAGCAGCCTCTCCGTATCCTCGGCGACCTCCTGTGGCGTGCATTGCAGCATCCGTATGGGGCTCAGGCGCAGATTGAAGAAGGCCTCGGGCAGCGCTTCGCGGCAGCGGGCCACGTCCGAGCCCCATCCCACGTCGAAGAAGACCGCCGGCAGCTCGGCGTAGGCAGGGGCGATGAGATGCATGTTATCGCCGCAGTGATGCACGCCGAAGGGCTGGATGCGCTCTGCCATGCGCTGCTCCACCGGAAGGTGCATCTCACGATAGTCCCTGGGGGAGATCATCTGTACCGAGCAGTTGGCGTGCAGAAAAAGGCCTCCGTCCACGCGCTCCACCATGCGGTTGACGGAGATGGAGCAACTGCCGGTGCGCTCCCGCACGTACAAGGCCACGTCCACGATGAGTTCGCCGATGAGCTCCAGAAAGCGGCGCACCCGCTCCGGCGCCAGGTAGAAGTCCAGGAACAAGTCCTGGCCGTAGAAGTGATAGGCGGCGTTGAGCAGCCCGTCGGTGTTCAGGTCACCCACCAGAGCCTGCCCTGAGCTTGCCGAAGGGTAGCCCCACTCGGCCTCTAAGGTGTCCATCTGGACGATGAGCTCGTTCATGGGCCAGGTGGTGCGGAAGTCGGGCTTCTCGAGGGCCTCGATCTCCTGCGGTGTCAGCCTCTTGGGCAACGGCTGCGGGGCGGCGTTGGGCTCGAATCTGATCTCCGCGCCCAGCAGGGCGGGGATGACGAAGCCGCCGGCCACGTGCAGCGAGCCGATGATGGGCCGCGGCCGCGGGTCGGGTTCGCCCAGCCCCAGCTCGCCATAGCGCTCGTAGAGCACGCGCCGCATGATGACGTCGTTCCGCATGCGCGCCTCGGGGTTGAAGTAGAAGGATTCGTCGAACGAGATCCCCGCCGTATTGTACCACCAATTAGGGTTGAAGACGAGTTCTATGGGTATGAATTCTTTCGCGGTCATGGTAGCCTATTGCGCCGTAGGGCAAGATGGCATCTTGCCCTACAAAGCGCCGTACTCCTGCAACGCTTCCCACATGGCGATGAGGTTCTGTGGCGGGACGTCGGGTTGGATGTTGTGCACGGCGCTGAAGACGAAGCCGCCGCCGGGGGCCAGCGCCTCGATGTTGCGTCGCACGTCGTCCCTCACCTCCTGCGGCGTGCCGTGGGGAAGAACATCCTGGGTGTCCACCCCGCCGCCCCAGAAGACCAGCGCATCGCCGAAGTCCCGCTTGAGCGCCGTCGGCTCCATGCCTGCAGCGCGGATGTGCACCGGATTGAGGATTTCCACGCCCACTTCGATGAAATCGGGCAACAGCGGCCGCACGTTGCCGCAGGAATGGAAGAACCGCTTGGCCTGCGGGGCCAATTGCCGGATGCGCTCGAACAGCACTTTCAGCCGCGGCTTCAGGAGCTGGCGGAACATGCGCGGCGAGATGAGGAGCGACGTTTGCGTGCCGTAGTCATCGAACTCGGCGACCACATCTATCATGGCCTGCCCTGAGCCTGACGAAGGGTCGGCCAGCCGCGGCAGCGCCATCTCCCAAAAGGCGAGCTTCAGCTCCAGCAGCTTGTCGAACAGCGCCTCCGCCAACTTCGGCTCGGCGGCCATCATCGTAAGGCAATTCTCCATGCCCACGATGCGCTGGGCCATCTCGAAGATGCCAGCGAAAGGGCTTTTGAGCACCACCGCGTAGCCGGCGGCCCGATAGCGCTCGGCCAGCTCCCGCAGCCCGGCGATGCGCTGCGGGTCGGCCATGTCCGGCCAAGCGTGGCGCTCGATGTCCCGCACGGAAAGCTGCGGGTCGCCCAGCGGCACCTGGGTGATGGTGAAGTAGAGGCCGTCCGGCTTGGGCCGGCGGTAAGTGATGCCCCATTCGTCGTGATACACCCAACCTTCGTCATCTTCTTCCAGCACGCCCACATGCTTTCCATCTCGGAGAGGAGGGGTCGGCGGGGGAGTGTGGCTGTTGAGGGGGAACAGCCCCCGCACGTCCACTCCCAGCCGCTCAAGCACATCCTCGTCCGGCAGGGCCAGTTGCTGGATGTGGTCGCATAGCCGCGCTTGCACTGGCGGCAGGCCCAAAGCCTGGCGCAGGTGGCGATAGGCGACCATGTGGATGCCCGTGACCTGCGTGCTGCCCAGGTCGAAGGGGACGCGGTCGGGCTCGCGATGATCCAGAGCGGTCAGCAAGCGTTCTCTTGGGTTCATGGATGATCTTCTACAGGCCAAACGCCCTCGCCGCCGAGTCCCTGTCCAAGAAGAGATGGGCGTGGGACGCGCGGCGCAGGATCGAGGCCGGGCATTCTTCGGTGATGGGACCCCTCAGCGCCCGATGGACGGCCTCGGCCTTGCGCGCCTCAGGCACGATGCACAGGATGCGCTTGGCCGAAAGCAGCGCCGGGATGGTCAGCGTGATGGCGTGAGTGGGCACCTCGTCCAGGCTGGCGAAGTGGCCCTCGCCCACCTGCTGGAGCCGCGAGCGCTCGTCCAGCTTCACCACTTTGACCCACAGGGGGTCGTCGAAGTCGGCGAAGGGCGGGTCGTTGAAGGCGATGTGGCCGTTCTCGCCGATGCCCATGGCGCAAAGGTCGGCCGGATGGGCGCGCAGCAGCTCTTCGTACTCCCGGCAGGCGGCTTCGCTATCCTCCGCCGGCGCCCAGACGGGGTAGAACGCCTTAGGCTTGACGTAATCCAGCAGGTGTCGCTGCAGGAAGTTGGGGAAGCTGGCCGGATGGTGGGGGTCAATGCCCACGTACTCGTCCATGTGGAAGACGTTGACCTTCGGCCAGTCCACCTCCATCTGCCGCAGCGCGGCCAGGAAGGTCAACTGCGAGTTGCCGGTGGCGAAGATGACGTTGGCCGTGCCCTTCTCGGCGATGGCCTGCCGGATGATCTCCGCAGCCTCCTCCGCCGCCGCTTGTCCCATCTCCTCGTTGGTCTGGTAAACGCTGATGCGTAAAGCCTCGATGTGGGTTTCGAAAACAGGCCGGATGGTCATGTGTTTCCCTCGTGCGTTCGACTTCCCACCCTCACCTCCACCCGCCGCCTGCAGCGGTACCCTCCCCCTCTCCCAAATTGGGGAGAGGGGGAGGGTTGGGGAGGGGGTGAGGGCCTACCTCACACTCACCCATCGCCCGCTGATCATCGTGCGCCAGCAGGTGAAGTCGTCGTCGAAGATGGCGATGTCAGCGTCCTTGCCGGGCTCCAGGCTGCCCTTGCGATCGTCCAGGCCGATGACCCGCGCCGGCGTGAGCGAGGCCATGCGCACCGCCTCGGCCAGCGGGATGCCCACGACCTCCACCAGGATGGGCACCATCTGGCTCACCAGGGTCGTGCTGCCGGCGAAACAGGAGCGGTCAAACATCATGCCCACGCCGTCGTGCACCTCGTACTCCATCCCGCCCATGCGGAAGCGGGCGCCCTCCGGCAGCCCCGCGCCGCTGGTGGCATCGGAGATGATGCACAGCCGGTCAGCGCCGATGCACTTGTAGGCCAGCTTCATCAGCGTGGGCGGCAGGTGCTTGTTGTCACCGATCATCTCCACCGTCAACCCCTCGAAGGCCAGCGCTGCCTCCAGCAAACCCGGCTTGCGCCACGGTCCCTCGCGGATGGTGCTGGACATCGCGCTCCAGATGTGGGTGACGTGGCGCAAGCCGAACCGCATGGCGGCCAGCACCTGTTCATCCCTGGCCGAGCTATGGCCCGCCGCGGGCACGATGCCCAGCCGCGCCAGTTTGGCGATCAGATCGAGCGCACCCGGCAATTCCGGCGCCAGGACGAAGATGCGCAGGACGTCGTGGTGTTCGAGCAGACGGTCGGCCGAGCCGTCGTCGGGCGTGCGCACGTTCTGCGGATCGAGCGCGCCTCGCTGGGCCATGCTGATGTACGGGCTTTCCAGGTGCGCGCCGACGACCTGCGCGCCGTCGTGGGGCTCCGCCATCCAGTGACGGCAGAACTCC
Organism: Anaerolineae bacterium; assembly: GCA_029907105.1. Taxonomy (GTDB): domain Bacteria; phylum Chloroflexota; class Anaerolineae; order UBA3071; family UBA3071; genus JARYMM01. The sequence goes on along the minus strand of JARYMM010000057.1, from coordinate 10,472 downwards.
AGGCAGCGGCACAGGTCGGGGATGGGCGCCGTAGCCAGCGTCGCCAGGAGTGATGTTACACCGCGCCGTCCGTTCTCGGCGGTGATGATCTGGAAGGCCTCGGCGGTGGGCTCGTTGAAGGTGTGGCCCAGGGCGCCGTGGGTGTGGAGGTCCACCAGGCCCGGCGCGATCAGCCGCCCGCCGACGTCCATCCGCTGCACCTCGGCTCCCAGCGAGTCGGGCTCAGCCAGGCCGAGGATCGTCCCGCCCTCCACCACCAGCGCCTGGCCGGTCACGACCTGGTGGGGCAGGACGATGCGGCCATTGACCAGGGCGAAACGTCCTTGTGGTTGCGCTATCTCAGCGATCATCCGCCTTCTCCATTGCGGAATGCGGATTGCGGAATGTGCGTCTTGCTCACCGAAGGTCTCTGACCGAGGCGAAAAGACCGCTCGGTCGGGAGACCTCGCTTATCTAGACCGGGAGGTCGCTCAGCCGCTGCAGCACATCGGTGCAAAGGATCAGCGCTCGCGGCAGGTGGAAGGGGTCCTTGACCGGCAGGGCGACGACCTCGGTCAGCTTGCGCCCCCGCCGGTCCAGCTTCTGCGTCCACTCGCCGTGCCCGGCCACCGGGAAGTGGCTGAAGGCGTAGTTGTGCACCCGCTCGAACCACTCCAGGCACCAGACCTCCCGGCTGTGCTCGTAGGCCATCAGGAGGGCCACCAGGGTCTCGGTGTGCGGCCACCAGAGCTTGGCCTCGGGGTAGGGCCATCGGGCCTGGCCCCCCTCGGCATCGCGGGCGTGGAACAGGCCGCCGTACTCCTCGTCCCAGCCGAACTCCAGATGCCAGCGGATGGCCTCGATGGCCCGGTGGATGCGAGCCTCGTCGCCGGTTTGCCCATAGATGTGGATCATGAACCACATGGACTCGATGGCGTGGCCGGGGACGATGGCCCGGCCCTGGGGCGTGGGCAGCAGGGAGCCATCCAGGCCCACGAACTCGTAGAGCAGCCGGCGCTCCGGGCGCAGGAAGACGTCCATGACCTCGGCCGCATGGCGCAGGCCGGCTTCGATGATGGTCTCATCGCCCAGGAAGCGGCCCAGCTCGTGGAAGACCAGGGCGAAGATCATGGAGACAGCGTGGGCTTTGGCCCCCTCGGGCAGCTCGTAGGGGGCGATGCCGTAGGAGCCGGGCGTGGCCAGCCGGCGCTGCACGCTGCGGCAGGTCTCCAAAGCCAGGTCAACGGCCTCCTGCTCGCCCGTGGCCCGCGCCAGCTCGGTCAAGCCGTAGATGGCGAAGCCGTCGGTGTAGATGCTGGTGGCCCCTTGCAGCACGCGGCCTTCTTCGTCCACGGCGTAGACCCAGCGGCCCTCCTCATCGCGGCCGCAGCGCTTGACGAAATCGTAGATGTGCCAGGCCGCGTCCAGCCATTCCTGCCGCCTCTCCACCCGGTTGTAGAGGGCGGAGAAGGTCCAGATGGCCCGCAGTTGCGACCACATGTACTTATCCGTGCTCAGCACCGTGCTGTCGTCGGCGATGCAGGTCAGGATGCCGCCGTGTTGCCGGTCAATGGCGTGCTCCAGCCAGAAGGGCACCACCCGCTCCAGCAGCTCGGCGCGATAGATGGCCAGCAGGTCAACGAAACGAGCGTCTATGCGCATTCAATCCTCCAGACGGTCATAGTACTCTGTCGGCTGCAGCTCGGCGAAGTCGCCCTGGCGCACCAGGTGGCGGCGGATGTCCAGGCAGAGGTGGCATTTGGAGATGTAGCCCTCCCGTTCCCGGTAGCCGTGGGCCAGCCCCAGCCGGTAAAGCTCCTCCAGGTCGGTCAGCAGGGCCTTGAGCACGGGGCGTTCGTCCAGGTCAATGCCCCGATAGAGCGCCGGCAGGTCGCGGGCGTCGCCCAGGGAGAGGCCGCCGCAGTAGCCGGGCACGAAGTTGGCGTAGTTGTCCACGTGCACGTGCCACTCCCGGATCAGCTCCGCCCGGCAGGAGGTGCCGAAGAAGCGGCGTGCCGGATAGTGCTGGAAGAGGTGGGTCAGCTTGTAGGAGATGCGGCCGCCAGGCAGCAGCTCCGCGTAGCGCATCCCGTGGCCCGCCCGACGCACGTACTCCTCGAACTCCAGCGTGCCGCTCAGGCCCATCTGCTCGAATTGCCGAAAGAAGAAGCCCTGGTAGACGATGGCATTGGAGCCGAAGACCTCCCGGCTGATGCGGGCGGCGCGGCGGGTGCGCTCGAAGGGGATGCGCTCCAGGATGAAGGGGTTGGCACTGATGAGGATGCCGTGCAGCCCGGCCTCCTTGAGCGCCCGCAGCTTCTCCCGCGTCGTGGCGTCGTCCCGGCACCAGAAGCCGTTGGTCTCCACGAAGAGGGTGGGGATGCCCAGCCGGCGGGCCTTCTCGGTTAGGCGCAGCAGCAGGTCGAAGTTGAGGAAGGGCTCGCCGCCGGTGAAGTGCAGGCCGTCGTTGACCCCCACCCGGCCGGGGAAGGGGTACTTGCCGCGCATGGCCTGGGCCAGGTGAGCCAGCACCTGCCCGGCGTCCTCCTCGGAAATCCAGTCGGCCGGCCAGCGGGGCGAGCAGGCGTAGAGGCAATGCCGACAGGCGCAGTTGCACTTGTAGGTCAGAAAGATGCCAGCCGAATACGGCTCGGGGATACACGATCGGCTCATGGGCTTTGACTCCATTTGCTGCAACCTGTCAACGAGGCCGTCTGTTCTGTTTCACCTGCCGTCTTGGGGAGGGATAAGGAATGCGGGGTTACCACGACCACAAGTCATCCAGGCGCTTGCGGCCGGCCTCCATAGCCTGGTGTTCCAGGAAACGCTTCATCGTAGGCCAGGGTGTCCGGTCTATCATGCGGGGCAGGGGCTGCTTTTCCGCGTCCTCGAAGAAGGCGAGGGCTCGTATGGCGCTGACCGGGAAAGATCGCACACGAGCATATTTGACGGCCGCAACCTCGAACAGCCGCTCGATCGGTATCCGTCGCAGGATGAAGTAGAGGTCAACCAGGTCTTTGCGGGTGCCACGAGATATGATGGCTCCCAGCTTCATTGCACCAATTTCCTCAACTGTAGCAACCGGCACACCTTCTGCCAGGACAGGCTCCTGCACCAAGGGATAAAACGACAAGCGGAAGAAGCTGACACCAACACCGCGCCAGGTCGCCACAAAGGTGGTATCCTTGTCATAAGTGATGGACAATGTTGGGTCGTCCAGGGCTTCCCTGATGATTGCACGTTGGTCAGGGCCTACCGAATCAGCGTCTGCCGAAAAGAAATCCAGATCCACAGAGAATCGGTGCCCCAGGTGCAAGGCGAGGCCGGTGCCGCCGGCCAAGTAGAAGCGGTTGATGAAAGGCAGTTCGGCAATGAGGCGGAAGGCCTGCCATGTTTCAGGGGTCAATGCTTCCCGGTGAGGATTCGCTAAGGGTGTGGCCATACCTCCTCCGCTGCGGTGGGGAAGGGCGAATGCCGCCACTGATGCACGCCCATCAGCTTGCGCCAATAGTTGAACGTGACGCGTGAGAGCATACGTTCCCCATATTCGCTCACGAACGTGCGGATCCGGTCGCCTCCATAGACGCGGAACAACCACCGGATCTCATCCCAAGTGCCGTATTCCAGCGTGCGCTGGATGATCAGGTTCGCGTCACGTTGCAGCTCAAGCTTTTGCGGATCGTGCTCTTGAAAATAGGGCCACAGGCCCTCAGGAATGCGAGTAGATTTCATTTCGCCGATTCCCTACCCGCCAATCCCCCGCAACTTCAATTCGTGCGCCCGGTGGCAGGCGACGAAGTGGTTATCCTCGATTTCCTCCAGGTTGGGCGCTTCCTGGGAACATATGTCCACGGCGTAGCGGCAACGGGGATGGAAGTAGCATCCCGGCGGCGGGTTGGCCGGGCTGGGCACATCCCCCTCCAAAGGGATCATGGCCGAGCGGATGCGGGGGTCGGCCACGGGCACGGCCGACATCAGCGCCTCCGTGTACGGATGCTTCGGATGGTAGAAAAGCTCATCGGTGGGCGCCGTCTCCACCAGCTTGCCCACGTACATCACCGCCACCCGGTTGCAGATGTGCTTGACCACGCTCAGGTCGTGGGCCACGAAGAGATAGGTCAGGTTCAGCCGCTGCTGCAGCTCCATCATCAGGTTCAGCACCTGGGCCTGCACGGAGACATCCAGCGCCGAGACCGGCTCATCGGCCACCACCAGGCGCGGGTGGAGGGCCAGGGCGCGGGCGATGACGATGCGCTGCCGCTGGCCGCCGCTGAAGGCGTGGGGGAAGCGTTGCATGTACTCAGGCCGCAGGCCCACCAGGCGCAGGATCTCCGCCACCCGCTCGGCCCGCTCCTTGCGGCTCTTGATGCCCTCGATGACCAACAGCGGCTCGCCCACGATGTCCAGCAGGTTCATGCGCGGGTTGAGCGAGGCGAAGGGGTCCTGGAAAATCATCTGCATCTCGCGGCGCAGGGGGCGCAGCTCGTTCTCCGGCAAAGTGGCGAGATCCACCACCTGCCCCGACGCGGTGCGGAACAGGATTTGCCCGGCGGTGGGGTCCAGGGCGCGCAGGATGCAGCGGGCGGTGGTGGTCTTGCCGCAGCCGCTCTCGCCCACCAGGCCCAGCGTCTCCCCCTCGTTGATGTAGAAGCTTACGCCGTCCACGGCCTTCACCTGGCCGACAAGGCGCCTGAGGAACCCTTTCCTGATGGGGAAGTGTTTCTTGAGGTGTTTGACTTCCAGCAAAGTCCGTTCGTCCCTGGTCGTATGCTTCACTGGCGATGACCTCAATCCTCCTCTGCCCTGCGGTGATACAGGAAGCAGCTTACTGATTGCTGTTCGTTGACCGGCTGAAGGAGGGGTGTTTTCTGATCGCAGATGCCCGCCGTGAACTGCGAGCAGCGGGGGTGAAAGGGGCAGCCGGGCGGACGGTTGAAGGGATGGGGGATGGAGCCCTCGATGGTGGGCAGGAAGGTGCGCGAGCGGGTGTAGACTGAGGGGATGGATTTGAGCAGCGCCCGAGTGTAGGGGTGCAGCGGATGGTGGAAGATGTCAACCACCGGTCCCGTCTCCATCAGCCGGCCCAGATACATGACGAGCACATATTCAGCGATTTGGGCGATCACGCCCAGGTCATGGGTGATAAAAATGATAGACATATTGTGCTGTTGCTGCAAGGAACGCAGCAGATTGAGCACCTGAGCCTGGGTAGTCACGTCAATGGCCGTCGTCGGCTCATCGGCGATGAGCAGGGTGGGATGGCACGAGAGGGCCATGGCGATCATCGCCCGCTGGCGCAGGCCACCGCTCAGCTCCCAGGAGTAGGCCTCCATGCGCTGTTCGGGGTTGGGGATACCCACCTCGCGCAACCGCTCGATGCCCAGCCGGCGGGCTTCCTCCTCGTTGACTGCCTGATGCAGCAGGATGGTCTCCATGATCTGGTCGCCAATGGTGTGTACCGGGCTGAAGGCAGCCATGGGCTCCTGGGGGATGAGGGCGATTTCCGCTCCCCGGATGGCGCGCATCTCCCGGCCCTGGGCATCAAGCCGGGCCAGGTCCACATACCCGTCCTGGCTGCCCTCAAGCAGCCTTCCGTTCCCCTTGCGCGGCCGGAAGAAGATCTCCCCGGCCACAATGCGACCCGGTTTCTCGACAATGCGCAAGACAGACCTGACGGTCACGCTCTTTCCGCAGCCGCTCTCGCCGACAATGCCTACCACCTGCCCAGGGTAGACGTCGAAGCTGACACCGTCCACGGCCTTGACGGTCCCCTCGTCCAGGAAGAAGTACGTCTTCAGGTCACGCACCGACAGGATGGGGCGCTGTTCGCTGCTCATCTCTTGTCTCCTCCCCATCGGCTCAGTGGTAAGGGTCAGCGGCGTCGCGCAGGCCGTCGCCCAGGAGATTCAGGGCCAGCACGGTGATGATGACGGCCAGGCCCGGCAGAAGCAGCCAGGGAGCCAGGACGATGGATTGCAGATTCTGAGCCTCCTGGAGGAGCACGCCCCAACTGATGGCCGGCGGGCGCAGGCCCAGGCCGAGAAAGCTCAGGAAGGTCTCATTGATGATCATCACCGGGATGGCCAGCGTGCTGGCGGCGATGATGTGGCTGGCGAAGGTGGGCAACATGTGACGGAAGATGATCCTGCCCTGGCTGCATCCGGACAGCCTGGCCGCCACCACGAAGTCCTCCTCTCGCAGCGCCAGGAAGCGCCCGCGCACCTCGCGGGCCAGCGTCGTCCAGCCGATCAGGGAGAGGATGACGGTGATGGCGAAATAGACCCGCTCCACCGACCAATCGCGAGGCAGGGCGGCGGTCAGCGCCATCCAGATGGGAATGGGCGGCAACGATTGCAGGATCTCGATGAGCCGTTGGATGATCAGATCCACCGTCCCGCCGAAATAGCCGGAGATGCCGCCCAGCAGGATGCCCAGGATGATGCTCAGGAAAACGGCCAGCAGGCCAATGGACAGGGAGACCTGCGAGCCGTGCATGAGGCGGGACCATTGATCGCGGCCCAACCGGTCGGTGCCCAACAGATGAATCCTCTCCCCTTCCTCCGGGGAGGCCGGTCCCAGCAGGTGGATGCGGGTGGTGATCAGGCCCAGAATCTTGTATTCGTAGCCGCGGGCGAAAAAGCGCAGCGGTATCTTTTTGCTCTGGTCAATCTGCCACTCCATGCGCAATGTCTTGGGATTGCGCTGACCAACAACGGCATAGACGAAGGGCCGCAAGCGGCCTTCATCAAAGAAATGGAGGGTTTGAATGGGGATGAAGAGTTCCTTGGCATTGGTCGCGTTAGGGTCCTGGGTGCTGAAGAAGCCGGGGGCCAGAGCGACAATAGCGATAAACATAAGGATCACGCTGCTGACCAGGGCCAGGCGGTGCTTTTTGAAGCGCCACCAGACCAGCTTCCAGTTGGGGGCCACGTAGAAAGCCTCGGCACCCTCCGACGGAGCGATCATGATCTCTGACGCCTGATCGTCTATCTTCAGCGGCGCCTCGTGCGCGGGCGATATCCGCGTCGCAGCATCAGGACCCAAGACCATAGCTCAGGATTCCTCCATGCGGATGCGAGGGTCAAGCCAAGCCAGCAGGATGTCCGAGATCAGCGTGCCGATGACAGCCAGGCCACAGTAGATGAGCACAATGGCTCCAGCCAGGAACATGTCCTGGTTGGTCAAGGCGCGCAGCAGCATGGGGCCAATGGTGGGCAGGTTCAACACCGTGGCCACGATCACGCTGCCGGAGAAGATGAGGGGCAGATACCAGCCGATGGTGCTGATCAGCGGGTTGATGGCCAACCGCACCGGATACTTGAGCACCAGTTTCCACTCCGACATGCCCTTGGCGCGGGCCATCTCCACATAGGGCTTGTTCAGTTCGTCCAGGAGGTTGGCGCGCATGATGCGGGCCAGTCTGGCCGTGCCGTCAAGTCCCAGGATGACGGCCGGCAGCCACAGGTGCCTGAGCAGGTCCACCACTCGTCCCCAGGTCCAGGGCGCATCCACGTATTGCGGCGAGAACAGGCCGGTCACGCTGACGCCAAAGTATTGAAAGGCCAGCCACATCAGCACCAGGGCGGTCATGAAGGTGGGGGTGGCCACGCCGAAGTAATTGAACACGGTGAAGAAGTAATCGAAGAAAGAGTACTGATGAGTGGCGGAGTAGATGCCAATGGGGATGGCCACCGCCCAGGTAAAGCAAAAAGTGAGCAGGCCCAAAGCCACGGTCAACATCAATCGTTCGCTGATCAACTCCAGGTTGGGGCGCTGCCAGTCGAGGGAAACACCCAGGTCGCCCCTGATGATGCGGCCCACCCACTTGAGATATTGGATGTACATCGGCCGGTCCAGGCCGTACATCGCCCGTAAAGCGTCTATCTGTGCCTGGTCCATGGACGACCCGGAAGCAGCCAGTTCGGCGATGTAGCTGGTCACGAAATCGCCGGGGGGAGCCTGGATGACGAAGAAGGCGAAGATCGAGAAAATGAACAGCAACAGAGGCAGGAGCAACAGCCGCTTGATGATGTATTGAGTCATCTGCTTTGCCTCCGCAACATGTGACCGCGCGCCAGGAAAAAACTGTCCACGTGGGCGGGCATCCCCCGCCCACGTGGACTGGTTGGCCGGAGCGAGCCGGTCTCTGAGGCTCCAGATATCCTCCACAGAGCCCCGGCTTCCGGGACCACAAGCCCCTACTTGAAGAAGTACTGCTCTGGGCGGGTGTTACCCGGGGTGCGCAGCGGCCAGTCGTTGCCCGCCGTCTCCGGCACATTATGCAGATTCTGGTTGACCACGAGCACGCCCTGGATCATCGGTGTGAGGCCGACGGTGCCGATCTCCCAGACGTTGTCGGCCCAGATCTTGAAGAGCTCCTTGGCCAACTCGATCTGCCGTTCGCGGCCGGAGACCTTGGCCTCGTCTATGATCTCCACCAGCTTCTTGATCTCGGGCGGCGGTTCCATGCCTTCGGCACCGTTGGTCTGGTACCACTTGCGGAACAGCGGGCCGAAAGTCAGGGCCGGCTGGCTGCGGGGGTCCATCTTCGGCTGTCCGCTGAAGGGGAAGCCGGTGGTGTCCTCGTTCCACATCTCGACCATCAGGTCATTAGTATCCCGCAACTGGAAGCCCAAGGCGCGCTCACGCAACTCGACGTGGGCCCGGATGCCCACATCGGCCCAGTTCTGTACCACGATCTGGGCCACATCGGTCCAGTTGGCGAAGGCCGGGATAACCTGGAGCTCGAGGTCCAGCCGTTCGCCGCCGGGCAGGGTGCGGAAGCCCTCACTGTCCCGCTGGGTCAGTCCGATGCCGTCCAGGAGCGCATTGGCCTTGTCCGGGTCGTGTTCGGTGTATTTGAAGGCCCACTCGTCGCCCGGATAGTAGGGATGCCACGGCGCCGGCACGCCCTGGCGCGCTTCGCCCAGGCCGAGGAAGGCCGACTCCTTGATTGCCTCCCGATCAATGGCATGGGACAGGGCAATGCGGAAGTCCTTGTTGCGCAGCAGTTCGCCGACGGCCGGGATGTTCTGGAAGGTCTGGTTGAACATCAACACGGCATCCGAGCCGCCGAAGGTTGGCCAGGTGACCACACGATAGCCGCCTTTCTCCTGGTTCTCCACCAGCACCGGGTAGTTCATCATGTTGATGTGGCGCCCCTGCATGTCAATCTCGCCGGCGACGGCAGCCAGGTTCAACGCCTCCTTGTCGGCGAAGAAGGTGAACTTCACGTAGTCAATGTATGGCAACTGATTGCCCGCTGAGTCCACGGCGAAGTAGTAAGGGTTGCGCTTGAGGGTGAAGACCTGATCGGAGACGGTGGAGTTGTCCGGGGCCCAGGCTGCCGTGCTGGGCCGCTTGCCGCTGAGATGGGGCATGGCCTCGACGGCGAACAGTTCCACCCAGGTGCCAAACCCTGCCGCTTCTACCTTGGCTTTCAACTCCTCTTCGCTGACGAAGGCGGGATGGAAATCCTTCAGGTAGTGGGCCGGGGCGAAGGACAGGTTGGCGATGGACTTATCAGCTCCATCCTTGTTGGCCAGTTCCAGCAAGAAGGCCGTGTTGGGTTGGGCGAAGGTCCACTGCACGGTGTAATCATCCAGCTTCTCTACCCTGGCCACCGACCCGTCCGCGTTCTGCATCCAGATGGGGACACTGGGGGTGAGCTCCTTGTTGAGGAGGATGTGCTCGTACCAGAACAGGATGTCGTCGGCGGTGAAGGGATGCCCGTCGGACCACTTCATGCCCTTGCGCAGGAAGACCTTCCAGACGGTGAAGTCCTCGTTGGATTCCCATCCTTTGGCGATGTGGGGGATGACCTCACTGCCGTCGGGCGAGAAGCGGACCAGGGCATCGTACACCACGCGGGTGTAGTTGTTGTGGTCGGAGGGGCCGAGGAAGCCACGGCGCAATGTACCGCCGTATTGGCCGATTTCCTCCACCTCCTCGACCAGAGGCTCCTCGGGCAAGCGTTCGTCTACAGGCGGCAACTCGCCTTTTTCCACCAACTCCTTGAGCATTGGGGCCTCGTTGTACTTCGTGGGCACCGGCGTGGGCGTCGCTGGCACAGGCGTGGCAGGCGGAGGCGCAGCCGGAGGCGGCGCCGGCGGTGCACAGGCCGTGAGGATCAGCACCAACACCACCGCGCTGCCGGTAACCGCGGTCCACAAGGTGTGTTTTCTTGCAGAAATCATGGGGATTACCTCCTTTTGTCTTCATTGACGTGGGCCTATCCGGAGACTCCCCTGGCTCCCGCTGAGCTGAGTGCGGCAGCGGAGGGGGACTGGCCCGGAGCGGGTTTTCGGATAGGCTCAGGAGACACCTATCGTTCAGATGTGACAGACACGGGCTTTTTTGAACTCACTGATGACAATCGGTAGCTGATCACCTCCTTCTTTTCGAACTGTGGGCTTCCGCGCGGTGGCCACGCCTCAAGTTCTGCAAGACGGATACCAGTTATGTCCTGCAACGCCAGAGGGCATGGGGTGGAT
>JARYMM010000056.1 GCA_029907105.1 Anaerolineae bacterium | reverse complement strand
AATCGCATCCTACTTGATGCAGGCCGCAACGCTCGCCTCAAGGTGATTCCCTCCACCACAGGAAGGCTCTGATGAAACGCGTTCGACGGTTCGCTTTCCCCCTCTTGCTGGCCGTTTTGCTCCCCTTGCTCAACGTGCCGGGCGCTGCTGCTTTCTCCGGCGGAGAGACATATGTGCCGGCCAACACGTCCACCGATATCTGCTGGCGTCTGGGGTACGACGTCTGGCGTTATTCGCCAACCTTGATGGGGTATCCCGAGGTCGTCTCCTTGAAGGCGGGCCTGTATTTGGATTGGCAGGTGCGCCCGAATTACGAACAGACCGCATATCCTCCGCGGCCCAATGGCATGGATTTCGTGCAGACGGTGCGCGTGCATCAGAAACTGGCTTGTGGTGTGAGGTGTCACCCCGATCGGACGGTCTGCCCGTATGCCGGGGGTTACACGGTCGAGCCTTCCATCTCTGAAATCCGCTACGCCGCGCGGTCCATGCCCGGCTCGTTGTGGCTGATCGGCAATGAAATGGACCGTCGGGATTGGGTCGAGGGTTGTCAGGACGAGACATTGCCCCCAACGTACGCCAGGGCCTATCACGATCTCTACTATGTCATCAAGGGTGCCGATCCAACCGCTCAGGTGGCCATCGGTGGTGTGGTGCAACCCACGCCCCTGCGCCTGCAGTACCTCACCATCGTCTGGGATGAGTATCAGACGCGTTACGGCGAGCCCATGCCCGTGGACGTATGGAATGTGCACAGCTTCATTCTGAGGGAGGTGCGCGGCGGCTACGGGGCGGATATCCCGCCCGGATTGCCCGACCAGCAGGGGGCTTACGTGGATCGTCCGGATTCGGAGACGCACATGAACATGGAGATCTTCGACCAGCAGATGCGGGCCTTCCGCCAGTGGATGAAGGATCGCGGGCAGCAGGACAAGCCTCTGATTGTCACGGAGTACGGCGTGTTATATTGGCACGAGGGGATGGATAATCCAGATCTCGTTCAGAATTTCATGACCAATACCTTTGATTATTTCTCCAACACCAAGGATTGTAGCCTGGGATACCCTGGGGATGAATGCCGACTGGTGCAACGCTGGATGTGGTACCTTCTCAACGAGGGGCCGGAGGAATTCAATCCTTACACGGCCCTTTTCAGGACCTGGCCCCAGGTGGAACTTACAGAAACGGGATTGGTTTTTCGCGAGTACTGTCTGACCCATATGGAGGTGCTCAATCCCACCCCCACGCCCACGCCCACGCGCACGCCGACGATAACGCCCACGCCCACGCGCACGCCCACGGCCACGCGTACACCGACGGCCACGCGCACGCCAACAGCCACGCGTACGCCGACACCGACGGCCACGCCCACCCGTACGCCGACGGCCACACGCACGCCAACGGCCACGCGCACGCCGACAGCCACAACGACGCCGACGGTGACCCCCACGCCAACAGTGACGCCTACGCCAACGGTGACGCCCACGCCCACGCATACGCCGACGCCCACAGCAACGCCGACGCCCACGGATACACCGACGCCCATAGCAACGCCGACGCCGACACCTACGAACACGCCGACGCCCACGGCGACGCCAACCGACACGCCGACGCCGACACCTACGAACACGCCGACGCCCACGGTCACGCCCACGCCGACAATGACGCCTACGGCAACCTCGACGCCCACGCCGACGGACACGCCTACTGCTACGGACACGCCGACGCCAACACCCACAGCTACGGCGACGCCGACCACAACTCCTACGCCGACGGACACGGCCACGCCCACCTCTACGCCGACGGCCACGGAGACACCTACGGCTACGCCGACGCCCACGTCGCCGGTCAGGAATCTCTATATGCCCCTTATCCTGCGGCAGTTCAAGGCAGCGTCAAATGTCGTCGTGGAATCAGGCCATTTCCCCGCCCTGGCCAAGACACTGAAACCCCGGCCGTCTGCTCTCGTGCTGCCTTTTTCTTCCTCATATGTCCTTCGAGCGAGTATAGTGAGCAGAGAATAGGCGGCGATCTTAGCGTACGGGCGCGTTGCTCAGGGTCATGGCAGCGACGTCGGCCGCTCTGTTCGCGCGCCCGGGGTTCTTCGTATCCTCGCGTCACCCAGTCATGCTGAGCGGCTCTGGGGGCCAACCTTGCTGACGTGCACAACCATCTCCAGTGCCCGACAGTCATTGGAGTGCGTTGGCCAGCGAAGCACCTCTGCGCCTGTGGGGAGCGTGCCTATCCTCAAGTCATCTGCGGGCTCAGTGGGCGGAACAGGGCGGGCGATGACGGCGCTACGCCTGGTTTGACAGATTCTGCCCTGGAAAGTATACTCAAGAAAAAGGCGAGGCGGAGATCAATGGCTGGCGATTGGCCGGATAGCGGTGAGTTCTGGAAAGATAAGCACGTCGTCGTCACAGGTGGCGCTGGCTTCCTGGGAACCTTTGTCGTCCAGAAGCTTCGCCAGCGTGGGGCGATGGAGGTCTTTGTGCCGCGCAGCGCGGACTATGACCTGCGCCACCTGGAGGCCATCCAGCGACTGCTTGCCGATGCCCGGCCGGATGTGGTGATCCACCTGGCGGCGCGGGTTGGCGGCATCGGTGCCAATCGAGCACGCCCCGCCGAGTTCTTTTACGATAATCTGATGATGAGTGTGCCCCTTTTCCACGAATCCTGGCGGGCCGGCGTGGAGAAGTTCGTGGCTATTGGCACCGTCTGCGCCTACCCCAAGTTCACTCCGGTGCCTTTCAAAGAGGAGAATCTGTGGGACGGCTATCCGGAGGAGACCAATGCCCCTTATGGCCTGGCCAAGAAGATGCTGCTGGTGCAATCCCAGGCCTATCGGCAGCAGTATGGCTTCAACTCCATCTTCCTGTTGCCGGTGAACATGTATGGCCCAGGGGATAACTTCGACCTGGAAAGCTCTCACGTGATCCCGGCGCTGATACGCAAATGCGTCGAGGCGAAGATGCGCGGGGACGATCAGGTGGTGGTCTGGGGCACAGGCACCCCCACACGGGGGTTCCTGTATGTTGAAGATGCCGCCGAAGGCATTCTCCTGGCCAGCGAGCGCTATAACGAGAGCGATCCCGTAAACCTGGGCTCGGATATGGAGATCAGCATCAGGGACCTGGTGCATCTCATCGCCCGCCTGGCGGGGTTCGAAGGCCAGATCGTCTGGGATACCAGCAAGCCCGATGGCCAGCCGCGGCGAGCCCTGGACACGAGCAAGGCCTGGCAGTTGTTTGGCTTCCGGGCCCAGACCCCCTTTGAAGAAGGATTGCGGCGCACGATCGAATGGTATCGGCGGAGCCTTGCCCGATGAAGGCCACACGGATTGCTGGAGATATAACGACGGTGCGAGAAGAAGACGCTGTCCGCCGGGTGATGACCACGGTGCAGCAGGAACTGGATTCGCCGCCAGCCCTGACGGCTTCGCAAGAACTGCCCCTGACCGTTATCCGTCCCTCGCGGGGCAGGATAGCGCTCAATCTGCGGGAGCTGTGGGAGTACCGCGAACTGCTCTATTTCCTGATCTGGCGGGACATCAAGGTGCGCTACAAGCAGACCCTGCTGGGCGTGGCCTGGGCGGTGCTGCAGCCTTTCCTCACCATGGTCGTATTCAGCATCTTCTTTGGTAACCTGGCCAAGGTCCCCTCTGACGGCATCCCCTATCCGATCTTTGCCTATACCGCCCTGCTGCCCTGGCAGCTCTTCTCCCGTGCCCTGACCGAATCCAGCAACAGCCTGGTGGCCAATCAGCGCCTGATCACCAAGGTGTACTTCCCGCGCCTGGTCATCCCCATATCGGCCGTGCTGGGCGGTCTGGTGGATTTCGGCATCGCCTTCGTTATCCTGATCGGTATGATGGCCTACTACCACATCGTTCCCACCCTGGCTGTCTTGACCTTGCCGCTGTTTCTTCTGCTGGCCCTGGCCACGGCCCTGGCTGTAGGGTTGTGGCTGTCGGCGTTAAATGTGCAATACAGGGACGTGCACTACCTCACCCCCTTTATCACGCAGTTCTGGCTCTTTGCCACGCCCATCGCTTACTCCGCCAGCCTGGTGCGCTACAGGTGGCGCGGCCTGTATGGGCTCAATCCTATGGTCGGCGTGGTGGAAGGCTTCCGTTGGGCCTTGCTGAACAGCCCGGCCACGGGGACGAGATCACTGGTCCTGATCTCGGCGGCTGTCGTTGGCCTGTTGCTCATCGGTGGCCTGGCCTATTTCCGGCGCATGGAGAAGACTTTCGCCGACATCGTCTGAAATCCTTCTTCCGCTGACATCGTTCTGTTTGTAGCGTGAACCGGCATGGCCGAATCTCGGCGCTCGCTGTGGAAGCGGGCTTTCTGGGCTCTGAGACATCCGTTCAGGGCGTATCGTATTTTGCGCCGTCGCCTGGTATACAGGATGGCCTTGTGCCGCCTGCGGGGTCGCCTGCGCCGCCTGGAAGTGAACTCCGATGAGTGGCTGGTCCTGCAAGAACGGCTTGGCGGCGTGGGGGGCGAACTGGGGCAGGCGCTGCGGGCTGTGTTCTACGCCCACAGCCTGGGCAGGTGCGGCGCTGGCTGTCGCTTCCAGCCAGGCGTGGTCATGATCCTGCCGCAGAGGATCGAGCTGGGTGATGATGTGCGCATGAACCGTGGGGTGTACATCGTCGCCCAGGAAAAGGTGAGCATCGGGAATCACGTGCTGATCGGCCCCTACGTGCACATCAACAGCGGCAACCATCGCTTCGAAGACCCAACGGTGCCCATCGTGGATCAGGGCAAGGCGCTGGAACCCATCATCATTGAAGACGACGTGTGGATTGCCGCCCATGCCGTGATCACGGCCGGTTCGCGCATCGGCCGCGGGTCGGTGGTGATGGCCGGAGCGGTGGTCTCGGGGACAGTGGAGCCCTATTCTGTGGTCGGTGGTGTGCCGGCGCGGCTTGTGCGGCGGCGGGGTGAGCGCCCGGCGATGGCTTAGCATCAGCAGATTGCAATGGCACGCGGCGGATTACCAAATCCGCCCGGCTGCTGGATCTGGCGATCCAGCAAGAGCAGACTGTTGCATGGCGGAGGGTCTGGTGCAGAGACGTTTCCGGCTTGGCCTGCTGGCTGTATCTGTGTGTCTTGTCTTGCTGTTGCTTGTGGGGCGGGGCGCGCTGGTGGCCTCCGAGACCGCCGCGGCCAAAGTGATCTCATGCTGGGGAGACAGCATCACGTATGGCTCTGGGGCTTCTCATCCGACAAAGAGCTATCCGGCCAGGTTGCAGGCCATACTCGATAACCACTACGGTGCTGGCGCTTACCTGGTGATCAACCGGGGGCTTGGGGGCTATCGGGCCGATCAGATTTATGACAGAGCGGTGGCAGAGAACTGGCTGGCACAAGACAATCCCGCCTATGTCCTGTTGATGGCCGGGATCAACGACCTGGTGCAAGGATATAGCAGAGAATCCACCCGTGAAGACATGCAGAAGATCGTTGATTTGGTCAAGGGCTATCCGACGCAGCCGAAGGTCATCGTCTCGTGGCAGATACCGAATATAGGGTCTGTTCTGTGTCCCTCCGACACGTGCGTGAAACCTTACAATGATGAGCTGCAAGCACATCTGAAGCGCATGCACAAATTGTTCGACACCAATTGGGTGGATTTCTACGATCAGAATACGCACCAGGCGAGGGCGGACTGGATGAATGGTTCCCCAAGTTTTCATCCCAATGACACGGGATACCTGGAGATGGCCATCAACTGGTACGGGGCGCTGAGGTCCTATCTGGAGACAGCGACCCCCACCAGCACATCCACCCCGACGCGTACGCCGACAGCGACGCCGACCCGTACGCCAACTAACACGCCGACGCCGACACCGCTGCCGCCGGAGGTGACGTTGAGCAAAAGCCTGCTGCAGCCCGGCGCGGGGGCGGCCTTGATCGGTGAGGCCGTGCGCTTCCAGGTGGTCATCAGGAATGTCGGCCCTACCAACATCACCACATTGCCCTTGACTGACGTTTTCAGCGACACCTGCATGAGTTACGTGACGGCCAGCCCGCTGCCCGATAACGTCGTGCCGGAACAGCATATGGTGCTCTGGTACAATCTGGGACGTCTCAACAAAGGGCAGAGCAAGACGATCACTGTGGATTTTCTCGCCCAGGCTGCCTGCGATCCGGCGACGAACCGGGCCGGCGTGACCACGGGCAGGGATGAGTACGGCGTGGCGGTGCCGCCGGTGGTGGCCCGGGCCACGGTGGTCATCGTGGCTCCCACGTCCACGCCGACACCTACGGATACACCGACGGACACGCCGACGCCTACGCCAACGCTGACGCCGACGGCGACGCCGACAGGCACGCCGACGCCAACACCTACGCCGACGATGACGCCCACGAACACGGCGACGCCCACGGATACGCCGACGGCAACGGCGACGGATACACCAACGTTGACGCCGACGAACACGCCGGCGCCAACTCCAACAGCGACGCGTACGCCCACACCGACGCACACGCCGACACCGACACCAACGCCAACAGCGACGCTGACACCGACGCGCACGCCAACGGCAACGCGTACGCCCACACCGACGCCCACACCAACGCCGACACCAACACCAACGCCAACAGCGACGGATACGCCCACCATGACAGCGACGCCGACGATGACGATGACTCCGACGGATACGCCAACGCCGACCCTCACGCCGACAATGACGCCCACGCCCACAAACACGGTAACGCCGACCGATACGCCGACGCTTACGGCGACGCCGACTGATACGCCGACACCCACGGCGACGGCGACCGATACGCCAACCCCTACGCCGACGCCAGTGGTCTGGCGCCACTATCTGCCCCTTGTCCTGCGATGAGGGCGAGGAGGCCTGCGACAGTGGAGGTGAACCTGACTGATCACATGAGGGTCTCAGAGCTGTGAACAACGTTTCGATCCGTGCGCAAAAGCTGGCCAAACTATACCGCATCGGCCAACGCGAGAGCTACAGGCTCTTGCGGGATGTCCTGGCCGACGCCATGGCTTCGCCATTCCGCGCCGCAGCCTCCGTGTTCGACGACCGGCAGGGCAACGAGCTTCGCTCCACCGACGACCACGTTTGGGCGCTCAAAGGGGTCTCCTTTGAGGTCAAACAGGGCCAGGTGGTGGGCATCATCGGCCCTAACGGGGCCGGCAAGACCACGCTGCTCAAAATCCTCTCCCGCATCACCGAGCCGACGGAGGGTCAGGTGGAGATCCGCGGCCGGGTGGGGTCCCTGCTGGAGGTGGGCACCGGCTTTCATCCCGAACTGACCGGCCGGGAGAACATCTACCTGAACGGTGCCATCCTGGGCATGAAAAAGGCGGAGATCGAGCGTAAGTTCGATGAGATTGTCGAATTCTCGGGGGTGGAGAGGTTCATTGACACGCCGGTGAAGCGCTATTCCAGCGGCATGTACGTCCGTCTGGCCTTTGCCGTTGCTGCCCACCTGGAGCCGGAGATTCTGCTGGTGGATGAGGTGTTGGCCGTAGGGGACCTGGCCTTTCAGCGGAAATGTCTGGGCAAGATGGAGGAGGTGTCGCACGAAGGACGCACGGTCATCTTTGTCAGCCACAACCTGAACGCCATCTGGTCGCTGTGCCCGCAGACGCTCTGGCTGGACACGGGGCAGATTGTGGACTTCGGCGAGAGCGGCCGGGTCATCACCAGGTACCGTCAGCACATGTCTCGTCTCTCGGGAGTCATCCCTGAGCAGGACATCCTGAAGCGGAGCAATGATCCCTTGCGCATCACGAACTTTCGCCTGGAGGATCTGGAAGGCAATCCGTGTGCCTCTGTGCCGTCAGGAGGGGCCGTGCGCATGGTCCTTGATTATGTTTCGGATCCGGCTGTTGCTGGAAAGAGGGACGTTTACATCGGCATAGGCGTCTCCAACGAAATGGGCCAGCGTTTGTTTTCGCTCTCCAACCGTTTCACGGATCAACAGCTATCGGAAATGGCCTCCCAGGGCCAGTTTGTGTGCACTGTGCCCTGTCTGCCGCTGGTCCCTGGACAATATGACATAAAGCTGGCGTGTCAGATACAGGGCGGGGAATCGGTGCAGAAGGTTCATCTCGTCGGGGCTTTAATGGTGCGCGAGGGAGATTTCTTTGCCTCGGGCAGGATCCCAGACAGCAGCTTCGGCCATGTCCTGGTCCCCCATAGCTGGTCGCAGCGCTCCGAGGCATCCTGGAATCTGGAAGGGGATCGTGATGCAGAGACATCTGACCATTGATTCTGTGGACATCCACGACGACAGCGATTGCTACGTCATCGCCGAGGTCGGCCACAATCACCAGGGCAACCTGGAGACGGCCAAGGAGCTTTTCCGCGCCGCCAAGGAATGCGGGGCGAACGCGGTGAAGTTGCAGAAGCGGGACAACCGCACCCTTTATACCCGCGAGCTGTACAACAAGCCCTACGACCACGAGAACAGTTTCGGGACCACCTACGGCGAGCACCGCGAGGCCCTGGAGTTCGGCTGGGAGGAGTATCGCGAGCTGCAACGCTATGCGCGGGAGATCGGCATCACCTTCTTCGCCACCGTTTTCGATTTCCCCAGCGCCGATTTCCTCATGGAACTGGACATGCCCGCCTTCAAGTTCGGCTCCGGTGATCTGACCAACATTCCGCTCCTTAAGTATGTGGCTGCTTTTCAGAAGCCCATGCTCATCAGCACCGGCGGCGGGACGATGGAGGACGTGCAACGGGCCTACGATGCCGTCATGCCCATCAATCCCCGCCTGTGCATCATGCAGTGCACATCGGGTTACCCTTGTGAGTTCGAGGAGATGAACCTGCGCGTCATCACCACCTACCGGGAGCGTTTCCCGGACATTGTGATCGGGCTCTCCGCTCACGATAACGGCATCGCCATGGCCCTGGTGGGGTACATCCTGGGGGCGCGCATCATCGAGAAGCACTTCACCCTCAATCGGGCCATGAAGGGCACCGACCATGCCTTTTCCCTGGAGCGTCCCGGCCTGCGCCGGCTGGTTCGTGACCTCAGGCGCGCCCGGGTGGCCCTGGGCGATGGCATCAAGCGGCCCTATCCCAGCGAGAAGAAGGCCATGTACAAGATGGGCAAGAAGCTGGTGGCCGCCCGCGACCTGCCGGCGGGCCACGTCCTGGGGCCCGAGGATGTGGCCATCAAGTCGCCCAACGACGGCCTGCCACCTTACGAGCTCTACAACATCCTGGGCCGAAGGACGCGGCGCGCCCTGAGTGAGGATGAGAACATCACCTTCGAGGACCTGGCCAAGGCCTGAGAACGGGAGGAGCGGCGCCGCCGTGCCTGACGATCCAGCGCTCGAGCAACTCATCCGGGACATACGTCTGGTGGCCTTCGACTTCGATGGGGTCTTCACCGATAACATGGTCTACGTTCTCGAAGATGGCTCCGAAGCCGTGCGCTGTTTTCGAGGCGATGGGATTGGGTTGCGCAAGCTGGAGAGGGCCGGTGTTGAGGCCCTCATCATTTCCACAGAGACCAATCCGGTAGTTGCTGCCCGCAGCCGCAAGCTGGGCATCCGCTGCCTGCAAGGGTGCGGCGATAAGCGTTTGGCGCTGGAAGCTGTCGTCCGGGAACGGGGGCTCTCCTGGGCGCAGGTGGCCTTCGTGGGCAACGACGTCAACGACCTGCCCTGTCTGGCCAGCGTGGGCCTGCCCATCGTCGTCCATGATGCCCACCCGGACGTTATCCCTCATGCCCGCTACCGCACGCAGGCCCGCGGCGGCCACGGGGCGGTGCGCGAGGTGTGTGATCTGTTCGAGCGTGTGTTGGGTGGCGAGTGAAACGTAAAGCGCAAGGGTTATGGCCAGGGATCTGTTTGATGTGCGGGATAGGATCGTGATCGTCACCGGCGGATTGGGGCAACTGGGCCGCCAGTTCAGCCTGGCCCTGGCCGACCGGGGGGCCAAGGTGGCCATCTTCGACGTGCGGGTGGATGACCGGCTGGTGGCCGAGCGGTTCGGCGAGCGCAGCGCCGACGAGAGCCTGCTGTTTCTGCCCGTGGACATCACCCAACGGTGCTCCCTGGAAGCGGGCCTGGCCCAGGTGAACGCGCGCTGGGGGACGCCCTATGCCCTGATCAACAACGCGGCGCTCGATTCGCCGCCTCGGGCGCCGGCAGAGGAAAATGGCCCCTTTGAGACCTACCCCGAAAGCTCCTGGGACGAGGTCATGCGGGTCAATGTCAAAGGGGTCTTCCTGTGTTGTCAGGTGGTGGGCGGGCAGATGGCTGCCGCCGGCCGCGGCTCGATCGTCAACATCTGCTCCACCTACGGCCTGGTCTCGCCCGATCAGCGCATCTACGAGTACCGCCGCCGCGAGGGCGCCCCCTTCTTCAAGCCGGTGGCCTATTCGGCCTCCAAGTCGGCGCTTTTGAACCTGACCCGTTACCTGGCCACCTATTGGGCGAGCCGCAACGTGAGGGTCAACACGCTCACCTTCGGGGGGGTCTTCAACAACCAGGACGAGGAGTTCCTCAGGGGCTATTGCGCCCGGGTGCCTCTGGGGCGCATGGCCTGTGAGGACGAATACAACGGGGCCGTCATCTTCCTGGTCTCCGATGCCTCATCCTACATGACCGGGGCCAACCTGGTCATAGACGGTGGCTGGACGGCATGGTGAGGGGAATGCCCAGTATCGTGGCCCTGATCCCGGCGCGTTCGGGTTCCCAGCGCATGCCGGACAAGAACATCCGTCCCCTGGCCGGCCACCCCTTGATGGCCTATACCATCGCTGCGGCCTTGCAGAGCGGGGTGTTCGACGCCGTGGTCGTGTCCACCGATGCCGAGCGCTACGCCGAAATCGCCCGCCACTACGGTGCCGAAGTGCCCTTCTTGCGGCCGGCCGAGTTCGCCGGCCCGCTCTCGCCGGACATCGAGTGGGTGGAGTACACCCTGAAGCGATTGCGGGATGAAGGCCGGACCTACGATTGCTTCAGCATCCTGCGGCCCACCAGTCCCTTTCGCCAGGCGGAGACGATCCGGCGGGCCTGGCGGGAGTTCCTGCAGGAAGAGGGGGTGGATTCGCTGCGGGCGGTGGAGAAGTGCCGGCAGCATCCGGGCAAGATGTGGGTGGTGCGCGGCAAGCGGATGATGCCCCTTTTGCCGCTCAGCCCGGCCGAGCAGCCGTGGCACAGCAGCCAGTACCAGTCCCTGCCCGAAGTCTACGTGCAAAATGCCAGCCTGGAAATCGCCTGGACGCGGGTTGTCTTCGAGGGGCGCACCATCGCCGGCACGGTGATCATGCCCTTCTTCACCCAGGGGTATGAGGGTTTCGACATCAACGAGGCCAGGGACTGGTGGTACGCCGAGCATCTTCTGGCCAGGGGCGAGGCTCGTTTGCCTGAGATCGCGCAGGAACCGCTGCCGATGGGCGCGGCGTGACCTGTTCAGAGGGCTGGAGGGATTCGATCGGGTTGTGCGTGTGAGAGAAAAGCTGCTGGCGTTTGTGGAGACCGTTCCACTCCTGGGCTCGCTCTACCTGCTCTGGAAACAGCACCGCATGATGGCGGTCACCCCGCACCTGGTCTGCCGCCCGGGGGTTACCCGTATCTGCATCGAAGGCGCTCCCCGTTCGGCCAATTCCTTTGCCGTGCGCATGTTTGAGGTGGCCAATGATGTCCACATCGCCCATCACACGCATTCCATTCTCAACGTGTGGCGGGCGCTGTGCTACGGCGTGCCCGTGCTGATCCTGATCCGCCATCCGCTGGATGCCATCGCCTCCTCCTGTGTCTATCACGGGCGGGGGGCGAAGGGGGTGGACAGGGAAGTGGCGGCCTGGATTCTGTTTTATCGCTACGTGGAGCGGGTCAGGGAGCGGGTGGTGTTGGCCGATTTCCGGACGGTGGTCGGTGATTTCAACGCCGTCATAGAGGCCGTCAACGGCAAGTTTGGCACGCAGTTTCGGCTTGTGGAAGATGTCGAGGCCGCACGGCAGCAGGTTTTCGAGGACATAAAGAGGTATTCGGCCCAAATCGGCGAGGGGGATGATCAGGTTCCAATGCCCACGGCGGAGCGTGAACAGGCCTCGGCCTTTTACCGGGCCCTGGTGTCGCACCATCCCCGTTTCCATGTAGCTCAGGAGTTGTATGACCGGCTCGTAGCCAGAGGCGACAGGAGGTAGCTCTCTCTTCCCCTCTTGCTCTCAGCGGACGGTCACGTCCGCTGCTCGGCCGCCGGACATGGCTGTCCGGCGGGAGCCTGAAAATACGACAGGAGAAGGAAAAGTCGGCCGATGGTTCAGATCATGCTCATTCCGCTGGAGGAATTCCGGCGGGTGTGCCAGGCGGCGATGGATAAGTACGACCGGCTGGCCCTGCTCGCCGACATGTGCCGGGCCAACACCCTGGCTTCGGTGAAGCGCGCCGGCTCCGGCCATCTCGGCTCCAGCTTCAGCTCGCTGGACATCGTGACCCTGCTTTATTACTCGGAGATGAATACTGCCGAGCTGGGGATCGAGCACCCGGACCGGGACATTTACTTCTCTTCCAAAGGGCACGACGTGCCGGGCCTGTACGCTGTCCTCTTCTCCCTGGGCATCCTCCCCAAGGAGCAGTTCCTGAGCCTGAGGAGGCTGGGCGGCACTTACGGCCATCCCGACGTGAGCACGCCGGGCATCGAGGCCAACTCCGGCTCCCTGGGCATGGGGCTTTCCAAGGCCAAGGGGATGGCCTTCGCCAAGCGGCTGCGTGGCCACGGGGGGCGTATCTTCGTCATGACCGGCGATGGCGAGTTGCAGGAAGGGCAGATTTACGAGGCGTTGCAGTCGGCCGTTCATCAGAGGATCACCAATCTGCACGTCATCGTGGACCATAACAAGGTGCAGTCGGATAAGCCCGTCAAGGAGATCATTGACCTGGGCGATTTGGAGGCCAGGTTTCGCGCCTTTGGCTGGCATGTGGCCCGTTGCAACGGCCACGATTTCCGCCAGTTGGACAGGGTGCTTGCCGAGTTCCGCGAGGTAACCGACAAGCCCAAGATACTGATCGCCGACACCATCAAAGGCCGAGGGGTGTCGTTCATGGAGCATCCGGCGGCGCTGCAGGCTGGCGGCGGGCTGTACCGCTGGCATGCCGGTGCCCCGGATGACGAATCGTTCACCCGGGCTTACGCGGAGATCACTTCCCGTATCAACGAGACCTTGCGCCGGCTGGGGCTATCGTCCCTGCGCCTGGAGGAGGTGCCGCCGGAGGAAACGGGGCCCAGCGGCGTCTCCCGCGAGTATGTGGCCGATGCCTTCGGGGAGGCCTTGGTGGAGTTGGGCGCCGAGCGGGAGGAGCTGGTCGTGCTGGACGCCGACCTGGCCGCCGATTGCCGCCTGCGGGCTTTCGAGGAGAAATTCCCAGAGCGCTTTATCGAGAACGGCATTGCCGAGCAGGACATGGTGACGATGGCCGGCGGGCTGGCCTTGCAGGGGTTGTTGCCGGTGGTGAATACCTTTGCCGCCTTCCTGGCGGCGCGGGCCAACGAGCAAATCTACACCAACGCCTGCGAACGCACCAAGATCATCTACGTCTGTCACTACGCCGGGCTGATCCCCGCCGGGCCCGGCCAGTCACATCAGAGTTTGCGCGATATCTCCCTGTTCGCTGCCTTGCCCCATCTGGAGATTTTGCAGCCCTGCAACGCGGTGGAGACGCGCCAGGCTCTCCGCTATTGCGTCAACGGCACGGGGAACAGCACGATGCTGCGGCTGGTGATCGGCCCCTCGCCGCGCCGGATCGAGTTGCCTGAGGATTACCAACTGACGCCGGGGCGGGGAGTGGTATTGGCCGAGGGCTGCGATGCGCTCCTTTTCGCCTACGGCCCGGTGATGCTGCACGAGGCATTGCTGGCCCATGAGTTGCTGGCTCAGCGGGATTTCGGGCTGCGGGTGGTCAACATGCCCTGGCTGAATCGGGTGGATGGGCACTGGCTGGCGGAGGTGGTGGCGCCTTTCCAGGTGCTGTACGTGCTCGAAGACCATGCGCCGGTGGGCGGGCTGGGCGATCATCTGTTGAACGTGCTGGTGGACAACGGGCTGATGGAAGGGCGGCGGTTCAGGAAGTTCGCCGTGGAGGGGTATGCGGCCTGCGGCACGCCGCCGCAGGTCCTTCGCTACCACGGGCTGGATGGCGCTTCCCTGGCCGAGCGGATGTGGCGGGATCGAGGCGGGCAGATATAGGCTGGGCGGGAGGGGGGAATGAGTAGGAAATTCAAGGGCGCACGAGGCGTGGTGTGGGCTGTGCTGGTTGTGGTGTTGGCGATTGGCCTGCCCGCTCTGAGTTGTTCGCCGCCATTGGCAATGGTGGAACCAGCCACGGCGGCGGCTCTTTCTTCTATCGTGTTGAGAGAAGGGCCACATCTGTTCCTTGACGACACCCTGATCGAAAGCCGCCAGAATATCACGCGCCAGGTGAACCAGCCGCAGCGCACCCGCGCCCGTCCGGTCATCGGCAGTTACTTCATGGGCGATGGGTTCAACAACGGCCAGCACAATGTGCGGGTGATCTACGACCAGGGCGTGTTCAAGATGTGGTATCGGGCGCTAGGCGATGCCAACAGTTACAACCGTCTTCACTATACGACCAGCACTGACGGGGTGAATTGGACAAAGCCCCTCGATGAGACACACTTCAGTGACAACCTCAATGACATAGATAGCCAGACCGGGTTTATGGTAGACGTAGATGGGACATATCGCGGCGTGTTTATGGGGGCCAAGAAGGCGGGTTACTCAGCCTGGAAGGGCGATGCCTACAGCAGCCGGGACGGCTTCCAATGGACGGCTTACTCTGGCAACCCGGTGGTGAATGACTACTACGGCGAGCTCTGGCAACCCTACTGGGACGAGGCGCGGCAGCGCTATGGCCTGCTGCACCGCTGGAACAGGGCGCACTCCTGGACTGACCTGGAAGGAAAGTATCACAACCTGAGCTTCGTGCGCTGCTACGGCCACACGACCAGCCCGACCTTCAATGCCACCTGGCCGGCCAGTGACCTGATCTGGTGTCCCGATTCGCGGGATTCGGGCATCACGGAGTTTTACGTGACCAGCAACGTCATCCGCCGCGGCGAAACGCTGATCGCCATGTTGTCCATCTCTCGCGACGATCTGACGGCCTCAGGAGTGCCAGCGACCAAAGAATGTCCTGCCTATCAGAGGACCTACAATGTCTACGGGACGGGGTACACGGTGCTGGCCTGGAGCACGGATGGCCAGACGTGGCATCGCGACCGCCACACGGACAAGTTCTTTGAACCCAGCGCTGCGGTGGACGCTTTTGACCATTCCCATGCCTGGATTACCTCCATCGTCGAGGTGGGCGACGAGGTGTACCTGTACTACGGCGGCTACCAGTACGGGCACAAGGTCTACTGCGACCGCTCCATCGGGCTGGTGAAGATGAAGCGCGATCGCTATGTGGCACAGAAAGCCGGTTCGGGCGGCGGCTGGCTGCGAACCCCTCTGGTCACACTGGGTGCCGGCGAGATGACCCTCAACGTCAACGCTGCCGGCGGCGAGGCACGGGTGCAGGTCCTGGATGCCAACGGCAGGCCGATCCCTGGCTTGAGCGCGGCCGACTGCCAGCCCATCACCGCCGATTCCCTGGATGCGCCGCTGCGCTGTGCGCGTCCGCTGGCCGACGTGAAGGGCCTCCCGGTTCACCTGGAGTTCTCCCTGCGCAACGCTCAGCTTTTCGCCTTTACGCTCCGTGAGCCCCGCACGCCGGCACCCACGTCCACGCCGACGAAGACGCCGACGGTCACTCGCACGCCCACGCCGCGGGCCACGCCGACAAAGACGCCGACGGTCACTCGCACGCCCACGCCGACACCAGTGCCCACGTCCACGCCGACAAAGACGCCGACGGTCACTCATACGCCCACGCCACGGGCCACGCCCACACCGACGGTTACCCCCACGCCAGCCTTTACCTCGACGCCGACGCCGATGGCGACGCCGCGTACCCTGGAGAGCCGCTTTTTCTCCGTGCCGCCGCTCCTTGACGGGGACCTGAGCGAGTGGGGAGGGCTGCCGGCGGTGGTGCTCGATGCCGAAACGACCGACTATGTGCATCCGCGCCAGGTGCCCGCAGCGGCGGATGCCAGTGCCATCCTGCGCAGTGGTTGGGACGGGGGGCACCTGTACTTCGCCCTGGAGGTGCGGGATGACGCTTTGGCGGCCGACAGTGCGCAGATTTGGCGGGATGATAGCATCGAGCTGGGGATTGATGGTCTGTTCGACCATGTGGGCTGGCAAGCGGATGATCATCAGTTTACGCTCAATCTGGATGGGCGGGTGGCGGACTTCGGTTGGGCCACAGAGGTGGTGGAGGCGGTGACGCACACGGTGGACGGGGGGTGGGCGCTGGAGGTGGCCATCACCGCCCAGGGGTTGGGGGCGGGGCCGTTGGTGGCGGGCAAGGAGATGGGCTTCACCTTTGGCCTGCATGACGACGATGACGGCGGCGATTGGGATAGCTATCTGATCTGGGCGGGGAACGCCACCAATAACAGCTCAGCAGCCTATGGCCGCCTGTGGTTGAGCGGCGAGCCCGCCGGTCCCACGCCTACGGCGACCGCAGCGCCTGCCGTGCACCATGGGCGCATTGGCGGCCGTATCTGGGATGACCGGGATGGTGATGGCGTGCCGGGAGCGGATGAGCCAGGCCTTAGCGGTGTGCATGTCCGTTTGAGGGAAGCCGGACCAGATCTCACGTTGGGCACGGCAGATGATGTGGTCTACGTCGCTCAGAGCACGGATGGACGAGGGGGATATGCGTTCACGGGCCTGCCGGCGGGTTTGTACCGTGTGGGGGTGGACGAGGGCACGCTGCCGGAGGGCTACGTGCCCACCGCAGGCCATGTGCCCCTGGATGTGGTCCTGGATGCCGATGAGGAGCTGGACGGGGTGGATCTGGGATATGCCTCCGCCGTCACCGTCGGGGACTACGTCTTTCTGGACCTGGACTCCGACGGCCTGCCCGATCCCGACGAAACGACGGGGATTGATGGCGTGGCGGTGACGCTGGAGGACACGGTGCGCGGCCTGACTTATACGCAGGTCACCGGCGACAACGGACGCTACCTGTTCACCGGCCTGCCGCCGGGGGCGTACACCATTACCGTTTGGGATGTGCCCGGGCTGTTCCTGATGGGCGATTCCCCGCAGGCCTTCAGCATAGCGGGCGGCCAGAGTGATCTGACCCGCGATTTCGGGTTCGTGCAGCCGACGGCCGTGCAGATGGTGTGGTTCGAGGCCATTCCCGACCCCCATCAGGTCGTGCTTTCCTGGTGGATGTACCTGTATGGCCAGAGCGCGCCTCCGTTCCACGTCTGGCGCTCGCTGCCCGGCGAGACCTGGGTGCAGGTGAGTTCAGCGCCCGTGCTGCCTGCGTCCGTGAACGGCAACATGGCCGCTTACGTGTACACCGACACCGGCGTGGAGGCCGGGCGGACGGTTCTGTACCGGCTGGAGGGGGGCGGGAAGACCTTTGGGCCGTGGCAGGTGCGGGTGCCCGTTGGGAGTCGATAGGTTCGGTATCAACTTGCTCGGCCTGGATCGCCAGATCCAGGCCCAAAGCGGGGATGGGCTGAGCGTTGGCGAGTATCAGTGGATGGAAAATTTCCGCTCCAGGCGGGTCACGGACCCGCCGAACTGACCGGTCATGGACCGGTCAGGAACAGAAATTCCAACTGCTGAGTATGTGGAAGCTCTTATGATAGCAGAAGCTCTCGGTGTCTTCGTTTGTCTCTTTCTGTTGACGTTCATCGGCTTAGGTCCGGCGTTGGTTCTGCTCCCTTCCGGCGAGAAGCGGGTGGTCTATGCCCTGGGCATGGCGCCCACGCTGGGCCTGGCTATGGTGGGGTTGATCGGCTTCTCGCTGGTGAGATATGTGGCCCCGGTGCGGGTCTGGGCGTGGCCCTTCGTCGCCTTCTGGGCGGTGGTGGCCCTGGGCATGGTGGTATGGGACCGGCGGAGGAGCGGGAGAGCGGGAGAGCGGGGGAGCAGGGGAGCGGAGGAGCAGGGGAGCGGGGGAGCATCTGCAATCCGCAATCCGCAATCCGCAATCCGCAATCACGTGGGGGTCTATACGGTAGCCGTCGCGCTGGCCTTTGTCCTGCTGTGCTATGCCGTTCTGGTCAGCCCCTTGATCACAGAGGGCATACAATACACCATCTTCCGCTCCAATCCCAGCGATGCCTTCTACTACATGTCCCTGGCCGAGACGGTGCGCGTCGCGGATTGGAAGACCATTGCCGGAGGCATAGAGCTTAGCCGGAGCAACTGGGAGGGTATCAAGGCTCTGGCTCGGGCTTCGCCGACCGCCCTCTATACGGCGCGGGCCATAGGAAAGCCGCTGGAACTGGCCAACCCTATCGCCTTTAGCTGGGCGGCACAGGTGACAGGCATTCCCGTGCACCGTTTCTATTACGCCTATCATCTCCTTTGCTTTGCCCTGGCCCTGCCGCTCTCTCTGGTGATCGGGGATCATCTGGGGCTTTCCAGGGGCCTGAAATACCTGGCGGCGGCAGCGGTGGTTCTCGGTTTCTGGGCACGCTTTGTGTTGGAAACAGATGCCGGCTACGAGATCAGCGCCATTTCCCTGTTTCTTCTGGTGGTCTTCGCCTGGATGCAGCTCGAAGGGGAAACGCCGCGACCGCTGTCCCGCCGGCGGCTATTGCTGGCCATCGCCTGCGCGGCGATGGTGGCCTTCTACAGCCCGCTGGCCATCGTCTTCGTCGTCGCTTTGCTGTGCTACTATGGCCTGGGCCTGTGGCAACGGGTCAAGTCTGCTTCCGCCTTCCTGTATCACGGCCTGACCGCGCTGCTGGTGATATTGATCTTTTTGCTGTCCGGCCAACTGGGCTACATTTTCAGGCACATTTTGCTTGCCGCCTTTGCCGCGCCGGGAGAGGCCCGCTATGAGGCGACGGTGCTCGGCTTGATCCGCTCTGATGGCACTGCGGCCCTGTGGGGGCTTCCCTCTTCGGTCGTATTTAGCGCTTTGCCGGTGATCGCTCAGGTCCCGCTGCGCATCCTCGGCGATGCCCTCGGCATCGGCCTGACCGCTATTCTGATCGCTGTGGCCCTGATTCTGGTGCTCAGGAAATCTGCCCCGGATGGGGAACGCATAGCCCTGGCCATGTTAGCAGGAGCTTTTGGCCTTTCCCTGGTGCTCGTCGTTGTGGACAACGCGCGCTCTGCGGGCAAAGCGCTGACCTATGTCTATCCGTGGCTGATCTTCGCCGTCGTGCTGTATCCGAAGTATATGCGTTCGCATTTGACGGCACCTCAACAGAAACTGGCCGTCGCTTTGCTCGGCCTCTGGCTGGTCGCGCAGTGCCTGGTGGGGGCGTACCTGCCCTACAGTCAGGCCCAGGGCAGCATCTTCGGCCGGTCTGAACGTAGAAAAGCCGAGAGTTACGACCTCTCGGCCATCGAGATGTATCTCCAGCAGGCCCAGCCTGAGTTGCTCCTGGTTCACGTGCCCAGGGACAAGGACTGGACGTTCGCCTACTACTGCATGTTCGTCTTCGCCCGCTACCCGGCGCACTTTCAGAGCGGCATCATCATTGATAACAGCACCGAGTTCCAGAACCTGTGGTTCGAGGATTTGACCGCCGTGCCCGACTACACGGTCGTGCTCAAAAGCGTGGATTACATCGGGCCTGGCAATCTGGGCACGAAGGTCGCCGAAACCGCTGACCTGGCGCTTTACCGGATCACCACTGACGATGTGACGCCTTTCGTCCAGGCAGAAGCGCTGTGGAAGAGCGAAGAAGCGGCCAAACCGCCTTTTCCCACGCTGAAGGGCGATTGAAGGGGTCGGGGATGATTGCATCTGATGTCAAGCTAGGCTCTGGCGTGAAAATCTACCAGCCGGATCTGGTCAATCTCTACGGTTGCAGCATCGGCGATAACACCAAGATAGGGGCCTTCGTCGAGATTCAAAAGGGTGTACGGATTGGCTGCCATTGCAAGATATCGTCTCATACCTTCATCTGCAGCGGCGTGACCATCGAGGACGGCGTGTTTGTGGGCCATGGGGTGATGTTCATCAACGACATCTACCCGCGGGCGGTGAACCCCGATGGTTCTTTGCAGACAGAAGAGGACTGGGAGATGGTCACCACCCTGGTGAAGGAGCGGGCTTCTATCGGCAGCAACGCCACGATCATGGGCGGCGTGACCATCGGCGAGCAGGCCATGGTGGGGGCCGGTGCGGTGGTAACCCGTGACGTGCCCCCTTTCGCTATCGTGGCCGGAGTGCCTGCCCGCATCATCGGCGATGTGCGAGATGTCAAGATGCATGATGCAAGAGGCAGCGAGGCAACGAGGCAGTGAGGCAACAAGGCAATGGGGCAACAAGGCGATGAGGCAGTCGTCATGGCCCAACGGGCCAGCCTGAAGTATGAATATGTCATTCTGAGCGACCGAAGGGGGCGAAGAATCTCCTGGTTGCATGAGCGGGAGACCCTTCGCTGCGCTCAGGGTAACATTTTCGGAGCAGGATGCGAGAAAGGTGAATCGGAATGACCCATAGAGGCGTGATCCTCGTTCTGATCAGCGCCCTGCTCACGGTGGCCGCCAACCTGCTGTTGCGCCAGGGGGTGACCGCGGCGGGCGGCTTTTCCCTTTCCCTGGGCGGCCTGGGGAAGGGGGTAATCCATCTGCTGCGCCAACCTCTGTTCGACGTCGGGGTGTTCCTGTACGGCGTGGCTTCTCTGGTCTGGTTCAGCGTCATCTCCACCGAGGACCTGAGCAGCAGTTATCCCTTGCTGGTCAGCCTGACCTTTCTGTTGGTGACCCTGGGGGCGGTGGCCTTTTTCGGCGAGACCCTGTCCATGCGCAAGCTGGTCGGGCTGTTGGTGCTTCTGGCTGGCATCTGGCTGGTGGCGGGGGCGTGATGCAGGAGGAAACGAGGCAATGAGGCGATGAGGCAACGGGGCAACGAGGCAATGAGGCAACGGGGCAACAAGGCAACGAGGCAACGGGGCAACGAGGCGGTGAAGCAACGGGGCAGTGGGGCAGGAGGCGAGACATTGGAGAGGGGCAGATGATCGGTGTGGGCGTGATCGGCTATGG
This sequence comes from Anaerolineae bacterium, assembly GCA_029907105.1. GTDB lineage: Bacteria > Chloroflexota > Anaerolineae > UBA3071 > UBA3071 > JARYMM01. The sequence goes on along the minus strand of JARYMM010000056.1, from coordinate 1,192 downwards.
TTACTGGGGGCCGAACCTGGTGCGTAACTTCGTCGAAGCCCCCGGTTCGCAGGTACTGGCGGTCTGCGACCTGCGTCCGGAGCGGCTGGCCCTGGCGCGCAGCCGGTATCCGGCCATCGAGACGACGACGGATTACCGGGAAGTGCTGGCTGACGGGCGCATTGATGCCATCGCCATCGCCACGCCCGTTTCGACCCATTTCGATCTGGCCATGCAGGCCCTGCGGTCCGGCAGGCATGTATTGGTGGAGAAGCCGTTGACGGCGACCTCAGAGCAGGCGGCGCGCCTTATCGAGGAGGCCGCTGCGCGCCGCCGTGTGTTGATGGTGGATCACACCTTCGTCTACACGGGCGCTGTGCGCAAGATCCGGGAACTGGTGGCCGGTCACGAGCTGGGCGATATCTACTACTACGATTCGGTGCGCGTCAACCTGGGGCTGTTTCAGCACGACGTGAGCGTGATCTGGGACCTGGCCGTGCACGACATCTCCATCATGGATTACGTCTTGCCCTCGCGGCCGCTGGCGGTCTCGGCCACAGGCATGAGCCACGTGCCCGGCGAACCGGAAAACATCGCCTACCTGACGCTCTTCTTCGATGGCCGGCTGATCGCCCACATCCACGTCAACTGGCTGGCGCCGGTCAAGGTGCGGCGCACGCTCATCGGCGGCAGCCGCAAGATGATCGTCTACGACGATCTGGAGCCCAGCGAGAAGGTCAAGGTGTATGACAAGGGTATCACGGTCAACAAGGATGATGCCGAAAGCGTGTACGAGATGCTCATTGGCTACCGCACAGGGGACATGTGGGCGCCGCAACTGGATATGACCGAGGCGCTGCGGGTAGAGGCCGCGCACTTTATCCGCTGTGTCGAGCGGGGCGAGCGCCCGGTTAGCGATGGCGAAGCTGGCTTGAGAGTGGTACGCATTCTGGAGGCGGCCACGCAGTCCATGGCCGAGCGGGGCCGGTTGGTGGAAGTGACGGTCGGTTAGATGACAAGGGTGCTGATGATGAAGAGAAGTCCGGATACTATTCATGCGGAAAGAGCTTCAATATTGGCGGCCAATTCAGATGTGGCGCCAGATGCTGTCTTTGGAAGGAACGTAAAAATCACTGCACAGCGGCTGACTGTTCGCTCAGGCGTGATCGTGGGCGACAATGTCACCATCGCCGGTCAGGATGTCTACCTGGAT
>JARYMM010000055.1 GCA_029907105.1 Anaerolineae bacterium | reverse complement strand
CTGAGCGCAGCGAACGGATGCTGCGCTAGCGTTGCGTGCACCACGGGAACAGGCGTGTAGACCCGCTCAACCCTGGCCTGCACCAAACCGGCAGAGCACGGGTTGAACGTGACGCACTTATACGACCATCACCGAGATTCTGCGTACAGCGACGTTGCAGCCTCATCGCTGGAGATACTGGAAAAGCACTGTGTGGGACAGTGCTGCCATTCGGCAAGCCGCCAAGGTGTTGTGGTGCTATGAGCGGGCCGCCTGGTTGCTGGAACGAGGCATTCTAGTGGTCTGCGTGGACGAAAAGCCCAACCTCCAGGTACTGGAGCGGGCAGGGCCGATCCGTCCGATGATCCCAGGGCAGATCGAACAGCAAGAGTTTGAATACATTTGGCCAATCTGCATGACTGGGTGGCTCAGCACTACTTCGCTCCGGAGTGGCGCACCCTGAGCCTGGAAAAGGCCACGCAGATGATCTACCGCAAGGCCGGATGGGTGAGGTGGTACGATGAGCGCATTGAAGTGGTGTTCGAAAGGTGCAGGTCAAACCTCCTGTTTGTTTGTGTCGTGAATGCGATTCACCCGGGGGTGCAAGGCCCCCCTTAGCCCTTAATTCCCCCTTCGGCTTCATCACCCCCTTTCTGAACAGCCATGTGCTCCTGCTGGACGGCCACGTCCAGCAGCCAGGTGAGGCCACCTTACATGCAAAGATATTACAATAATACCACACTTGCTCCAGGAGGTCAAAAAGATCCATCCGTTCTGGGCATAAGCCAGCTCTGCTTGTACGCCGCCAGTTGCTGAGCCTCTGGCAACTTCCCGTAGAAGTCATCCAGCGGATAGCAGCCGGATACCAGTCCTATGCGGGGAGCTGTGGTGCAATCGCTAAAGGTGCGGCAGATGCGCTTGCGCTGCAAAGGGCAGCCGGCCAGCACATCGGCGACCATATCGGGATACGATAAGGCCATGCGGCCCAACCCCACAAAATCGGCCATGCCCCGACGCACCACGGCCTGGGCCACGTTCGGCAGCCACTCCTGCAGATAGGAGTACGCCGACCCAACCACCAGCAACTCGGGGCGATGTGCCTTGAGTTGGGCAGTGACCGCGATCTGCCGTGCCACGCCGAGCAGCGGGTCCTCCGGGGGCCCGTAGGCGTCGGATGGCGGGAAGAGGGCCGGCCGTTGGATGTGCGGATTGTAGTAAGGGCTGCCGGCAGTGATACAGACAAGCGGGATGTCCAAAGAGACCAGCAGGTCGAGGAACGCCCGCGGCTCGGTCAGGTCTATCCCCAGCCCGGTGCCGTCCCCGCCGAACGCGTATGGGTAGCGCCAGGAGTCAGGGGCGACCACGGTGGTTGGCCCACCCTCGGGCCAGTCCGGCACGCCGACGCCGTCCGGGCCTGGGCGGAAGGGCATGAAATCGAAGGCGCTCAGCCGCACACCGATCAACAGGCCCGGCGCGGCGGCGCGGATGGCAGCAACGACCTCGCGCAGGAACCGCGTCCGGTTTTCAAAGCTGCCACCGTAGCGTCCCGGCCGATCCACCGCGCTGAGGAATTCATGCCCCAGGTAGCCATGGCAGTGCTTGACATCCACAAACGAGAAGGCGGCGCGCTGCGCCAGGCGCGCCGCGGCGGCGTAATCTTCCACCAGTCGGGCGATCTCATCGTCGCTTATCACCGGGTAATCAGCCGGAATGCCGAACTTGCGGTCGAGCCAGGGGTGGTGGTAGAGGATCACCGGCTCCAGGGCCTTGCCGTTTGGCCGTGCGAAGCGGCCGGAATGGGTGAGTTGCAGGCCGATCAACAGGTCATTGCTGGACCAACGCCTCTCGTGCTCGGCCACCAGCGCCTGCCGCAGGGCGGCCAGATGGCGCAGGTTTGCCTCGTTGAGGAGCAGTTGGTTGGGGTTGGCACGGCCATCGTGGCGAACAGCCACAGCCTCGCCGCCCCAGATCAACTTGGCGCCGCTCGCACCGAACCGCCGCCAGCGTCGGAATGTGAGCTCACTGGGGCGGCCATCGAGGGTCCCGTCCCAGCCTTCCATGGGCAGGATGGCGAAGCGATTGCCTAGGACGGTGCCGTCGGGCAACCGATAGGGCTGGGCCAGCGGCGCGTCGTCCCCTGTCAGCACCTGCTCGTCGAAAGGCAGGTCAGCTCCGATTTTGGCCAGATACTCAGCGAAGGCAGCAGGTGTCTTGAGTGCTGCCAGGCGGCGGTATGTGCTCACTGCCATGCGGTAGACCCCAGAGTCCAAAGCTCAAAAGCGAAGCTCCGGCTCAGAAGCGCCGTAGATGGAAGCCGCCATCCACGTTGATCACTTCGCCGGTAGAGAACGGGAAGTGGCCCGCGGCGATGGCGGCGACGGCCAGCGCCACATCCTCTGGCCGACCCCAGCGACGGAACGGCGTCAGCCCGGCGGCGATCAACTGATCGTACTTCTCCCGCACCGGGCGCGTCATATCCGTCTCGATGATGCCGGGCCGCACCTCGTACACGGCGATCCCATACTCCGCCAGCCGGTCGGCGAAGAGACGGGTCATCATCGCCATTCCGGCCTTGGAGAGACAATACTCCGCCCGGTTTACGCTGCTGGCGTAGGCGCTGATCGAGCCGATGTTGATGATAGCCCGCGTAGGGGCGCACGGCGGTGCGCCCATATCTTTTTGGCTGAGAGCGATCATGGCCTTCGCCACAAGCTGTGTGAGGAAGAACGGCCCCTTCAGGTTGACGGCCATGACCTCATCATAGCTGGCCTCGGTCATTTCCAGCAAGTCCAGGCGCTGGCGGGGGGCCATGCCCGCGTTGTTCACCAGCAGGTCAATCCGGCCGTAGCAGGACAGCGTCTCCTGCACCAGCCGTTCCCGCTGGGCGGCATGGACAATATCGGCCTGGATGGTCACGCCCTGCCCGCCTGCCGCCTGCACCAGGGCCAGTGTCTGGGCAGCGGCCTCGGCATTGGCCTGGTAGTTGACTACGACCGTCCAGCCATCGCCGGCCAGGGCCACCGCAATGGCGCGGCCGATGCCGCGGCTCGCGCCGGTGACCAGCGCGACACGCCCGTTCGCTGATCCGTTCATAGGTTTACCATCGCCTTGCTCAACGCTTCCAGGAAGAAGTAGTCGCCCCACATGACGCTTTCGTCAACCCCCAGCCCTTTGCGCTGATGATAGATGCCGTGTTTCAGGATTCCCTCCCAGCCTGATGTCTCAATGGCCAGGAATTCGGGGCCGGTAAGGGTATCGAGGATGCCTAGAGCGATATCACGATAGCGCAGGCTCCTGCCCGGCTCTGGCGTGAGCCCTGCCAGATCAAGCATGCCGCTGGCTGCTATCGCTGCGGCTGAGCTTTCGTAGGGCAGCGCCGGATTCGGCTCGTCCCAGTCGTTCGGCGGGATGCCCGAGAGCGGAGTGCGCTCGATGTAGTAGTCGGCGCAGGCCTCGGCCGTGCGCAGGAAGCGCTGATCCCGGGTGAAGGTGTAGGCTGTGGCGAAGCCATAGAGCGCCCAGGCCTGGCCGCGTGCCCATGATGAGTCGCCCCGCCAGCCCTGGTGCGTGCTCTGGCGCAGGAACTCGCCGGTGGTGGTGTCAAAGATGCCTTCGTGCGCGGTGCTGCCGTCCCCGCGGACCAGGTAGCGTCTCGTGGTCAGGCAGTGTCGCTCTGCAATACGCATCAGCTCCGCATCGCCGGTCTGCTCGGCGGCGTAGAAGATGAGGCCCACGTTCATCATGATGTCAATGAACAGGCTTTCGTCGGCGACGAAGGAGCACAGGTAGCCACCCCGTTCCTTGAAGCGCAACGCCAACGTCCGGCCTGCCTCGATCACCACAGCGTTGACCGCCTCGTCGCGCGTCAGATCGTACCAACGCTTCCAGGTGGGCCAGAACAGAAAGCCCAGGTCGTGCACGCTGCGGTCGGTTTTGCGGTGCTCGATCAGACGCGAGTGGTGTTCCGCCTGATCGCGCCAATAGGGATCGCCGGTATGGCCGTAGAGCAGCCAGAGTTGGCCGCCCAGGAAGCCTTCGCACCAGTTGGTCCACGTTTCGCCGCCGATCACCCATTTGCCGGCGAGGGTATACATCGGGAAGGAGTCGGGGTGGGTCTCAATCAGCCGGCGGAGCTGCTGCCCGGCGAATTCCATGGCCAACGAGTAACGCCGATGGCGATGCGTTGATGCTTTCGTGTGCTGGATCATGTGCTGAACCCTCCGCTCCCCCAGAGATTTTCGAAGCGGGCTACCGGCCTGGTTCATTCGACGGTATCATCCAGGAGCAGGCCGGGGCCCCTCTGGCCTGTGATCTCAACATCGCGCAGGCGCAGGCCGCGAACATGGCGAACGAACAGCCCGGCCCTCTGCATCGGCTCCACTCCATCGGCCATCTCAGGATACCCCGGCTCTGCTTCGGCCGCCATTGAGATCCAAACGTCGTCCAATGTGACGCCTTCGATAGGCATCTCAGGCAAACCCCACACCCATCCGGCGGCCAGTTTCGCGTCGCGGGCGGTGATATGGCTTAAGTGAATGCGTCGAACGCGGGGTGTCCCTGCGTCCACGGCTCGAGGTTGCCTGTCGGCAACGGTCTTATTGCCCCATGCGCCGCAGGCGTAGTAGAGGTTCACCGTGAATGGACACAGCGCGCCCGTCATGATGACGTTGGTCACGCGGACGTCTTCAATCACCCCGCCGCGGCCGCGCCGCGATTTGAGTCTGATCCCCCGGTCAGTGCCCTCGAAGATGCAGTTGCTGATCGCGATATTGCGCACCCCGCCCGACATTTCGCTGCCGATCACCACCCCGCCATGACCGTGGATCATGATGCAGTTTGTGATGGTGATGTTCTCACAGGGGAGGCGCCGATCAGGGTCCTCGGCTTCAGTGCCGGACTTGATGGCGATACAGTCGTCGCCGACATCAATGTGGCAGTTGGAAATGCGCACATTGTTGCATGAGTCCGGGTTGATGCCATCGGTATTGGGCGAATCTGGCGGGTTGAGGATGGTCACCTTGTCAATCGTAACGTTATGACAGCGCACCGGGTTGACCGTCCAGCCAGGCGAGCGCATCAGGGTGACCCCTTCGATCAAAACCTTCTGGCAGTCGGTGAATGAGATCAGCCGTGGCCGGGGATAGCGTAAAGTTCCGTCTTGGAATCGCTGCCACCACGCGGCCCCTTGACCATCTATCGTGCCCCGTCCTACGATGGCAATGTCCTCCAGTTGGTGGCCGCCGATCAGCGGCGCATGCGTCTCCTGGTTAACCCCTTCCCAGCGGCTGTGGATGACCGGGTAGTCGGCCGGGTCCTGGCTGGCCAGCAAGGTGGCCCCCGCCTCCAGCTCCAGGGTCACGCGATCCCGCAGGAACAGCGCGCCGGTGACGTAAGTGCCGGTCCCGCAGTGAACCGTCCCGCCGCCTGCCATCGCACAGGCATCAATTGCCCTTTGGATGGCTGCGGTATCGAGGGACAGTCCGTCACCGGCTGCACCGAAGTCTCGTACGTCGAACACAGCTTGCCTCTGCCCGTTCCATCTCGACCGCGGCCAGGATGAAAGCAGCCGCGCCTTTGGCGTCGTTGATGACCACCTCTCGGTCACACAATAATCGTGCGCTTCGCACCGCCGGATGCATCAGGCCCAACCGGGTCCTCAGGGAAGCCAACCCTCGTAGAACGGATGCTCGGGCCCGATGGGCAGGTCCACCGCGGCGCGGGTGCGTGCCGAGGCGTAGAGAGCGGTGAGCAATTCGATCGCCCGCCGGGCGTCGGCCAGTGTCACGGGCAGCTCGGTGCCATTGCGCAGGGCCTCGGCGAACCCGGCGAACTGACCGACGAAGCCCTCAGGGCCGGGCACGAAGGACGCCAGGGCGGCCGCCAGGCGTGCCTCCGCCTCCGGCGTGTCGGCCACGAACTGCCAGGGCTCCTGCGTGTTCTTGTTGTAAGGGGCCAGGTTGCTCTCGGCCACCAGGTTGGCGAAGCAGTAGCGCTGCCGGGAGATCTCGACGCTGGAGCCCAACGTCACAGAGACCGAGGCCAGGGCGCCGCTGGCCATCTCCAGCGAGGCCGACGCGCAGTCTTCGGTTTCGATCGGATTGACCAGGGTGGCCGTACGGGCGAAGACGTTGCGCACAGGCCCGAGCAGGTACAGGAGCTGGTCCAGGAAGTGAATGGCGTGGGTGGTCAGGGTGCCACCCAGCTCGGTCTGCCAGTGGCCGCGCCAGTCCACGGCGTAGTAATCGGCCCGCCGGCGCCAGGCCACTTCAATGGTGCCCAGGTAGGGGCGTCCGGTGATCCCCTGGGCGATGAGATGTCGCAGCTTCTGCACCCCAGCGCCGAAGCGGTAGTTGAAGATCGGCATCACGCGGCGGCCAGAGCGAACCTCGGCCTCGGCCAGTCGGTCCATCGCGGCCAGGGAGCCAGCCAATGGCTTCTCGCAGATGGCGTGCTTGCCCGCCGCCAGCACCTGAAGCGTCTGCGCCTCATGAAGATGCGACGGCGTGCAGATGTCAATCACGTCCAACCCGTCCATCGCGCAAAGCTCATCCATCGAGCAGACAACGCGCGGCACGGCGAATTCCTCCGCCCGAGCAGAGGTGCGCGTCCGGTCACGGCCGCAGACGGCGACCACGTCGAACAGGTGGGGCAGGGCACGATAGGCCGCCAGGTGTGTACGACCAATGCCCCCGCCGACCACCGCCACACGGATTCTATCTTCGGTCATTTGAGATACCCCAGTCTAGCCGCCTTGGCCTCCGCTTCCAGCGCCAGTTGCGACGCCAGGAAGCAATGGGCATGGGTCATGGCGGTCTCGGTGCGATTGCGGATGTCCTCGATGAGCTGGCGGCCATATGGCAGCGCCACATCGCGGCAATCAATGCGTTGGATGCCGCGGTGATCCACCAGGAACAGGTGGTCACCGCCGGGTTGCCCGCCGATATCGCAGTACTTGCGCGCCTCGATGTAGCCGTCGGTGCCCAGGATGAACAGCCGGCCATCGCCCCAGGTGCCCAGCCCATTGGGTGTGAACCAGTCCACACGCACGTAACCCAGTAGGGGCGGGTCTGAGACCCGCCTGCCCCTGATCATGGCGTCGCCGAAGTCCTCGAACCCCGGATAGTCGGGATGGTACAGGTTGCCGACCTGGGCCGCCACCACCTCCGCCTGGTCGGAGCCGGTGTAGAAGAGGACCTGATCGAACTGGTGGGATCCGATGTCCACCAGGATGCCGCCGTACTTATGGCGCTCGAAGAACCATGGCGGCCGGCTCGCCAGCCGGCGCAGATGGGGCGCCAGGATGACCACTTGCAGCACCTGGCCGATGGCGCCTGCCTGGACCAGTTCGCCCGCCTTCATGGCCGAGCGAACGTGGAACCGCTCGCTGAAATCCACCGAGTAGATGCGGCCGGTCTCGGCCTGGACACGACGCACGGCCTCCAACTGCTCCAGGGTCGTCATGCCGGGCTTGTCGGTCATGTAGTCCTTACCGTGCTGCATCACACGGATGCCCAACGGCGCGCGGTCGCACGGTATGCCGGCACTGATGACGAGCTGGATGGTGGGATCCTCCAGAATCTCTTCCTCACAGCGGGCGAGGGCGGCCTGGGGATAGCGCTGGCCATAGACGGCAGCCAGGTCCGGCTCGGCCGCGTAGTACGAGACCAATTGTGCGCCTGCTTCCAGCAGGATGTTGGTCTGCATATAGATATGATCATGATTCAGGCCAATGGCCGCAAAGCGGAGAGGCGGTTGAGCTGACATGACGTTCATTCCTCCTATCAACTGCGCCAGCGGCATGGTCAATCCTCATTCAGCCGCGGCAGAGACTCAAAGTCGGGCACCTCGACCAGGTGCACCTGACCATAGCCCTCCGGGTCACAGGTGTACAGCACCTGTTTGCCATCGGGACTGAATGCCGGATGAACGTGCAAAATCTGTACGTGGAACGAGCCGCGATGCCAGGCCAGGATGCGTGGCCCCTCGAACACGCCGTCCCTGAACCGCCACAGCAGCAGATACGGCTCCTCTGTGCTGCCGTCGCCAACGATCAGATCCAGCGCATTGGAGTGAAAGTGCCACGACCGCCTGACCGGAAACGGTGCTTCCACTTGCCCGGTATTGTCATAGCGGATGCTGCCGTAGATCGTCTGGTCACCCCGGCGGCCGTGGTAGCCGATGTGGATACCATCTCTGAACCAGTATTCGTGTCCGACCTGCTCCCCGGGCGCGGTCGGGCGAATCTTCCAGACCTGGCCTGTCCTCGTGTCAAGCGCCCAGATACGGTTGTCAACCAGGTCCCATGGCCCCTCGTGGCAGAAGGTGAGCAGATGACCCTGGGTAGGTGATGTGTTGATGTGACCGATCCAATAGCGCTCTTCCCAGACCACTTCCATCTGTCCTGTTTCGACTGCCACGCGGATGACCCGGGACAGCGGACGCGCTTCCCAGTACTCACGAAAGCCGATGTACCCATGGTCCAGGTTGACCCGGAAGCGGTGCGACAGATCCTCAACCAGCGCTGTCATGACATAGCGACCGTCAGCGGTGGCATTGGTTATGGAAGTGGTGAAGCCATCCGGCGCGCGGTACAGCTCGCGCATGGCCAGGGTCTCCAGGTCTAGCGCCATCAGGACACGGTTGACCCACAGATAGGCTTCCTCACGCACCGGGTTCTTGCTGGTGTCGAGCAAGGTCGGCTCTCGGGTGAGTTCCTGCAGGTCAGTGAGCTGTGTCAGGGTGCCGTCCAGCAGGTTCACCCCGTACAGGTTCCTTTTGTTGCCGCGGTCCGAGCTGATCAGGAGCTTCTTTCCGCCCGCGTACCAGCCGGAGTTCGTGAAGTACAGATGGTGGCTATGTGCCCTGTAATTGGTCAGCCGCGTGACCCTCGCGCCACTTACAGGATCGGCGAGCTGACTCCATTCCGCTGGCCAGACTTGTCCTGTTGTCATGATGTTGCTCCTGCTTCTTCTCTTTCCAAGCGTGCGATGAGATCCCGCAGCTCGACCGCCGAGGTGACGGTATAGCGCGGGACTTCATCGGCTGTGAGCGGATGCGTGCGCCGCCGGTCGTTGAAATCGCAGAAGACCGAGATCAGGCCCAGCCGGTTGGCCCCAGCGATGTCCCGCTCCAGGTTGTTGCCCACCATGACGACCCGGCCATAGTCGGCCTCTGGGATGCCCAGGGCATCCAGCGCGGCCTGGAAGAGGCGCGGGTCCGGCTTGGTGAAGCCCACAGCCTCCGAGATGGCCAGCACGTCGAACAGCTCATACAAACCGTGCTGGCGTAGCACATTCTCAGGGGTCTCGGGCCTGCTGTCGGCCACCAATGCCAGGGGGAAACCGGCAGCCTTGAACTCACGTAGCGCCCCGGCCATACCCGGCACCAATTCGGCCCGCAGCGTCGTCCCCTGGGCATCCTTGACCTCGGTCTCCTCATCCATGATGGTGTCGCCCAAGTCGAAGAGCAGGGCACACAGTCTCATAGCGGCCTCGGGTATTTGTAGGTGTCTTGGATGCGCTCCATCTTCTCCCAGTCTTCCACTTCCACCACGAAGGGTTGCTGCAGCAGGTCATCCAGCAAGGCCACCGCTGCATCGTAGTTGCGCGTCTGGTGGTTGCTCAGGGTCTCGAAGAGCAACATGGAGCGGTCGCCGGTCTTGAAGGCCAGCAGCTCGCGTTCCATATCCAGCCAGTCAGGCAAGATGCACTCCAGCATGATCTTTGGTGGCAAGCTGCCCACACACAGCGGCTGGATGCCCTTCTGGTTGACGATGGCGGGCACCTCGACCACGACATCATCCGGGAGGCCCGCCAGCGCGCCGCGGTTGGGCACGTTGACCTGGAAACAGCCTTCGTTGTTGTTGGTGAGCGCGTCCATGATGGGCACCTGCTGCTCTCGCGTCTTCTCCGTGCCCACCAGTTTGGTCAGGTCGGCCTTGGGGTCTTCAGCCCAATGCCGATACTCCTTGAGCCGCTCCTCGAGCCCCGCCACGAAGAAGGGGCGTCCCAGGTGCGTATCCGGCCCGCCCCACGGCTCGCCGAACCAGCGCTTCTTGGTGGTAATGTCGGTGTGATACCACCACCATTGCCGATGCCGTACCGTGTCACCGACGGGGAACAATCCGAACATGTGGTACTGATGCACAGCGCCTCGCGACATCTGGATGTCGTGGGTGCGCTCGGCGACGTGCGTGCGCCAGTATTCCTCTGCCCTGGTGGCGATCCACTCATCAATCAGCGGGTAGGCGTTCTCGCCCTCATAGATGAAGTGGGTGAGCCAGATGTTGTGGTTCAGGCCTGGCGCTTGCCAGGTCACCTTCGCCGGGTCAATGCCGAGGGTCTGGGCAATCTCCATATAGCCATAATGCCCGTGGCACAGCCCACACACCTTGATGCCGGTCTCGCGGGTCATCAGGGTGCAGCCGTCGAGCACCGGATTACTCGATTGGATCAGCCAGGCGTCGGGGCAGATGCGCTCCATGTCGCGCGCCACGTCCAACATCAGGCGCAGTTGGTGATAAGAGCCGAAGCTGCCGGAGTGGTAGTACCCGTACTTCTCGGCGGCCAGGTCGCGCATTTTGGCTTCCACCTCGTGGCCCAACACATAAGCAGTGTTGACCACGAAATCAGCATCCTGCAGCGCGGCCGCGCGGTCGGTGGTGGCGTCGAAGGTCAGGTCTGCGCCCAGTTGGCTGGCGTAGCGCGTGCCAAGCCTGTAGATGACCTCCAACCGCCCCTTGTCAATGTCCATGAACGTGATATGGCTGCCCCGCAGGCTTTCCGTCAAGCAGATGTCCTTCACCAACCCCAAGGAGAACTGGGCGCTGCCTGCGCCGATGATGCCGATCTTGATCGCCGTACCCATGTATTGCTCCTCTTCGATCTTCTCTTATCTGTCATAGCGACAGTGCTCCTGGACGACTTTCATGAACCATCGCATGCGGCCGACACCGGTGCCCGCGGCCAGCGATCCGGCGGTGGTCACGTCAAGGCGGCCGTTGCCGCCGGCCTTGCGGAAGTCTTCGATCACCCGCGCCCGGATCTCCTCCGGGCTGCCGTTGCGCAACAAGAGAGGCGGCATCTGCCCGTGGATGAGCGCGTCCGGCATCTTCGCCCGGATCAGGCCGGCGTCCACCGTTGGGCCGTAATTCACCTCGCTGATCCCCAGCTCGTACTGCATGTCCAACAAGTGGCCCATAGCGCTATCCGAATGCTGATAGCGCCGCGCATTGCCGGGGGCCATAGCCTCCAGCACGTGCTCCAGCACCGGGGTGCAGTACTCGCCATAGAGCCGGCGGTTGAAGAGAGCGCAGTTATCGTCGGTGATCCACCAGCCAGGTTCATCATTGCCGCTGAATTCGCGCAGGACGGTGTTGAGCTCCACCATCTTGAGGGCCAGGATATCCCGGAAGCGCCGCATGAGGTCGGGATGGTCGTAGAACCAGAGAAAGGCCGTCTCCGGCTTGAGGACCGAAGTCATGATCGTTGCCGGCCCGCGGCTGCCCGTGCCCAGCTTCGGCAGCGGTTTGCCCGCCGCCTTGCGCTCCTCCCACTCCGCCAGGTACTCCTCTGGGAAAGCCCATGTCCGCAGGTCCGTCGCCTCCGCGCGATCCAGGATGCGGCTGAACTCGTCCGGGTCGTCGGTGACCGGTACCAGCCAGGGGGTGCTGCCTTCGTAATAGGCAAACTCGCAGCCGAACAGGTTCTCGATACGCCTGGGCGACGTACGCCAGGTGTCCTCGTCGAAGAAAGCCCGACCGACATATTTCAACGTGATGGCGTTGACCTCGCGGTGCAGCGCGTTCCGGTAATCGGTGTCCTGATAGTAGCGCAGCGTGGACGGCAAGGCCATGAACTCAAAGATCCAGTGGTCGTCGGGCGAGAAGGATGCCGGGCAGCGCGGCTTGTCGGTTGCCAGCCCCTGGCAGCGGTCGTTCTCTTCCCAGAAGGCAGCCAGGTCCAGGCCGCGAGTGAGCTCCAGGAACTCTGGTTCGATGATTGCCATAATGGGTGTTCTTCTCTCAGGTGACAGTCACCTTCGAGGTGGCTGTCACCTGACAAACTGGCCGAAGTAGTCCAGGCAGGTCTGCCGCCACAGCCGAGCGTTTCCCAGTTGCTGTTCCAGCCGTTGGCTGACGTGCGTGTGACGCTGGGGATCAATGCGACCCTGCAAGCTGGCCCAGATGGCGCGCATCCGTTCCACCCCAGCGACGCCCGCCGCATAGCGCATTTGCAGTTCCTCCCAGAGTGTGCGACCGGAGCGCAGACGATAATCCCAGGGCACGTGGTGAAACCACAGCAGATACTTGTCGGGACAGGTCTCCAGGCTGTCGAACTGCTCCCGCAGCGGGCTGTGATACTGGCTCACCGCGTTGCTGCCGGTGCTGCTGCGATCGAACCCCAGCCCCATGCTGTCCGCGCGGTGGAAATAGACGTTGTTCCAATCGGCACGCCGGGCGCCGTTGAACCCAGGGTCAGGTCCGTAGTGATGCCCCTCTTGCATCAGATGGTGCAGGCCGAGCGGTGTCATGGTATTGACGCAGGTCTGCCACGAGCCGAGCATCATCGTCTTGATCGCATTGACCACAGCCTGATCGTTCGACCAGGTCATACGAATCCACTCGTCGGCAATGGTTTCCGCGCTCAGGGTGTGATCCCAGGCCAGCCGGCCGAAGGCATACCAGTTGGCCTGGGCGAAGTGATGGCCGCACCAGTTCCGATCGGAGCCGGTGTTGGCCACACCGACTATGCACGAGGCGGCATGATGGTTCAGCGAGCCATCCACGACCCGCGCCACCGTCGAGCCTGGCCCCTCCGCGTAGGTGTCTGACTCCAGGACCTCCTTCCACATCTCGCCAAGGTAAACCAGATAGACCGACTGGCCCAGGTATTCCTGTGTGATCTGCAGTTCCAGGGCCAATGGTGTGTGCCGCATAGCGCCGAAGAGGGGATGAAATGGCTCACGCGGCTGGAAGTCAATTGGGCCGTTCTTGGCCTGCACGAAGACGTTAGGCCGGAACTGGCCATCCAGCGGCACAAACTCCTTGGTCGCGCACTTGGCCCTATCGGCGTCAATCGCCACATCGTAGACGAACGCCCGCCACAGCACGATGCCCCCGTGCGGCGCGAGCGCATCCGCAAGCATGTTGGCGCCATCGGCGTGAGTGGCCCCGTAATCCTGCGGTCCAGGTTGCCCCTCCGAGTTCGCCTTGACCTGGAAGCCGCCGAAGTCGGGGATCAGACGATAGATCTCCTCCGCCTTGCGTTGCCACCAACTGGCCACCGCGAGATCGCGCGGGTCGCTGCTGTCCAGGCCGCCGAGCACCATGGGGGCCGCGAAAAATGGCGACAGGTAGACGCGGAGGCCATAGGGCCGGAACAGGGCGGCCAGCGCGGCAGCCTTCTCCAGGGTTTCGGCGGTCAGGATCCTGGGGTCGGCGTTGACGTTGTTCAGGCACACGCCGTTGATGCCGATAGAGGCACAGGCGCGGGCATAGTCATGGATGCGCGGGTCAATCCTGGCCGGCAATTCCTCCCAGTGCCACAGCGAGCGCCCGGCATAACCGCGCTCAATCGAGCCATCGAGGTTGTCCCAGTGGGCGAGGATGCGGTGCTGGATGCGGGGACGGCTCAGGAGGTCGAGGCCGCGGATGTCTCCCTCAATCTGGAGCAGACGCAGGAAATGGAAAGCGCCCCTCAGCGCCGCGATGTCGGTGTTGCCGGTGACGAATATCCGGTCCCCGCCCTCCGACTGATGACAGCGGATCAGGAATCCTTCCTCGCCCAGCCGGCGGCGATCGGCTTCGGATACGGATGCGCCCACGACCAGGGCGTTGCCGACCGGCTCGTGGGAGAGTGGCACGGGCACGCCGAGCAACGCCGGCAATGCGCGTGCGAGCTCGGCCTTGATGATGGCGGCGGTTGCGCTTGCGCCCGGCACGACGATGCTATTGAGCGCGTGGCGGTATTGCGCCAGGCGCTCCGTGTCACTCACCTGGCGATAGCGCAACCAGAGTTCGTAGCCGTCTTCGTTGTTCACAATCTGACCTTGTTCCTGATTGCCAACGTGCCGACTTGAACCTGCACAACATCACCCTGTTGCAGCGTGAACCCCTCGCCGGGCACGATGCATGTACCGGTCATCAGCAAAACACCGTGAGGGAAACTCAGCTCGCGCGTCAGATACTCGGCCAGCTCGCAAAGCGTGCGCTTCATCGCCCCGGTTGTTGCCTCGCCCGCAAAGACGACCGCGCCGTCGCGCTCGACGCTCAACCGGATTGGCACATCGGCGATCTCGTCCGGCTCGCACAGCACGATGCCGGGTCCAAGCGCGCACGAGCCATCGTACACCTTGGCCTGAGGCAGATAGAGCGGGTTCTCACCTTCGATATCGCGCGACGACACATCGTTCCCCGCGCAATAGCCGACAATCTGGCGATAGCGGTTGATCACAATGACCAACTCCGGTTCCGGCACATTCCAGCGGCTGTCGGCACGAATGCGGATGGGCATGCCGGTGCTCATGACGCGCCATCCGGCCGCCTTGAAGAAAAGCTCTGGACGCAGGGCATCGTACACCCGCTCGTACACATCGGCGGCCCGCGACTCCGCGCGCCTGGCATCGCGGCTTCGCAAGTACGTGACGCCCGCCGCCCACACCTCTTGCAGCGGGTCAATCGGTGCCAGCAATTCACCGTATGCCGGTTCGTCGGCTGGCAACAGCGCCAGCAACTGCATCATTGCCTCGCGGCGCAGTTGGAGGAGTACGCTCAACGTCAGACTCGGGGGAAGGAAAAAGCCCCCGGCCGCCCAGCGCCCGCCCTGGCTTGTCTGATGTCGTGTGAGTTGCATTCCCTGCCTCTTGTGGATAGAGGGTCTGATCTTACCGCAGAGCCCGCCGCGTTCGCGAAGAGTCCCCCTGAGTTCCCAAAGTTCCCCTGAGTTCCCCAAGCCCCCCGAGTTTCTTGCAGCCCCCAATCTTTCAATAATGGCGTCCACATCGTACACACAACCACCCCAGGTGCCGCCGCTGATGTCTTGGAGCGCTGCCCACAAGCGCGTGTCGTCCGGCAGATGGGGATTGACATGCAGATCGGGGTGCAGCGGCCGCGTGGCCAGCACCTGCGCGCCCTCGTCCACATCGAAACGCCGGTCGCCTACACCGATCAGATCAATGCGGCCGACGAGATTGAGGCGGTCTACGATGATCTGGATCGTGTCGCCATCGCGCAGACGACCGAGTGGACCACCGGCAAGGGCTTCGGGCCCCACGTGACCGATGCATGCACCTGTGCTCACGCCGCTGAAGCGCGCATCGGTGATCAATGCAATCGTCTTGCCTTCAGGCAAATAGCGCAACGCCGAAGTGAGCTGGTAGGTTTCCTCCATGCCCGTCCCCAGCGGCCCGGCACCGATCAGCACGATCACATCGCCCGCCTCGACCGGACGATCGCTCGTCCCTTTGACCGCGGCGACGGCGGCACGCTCCGACGTGAACACGCGCGCAGGACCGACTTTGCGATAGACGCCATCCGCATCAACGATGCTGGGATCCATCGCTGTGCTCTTGATGATCGCACCCTGCGGGGCCAGGTTACCGGTCAGAAAGGCAATCGTGCCGCTCAGCCCGCGCTCACATGCCCTCTCGGGGCTCATGATCACGTCATCGGGATCAATCCCATCCAGCGCTGCCAGTCGGGTGCGCACTCTTTGCCGTCGCTCGCTCCGCGCCCACGCGTCCAGCGACTCGCCGACCGTGCATCCGTTGACTGTAAGCGCGTTCAAGCGCAGCAGTCCCAGGTCAGCCAGATGTAGCATCACTTCGGGCACGCCGCCGGCCAGGAAGACCTGCACCGTGGCGTATCCCGTCGGCCCGTTGGGCAGGACATCCACCAGGCGCGGCGTTTGCCGGTTGACGCGCATCCAATCCTCGACCTTTGGGCGCGGCAGGCGTGCGGCGTGGGCGATGGCAGGGATGTGCAACAGCAGGTTCGTGCTGCCGCCAAACGCCGCGTGTGTCACCATGGCATTGTACAGCGCATCCTCGGTGAGGATGTCGCGCGTCGTGATGCCCTTCGCTTCCATCTCCAACAACGCGGCCGCCGAACGCCGTGCCACGTCGAGCCAGATAGGTTGGCCTGATGGCGCCAGCGCGGAATGCGTGACCGCCAATCCCATGGCCTCGGCGACCACCTGGCTTGTGGCCGCAGTGCCGAGGAACTGGCAGCCGCCGCCGGGCGAAGCGCAGGCGCGACATGCCAGTTCAGCAGCTTCGTCGAGTGTGAGCAGCCCGTGTGCGAAGCGCGCGCCGAGCGATTGGACCTTCCCCGCGTCCTCTCCTCGTTCCGGCAACAGCGTGACGCCGCCGGGGACGATGACGCACGGCAGCGTGGATTGCGCGGCAAGCGCCATCATCATCGCAGGCAGGCCCTTGTCACAGGTGGCGATGCCGAGCACCCCGCGCCGCGTGGGGAGTGATCGGATGAGGCGACGCAGGACGATGGCCGCGTCGTTGCGATAGGCCAGGCTGTCCATCATGCCCGGCGTGCCCTGCGTCCGACCGTCGCACGGATCGCTGACCGATGCGACAAAAGGGATCGCGCCGCGTCGCGTCAATTCTTCGGCGGCGGCCTGTGCCAGCAGTCCGACTTCCCAGTGTCCCGTGTGGTAACCGAGCGCGATGGCCACGCCGTCCGCGGCGCGGATGCCGGCCTGCGTGCTCAGGATCAAGAACTCCTTGCGCCCCAGCTCCTCCGGCGCCCAACCCATTGCCACATCCATGGTCCAGCCGAACACGTCGCCGCTCGGCGAGTCGCGCAGCCATTCAGCTTCCAGCGGCAATCGTCCCGCAGGCCCAGGCGCGTGAGTCGCGATGTCGTACAGATGGGGGTCAGCGGTCATGTCTTCGCCGCCTCATCCGCCAGCCAGAGCGGAAATGGTCTGCCCTGATCGTGCAGGTGGCTGGCGTATAAGAACCGGTTCACGTCGTGGAGATAATACTGGCCGTAGCGCTTGGTCGGCAGCACATCCAGCAACCGCTCGTACAGCGTGCGCGCCATCTCCTCATCCAGTCCTGACTCGACCTCATAGTCAAAAGTGATGGCCAGGTCTTGATCGGCTACTTCGACCACACCCCTGACGCCGAAGCGGGCCGGATCTGCATGGACCGGCGAATAGCGCTCCAGCATGAACACACCGGGGGAGGCCGAGTGCACAGCGTCCTGGTGAGCATAGAGGAAGTTCACCGTCTCCTGCGCGTCGGCCATCGTCTCCGTCGGAAAACCGAAGAAGAAAAAGGCATGATTCCAGATGCCAGCCTTTGCGCTGGCGCGCAGGACACGGCTCATGATCTCCGGGCATGTCCCCTTGACCATGTGCCGGATCATGCGCTCCGAGCCAGTCTCCAGGCCGAAGAGCAGCATCCGGCAGCCGCCAGCCGCCATGCTCTCTAACAACTTCTCCGAGAGCCCGGGCTCGAAGCGCGCACATCCGCACCAGGCGACCGGTGAGCCCTCTTCGGACAGCGCCGCCGAGAGTCGGCGCAGCGTGCGCGGGGGAATGGCCTCGTCGGCGAAGAAGATATGGCGCACGCCGTACTTCTGCCGCAAGGCTCTGATTTGAGCCAGCACCTGCTCGACCGGCAGGGCGTGGAAACCTTTGCCTGTCCCGTACCCCACATTGCAGAAAGCGCACTCTCCGTGGTAACAGCCGTGCGCCGTGATGAGCGGCAGCACCAGCTCGGGCACCAGGTACCGGTCGAGCGGCAGGCCATCGAAGTCGGGCAAGCCTGGCCAACCCGCTTCAGCAGGTTTCGCACCTCCCCTCTCCCCCTGGAAGGGGGGACGGGGGTGAGGGCCTGTATCAGACGGCGGCTTCAATGGCCGGTCGTTGACACGTACCTGCCCGTCAGACCTGTAAACCAGGTTCGGCACTCCCGCCAGGCCCCCGTGGCCGTCCAACGCCTCTGCCAGCCGCAGCAGCGGCATCTCCCCATCGAAAAGCACCGCGCTGTCGAACAACTCGAAAAGCGCGGGAACCCGCGGGAGCTGTTCGCGCACCATCGTGATGTGGGGCCCGCCAGCGGTCACGTGGCAGGAGAGCCCCGTCTCCTTGATGAGATACGCCAGGGTCACGGCCGCCAGCATCTGGCCCCGCGTGGGAACCGAGATGCCAACGATGTCCGGTTGCTGGCGGACGAGGTCAGGGATGATGACACGGCGGAAGATCGGGAGCAGCATGTTGCGCTCATGGTCACACGCCGCCTGCAACAGGCCTCGGCTGCTGTCCACCGACACAGCCGGTTGGAAGTTCACCAGGTCGAACAGCGCCGGGTAGTAGGGCAATGACACCAGCTCGAGCGCCTGGCCGATGACCAGGAGAGCGTCAAGGCTCTTCTCCCCATCGTAGAAGGCCGGACTGCGGAAGACGGCCTTGGCTGCCTCAACCTGGTCAGCCAGGCGAGGCCCCTCGCGCCAGGCCCAGCGCACCCTTTCCGGCACAGAGCGGCCGCGCCGAAGGCGCGTGGAAAGGCGATCCATCGCCTTCTGGAGATAGGCGCGGGTCAGGATCATGTCGTAGGTCTCGACGTTGAGGTCGCGCTGGATGACATCCACGCCGTGCGAGCGCAGAAAAGAGGTGAGCGTCGGCAACGCCAGGTGTGGCATCGCCGGGATCCACTGCGGCGGGAAAACCAGCATCACCTTCATGGTTCAGAAATCACTCCGCCGCCAGGTTCAGCCGCAGGGCCTGGTCACCGTAGCGGACCTCCATCTGCGTCGCAGGGAGGTCGGCGACGCAGTAGGGATTGTCGTAATGCTTGAACCCGGTGATCGCCTGTATCTGGCCGTTGCGGGTGAGTGGCCCTTCCCAGGCAAAGGCCAACGTCTCCCCGCGCAAGGTGGTGCAGCGCACGGACAGGTCGCCGAAGCCCAGGTCGAGCGCCAGGATCCTGTCCTGGAAGGTGCCGAAATCGCCATCCAGCGCCGCACGGCCCATGTGGCACAGCCAGACGTTGCGCAGCCCATAGGAGCGCAGCTCACGATAGGCGCTATCGCCTCCGGTGACCAACTGCAACCCGCGCGCTGCCGTGAGCGCCAGGTAGCCATCCCCCTTGCGCGCAAAGGCCCACCGCTGACCGCTGTCACCATCGCGCAGCACATGCTCATCGAACGCCCAGAGGGGGAAATAGGCGTGAGTGAAGCCCAGCCAGTCGTCGTCCGGCAGCTTGTGGATGGCGATGAGCACATCCTTCCACTGCGCGACGCGCGGCAGGGTCACGTTCCCGTGCCAGAAGCTGGGGCGATGCGAGTTCTCCTCGCTCATGCAAGGCGGATGCGTGACAAAGACCACAGCATCCGGCCCTAACGTCGCCTGCCAGATATGCTGCTGAACGCCCCGTTCGCCCGGATGATAGTCCTGCGCCGAGCAGAGCATGTAATCTGGCGTCTTGTAGGTCACCTTGTTCACTTCCCAGTCGCCTGTGGCCCGGTCGCACCACTCCTCCAGCGTGCCCGCATGGCGCTCGCGGTTCCACATCTCCTCGGGCAGGTCAGCGGCGATATCGCCAATGAGGCGCGGCAACCCATAGTTCTCCATGCAGGCCAGGCTGACGGTCCCCATGATCTTGTCGTTGAAGACACCCATGCCCCACATCAGGCGGCTGATGCCCGCCGTAGCCTCCCCCCGAGCGCCCTTGATGTGTGGGGTGTAGGTGCGGCCGTGGGTGGAGCCGAACGTTCCCCGGTACGAGTTCAAGGCCATGGTCAGGAACATCTTGTCCATGATCACGGTAGCCAGGTCATACACGGGCTGGCTTTCGGCCAGGTCGGCCAGGTGTGAGAGGGCCAGCAAATCCTCCTCGAAATAGCAGTTCGAGTCCCACTCGCTGAACCCGCCCGCGCCGCGTTTGAGCAGCCATGACAGCGCCCGCTCTTCGCCCCGTTGCCGGTGCCATTGGCCGGTCTGGCCTGCGTTCGTGAAGATGCGGTCGGGATAGAGCCGGCCGGCCAGGATCTGGCAGGTATGAAACAGGATCTGGTGGTTCTCCGACCAGAACCACATCGAGTCGGCGCCCGGCTCATCGGCCCAGTACCTGAAGTTGAGCACGCACTCTTCCAGTGGCTGTCTGAGCGATTCGGGAAAGGAGGGATTGTCGCCATAGCGATACAACATGCCCAGTAAGCCCACTAGGTAAAAGTCGCTGCAATCCTTGCGCTGGTTGATCCCCTCGATCGTCTCTCTGATGACATCGCTCTTCACGTCAGCCCATAGGCCCAACGCCATCTTGGCGATCTCGGAGAAGACATTGGTCTCACGCCGGGCAGCGTCGGTCAGCGCTTCGGCGCGGCGCTCGTCGAACGTGCCGTACGGGCTCTGCGAATAGCGATTGCGCATCGCTATCAGCGGGATCTTGCGTTCCAGGCGCAGGTTGCCTTCGTAATACTCATGCAGGCTGGGAATCAAAAAGACATGGAAAGGGCCTTCCGGGACCTGATAGGCTGTGGCAATAATCCGTTTGTGTCTGGCCTTGGCGATCGGCCGCGCCTCCGAATAGATCCAGCCCGTGGGCGTCTGGAGGCGCACCGTCAGCTCCGCCGATGTCACCAGGTCTTCGGGCCAGTGCACGGTGATCTCGTCGTCCCAAACAAACACGTCGCGGTCCAGGTAGGCCGCCTCGATGGCCCTTTCGACGATCTCGCGGCGAGCCACCCCCTCGTGTGAAGTCGGCACAAACGCAAACACGCCCGGCGGTGGCTCTATCCCCTGAGCGGCATCTGCGACGATGCGCAGGGCCATGACGTACGGGCACTCGCGCGCCGCCACCTCCTCGAAGCGCACCAGGAAATCGTTCGGGCCCTCGGCCAAGCTGGCCCTGAAGGAGACGCTGTAAGGTATCTGGTGATGGAAGTGCTCCTGCCGATGCACGTGTTGCCCGTTGAGCCAGATGTCGGCTGGCCCGTTGGTCGTCAGCACACATGTCGCCTCGTACGGAGCCGGGCTCATCACGCGGCTGTAGGCCCACGCCCGCAGGTAGTGGCAGGTGTGATAGAAGGCTGTGCAATCCACAAAGTGATCGTCGGAGCACCGGTAGTAACGCCATGTCAGCGGTGCACCGCCCACGTCGAGTGTCTCATCCTGCACTGGCGCCTGCGTCACACACGACTCTGGCGTGTAGTACTGCCGGGCGATCTGCAACTTCCAGTCCTTCCCTGCGAAGCGATGCAGGTCGGGCACGGGCATGGCCTGTGGCCCGGCCAGCAGCCAATTGTGAATGTAGCCGTTGTCAAGTTCGTAGCGAGCATAGTAGACAGGCATTATCGCCTCTTCTCTATAGGGTGCGTTCAAGGTGGAAAAACCCACCCCGAAACCGGATGGGGCAACTCCTGTGGAGTTGCCCCTAACCCGGACAAGCCGGAACCAAACAGGAGATCAACCACAGAGATCGCAGAGAACGCTGAGAAGACCGCTAAAGAGTCTCTGGGCCCTCTGCGTGCTCTGGGGCGAGTTTTCTTGCCCAACGAGCAAGAATCTCACTGGTCAGATACTAACGCATGATGCGCAGCGTAACCTCAAGCATGATCAGGGCTAGCAGGAACACCCCGAGCGGAATGGCTATCATGACCCCAAAGCGTTGCAGCAGCAAATAGGGGCGTTTGGCCCCCGCACGATAATAACCCTCCAGGAACACCGCGTAAGTGAAAGCTGCCAGGCCCCCTAACAACAGAACCACCTGGTTGACCAGTCCCAGCGAGTAGCGGTCCCTTCCCAGGGCAACCCACAGCACGTTGACCGTCGAACGGACCTGGATGACAGCCGCCGCGCAGACGGCAGCGCTCACCAGCCAGAGCAGATAGGCAAGGGCATAGACCAGAAACCGCGAAGTGCGGGAAGGGGGGTTATCGCTCTTCATCTGTGCTGCCTAGTGCAATTCCAGGACGGATGATCGGAGTGGTATAATCGGCTCATGAGAAAGCCGATATACGTCCGACCTTTGACCGACGAGGAGCGAGCAGCCGTTGAAGCGGGTCTGCGCTCCTCAGACGCCTTCACCTTGCGGCGCTGCCAGATCGTGCTGGCGAGCAGTCGAGGCAAACGAGCCGCGCAGATCGCGCAAGACCTGAGCTGCGATGGCGACACCGTGACGAAGGCCATCAACGCCTTCAACGAGCGTGGGCTGGAGGCGCTGAAACAGCGCTCGCACGCGGTCCACACGCCACAGGCGGCATTCGATGCCGAGGCCGCCGAGCGGCTGAAGAGTATCATCCACCAAAGCCCCCGCACCTTTGGCAAAGAGACTAAGTAAGTAGCAGAAAATTCCTTTGCTTTTTCAGGTTGCTACTCCGGCCCAAACGAGCGCCTGTTCGGGTGTCATCTGATCAAAGAACTCCTCTACACTTTGTAGTAATAACACCATCGAACCGTACAACCGATTGGCGGCCAACTTGCCCTTCAATCGCAGCCAGATGCCCTCCACCGGGTTCAAATGTGAACAATACTTGGGCAAGTAGTGCAACTGCAAGCGCGGATGTTGCGCCAACCATTCCTGAACGAGATGGGCCGTATGGCTGCTGAAGTTGTCCACGATCAGGAGGATCGGCACGGCGGGATAGACTTCCAACAGATGCTCCAAGAAGGCGATGAAGTCCTCTTTGCGCATCCGCTCCCGCACCAGATAGGTCCATTTCTCAAGGAGAAGACGTCATGACCCTGTTATCCGTGCTCGGCGTGATCTCCAGCGCCATCTTCTCCGGCACCTCG
>JARYMM010000054.1 GCA_029907105.1 Anaerolineae bacterium | reverse complement strand
CTACGCACACGCCAACGACTACGCCAAGCCCGACGGCGACGCCCACCTACACGCCGACGAGCACGCCAACCCCGACGGCGACGCCTACCCACACGCCGACGAGCACGCCAACCCCGACGGCAACACCCTCGCACACGCCCACGGCCACACCCACGCCCACCAGGACGCCAACGCCAACGGTGACACCTACACCTTCCTCTACACCGACGGCCACGCCCAGCACGGGAGAGATCGCCGGCAGCATCTGGGATGATTTAAACGGCGACGGCATCTGGCAACAGGCAGAGGAGCCATTGCTCGACGGGGCACAGGTGGAAATCCAGTCTGAAAAACAACCCTCGATCACCCTGATCGTCGGGGCTGTGGGGGGGCGATACCTGTTCATCAGCCTGCCACCCAACTTCTACATCGTCCGCGAAATCAACCCCCCGGGCTACACTTCCACCACCCCCGACAAAATCCGCGTGGAAGTGAGGGCCAACACGCGGGTAGAGGTCAACTTCGGCGATGTCTTATCAGCCACGGCAACCGCGACCTCCAGCCCCACAGCCACTCCTACGCCATGGCCGACCAAGACACCGACACCGGAGTCCGGTCAGACACCGCCAGGGCCGTATCGTCTTTATCTCCCACTGGTGCGAAGAGAGGCGAATTGAGGGTTACAACGAGGACAAGGGGGGTCAGTCAGCCTGGAACACCATCTGACTGATGGTGAACTGCTGCAGCACATCGGCCTTTACCTCTACGCCAATGCCCGGCCCACAAGGCACATCCATCGTCCCGTCGGGGTTCAGGACAAACGGCGGCTGAACGATGTCCTCGACGAAATAGCGGTCGCTGGCCGAGATGTCGCCCGGCAGGCAGAAGTTGGGCAGGCTGGCCAGGGCCACGTTGTGCGCCCGCCCGATGCCCGTCTCCAGCAGCCCCCCGCACCAGACCGGCAGCCCCCGCTCCTGACAAAGGTCGTGGACCCGTTTCGCCTCCAGCAAGCCCCCCATGCGAGCCGCCTTGATGTTGATGACCCGACAGCTTCCCCACTCGATGGCCGCGCGGGCGTCCCCCGCATGGCGGATGCTCTCGTCCAGGCAGATGGGCGTGGCAATCTGTCGTTGCAGCAGGCTGTGCTCGTAAAGGTCGTCGTGGCCCAGAGGCTGCTCTACCATCATCAGGCCATAGGCATCCAGGGCCTGGAAGAGGGGCGTGTCATCCAGGGTGAAAGCGGCATTGGCGTCCAGCATCAGCGCTATGTCGCCGAATTCGCCCCGCACGGCCTTCACGACGGCCAACTCCCAGCCGGGCTCGATCTTCAGCTTGATGCGGCGATAGCCCTGGGCCAGGAAGCTGCCAATGCGCTCCAGCAGGGCAGGCAGGCTGGGCTGGATGCCGATGCTGACCCCGCAGGGGATGCTCGTGCGTGTGCCGCCCAGCATCTGGGACAGCGAACAGCCCTCGGCTTTGGCCAGCAGGTCCCATATCGCAGCTTCCAGCCCCATCCTGGCCATAGGGTGGCCGCGTACGGGAGCCAGCAGCCCGGCTACCTGTCGGGGATGCTCGATCTCTTGCCCCAACAGACGGGGGATGAGGAAATCCCGCTGCACGTGCCAGGCAGTCCCGACCGTCTCGTAGGAGTAAAGGGGGGCAGCGCTCACCGGCGTCTCACCGTAGCCGGTCAGCCCCGCACTCTGCACGGCTACGATAATGGCCTCCTTGGTCCGTTCCTCTCCGAAACTGGTGCGGAAGGGGTGACGCAGGGGCATCTGGATGTGACGTAAAGTGACCCTTTCGATGCGCATCTCTATGATCTACCGGGATGGCAAGACCTGAAAATGGCGCGCCAGCAGATAGAAGTTGCGCCGCTCACCTGCCGCCACATCGCTGATGAACTCGGCGACCGTGTACCCGGCCTGGAAGTAACGCTCGAACAGCCCGCGGGTATGCAGCCGCCAGTGGCGGGCGACATCCAGGTCCGCCTGCTTCACGGCCTGGAAGTCGGCGGGGATTTCGACGAGCACGGCTGCGGCGCGGCTATCGAGCTCGCTCCTCAGGGGCATCCGGATTCCGCCCGCCGGCCGCGTCTCGTTGACCGCTTCCGCGCCGGCGGCAAGGGCAGCGGCCAGGGTCAGACGGGGTTGCTCGCCGCACACCCGCTGCTCCGCCCGTTGGCTGCGCAGCCACCAGGCCACCTGAAAGCGGTCGGAAGGGATGCCCACGTTGAGCTGGTCGCGCAGCTCGCCGTACATGTGGCGCAGGTAGGTGTTACAGACCACGCCCAGCTTGTGGATGTTGAGATAGGCGTTCCGTCCCTCCAGTGGGTCATAGGTCCAGGTGGCCCACTCCAGCCCCTGGGCGAGAAGGGCCTGGCGCTGGGCGCACTTCAGGCGGAAGCCCACCCCGGCGTCCCGGTAAGCGGGCAGCACACCCATCATGTGCGAGTGGTGTTTGAGCCGCCCCTCCTGTTGGGCCAGAAAGCCGAAGACGAAGCCCACCAGTTCGCCCTGCGCGTTGAACGCCCCCAGCAGCAGCCCACCGTTTTCGGCTACCGCCTTCAGCAGGTGGACGGGGACGATCTCTGTGTCGTCGGCGAATTGCCAGACCTCTCGCTGCAACGCCTCGACCCGTTCGTAATCGGCCAGGGCCGTGATCGGCCGGATGGTTATCTGCTCTGTCATATGCAGTCGTTCAGAGGGCGAACTCGGCCACCAGGAAGGTGTGGTCCGAGGGACGCTCCGTCCGGCGCGCCTCGACGTCAATCCAGGAGCGGATGGAACGGCGGGCCAGCGGCGCGGTGGCCCAGATGTGGTCCACCCGCCAGCCCAGGCCCCGTTCCAGCGCGCCCCGCACCCGATAATCCCAGAACGTGTATTGCCCCGGCTCATCGGGGTGGTGAAGCCGGAAGACGTCCACGAAGCCCCACTCCCGCACCCGCTGCAGGGCGGCGCGGGCCTCGACGTGAAAGCACACGTGGTCCTTCAGCCCCTTGGGGTCGTGCACGTCCATCGTTTCCGGCGCGACGTTGAAATCGCCCAGCCACAGCAGCGGCTCCTGCGGCGAGTAGTGACGCTCGAAGAAGAGCCGCAGCCGGGCCAGCCAGGCCAGTTTGTACTGAAAGTGCTCCGAATCCAGCGCCCGCCCCTGGGGGACGTAGGTGTTCACCACCGGGATGCCACCGATCACCGCCCGGATCAGGCGCGCCTCATCGGGCTCTTGCCCTGAGCCTGTCAAAGGGCCGCCAACATCCAGGCCGAAGGCCACTTCCCGCGGCTCGTCACGGCTGACGATGGCTACACCGGCGCTGGCCTTCTGTCCGCGGAAAACCACGTGGTAACCCGCTTCACGGAAGGGCGCTACCGGGAAGTCCTCGTCCCGCACCTTCGTCTCCTGCAGGCAGAGGATGTCGGGGGACTCCCTTTGCAGCCAGGCCAGCACCAGCTCCAGCCGGGAACGGACGGAATTGACGTTATAGGTCGCCACTTTCAACATGCCCTTGGACATTTCGTCTTCCCTCACTGGCTACGCATCTCCCGGATAGCTTTCAAACAAGCACCCCCAGGGGCTTTCCCGCTTCCATCGCTCCGTCACCCGTCGCCCCTTGAGCGGATACCAGATACGGTCGTGATAGGTCTCGCTGGCGAAGATGAAGACCTTGACCAGCGGCGTGCGGAACAGCAGCTTCTGGAAAACCTTGAGCGGCGAGCGCCACAGCAGCATGCCCACGCCCGTGCCCAGGTTGGCGCCGACCTTGAAGCCCCAGCGCTCGTTGGCCAGCTCCGGCTGGCCGACGATCTCCACCTCCCGCGGGTTGCCCTGCCCCAGCCCCCGCTCGGTGGCGTGGGCGATGTAGGGGATCTTCAGCGGATCGAAGCCCATCATCGCCGCGGCCACGGCGTCAATGGCCACCTGGTCGGCCGAGGCCAGGATGACGTCTTTCTGGTGAGGGATCAGCGTGCGCGGCCCGGCCCCACTGCCGGCGGTGGTGCCGTCCATGGTGGCGAAGATGCCCGCGTGGATCTCCTTCTGGATGGCCAGCAGGTCCACCAGCGTGTCGTGGATCCAGGTATGCGTGTAGTGGCGGTTGACGTTGAGCAGCCCGCCGAAGGCGTTCTTCATCGCCCCCGTGGTGACAGTGTAAGTATGCGCCTTCACCGTCGGCAGGTGGACGATGTTCTTGCCCATGAAGTAATCAGGGACATAGATGCCATCGGGGTAGATCTTGTCCAGCACAGCCATCCTGGCTTTGGGCCGATATTCGATCCAGGCCATATCCTCGGGCTTGAAGTTATACAGCCTGGGGACGCCGTATTTCTCCAGCACCGGGCCGAACTTGTTGTAACGGTCGCCCAGGTCGGCGATGGTCACCACCGTGCGGTTGTGCACGTCCACCAGATCGCGGAAACCGCTGTTGCGCAGGGCCAGGATGGTGCCCTCCAACTGCCAGGGGGTGGTATTGGCGCCGGGGTAAAGCAGATGCCAACTGATGTTGTCCTTGAGAATGGTGGTGACCGATGGATCCAGCGCCTCCCGCAGCCCGGCCAGCTCACACAGCCGCTGGTAATCATCCAGGACGGTCTCCGGTGTGGTTCTCAGAACGGCCACTTTCGATGTACTCACCTTTTCCTCCTGCTGTACTATCCCTCCACCTGTGCGGTTGGTAGGACAACTGCGAGCAGTTGTCCTACTATCGTCACAACCGCACAGGTAGCTATCCCTCCCGGGCGAAGAGCGCCGCGCCGATGGCTCCGGTGATCTGCGCCTCGGGCAGGACGACGATAGTGTGACCCAGCTTCTCCTCCAGCATGCGCGCCAGGCCAACGTTGCGGGCCACGCCCCCGGTGAGCATCACCACGTCTTGCACGGCAAGGCGCGCCACCATGCTGGCGATGCGGGCAGCGATAGCCTCGTGGATGCCGGCGATGATCTCCGGCTTGGGCACGCCGGCGGCGATATGGGTGACGATCTCCGACTCGGCGAAGACGGTGCAGGTGCTGCTGATGGCCACCCGCCGCGCCGCGCGCAGCGCCAGCTCGCCGAAGCGCTCCAGGTCCTCTTCCAGAGCGTGGGCCATGATCTCCAGAAAGCGCCCGGTGCCGGCGGCGCACTTGTCGTTCATCACGAAGTCCACCACCCTGCCCGCCGCGTTGACGGCGATGCCTTTGGAATCTTGCCCGCCGATGTCAATGACCGTGCGCACGTCCGGGCAGAGCCAGTGCGCGCCGCGCCCGTGACAGGTGATCTCGGTGACCGTGCGATCGGCCTGGGGCACCTGCACACGGCCGTAGCCGGTGGCTACCAGGCGGGCGACAGCCATCCGTTCCAGCCCGGCCTGCTGCAACGCCTGAGCCAGCACCTGTTCGGCGGCAGCGGCGCGGTTGTATCCGGCAGCCATAACCGCCGAGGCCACGAACCTGCTGTCGTCGAGAATGGCTGCCTTGGCCGTGATGGCTCCAACGTCTACGCCGGCGTAATACATCCTTCCCCCCTCTACAGGCCCATCAGATGCTGCCGAAGGTGTAAGTTTGCTCCAAGAGAGGAGACATGGCATCCCGTGCCACCAGGTCCTCATAGCTCTCGCGGCGCTGAACGAGCCGGGCCCGGCCATCTTTCACCCACACCACGGCTGGCCGAAGGGCCAGATTGTAATTGGAAGCCATCGGCAGATGATAGGCTCCGGCCACAGGCATCGCCAACAGATCCCCCGGCTCCAGCTTCGGCAGCCGGATGTCGCGGATCAGCCAGTCCCCCGACTCGCAGTACTTTCCCACCACGGTGACCACTTCCTCCACCGGCTGATGGGCTTTGGTGGCCGCCAGGGCGGTGTAGCGCACGCCGTAGAGGGCCGGCCGGATGTTGTCGGCCATGCCGCCGTCCACGGAGACGTAGGTTCTGACACCGGGAATGGTCTTGCGCACGCCCACGGTGTACAGGGCGATCCCCGCCGGCCCGACGATGGAGCGGCCTGGCTCCAGGATCAGCCGGGGAAGCGGCAGCCCATGACGGACGCACCCTTCGACCGTGGCCAGACTTACGGCCCGCACATACTCCTCGATCTGCGCCGGGGGATCGTCCTGGTGGTAGGGCACTCCCCAGCCGCCGCCGGGGCTCAGTTCCTGCAGCCGGAAGCCGTGTTTGCGCCCCATCTCCCCGGCGAAGGCCAGGAGCGCTTCGACGGCGGCGGTGAAAGGCTCCGTCTCAAAAGCCTGCGAGCCCAGGTGGGTGTGCAGGCCCACCAGTTCCAGGTGGGGCGAGGCCAGCGCCGCCTGCAGCGCCTGCTCGGCCAGGCCTTCGGCGAGGGGGAAGCCGAACTTGGAATCGGCCAGCCCGGTCTTGTTGTAAGTGTGGGTGTGGAGGTCAATGTCGGGCGAGAGACGCAGCCAGATGGCCAGCCGCCGTCCCCTTCGACTGCGCTCAGGGCGGGCCCTTTCCCCGGCCAGACGCTCCAGCAGCGCCAGCTCGTGGGCGTTGTCCACCACGATGCGTCCCACGCCCCAGTCCAGGGCCATCTCCAGTTCGGCGGCCGATTTGTTGTTGCCGTGGAAGTGGACGGCGGCCAGGGGGAAGCCGGCCTGCCGGGCCAGGTACAACTCGCCGCCGGAGACCACGTCCAGTCCCAACCCCTCCTCGGCCAAGAGCCTGACCAGGGCCAGGCAGAGATAGGCCTTGCTGGCGTAGGCTACCTGGGAGGGGCCAGGGTAGTGGGCAGCCAGGGCCGCT
Source organism: Anaerolineae bacterium (assembly GCA_029907105.1). Classification (GTDB taxonomy): domain Bacteria; phylum Chloroflexota; class Anaerolineae; order UBA3071; family UBA3071; genus JARYMM01. The sequence continues at coordinate 16,472 of JARYMM010000054.1, read as the reverse complement.
TTGTATCGCCGGCAGCGCTCACGCAGGGTGGCTTCATCAAAGACGTAGAGGGGGGTGCCGAACTCCCGGGCCAGCACATCGGCCCGGCAACCGCCCAGCCAGAGATACCCCTCGGGGTCAACGTGAGCGGTGATGGGGAAAAGATCGCCAATCATCACCCCGGTTTTACCTCCCGGCAACGCTCCAACCCTACCAGGCTGTGGCCACGGAAAAGGCACTCCACGGCGTAATCGCCGCCGGGGGATTCGGCGCGCATCAAAACGTAACTGCCCCACTGCGCCAGGCGGGTGAGGCGAGGCGAAGCGGCAAAGCGTTCGCTGCGCGCCAGGAGCCAGGCGCGCTGTGGCTCGCTCACCTTGATCGCACACTCCGGGCAATCTGCGGGGATCTGGCCTGTGGTGAGAAGGGCCGCAAAGCCCCGCCGATAAGGTGGGCTGGCATCGTAGCAAAAGGAAAGTTGCTCGGCCACCACCCGGCAGTGAATCCAGGCCCCGTTGTCGAAATCGGCCACCACAAAGATGGTGTTGGCCGCCCCCAGCTCGACTTCGCCGATGAGCAAAGAGTAATGGGCACTCATCTGCTCGCGCACGCCGGCAATGGCGTTGTAGTTGACGCCGCGCTCCTGGCTCAAGGCAAACAGGTCACCTGGATAGGTGCGGCCGGTGCGGATGGCTTCGTGCACCAACCTGGGGCCCACACGCAGGGGGCTGTTCACGAAGCTATCGGCAAGGAGGCCGACACCAAACACCAGCGGCAGGGGGAGGAGCAGCAGGAACCAGGCCCGGCCGCTCATACGGCCATCGGCGTCGGTCTCCGCACCGATGCCCTCCAGCCGATACCCCTGGAGCAGGCCCAGAACGGCCAGCAGGAGCACGATGAAGAACCCCGCCACCATCAGGCGCGATTGGGCGGCAGAACTAAAGGGATAAACGGGCAACCCCCAGGAACGATAGTCGGCCAGCCACACGGTCAGGCTGCGACCCTCGTAAGGCAGGTGGCCGATCACCAGGGTCATCAGGCCGGCCAGCCCCAGCCAGATCAGCCCACCGGCGAGGGCGCGGCCAAACCACGCCGCCAGCCAGCCGCCCAGGCCGCCCAGCAGCAGCAAGGCCAGGCAGCCAAGGAGCAGGCTCGGGTAAAGCAAGCGCAGGTGAGAAAGGCCCAACAAAATGGCGTCGGGAGCCCAGACTCCCAACGCCAGGGCCAGGCCAATGCACAAACCGCTACGCAGACCAAGCCTCAGAGAGAGCCGCCACTGTGCGGCATGATCGGGAAGGAGCATACTACCGCCTGGCGCCACGCAGCCTGGGGTCCAGGATGTCTCGCAGGGCATCGCCGATCAGGTTCCAACCCAGGCCGAAAACAATCAACGCCGTGCCGGGGAAAACGATGATGTACCAATGGGTATCCAGGCTCAAGATCCAGTCTCGGGCAAAGCTGATGATCTGACCCCAGTCGGCGTAACCGATTTGCGTGCCCACCCCCAGGAAGCTCAGGGCAGCGAAAGACAAAACCGCATCACCCAAACGAAAAGAGGCCATCACCAGGATGGGATAGATGGTATTGGGCAGGATGTGGCGAATGATCAGACGCGCGTCTCTCACCCCGACGGCACGGCCGGCCAGCACATAGTCGCGCTCCTTGGCCGACAGGATTTCGCCCCGGATCACCCGCGCATAGCGATCCCAGCCGAAGATGATCAGGGCGATCATGGGCGGCCAGATACTTCGGCCCAGCTTGGGTACCAGGATGGCCGACAGGGTAAGGGCCGCCAACAGGAAGGGGAAAGCCATGAAAATCTCGGTGATGCGCATCAGCAGGTCATCCAGCCAGCCGCCGTAGAAGGCCGCCAGTGAGCCCACAATCAACCCGATGATCACCGTGGAGAAGGTGACCATGAACCCGGCAAAGAGGGCCGTGCGAGTGCCCCAGACAACCCCGTAGTAAATATCAAACTGGCCGCTGGCGGTGCCCATCAAATGAACCCATTCATCCTTGCCCGTGAGGACCTTGTACCAGAAGGGGATGGGCGGTGCCTCGCGCATCCAAACTGCGCCCGGAGGTTTGGGCTCAGGGCCAAACCCATCGCGGGGAATGAGGAGGGGATCGGCGTTCGGCCTCACCGGCGGGGCCAGCGTGGGCGCGAAGGCGGCCACCAGAACAAATACCGTGATGATGATCAACCCGGTTAGCGACAGCGGATAGGTGAACAGCCCACGCAAGATACGATACCATTCCGGCCCCAGGAGCCGTTCGAGGCCGGTAAGCTCTCGCAACCTCCATTCAACCTGCTCAGGTGTGAAAAGGGTTTCCTGAGTGGCTTCCTGCGCAGGAACCGCTTCTACCGTCATTCAGCACCTCATGGCTAAGAGTGTGGCTCCGGCCTACCCCAGGCGCACACGCGGGTCCAGGAAGGCATAGAGCACATCCACCAACAGGTTGGCGACAATAAACAGCACCGAACTGAGCAACACAAACCCCAACACGGTCAACACATCCAGGGTCTGGGCCGCCGATGCCGCCGCCGAGCCCATGCCGGGGAAATTGAAAACGGTCTCCGTAATGACCACGCCGTTCACCAGATTCACCACCGTGATCCCGCCAACGGTAACCACGGGGATGAGCGCATTGGGCAAAGCGTGACGGTTGATCACCGTCCTTTCGGGCAGGCCCTTGGCGCGGGCAGTGGTCATGTAATCCTGGCGGAGGGCTTCGAGCATCGAAGAGCGCGTCAGCCGCAGCAACATGGCCCACTGGATGTAGCACAGGGTGATTATCGGCAATATCATGTGACGCAGCGCATCCCAAAAGATGTCCCACCGGCCGTTGAGCAGGGCGTCAATGGTGTTCAACTGAGTATAGCGATGGAATTCGGGAGCCATAACCGCCCAGGTGGCCCAGTCCGAGAGACGCCCTGGCGGAAACCAACGCAGCTTGGCGTAAAAGACCATCAGCACCAGCAGGGCAAAGACAAAGGTGGGAAATGACCAGCCGATGATGCTGAACACACGTGCGGCCTGGTCAATGAACCTGTTGTGATGAATCGCTGCGATAACCCCCAGCCAGATGCCGATGCCGATGATAGGCACCACGCTCCACAGCGCTAACTCGATGGAAGCGGGCAGGCGATGCAGGATAACGTCTATGACTGGCTGGCGGCCGCTGCGGGAAAAGCCCAGGTCACCTCGCAGCACACCGCCTACCCTCTCCCCCGTTTCGGGATCCACGCGGCCCACCAGCCAGCGCCAGTACTGCACATGGAAGGGATCAGCCAGCCCATAGCGTCGGATGAGAGCCTCAAGCGCTCCCTCGTGCTTGGGAAAGTCCCGCATGTACAGCGCTGACCGCTCCACCGGGGAGAGCACCAGCGTCATGGCGAAGATGAGCACCGTCACGCCAAACACGGTGATGGGCAGTTGCAGCAAGCGGCGGATGATGTAAGCGGTCATTATTCACCTCACAACTTTCCGGCGGGGGCATTGCGCCCCCGCCGGAAAGGGATTGGCCAGAGCCCTTCGTCACTCACGCGCCAGGTCGTAGGCATAGAAGTAGCCGGCGAACATGATCGGATTGTAGTACCAATCCTTCACCCAGCGCTGCTCGTAACGGGCGTCTGCCTGTTGGGAGAGCGTGATCTGGATCGCCTGCTCGTGGTGCAGCTTTTGCAGTTCGAAGTAGATCTTCTCACGCTCCTTGGGGTCGGAGGCCATCACGCCAGCGGTGACCAGCTCCTGGAACTGGGCCTTGAGGTCCTCAGGCAGCCTCTGCCGCCCGGCGTAGGTGCCCACCGTAAACGGCTGCGCCCAGTTGTGCGGGTCGTGGATGTCTTCGATCCAGCCACTGCATACCAGGGGCAGTTGGCCAGCGCGGAAGGCACGCAGCATCGTGGGCCAGGGCAGGCCGAGGCACTCGATCTGGTACTTGGGATCCACGGCGCGCAGATTGGTCTGCAAGATGGCGCACGCCGTCTGGCGGGTGACGTTGCCAGTGTTGTAGGCCATCTGGACGCGGAAGCCGACCTCGGCCACCTTGCCATCCCAGGCCTGCTCCAGCTCCGCCTTGCACTTCTCCAGGTCGTACTCGTACATCTCCCCGTCCGGGTTGTAGCCCAGCATGCCCAGGATGATCGGCCCGTTGTTGCGGATGCCCTCGCCATTCTGGGCGTCCTGGATGAAGGTGTCGTAGTCAAAGCAGTAGTTGAAGGCGCGGCGCACATGGATATCGGAGAAGAAGTCGGGCGGGATGCCGTTGCCGTCCAACTTGCCGCTGCCGATGTAGGGATTGATGCCTTCCTCGACAGTCAGGTCGAAGTTCATGAAGATGTCCGCCCGGCTCACGGTGGGCAGGCCACCCCACTTGCGCAGCGGCGCATCGGGATGATCGGGATGGGGCTGACAGGTGTTGGTCAGGTAGTCGCAGATCTCTCCCACGAACTCGTCCGCCTGCGGCCGGTTGGCCGGCGGCACGGTCACGCTCTCGGCGTCACCGACCTGCAACATGGCAAAGCGGGTGCCCCACTCATCCACCAGCTTCTGCACGACGCGCTTGATGCGCGGCGGGCCGCTGGGGCCGCCGGGCCACATCTCATCACCCGGCTGGCGCCAGTAGTTCTCGTTGGCGACGATGACCCACTCCTCATCGGGAGTCCAGTACTCCAGCTTATAGGGGCCGGTGCCGTTGATGATGCTGCCCAGCGGAGTGCGCTCCGCCCCCGGCGCATAGTGATCTACCCAGGTGTCACACGAGCCATCCCAGGCGCCGTTCTCAATGGCCCATTCCTTGTCCAGAGCGTAGCCCCAGGACTGGGCCAGAGTGGCCAGGAACGGCCCCCACGGCTGCGCCAGGTGGAAGGTCAGCGTCCAGTTCTCGTCATCGGCCACCACGGCCGCTTTGACCTTCTCACACACGGCCCTCAGTTCCTCCGGCGTGGCATTGGCCTTCAGGGCCTCTGGGTCGCCGGCGTAGGCGCCATCGGCGATTTCCTCGGTGATGTCGCCGGAAGCGTAGCCCATGATCGGCTCAATCAGCAGCCACTGCCCACTGTTGGGGTCCGATTGCAGCAGGCCGCGCTGGAAGGTGTAGGCAAAGTCGCTGGGGGTCAGGTCATTGCCGTTGTGGAACTTGACGCCCTGGCGGATCTTGAAGGTGTAGGTCTTGCCGTCTGCCGAGATGCCGCCGTTTTCCACACTGGGCACTTCGGTGGCCAGCACCGGCACGTACTCGGTCATGTTCTCCCGTTTGAAGAAAATCAACCCCTCCATGACGTTCATGATCAGGGAAGCGCTGGCAGTGTCATAGGCCAGGTTCGGGTCCATGGTGTCAATATCACCGAAGACCACGTAGGTGTAGGTGTCCGGGCGTGGTGCCACAAACCTGGCCGGCATCGGAGGCGCTGGCGTGGGTGTGACCACCACTTCCTTGATCACCTCTTTCTCCACCACCACCGTCTCAACGACCTTCTTCTCGACGGGGACCTCCTTCACGACCACCTCAGGAGTCGGCGCCGCAACGCAGGCCGAGAGAACCGTGGCCATCATCGTCGCCAAAGCGACCAGGACCATCCATTTCTTGTTGGCAAACATTTCTTTCCTCCTTGCTTTTATGGCGAGATACAAACCAACGGGGAAGGAAAATCCCCCTGCCCTTACCCTATCGTCCCGTCTCCCCACCTCCTTTCATGTTTTTTTCATCAGGTCTTACCCGAACGTGAAGGCCCAGAATGAAGGGAGGCCCCGTACCAGCCAAAGCCAAAAGGAGAAAAAGACCAACGCCCAGACGGGGGATTGCCCGAAGTAGCGCGGCTATTGTAACAACAAATGAGGGAAAAGTCAAATACCGCTCTGCTCCCTCCTCTATCCTTTGGCCGCCTCCACCAGGCCACGGAAAAGCGGCAAATGCCTCCCATCGCTCTCCAGCATGCGCTCGGGGTGCCACTGCACACCGACGACGAAGGGGGCGCCGGGCCTCTCCACCGCCTCTATGACGCCATCGGCAGCCCAGGCCACCACCGCCAGCCCGGGCGCCAGAACCTGCACCGCCTGGTGATGGTATGAGTTCACCTCCAGTTCCTCACCCCCCAGGAGAGCGGCCAGCAGACTGCCCGGCCGCAGCCGGACGGGATGGCGCGCTTCCCCTTCCGATACCTGATGCACCACCAGCTCGCTCACCTGGTCGGGGATGTCCTGGATCAGCGTGCCGCCCAGGGCCACATTGAGCACCTGAATCCCCCGACAGATGGCCAGAAGCGGCCGGCCAGCTTTCACCCACTCCCGTACCAGGGCCAGTTCGAAACGATCCCGCTTACGGTCCACAAGCCGCGTCTTCGGATGCGGCTCCTGGCCGTAGAGGTCGGGAGCGATGTCGCCGCCCCCGCTGAGGAGGAGGCCATCCAGCCTCCCCAGCAAATCAGCCGCCGCCTCCGGCTGGGCAGGCAGGCCGACAGGCACACCTCCTGCCTGCTCCACAGCGGCCACATAGGGCCTGTAGAGGGCAAAATAGTCGCTTTGCCCGGGGATGCCGCTCTGCAGAGACATGGTCACGCCGATAATGGGCCGCATGGTGGCTCACCCTCCCACGCCGGCCGCCGCCGGCAGGTCGAGGACCGTCTTCAGCCCCGGCGGCGCGGCAGCCACCAGCGGGATGGCGTTGACAATCGCCGCCACCGTGGCCCGGTCGCCGTGGATACCGCCGGGGATGATCATGCGGATGGGCGGCGTGCCTTCGATCTGCACCTCGTCGCGGGGATTCTCGGCCTGCAAGGTCATCCACAGGTCCAGGGTGATGACCTCTCGCCCCCCGACCAACCCGCGGGCGACCTGATGCAACCCGGCCACGCCGCCCGGCTCCACCCGCATGAACTCGCTGGTAAGCAGCCGGTCGGCAATCACCGGCTCGATAGTCTCCCTGATCTCGTCCAGCCTCCAGCCGAGGGCTTTGGCGATGAGGGCCACCGACTCCGGCAGGCCCACGTGCTGGATGGTCTTGGCCTTCACCCGGGCCTCGAATTCGGCTACGGTCAGCCCGGCCCCGGTCTTCTGTTGCAGCGGCAGCCGCCGCCGGGCGGAATCCACCACCCGCGTCACCCGCAGCGAGCGCACCTCCTGACAGACGCCGGTCAGGATAACGGGCAACCGGTCCATGACGAAGCCGGGGTTGACCCCCGTGCCCAGCACCGTTACGCCGTGTTCGCCGGCCAGCCGGTCCAGCTTCCGGGCCAGTTCAGGGTGTTGCCAGGCCGGGTAGGCCAGCTCCTCGCAGGTGGAGATGACGTTCAGGCCATGCTCGATGAGCTGAGCCAGTTGTGGATAGACCTGGGGCAGATGGGAGCCGGTGGCGTGGACGGCGATATCGGCTCCCGACTCGGGCAGCGCGGCCTCGATGGTGCCGGCCACCGCTATGCCCAGGCGATGAGGCAGGCCGATCACCTGGCCCAGGTCGGCGCCGACCTTGTCGGGGCTGACATCCACAGCCCCCACGATTTCCATATCGTCCCGCCGCTGCACCAGGCGGGCGATCCCGGCCCCAATGGGCCCCAGGCCGACGTGAAGGGTACGCAGTTTGTCTGACATGGCTCCTGTTACTTTCCGATTCCGTATTCGCTCCTCGCTGCGCTGAGGCGCCGATACGCGCCGCGCAGCGAGCGGTAGACCTGCTTGTAGATGCCGAACAGGGCATCATACACCGCGGCATTGGCCGCGTTCGGCTCGAAGACGCGGGCCACCTGCACCACCTCCTTGAGCGCGGGGAAGCCGGGGTACATTCCCAGGCCCACGGCGGCCACCAGCGCCGCCCCCACCGCCCCCGCCTCCAACGGATTGGCCACCGTCTCCACCTGTTTGCCGGTCACGTCGGCCAAAATCTGCATCCAGGGCGCCCCACGCGCCCCGCCGCCGATGAGCCGCAGCACCGGCAGTTGGAAGCCATACAACCCGCTCACCAGCTCCAGCATCCAGCGCAGGTTGTAGGCCACCCCCTCGTATACCGCCCGCAACATGTGCTCCCGCCTGTGATCGGCGCTCAGGTTGAGGAACGCCGAGCGCACATGCACATCGGCCACGGGGCAGCGCTCGCCATACATCCAGGGGGTGAAGAGCAGGAAGCCCGCGCCCGCTTCCACCTGCTCCACTACCTCGTCCATCAGGGCGTAGACGTTCTCGACCTCCTCTTGCTCCTTGCGGTAGAACTGCTCGGCGATCCACTTGAGGCAGGCGCCGGCCGTCTCCGTCTCGGCGATGAGGAAACATTTGGCCGGATCGGCCGCCTGGATGCTGGCAATGCCGTGCTTGCCGGTGACGATGCGCTCGGTGACCACGCCCACCCAGCCGGAGGTGCCCAGGCAGATGTGTCCTTCCCCCTCGCCCACAGCGCCCGCACCCACCGCCGCTGCGGTCACGTCTCCGCTCCCGGCGACAACCGGGGTGCCTTCCAGCAGGCCACAGGCGGTTGCTGCCTCGGCCGTCAACGTCCCCACCTGGTCAGTGGACCTCACCAGTGGCGGGAACTTCTCCCGCGGCAGGCCGAAATAGCGCATCAGGAACGTGTCCCAGCTCTTTTTCTTCAGGCTAAAAAGCCCCGTGGCCGAGGCCTCCGTCCAGTCGCTGACCATGTGGCCCGTGCAGCGGTAGCGCAGGTAACCGCCCACGTCCAGGAAGAGCGACGTGCGTCGGAAGAGCTCTGGCTCCTCCTGCTTCAGCCACAGGAGCTTGGGCAGCACATCCTTGCCTGTGGCCGCGCAGCCCACGACGTAGGCGAAGAGCTTCGGCCCGCCCACCTTGCGCATGATCTGCTGTGCCTGCTCCTGGGCCCGTCCGTCCAGCCAGATGATGGCCGGGCGCAGCACCTCTCCGGCACCGTCCACAGGTACCACTCCCAGCATCTGGTAGGAGAAGGTAAGGCCCAGCACGTCGGCAGGGCGCACGCCCGTCTGCTCCAGCAGCCGCCGCGTGCTCATGGTCACCGCCCGCCACCAGTCGGCCGGCTCCTGCTCCGCCCAGTGCAGGCGAGGATAGTGGGTCTCGTAGGGTTCGAAGACACTGCCGCACACCCGCCCGGCAGGGTCTACCAGCGTGGCCTTGTTGCCGCCTGTGCCCACATCATGGGCGATGATGTAGTTGGTCATAGTTCTCTCCTGGACGCCGAACCTGCTCACCGCCTCCCCCAGTTCCTGCCAACCGCCGTGAGATGTACACGAGCAGCCCGAGTTCAGTAACCACCAGGCCGCCCAACACAGCATAGACCAACATGCTGCCCAGGCTCCAGGTCATCTCGTCCGTATGTCCACCCATGAGCAGCAGGCTGAGCAGCGTCACACCCGTAGACAACGCATTCCACAGCCCGTGCAGGGCCACAGCCAGACCGTAGCAGCCAAGCCCACGCCAGCCCCGCCTGCTCAGCAGCGCCTGCCAGCCCAGCCCCATCAGCCCGCCCCCCAGGCAGTGGCTCACCCCCGTCCCGGCCCGGGCCACGATGGCCAGGCCCCAAAACCTCTCGCTCGCCAGGGCCAGCGTCCCACTCAGCAACCCCTCGACCAGGGTGAAGCCTGCGCCGCCGGCCACGCCCCAGAGAAAGGCCCGCGCCCGGCCCGGCCGCCGGTAGCCCATCAGCGGCACACCAAGCGCCTTGACCGCTTCTTCGATGGCCGGGGCAAGCCCAGAAGCTACCAGAAGCACCAGCCCGATCACCCAAGGCGAACGGAGCAGCGGCAACCACCAGTCGGGTTGCACAAGCCTGCCCGGCGCACGAAAAGCCGCCAGCCACGTCTCCAGCCATTCCAGACCACCGGGAATCAGAGCCAGCATCGTCACCACACCGAGGACCAGAATGAGGATGGCCACGGCCTCCAGCGTGAAAGCCGCCATCGTGCCCAGGAAAGCGCCGCTGCCCAGTTGGGCCAGCAGCTCGCGCCAGGTGACCGCCAGCCCGCCCCGCGCCAGCCGCTCTCCCACCAGGCTCAACACGACGCCCACGGACAGGACAACACTGAGCACATAGAACGGAGGGAAAAACAGCCACGGCAGCGGCGCGGCGGAAAGCACCACCTGGCCGATAATCAGGGCCAGCACGAAAAGCAGCACCAGCAGCCCAGGGCGCGGCCAGCGCAAGAGGCGCGAGGGCCTGCCGCCCAGTGCCTGCAGGCCCGTCCAGGCCAGGGGCAACCCCAGCCCCAACCCCAGGGCTATGAAAACCCCGCTGGTGGCCAGGCTCTGTACCCTCCCCGCGCCGGCCCCTTCCCCCAGCCAGGACGACACGGCGTAAAGCAGCCCGGCGATCACGCCCAGCACGGCTGCGCTCGCCCCACCGATGGCCGCCAGCACCTGCACCGTTTTACGCATCACCTGTCTCCCAACGCATCCATTGTAGCCGGAAAACCGCATCTCGTCAAAACGGTTCCAGGTTCGCAAGTCCAAAGGTTCCAAGGTCTGCCCTCGAACCTTCAGCACACTACAAAATGAACCTGAAACTATCCTTTGAGAAGCGCTTGCAGGATGCAGACGGCGGCTTGCTTATCCAGCGGCTCGTTGCCGCTGCCGCACTTGGGGCTGACAATGCAACTGGGGCAGCCTTCGGCGCAGGGGCAATCGCGCACCGCCTCCAGGGTGGCCCGCCACAGCTCCGGCAACAGCTCAAACCCCTTCTCGGCGATGCCCACGCCGCCCGGAAAGCCGTCGTAGATGAAGACCTGCGCCTGTTCCGTGTCCGGATGACTGGGAGTGGATAGCCCGCCGATGTCCCAGCGGTCGCACATGGCGAAGAGGGGCAGGATGGAGATGGCGGCGTGTTCCACGCCGTGCAGGCCGCCCAGGAAATCCAGCCCTCGCCGCGCCACCTCCCGCCGCACCTCGGCCGGCACATCCCACCACAGAGCCACCGTCTCGAAGGTCTGTGCCGGCATGTCCAGCCACTCCTCGCCCAGCACCGCCTCCGAGTACTGCTGCAACCGCCGATAGCCGATGACCTGCGAAGTCACCCGCACCTGGCCCAGGTAGGCGGAGACCGCGCCTACCTGCCGGTGGGCCAGCGAACGGATGATGCGCACATCGTTCACCTCCCGCGGCTGGGTGTAGTAGTCCACCTCCACCGGGCGGACGATGGCGCTCTGCATCTGCGGGTCATACTGAGTGACCAGGTAGGTCTCCCCCTGGTGCAGGTAGATGGCCCCGGGATGCGCCCGCAGCGGCGCGGTGGCCGCATCCATCTCCTCCAGTATGTGATAGCCGTCGCTCTCGTCGAGCAGGACGAAACGCTCGACGCCAGCCGAGCGCAGGCTGACATCCTGGGCCGGGTAGTCGCCGCGCGTATAAAACCAGCGGCCGCCACGGTAATCCAGCAGGTCCTGCCGCTCCAGTTGCACCATCGCTTCCACAAAGCCGGGGCCGAACAGCGCCTCATCGTCGAAGGTCACCGCAGCGTGGCCCTGTTCCGGCTCCACGGAGAGTGGCACCTCATGCGCCGCACAGAGCAGATGTTTCAGCAGCACGTAGAGGTTATCGGGGTCCACCAGGGCATGTTCCAGCGGGCGGCCGAAGAGCTCCTGTGGGTGGCGCATGAAGTACTGATCGAGGGGATTGTCCAGGCCGATGAGCACGGCCAGCGAAGCCCGCTCGCCGCGCCCGGCGCGTCCCGCCTGCTGCCAGAAACTGGCCACCGTGCCCGGATAGCCCACCAGCAGGGCGGCATCCAGGTGGCCCACGTCAATGCCCAACTCCAGCGCCGTGGTGGCCGTCACCGCCAGCAAGTCGCCGCGGAACAGTTCCTGCTCGATTTGCCGCCGCTCCCGCGGCAGGTAGCCAGCGCGGTAGGCTTTCACCCGTTCGGCGAGCTCCGGGGCGACCTCCTGCAGCGCTTCGCGGGCGTAACGCAGGATCAGCTCGGCCACGCGGCGGGTGCGGGTGAAGCAAATGCTGCGCACGCGCTGCTGCACCAGCTCCACCAGGAGCTGGGTAGCCTCGGCGTTGGCACTGCGACGGGCCGTGCGCGCCCGGTCCACGAAGGGCGGGTTCCAGAGCACGAAGCTGCGCGGGCCGTGGGGCGAACCGTCGTCGTCCACCACGGTGGCCTCCAGCCCCGTGAGCAGGCGGAAGTGCTCGGCGGGATTGGCGATGGTGGCAGAGGAGGCGCTGAACTGCGGCCGGCTGCCGTAGAAGGCGCAGACGCGGCGCAGGCGGCGCAGCACGCAGGCCACCTGCGAGCCGAAGACACCGCGGTACTGGTGGGCCTCGTCCAGCACGACATAGCGCAGGCCGCGGAAGAAATCGGCCCACAGGTGGTGGTTGGGCAGGATGCCCACATGCAACATGTCGGGATTGGTGAGGATGATGCGCGACGAGCGGCGGATGCGGCCACGGGCCGAACGTGGCGTGTCGCCGTCGTAGGTGGCAGGGGTCAGAGGATAAGGGATAGGGGTCAGGGGGTCTGTGCTCCCTTGACCCTTCTCCAGGACGGCCAGCAGGTCGTTGAGCTTGCCGAGCTGATCCTGGGCCAGCGCTTTGGTGGGGAAGAGGTAGAGGGCGCGGGCGGCAGGATCGCGCAGCAGCGTCTCCAGCACCGGCACGTTGTAGCAGAGGGTCTTGCCGCTGGCTGTGGAGGTGGCGACGACCACGTGCTGGCCGGCGAAGGCGGCGTTGATGGCCTGCGCCTGGTGGGTGTAGAGCCGCGGCGCGCCGGCGTGCTCCAGCAGCGCTTGCAGCGTCGGGCTGAGGCGGTAGTGCAGCCTGCCGTAGCGCGCCTTGCGGGCCGGCAGCCGCTGCAGGTGCACGATCTGGCCACGATAGAAACGCTGGCCTTTGATCTGCCCAAGGAAGGTATCTGGTTCCATTTTTGACACCCCAAACGGCAAGCCGTATTTTACCACAGTTGCCGTCAGAAGCCCACATGGAAATCATATAAAGGCACAGCCCCTTCCCTGGCCAGGGAAGGGGCTGTGCTTTCAGCGCCCCTGGGGCGACTCGAACGCCCGCACACGGCTCCGGAGGCCGCTGCTCTATCCACTGAGCTACAGGGGCACACCCAAAGTATACCACAAAATGCGAATGATAGCAAACGACGCACTCCCGCTGCGGGGACTTGCCAGAATGGGACAACGGTGGTAAACTAAGATCCGTGGCAGGCTCCTGCCCGATGGCCCTTTCCGGCTCCCAGTTCAGGCGAGGCAACCATGGCTGCACAGGCACTCTACCGCCAATGGCGTCCCCAAACGTACGATGAGATCAGCGCCCAGGAACACGTGACCCGCACGCTGCGCAACGCCCTGCGTGAGGGCCGCATCGCCCATGCCTATCTCTTCGCCGGCCCGCGCGGCACCGGCAAGACCAGCATGGCCCGCATCCTGGCCAAGGCGGTCAACTGCCTGAGCCAGGAAGATGAGCGCCCCTGCAACCGCTGCGCCATCTGCCAGGCCATCAACGAGGGCCGCCTGCTCGACCTCATCGAGATTGATGCTGCCTCCAATCGCGGCATTGACGAGGTGCGCGACCTGCGAGAGAAAGTGGGCTTCGTGCCCAACGAGGCCCGTTACAAAGTGTACATCCTCGACGAAGCGCACATGCTCACCGAGCCGGCCTTCAACGCCTTGCTCAAGACGCTGGAGGAGCCGCCCAGCCATGTCATCTTCGTGCTTGTCACCACGGAGGCCCACAAGATCCCGCTGACCATCCGCTCCCGCTGCCAGCGCTTCGACTTCCGGCGCATTCCACAGGCGGAAATCGTCGCCCGGCTGCAACGTATCGTCAACGAGGAGGGATTGGCCGCCGAACCGGCGGCATTGGAGGAGATTGCCCGCAGCGCCACAGGCAGCCTGCGCGATGCCATCAGCCTGCTCGACCAACTGCGCTCCTACGGCCAGGAAAAGATCACCCTGGCCCAGGTGCGCATCGTGCAGGGCAGCCTGGGCAGCCAGGCCGTGCAAGAGCTCGTCGGGCACCTGGCCTCCCGCGATGTGCCCGCCGGCCTGGCGGCTATCAACCGCCTGCTGGCCCAGGGGGTGGAAGTCCGGCAACTGCTGAACGAGGTGCTGGAATACCTGCGGCAACTGCTGCTGGTCAAAGTGGGAGCGGGCGGTGTTTCCCTGGACCTGCCCTCGGAAACCCTGGCGGCCATGACCCTGCACGCCGCCGATTTCACCAGGGAGGAGTTGCTTCGAGCCATACGCTTGTTCAACCAGGCTGCCCAGGAACTCAAGGGAGGCACCCCATCTCAGCTTCCCCTGGAATTGGCTTTCATTGAGGCCGCGGCCAGGGAGGCGACGGCGCAACAGAGCACAGCCGCTCAGGAGCGCACCAGGGAGGGCACGAACGCCACACTTCCGCCCGCGTCCGAGCCCACTCAGCCGCCATCGTCCCCTGCCCCTCAGACCAACACAGGGGGCCTTTCGTCTGAACCCTCGGCGGCGTTGGCGGAACTGCAGAGACGATGGAAGGAAGTCCTGGCCTCGGTGCGCCAGCACAGCCTCAAGACCGAAGCGGCGTTGCGTTCGTCATGCCAGCCCCTGGCCATCGAAAAGGGCGTGTTGACCATCGCTTTTCGCCACGAGTTCCACAAGAGCATGATCGAAGACCCGCAACACCGGCCGGCAGTGGAGCAGGCGATCAGTGCAGTGCTGGGACAGCCACACAGGGTGCGTTGTGTGCTGATGTCTGATCAGGCGGCGACGCGGGCGAAACGAACGACCCAGGGTAGCCTGAGCCCTGCGCAAACGGAGCAGGCTGAGAAAGGCCCTATGTCGGCTGCGGCGGCTTCCGTGACAGACGGGCAACCCGGACAAGAGATCCAGGACCCTGTAGTGCGGGAAGCCATGGCCAGCTACGGGGCGACCGTTGTCAGCGTAACCAGGAGGTGATTTCGTGGCCAAAGGGAAACGATTTGCTCGTCGGCCGGCGCGCATTCCCCGGCCGGGCGACATCGCCCAACAAGTTCAGAAATTGCAGGAAGAGATGCGGAGAGCCCAGGAGGCGTTGGAAGAAGAGACCGTTGAAGTCTCCGTCGGGGGAGGAGCGGTCACCGTGGTCATGACCGGGCAACAGAAACTGCGCTCGGTCGCCATTTCCCCCGACGTTATTGACCCCGATGATGTGGAAATGCTGCAGGACCTGATCCTGGCGGCTGTGAACGAGGCGTTGGAGCGCTCGCAGGGCCTGGCCGCCGATCGCCTGAGTGCCCTGACCGGCGGCCTGGGCATTCCGGGCTTGATGTAGGAGGGCATCATGTCGCCACTGGCCGGGCCGGTAGAGCGGCTGATCAACGAATTCTCTCGTCTGCCGGGGATTGGCCCCAAGACGGCCTCACGCCTGACCTTTCACCTTCTGCGGCAGCCGAAAGAGCAGGCTCAGGCATTGGCGGAAGCGCTGCAGGGCTTGCAAAAGGTCGTTCACTGCCAGCGTTGCTTCAACATCGCCGAAAGCAGCCCCTGCGCCATCTGCAGCGACGCGGAGCGCGACCGTTCCATCATCTGCGTCGTCGAGGAGCCGCTGGATGTATTGGCCATCGAGCGTACACGGGAATACCGGGGCCTTTATCACGTGTTGCACGGAGCCATCTCACCGGTGGAAGGCATCGGCCCGGACGACCTGAAGATTGCCGAACTGCTGAAGCGCTTGCAGGAGGAGCCGGTGGAGGAAGTGTTGCTGGCCACCAACCCCAATCTGGAAGGGGAAGCCACGGCCATGTACATTGCCCGTCTGTTGAGCCCTCTGTCTGTGCGGGTGACGCGGCTGGCGCGGGGCCTGCCTGTGGGGGGTGACCTGGAATATGCCGACAGCGTGACCCTGGCCCGGGCGTTGGAGGGGCGTAGCGAGATTTGACAAGTGGGAGAAAGGTGTGGTAAACTAACATTAGAGGTCAGACGAAGACGATCAACTTTAGAAAAACAGCGCTTTGAGCCATTGGGGTCTTGACAAAACCACCTGTTTCTGGTACAATATAGGTAGACTTGAGCAAGGCAAAGTCGCAATTAAAGTGGCGTTGCGGATTTGACAGCTCTGCCAGGTTGTGCTAAAATAGCCTCTTGCGAGCGGGCACCTTAACAACTGAAGAGTGATAGGAAGGTTCGACGAGCTTTGGGTCCGAAATGTCAAACAATCCATGGAGAGTTTGATCCTAGCTCAGGATGAACGCTGGCGGCGTGCCTAACACATGCAAGTCGAACGGACCCCTTCGCGATTCTTCGGATGAGCGAGGAGGTCAGTGGCGAACGGGTGAGTAACACGTAGGTGACCTGCCCCGAAGTGGGGAATAACCCCTCGAAAGGGGGGCTAATACCGCATGTGCTCCGTGAAGTTAGAGGGTCACGGAGTAAAGCTCCGGCGCTTCGGGAGGGGCCTGCGGCCGATTAGCTAGTTGGTGGGGTAATGGCTCACCAAGGCGATGATCGGTAGCTGGTCTGAGAGGACGATCAGCCACACTGGCACTGAGATACGGGCCAGACTCCTACGGGAGGCAGCAGTGAGGAATATTGCGCAATGGGCGAAAGCCTGACGCAG
>JARYMM010000053.1 GCA_029907105.1 Anaerolineae bacterium | reverse complement strand
TTCGCTCAGGGCAGGCCCCTTCGCCTTCGCTCAGGGCAGGTTCTTTGGTCGCTCAGAATGACATTATCACTGGCTGGAAAGCAAAGAGGCGGGCTATACAGCCCGCCTCTGTTCGCGTGGGAGGCTTCCCTACAGCAAGCCGTAGCACTTGCGATGGTAGGGGACCTTGCGGTTGCGGGGGCGGCCGTTGGTTTCCATAGCCACCACGCGCACCATCAGCAGCTCGCCCTGGGTGATCTCACTGCCGCACCTGATGCAGGTGTGACCGGTTCCCATCCGGCGGCGCGCCTCCAGTGTGGCGCTGTCGGCGCCCATCTTCGTTGCCTGTGCCATCTCCTCATCTCCTTCTTATGATTGCCTGTGCTGTCCGAAGACAACAAGCGGCAATCATACTCAGAATCGAAGAGCTGTCAAACCAGGCATCGCACTTGCGCGAGGAGAAGCAGACTGGAGACTTCAGGCCGGTATCTCAGGCAACTCCCGCAAAGCCTGCTCGATCTTCTCCTGCTCCAACTCGTAGTCGGGCAGTTCTTTCCGATGGTAGGCGTCGTAGGCCCCCAGGTCGAAGTGGCCATGGCCGCTGTTGTTGAACAGGATGACCTTGGCTTCGCCTGACTCTTTGCAGGCCATGGCCTCGTCGTACACGGCCCTGACGGCATGGGCCGTCTCCGGGGCCACGATGAAGCCCTCGGCCTGGGCGAAACTCAGCGCGGCCTCGAAGCAGGCATTCTGCTGATAAGCGCGGGCCTCCACCTCCCCCTGATCCAGCAGCGCACAGATGCTGGGCGCCATGCCGTGGTAACGCAGCCCGCCGGCGTGCACCGGGGCGGGGATAAACCCGTGCCCCACCGTATGCATCTTGGCCACCGGGCCGGTCTTGGCCGTGTCGCCCCAGTCGTAGGCGTAGATGCCCCGCGTCATGCTGGGACAGGCAGCGGACTCCACGAAGATGGCCCGCAGGTTCGGCCTGTCACCAGTCAACCTGTCCTTCAGGAAGGGGTAGATGAGGCCGGCGGCGTTGCTGCCGCCGCCAGCGCAGCCGATGACGATGTCCGGATAATCCCCGGCCATCTCCATCTGCTTCCTGGCCTCCAGGCCGATGACCGTCTGGTGCAGGAGCACGAAGTTGACCACGCTGCCCAGGGAGTACTTCCAGCCCTCATGGGTGACGGCGTATTCCAGGGCCTCGCTGATGGCAATGCCCAGACTGCCCGAGGTCTCGGGGTCCACGGCCAGGATGTTGCGGCCGGCCTGGGTCTCCGAACTGGGACTGGGCACCACGTCGCCGCCCCAGGCCTCCATGGCGATGCGGCGGTAGGGCTTCTGGTGATAGCTGATGGTGACCATGAAGACTTTGCACTTCAGGCCGAAGAGGCGGGTGGCAAAGCACAGGGCACTGCCCCACTGGCCGGCGCCGGTCTCCGTGGCCAGCCCCTCCAGGCCCTCCTTCTTGGCGTAGTAAGCCTGGGCTACGGCGGTGTTGGGCTTATGGCTGCCGGGCGGGCTTACGCCTTCCCACTTGTAGTAGATTCTGGCCGGCGTGTCCAACGCCTTCTCCCAACGAACCGCCCTGTAGAGCGGGGAGGGACGCCACATCTTGAGCACGTCCCGTACCTCTTCGGGGATCTCGATCCACCGCTCCGGGCTGAACTCCTGGGCGATCAGCGCCATGGGGAAGACCGGCGGCGGCATGGGAGGATCCTTCATCAGCTCCAGCGTCACCGGGTGGCGGTAATAGGGCGGTGGCTCCTTCATGTCCGCCAGGATATTGTACCAATGGGTCGGCAGCTCCTTCTCGTCCAGAAGGTATTTATACTGTGTCATGGTTTCGCTCCTCCTTGTGATAGAGTGTGATTCGCTCTGAGCGCATACTGTCTGGCCTTGTGTACTTGTCTACTTTACTTGTTTCCTCAGATGCGCATCCCCCCTTTCCTCTACCAGAAGCACTCATGCCTCCAGGAACACACGGCGGTCGGTGAAGAACTGCTTGTACAGCCTGTAATGCATCGTCTCTTCGTACGCCACTTCCTCGATGCGTGGGGAGTCAAAGCTGAAAATCTGGGCTCCCGGATAGGCCAGCAGGATGGGCGAATGGGTGGCCATGATGAACTGGGCGTGGCCTCCCGCCTCCAGTTGTTGCAGGATTCTCAGGAACTTCACCTGGCTGGTCGGCGAGAGCGCGGACTCCGGTTCATCCAGGAAGTAAAGCCCCTTGATGTGATAGCGGGCACTGAAGTAACTCAGGATGGCCTCGCCGTGCGAGAGGGTGTTGAGAAGGCGGCCGCCGTGGTATTTGAGCCGGCCAGGATCGCAGAGGGCCACGTCGTCCAGGAAGTCGGCGAAGTCGCGAAAGGTCTCCGCCCGGAAAAGCGAACCTGGCACGCTGCCGTTGGCCCAGGTCACGCTGATGTAGTCGGCCAGAGAGGTCTCATAGGGGTTGTTGTGGGCCAGGTGCCGCCTGGGCTTATCCCAGATGTGGATGCCGCACTTGCGGGTCATGGCCTCCAGCAGGGTGGATTTCCCCGTCCCGTTCTCGCCCACGAAGAAGGCCACAGGTTTCCTGAAGCTCAGCTCGGGGGTCTCCCTGAGGATGGGAAGATTGAACGGGTAGAGCCGATCCGTAGGGTAGCTTTCGCTGTGGATTCTCACTTTGACGAGATGCATGTCTGTTTCCCTCCTCATGCTGTGACCAAAGGCGCGAGATAGAGCAATGGATGCATGGCGTTTCGTCGTTGGTCATCCGTCGTTCGTCAGGTCACTACAGAGCCGCAGGGTCACACCACATTCCCCTTGCCGTTAACAAAAAAGCCCCCGTCCTGTAAGGGACGAGGGCTTCGTGGTCAGAAACACCCGCGGTGCCACCCTTGTTAGGCCGGCTCCCAGGCCCGAGCGGTCTTCATCGCCGACGCTGGCGGACCGTCGTGAGCCAGATGCAAAAATCCCTGCCGTGATGGCAGGGAAGTCCTGTGAGCCAGCCTCACTCTTGCAGGGACGGGAAGGCAACTTTGCCTTCCGATCCCCTCAGCCCTGATAACGGTGGCGTCTCCGGCACAGCATACTAGGTGGTAGATCGGTAGTTGGTACATTGGTAAATTGGTACATTGGTAAATTGGTAGATACGCTCCCGGTCCACCAATCTACCAGTTTCCCAGCCTACCAACCCTCACCGTTCAGCCTGCAGCTCCCAGGGCCATTCGACGACCGGCACCGGCATCGGGCTTCCACCTGACCCCGACTCTCTGGGCCGGGCACTTGGCCGCCTACTCGTCCTGTTCAGCGCCTTTGAGTGCTTTCAGATTTTGCCTTATATAGCACAGTTCGGGGAAATTGTCAAATCGCCCATCTTCCCTCTGAAGCTTTGAAGGTATAGCAGCTTTCTTCCCTTCTTTGTAACTACCTGCCCTGTCACTGCGAGCGAAGCGAAGCAGTCTCCTGGAATCGAGAGATTGCTTCGCCCCTTCGGGGCTCGCAATGACGCTAACCCATCGCCATATGTCACGTTGCAAGGCCCGAAGGCAGGCAGTTGCCCTTCTTTGCCGAATTGAGCTAAGTGTAGTACACTGGTGACCGTGCGCTTCGCCGTTCAGGTGCTAGAAGAGGGGGTCATCGTCAATGCGGCCACGATCGGCGACGAACTGGGCGTGGTGATCGAACGACAGGCCGTCGCCGCGCCGTACGTGGTCCATCTGCCCTGGCTGGTGGCCACCGAACCGGCCGTCAGATGAACATTGGTCAGCGAAACAACGGAATGGAACACATCAGAAGGAGTTACAAGACCATGAAAACGCACTCCGCTCGCAGCGGGATAATAGCCATCCTGGTGCTGGCGCTGTCCGTCGTCTTCCCCGGGCCTGAGAGGCCGGCCCTGGCCGGGCAGCTCCCGGCTGGCGAGACATGGCAGCGGCGAGCAGACGGCGACGGCTGGCATATCGCCTGTGCCGACTGTCCCAAACAGTTCTGGCGCAAGAGCGACCGCAGCCTGGCCCTGGATGGGGCGGGCCATCCCCACCTGGCCTACGGCGGCGACCGCCTCTACTACGCCTGGCACGACGGCACGGCCTGGCACAGCGAGACGGTGGACAGCAGCGGCGGCGTGGGCTCCGATGCCTCCCTGGCCCTGGACGGGGCCGGCCACCCGCACATCAGCTACAGCGGCGGCGACAGCCTCAAGTACGCCTGGCACGACGGCGTCGCCTGGCACAGCGAGACGGTGGACGCCGACGGACGTGTCGGCTCGTTCACCTCCCTGGCCCTGGATGACGGGGGACAGCCGCGCATCAGCTACTACGACATGACCAACGGCGACCTCAAGTACGCCTGGTACGATGGTGTCACCTGGCACATGGAAACCGTGGACGCCGGTGGGGATGTCGGCTCGTTCACCTCCTTGGCCCTGGACGGCGCCGGCCACCCCCGTATCAGCTACTACGACTACACCAACGGCGCCCTCAAGTACGCCTGGCACGACGCCGCCGCCTGGCATCTGGAGACGATAGAGAGCGGGGGCGCGGCCACAGGCGTCGGCTATCACGCCTCCCTGGCCCTGGACGGTGCTGGCCACCCGCATATCAGCTACTTCGATAGCCTCTTTGATGACCTCAAGCACGCCTGGCATGATGGTGCAGCCTGGCATCTGGAGGTCGTGGATGGCGAGGGAGACGTTGGCTATTACACCTCCCTGGCCCTGGACAGCACCGGCCACCCACACATCAGCTACCACGAGGGCGGCATGGGCGGCCAGCTCAACTACGCCTGGCACGACGGCACGGGATGGCACACAGAAACGGTGGACAGCGACGGCCTGCTGGGCTGGTACACCTCCCTGGCCCTGGACGGGGCCGGCCTGCCTCACATCAGCTACCTCGACTTGGACAATGGTGACCTCAAGTACGCCTGGCACGACGGCACGGCCTGGCACAGCGAGACCGTGGACAGCGGCGCTTCGGTAGGCGAGTCCACCTCCCTGGCCCTGGACAGCGCCGGCCTGCCCCACATCAGCTACCTCGACACGACCAACCGCACGCTCAAGTACGCCTGGCACGACGGCACGGCCTGGCACAGCGAGACGGTGGACAGCGTGGGGCTGTGGGGCTGGCTGTATACCTCGCTGGCCCTGGATAGATGGGTCGGTTATCCCCACATCGCCTACGGCGTCGGCTATCCCGACGACGACCTCAAGTATGCCTGGCACGACGGCCAGGCCTGGCACGTGGAGGTCGTGGACAGCGTCGGGCAGGTCGGCCAGTTCGCTTCCCTGGCCCTGGACAGCATGGGACGCCCGCACATCAGCTACTGGGACATGACCAACAGCGACCTCAAGTACGCCTGGCGCGACTTCACCGCCTGGCACATCGAGACCGTGGACAGCAAGGGGAACGTCGGCATGTACACCTCCCTGGCCCTGGACATGGCCGGACGCCCGCACATCAGCTACTTCGACGAGAGCAACCGGGCACTGCGCTACGCCTGGCACGACGGCCAGACCTGGCATATCGAGACGGTGGACAAAGACGAAGAGGGGTGGGTCGGCGAACACGCGTCGCTGGCGTTGGACAGCCGTGGGCGGCCTCACATCAGCTACTACGACGGCGGCCACGGCAGCCTGAAGCACGCCTGGCGCGAGGGAGGCATCTGGCAGACGGAGACCGTGGAGGGCGACGGCGTAGGCGAATACACCTCCCTGGCTTTGGACGCCCTGGGCCATCCGCACATCAGCTACTTTGACATCCCCTACGATAGCAGCGAGGGCGCCCTCAAATACGCCTGGCACGACGGCAGCACCTGGCATCTGGAGGCCGTGGACAGCGGCGGTGTCGTTGGCACGTACACCTCCCTGGCCTTGCGGGGCGGGGCCTATCCGCACATCAGCTACTTCGACGCCACCAATGGCGACCTCAAGGTCGCCTGGAAAGAGGAGACCTCCCTGCCCGTTGTCCGTGTGCCCGATGATTACGCCACCATCCAGGAAGCCATCGTCGCTTCCGGTGATGGCGGGGCCGTCCTGGTCGCCGAAGGTGTGTACCTGGAGAACCTGGTCATCGGCAAGGAGATCACCCTGTCCGGCGGATGGGGTCCCGGCTTCGCCAACCGCCGGCCCGGCCACAGCACCATTGACGGCCAGGGGATGGGGCGGGTGATCAGCATCACCGGCGCCGACAGCCGCATGGTGGTCACCATAGATGGCTTCACCATCCAGAACGGCAACGCCTCCGGCCTGGGCGGCCCGCCGGTGGCGCTCAGCGCGATCAGAGAGGCTCCTGTCTTCGGCCAGTCGTTCCAGCCGACGCCGTCTGAGCCCGACTCGCTATCCCCCGCCGAGCGCCTGGCCCGGCTGCGGGCCAGCCTGGACGACGTGGCTGCCCGCGGGCTCTACCCCGGCGGCGCGGAGGCCTATCAGAGGGCATTGGAACGGCTCGAACAGTACGGCGCCATGCTGCAGGAGGCGAGGGGCGAGGGGCTTCAGCTACAGGGCACGGCCTTCGGCGGTGGCGTCTATAGCTGGAACGCCAGCCTCCATCTGTTCAACAACACCATCCAGTACAACGTGGCCGGCGTAAACGAAGTAGGCTTCGGCGGCGGTGTCTTCGTGGGCGGGGCCCCGCCGGGCGGTGCGGTCATCGTCGGCAACACCGTGCAGCACAACGTGGCCAGCGCCTATACCAACGGCCTGGGCGGCGGCATCTACGTGTTGCAGAGCGAGGACGCGCTCGTCGAGGACAACGTCATCCTGGGCAACGTCGCCAGCAACGCCGGGCTGCTGGGCCTGGGCGGCGGAGCCACGGTGGACTTCAGCCCTGGCGCGACGTTGCGCCGCAACCGGGTGGAGCGCAACATCGCCTGTGCCGGCTGGCAGGCCTTCATGCCTATCGGCGGCGGCGGCCTGGGCGGCGGGCTGTACCTGCGCGGCTCCGATGGCGTCCTGGTGGCCGAAAACGCCCTCACCGGCAATGCGGCCGTCCTGCACGGCAACGGCCTGGGCGGCGGCCTGGACCTGTACGCCAGCCACGACGTCCGGGTGGCCGATAACATGATCAGCGAGAACTGGGCCAGCCTCCTCTATGGCGATGCCGCCGGCGGCGGCATGGCCCTGGACAGCGTCAACGGGGTCAGAGTGATCGGCAACACCGTGCGCGGCAACATCGCCAACGTCGGAAACTCCGGGGAAGCGTGGGGCGGCGGCATCTACGGGGGTGGAATCTCAGACCCATGGGTCGCCGGCAACGCGATCAGCGAGAACCTGGCCTCCCTCCGCGCCTCTGGCCGTGGCGGCGGCGCGCTCTTCATCGGCACCGAAGGGCTGTCGGTGCATGACAATCTCTTCGCCGCCAATACGGCCAGCGTTTCCGCCGAGCACATCGGCTGCGGCGGCGGCCTGGCCCTGCGCAACACCACCGGCAGCCTGGTGCATGGCAATCGCTTCCAGGGCAACGTGGCTTCCGTGGATGGCCAGGGCGAGGGTGGCGGGCTCATGATCGAGGGCTTCGGCCCGTACAGTTTCGACGCCACGGTAGATGGCAACATCATCCTGGGCAACCAGGCCAGCTCCCTGGGCGGCGGCTGCGCCGTCTCCTTTACCGAAGGCTTCAGCTTCACCAACAACGTGGTGGCCGGCAACACGGCGGCACAGGGAGCCGGCGTGGGCCTGCAAGCCTTGCGTACTCCGGGCTTTCTGGTCAACAACACCCTGGCCGGGAACTTCGGCGAGGGCATACGGTTAGGACTGTACAGCCAGATGACCTGTATCAACAACATCATCGCCGGCCACGCCGTGGGCCTCACCGCCGAAGAGGGGTCTGCCGCCAGCGTGAGCTACACCCTCTGGAACGACAATGGCACGGACCTGGCTGGCCCTGGCGACATCACCCACACCAACCCGGTGAGCGGTACTCCGGCCTTCGTGAACCCGGCAGGCGGCAACTATCACATCCGCAGGGCCTCGGCGGCGCTGAACCAGGGCGACCCGGCGGGCGTGCCTCCGGCTCCAATGTACGATCTCGATGGCAACCGGCGGCCCAACGGCCCGGGCGTGGACATCGGCGCCGACGAATGGTACTTGCTCAAGCGGCCTTCTAAGCCTTAGCACCGCTCCCATAAGCACAGGGAATGGAACACGGATGAGAGGGATGTGCATGGATCAAAAGCAATCCGTCAAATCCGTGTCCCATTCCTATAGGAGATAAACCCATGCGACGACCACACCCTTTTGCCTCTTGCTTCTTGCCTCTTGCCTCTTGCTTCTTGCTCCTGCTCGCCGTCGGCTGTGCCGGTCCTCCCACGACGATGCCGCCCACCGCGGCCCCGACGCCAGCGGTCGCCGTGCCCGCAGCCACGGTCAGTCCCACGGCGACGCCCACAGCGCCGCTGGCTGCAGCGCCCGCAGCAGCCGGCCGCATAGACCTGGGCGTGCCGGCCGGGGACACCTATGACATCCGCAATGCGGTCGTTGACCGCGAACACGGCCTGCTCTACGTTCTGGGCCGGGAGGGCGACGTCAGCCTTGGCGGCGGCGTGCTGGCCGTCGTGGACCTGGCCGCGGGGCAGGTGCGCACCACCGCTCCCCTGCCCGCCGCCTTCGGCATTTATGGCCCCACCCCATCCCTGGCCCTCTCACCCGACGGGAGTCGCCTGTACCTCGCCGGCGGCGAAGAGCCAGCCCTGTGGGTGCTGGACACCGGCGTCGCCGGCGGGGACCTGGGTGCCGTGCTGGCCACCCGGCCCGGCGTGTGGAGCATGACCCTGGACCCGGCCGCACAGCGCCTGTACGTCGTGGAGGGGCGCAGCGACGCTGCGCCCCTACTGCGGTGGCTCGACGCCCAGACCTTGAACGAGGGGACCACTACGGCCGTGCCTCTGCCCAACCTGCCGCAATACGTCAGCGACGTGCAGTTGGCCGTAGGGGCGGGTCTGAGACCCGCCCCCACTGGCCAATGGCTGTACCTGGCCCTGCCCTATGCCACGTCGGTCGCCGCCTACCGCACCGACGACCTGAGCAAAGCCGCCGACATCCCCATCGAGCAGGGGGCAACGGTCGTCAGCCTGGTCTCCGACCCTCAGCACGCCCAGGTGTACGTCCTCACCGAACGCCACATCGAGAGCGAGCCTTACACGGTGAACGAGGTGGCCGTGCTGCAAGGGCAGGAGCTCGCCGCCGTCTGGGCCGCCGACGAGGGTCTTCCGATCGCGCAGATCGTGAGCGATGAGCTCAGCGGCCATGTCCTGCTGGTAGGGGAAGCAGAGGTGCGACAGGTGGACCCCGCTTCCGGTCAGACCGTGGCCGTCACCGCCATGCCGCCTGCCAGCCCGTACAGCGTGGCTGCTGCCTTCGTCTGGCAGGGCGGTGAAGGCAAGGCGCAGACCCTCCTCTACCGCCTCACCCACGACGGCGTGCTGGCCCCCACCTTCCTGGCTGTAGGGGAGGGTCTCAGACCCGCCCCCACAGGCGCGTCCATCACCCTGGGCATCGCCCTGATCAGCGCGGCGCTGGACGAGGCCGCCGGCCGCCTCTACGTGCTCGATAGCCGCGGCAGCGTTCACGTGTTGGACACAGCCTCCCTGGCCGTGACCGCCACCTGGCCCGGCGTGCTCGACCCCGGCCTGAACGTGATCGGCCACGCCCCCCTGACCGTCGCCGAAGGGCGGCTGTACGTGCCCGACTGGGACCACGATGTCACCGTCGTCCTGGACGCCGCCACGGGCGAGCGCCTGGCGACCATTCCCAAGTCTGGCCAGATCACCCTCGATACCGGTCGTCAGCGGTTGTTCCTCTCCCGCGATGGCGTCACCCTCGCCGATGCTGCCACGTTTCAGGTGACCGGCTCCATCGCCGACACGGTGCGCCAGACCCAGCTCGTGGAGCCCAGCGCCTGGGCCACCCTGTACGACAGCGCCAGCGACCAGCTCTTCGTCACCATGTCCAACAACAGCCCCGGCTCCAGCGCCAGCACCTGGCTGCACGTCTACGACGGCAAGACACTCACCCGGCAGGATAGCCCCATCAAGACGAACCAGCAGTTCCTCTCCGGCCTGGCCGTGGACGGGACCGCCGACCGCCTCTGGCTGGCCAGCCACACGCCTTTCTCCCCTTACGCCCAGAGCCTGACCGCCTTCACCCTCGACGGGCAGGCGGTGATGCAGTGGCAGGGGCTGGCCGGTCAGCTCTTCGCCGACACCCCCCGCCAACGGCTGTACGTGGCCCGGGCCGGCGGACTCTTCGCCCTGGACATGGCCAGCGGCGACCTGATCGGCTATCGGTCTCTGGGCGAAAGCCCAGAGACTCTGCTCTTCGAGCGCCAACGACAGCGCCTCTACGCCATCCTTTATCAAAGCGCCGACCTGCTGGTGCTGGAGGCCGAGACAGCGCCGACGGCGGTGGCCGAACCCGTGGGCACATTGCCGGCGGAGCCCATCCGCCACCTGGCCGTGGACGCCGATGGCACCGTGCTGGCCGTGCCCGAATCCGGCGGCCTCTTCCAGCTCCCGCCGGACAGCGCTGTCCGGCGGAGCGGCTGGCTGCGCGTGGGCGGCGGCTTGCCGACGACGGGCCGGCCACGCCTGCTGGCCGCGCCGGGCAGGCCGGGGCTCCTCTTCGCCTTCGCCGCCGAGGGGAGCGGCTATAGCTATGGCCTGTTTCGTTCCGCCGACGGGGGGCGCAGTTGGCGTCCTTCCAGCCGGGGCCTGCGCGACTTCGTCGTCTGGGATATGGCCCTGTCGCCCCGCTTCGCCGAGGACGGCACCGCCCTGCTGGCTGGCGCGGCCGGGCTGTTGCGCAGCACGGACGGCGGCGAGACCTGGGCCTCCCTGGCCCAGATTCCCGCCAATCACGTCGCCCTGGCCCTCGATGACAGCGGCTCGCTCCTGTTCCTGCTCCTGCCCCGCGACCGCCAGGCCGAAGGGTACCCCGTCTATGCGCCGACGGCGCAGGGCGAGGGCGTGGAGCCCATCGGGCTGATTCCCATCTCCGGCCCCATCACCGCATTGGCCTTGTCGCCAGACTTCGCCGCTGATGGCCTGGCCCTGACCGCCACCTGGAGCGAGGGGCTGTGGCGCACCTGGGATGGCGGCTACACCTGGCAGCCCGCCGGGCCACCACCGTTCATCTTCGCTCCCACGACGACGATCCTGTTCTCGACCGACTTCGCCGCCGACCGCATGCTGTACGTCCTGATCGCCCCCTCTTACTTCGGGAAAGCGGATAGCAGCATGCTGCTGCGCTCTTCCGATGGCGGGGCGACGTGGGAGATGCTGACTGCTGGCGAGCCCCTACAGCCACGCCGCTGGCAGACCATGGCCATCTCTCCTCCCCATGACGGCGGCTACGACCTGGTCATCGGCACCGCCGACGGCCAGGTGCTGACCCTCGATCCCTCGCAGGCGGCGTGGGAGCCGTTGCCGCAGGCGAGGCCCTGAGTGGCCTTCCTGGCAGGTCGCAAGGGAGCAAAGGCGCAAAGGAGCAGGGGAGCAAAGGGAGATATATTGAGAAGAGTGCGCCGGTGGCCCTGTTCCTGGAGATGCACACGCGCAGGGCCACGGGCCAACCCCTGGGCTCCCGGACGCTGGGCCCCGTGGTGCTGCAACTGCTGCCCGATGGCCGGGGCATTGCCCGCCTGGACAGGTAGATCGCCCGGGCCAGCCAGGGCCTCATAACTTCTCCGCCTGGGATTGCCCAAATTCACACAGGGAGAGGAGCGGGCAGGCTGTGCAGAGCGGTCGTTTCAGGCAGGTGGATTTGGCGTGCCGGACGATGAGGGCGTGATATTCCTGGAACAGCGCTGTCTGATGGGGCAGACTATCTTCGAACGTGGCTTGAAGGTCGTTGTAGCTGATGTTATCAGATACCAGGCCCAGGCGTGAAAGCAACCGCCTCGTGTACGCATCAACCACAAACACAGGCTGACCGGCGGCATACAGGATGATGGAATCGGCCGTCTCAGGGCCGATGCCGTAGATGGAGAGCAATTCACGGCGCAGGGCATGCGCTTCTTTGCCGAGCAGCGCATCGAGATCGTACTGGTAGTGCTCGCGCAAGTGGGTGACGAAGGCTTTGATCTTACGTGCCTTGGCGCTATAATAGCCTGCGGGGCGGATCAGGGAGGCCAGTTGGTCCACAGGCAGGGCATACAGAGCGGCCGGATCCAGCACCTGGGTGGCTTTCAGGTTGGCTATGGCCTTTTCGACGTTGGACCAGGTGACCGATTGGGTGAGGATCGCGCCGACGATGACTTCAAAGCGGGTCTGAGCTGGCCACCAGTGTTGTGGGCCGTAATGGGCCAGAAGACGCTCATAGACATCCAAAAGAAGGCGCGAAAGGCATCCAGAGCACATGCTTCGATTATACATCACTTTGTCCATCGGCTGAAATCGGGTCACATGATGCTATGCTCACACGCCCTGCGCTGCCAGGCTAAAGACGTCATCGCCCTCGTCGGGGCCGGCGGCAAGACCACGGCCATGTTCCGCCTGGCGCAGGAACTGACCGCCCGTCGCTTTGCCGTGGTCACCACTACCACCACGCGCATCTTCGTCACCCAGATGGCTGCCGCCCCCTGCCACCTCATCGCCGAAGATGGAGACGCGCTGCTGGCCCAACTGCCCCACGCGCTCTCTCAACACGGCCACGTGCTCGTCGTCGGCAGCACCGACGTGGCCGAGAACAAGGCCCTGGGCATCACGCCGAGGCTGGTGGAGCGCATCGCCGCCCTGGAGGGCGTGGACGCCGTGATCATCGAAGCCGACGGAGCACGCATGCGCCCCTTCAAAGCCCCCGCCGCACACGAGCCGGTCATCCCCGCCTGCACCACGCTGGTGGTGCCCATGGCCAGCATCACAGCCATCGGCCAGCCGCTGGACAGCAGGAGCGTCCACCGTCCGGAGCGCGTCGCCGCCCTGACCGGCGCAGCGCCGGGCGACCCCATCACGCCGCAGATGGTGGCGAGGGTGCTGGCGCACCCGCAAGGCGGCGGCCAACATGTCTCTCCCACCGCTCGCCTCGTCCCCCTGCTGAACAAGGTGGAGACGGAGGAACAGCTCGCCACGGCGCGGCACATCGCCCGGCTTCTGCTTCAGGAGCCGAGGATAGAAAGCGTGGTGCTGGCCGCTTTGCACGCCGACGATCCCGCGCACGAGGTGTGGGGGCGCACGGTGACCATCGTGCTGGCGGCGGGAGGGGCCACCCGCTTCGGCCAGCCCAAGCTGCTGCTCCCCTGGGGCGAGACGACGCTCGTGGGCCGCGTGGTGGATCAGGCCCTGGCAGCGCAGGGCGTGGACGAGGTGATCGTCGTCGTGGGCTGTGCGGGGGAACAGGTGGCAGCGGCAGTGCGAGATCGCCCCGTGCGGGTGGTGGTCAACGAGGCCTGGGCGGAGGGGCAGAGCAGCAGCGTGCGGGCGGGGCTGGCCGCGCTGTCAGGCGGCGTGAGCGCGGCCCTCTTCCTCCTGGGGGATCAGCCAGAGGTGAGGCCAGAGGTTATCGAAGCGCTGGTGCAGCGCCACCGCCAGACCCTGGCCCCCATCGTGGTGCCCAGCTATCGAGGGCAGCGGGGCAACCCCGTGCTTTTCGACCGCTCCACCTTCGCCGGGCTCAGCCAGTTGCGGGGCGATGCCGGCGGGCGGCAGCTCATCGAGCGCTCGCCGCAAGGGGTGGAGTGGGTCCCCTTCGACTTTCCTCCGCCTGCGGACATTGACACGGAGGAGGACTACCGTTCCCGCTCCCAGGGGTAGACCACCCAGGCGTCGGTGAGGGCCGCGTAGTAGTCGGGCGCGGCGTTGGGGAAAAGGGACTGCGCCGGCTTATAGTGCAACACGGCCAGCTCGGGATGGCCACCGGCAGCCTCGATGCGGCCCCGCACGGTCATGATGGTGCGCCCGCTGTCCCAGATGTCATCCACGACCAGGATGCGCCTGTCCAGCAGCAGGGAATCGCTGGGGAATTGCAGGAAGATGGGCCAGGCCAGGGTCTGTTTGACACCTGAGTAGAATTGCACGGAGGCGGTGAGGATGTGCCTGATGTCCAGGGCCTCGCAGAGCATCCCGCCGGGCACCAGGCCGCCGCGGGTGATGATCATCATGGCGTCGTACGGCCCGCCCAGTTGCGGCAGCAGGTGGTCCACCAGGGCATCCACGTCAGCCCAGGAGAGGATTTCTTTCTTCACTTCCGTTGGCTTCATCGGCAAGTTCACTCCTTAGCCTGTTTTCCGCAGCGCCCGGCGTGGACTGTCAGGTCCACGCCCTTGCCGCCGGACCTGGCGGCCCGGCGGGAGCAGATGGGAAAGCCTGTTTTCCGCAGCGCCCGGCGTGGACTGTCAAGTCCACGCTCTTGCCGCCGGACCTGGCAGCCCGGCGGGAGCAGATGCGGAATGTGGGCTTAGAACACAAGGGACGGGAGAGACAATGATCAGATACGTCACCGCCGCTGTCATGCTCAGGCTGTTTTCCGCCGGCCCGCTGATGCGTGGGATGTATCGGCGGCTCGGAAATGTCGTCGGGGCCAGACAACGCCTCGGCCAGGGTTTGCCCGGCTCCTACGTGGAACGCGCCCTGCGCTTCAAGCGCTTGTGCGAGAAGCACGAAGCCATCGGCAACGGCATGAGGCTGCTGGAAATAGGGACAGGGTGGGTGCACTGGGATGCGACGTTCCTTCGATTGTTCTACGACGTGCAGGCCACCCTGTTCGACGTCTGGGACAACCGCCAACTGGAGGCCTTCAAGCGCTATTTTGGCCAACTGGAGGCACATCTGGAGGGCGAGATCGAGCTCGATGCGACGACGGCGCGGCGGGTGCGTGAACTGCTGCGGGCCATCGCCGCGGTCAGCACTTTTGATGAGCTCTACCGCCTGCTCGGCTTCCGCTACGTGGTGCAGCCCGATGGGTCGTTGCAGCGGTTCGAGGATGGCGCGTTCGACCTCATCTTCAGCTTCAACGTGCTGGAGCACGTCCAGGCCGACATCCTGCCCCAATTCACCCGAGACATGGCCCGCCTGCTGCGACCCGGCGGCTACGCCATCCATCAGATTGACCTGGGCGATCACCTGGCCTATTACGACCCGATCGTCTCCCCCAAAAACTACCTGCGCTATTCCGACACCGCCTGGCGGCGGCGCTACGAGAACGAGGTGCAGTACTTCAACAGGGTGCAGCGGCCGGAGTGGCTGCACCTGTTCCAAAGCGCCGGGCTGGTGCTGCTGGAAGAACAGCGGGTGAGCGCTGACATCGGCGCTATCGCCGTGGACCGCAAATACGCGCACCTGGATAGGCAGGATCTGGAGTGCACGGCCCTGACGGTGGTCCTTAAGAAGGCCGGCTCATCATGCAGTGGTGGGCATGGTCTCCCGACCGTGCCCCTGGCCGGTCAGGAGACCGGCCAGCAACGTTAGGGAACGCCGGTCAGCCCTGCCACCTGTCCGCCCAGGCGCGGCTGCGCAGCAACCCCATCTCCCCCAGACGCACACCCAGTGCGGCGGCTACCACCTCGCACTTGGCCTTGAGCATGAAGAGGACAGGCGCAGGCACGTCGTCCAGGCTCTCGAAATTGCCCTGCCCCTTGCTGATGATCAGGTCGGCGGCGGCCAATTCCTGCCGCAAGGCCGCCGAGCAGGCCCTCAGTGGCAACCCGATCTCCCCCGCTCCGCTGCTGACCATCCGCGCCACCCCGTCCATGCCCACGGCCAGGGCATCCTCCATCGTGGCATCGTTGAGGATGGGCCTCTCCTTCACGGCGAAGACCACTGCCGCGCCGGTAGCGGCAATCTCCTCCACCAGCACCTTGTCGAAGACAATCTCGCCGGCGTTGTCGCCCAGGTAGAGGACACGTCGGGCGCGGCGCAGCGCCTCGCGGAAGGCCGGCAGGTCGTTGATGGCCAACCCCTGAGCGAACACCTCGGCGATGGTGGACTCGATGTCCACGTCGTGGCCGGAGAGGCTGCCCAGGATGCCCAGGTCAATGACGTTGCCGGCCACGGCGATCTTGATCGCCGCCTCCAGCCGGTCTCCAGCCGAGGCCACCAGGGCTTTGAGGCGTGGGTACATCTGCAGTGCCAGGTCATTGTACTGCCGCTTCTGGGCGGCGAAGGGATCGTCGTTGCCAAGCGCCTGGTGCGCAGCCCACAGGGCCAGGGTGGAGTTGTAGGCCGGGGTGAAGTCCAGGCTGAAATGGCGCATCGCTTCCACCGCCGCGCGCACGACCTCGAGCTGTCGCCTCTCATCCACACCCGCGGCGCGGGCTGCGGAAAGCGCCTGCTTGACCGAACAGGGAAGACAATCAGGCTTTGATCTCATGAAACCTGGAACCCTCTCACCGCGCCCGCAGCCTCTCCCACTCCAACCTCTGCCGCAGCATGTCGAAGTCAGGATGGCGGAAAGTGCCCAGGGGCACCAGTTCAGATATACGGGTGGCTCTACTTTTGCAGTTGGCCCAGCACCGTTCGCTCGATCTCTTCAATCAGAAAGGGGAGATTGGGACGGGTGAAGCTCAAATCGTGTGCCGGAACGCGATGGTGTTTGATATCCGGAGGGATGTGCTTGTGATGAGGATCAGTGGCCGCCAGCGCGGGATCGTTCGGGTGCGGCTGTGAATCGTACCAGTAAAGTTTCTCGCTGCCACACCACACCTCGTAACTGTAACCTGCGATCTCAACCGCTCTGTCATCCCAGATGAGATGCTCGTAAACGGACAGGCGAATCCCGGCGAGGAAGAGCAAATCGCCCATCACCTCAGCTCGATATTTGCCGCGCCGGATGACCGTCAACGTCGAAAGCACAATGCGGGGATACTGCTGAGGGAGCGTGTAGACAAAGATCTCGTAATCACGCAGGGAGCGGAATGGGTTCATACCGCGCGGCTTTCCGAATGATCTCAGAAATCGGGATGGCCTGCGCACGCAGTGCCGCGATAGCCGCCTGGTATTGCTCACGTCGGCGCAGCCAAACCTTATAGGTGCTGGCCCAACGGGTCCAATCTAGCACCCAGGCGTTGTCGGGCGGCTCCTCACCGTTGATGTAGGATTCGTAAAAGGTCTCGGACAGCACACCATACTTGCGTTCGTAGGTCGCCAAATCTTCTTCAAGAGTGTGGATGTCTTGGAGGATCTCGTCTAACGTCATCGCGTTACCCCCTTCCGGACTATGGCTTTCCAGCCTGGCATCGTCAATATCTGCGCTCCACATGATACTTCTCGCCATTTCATGCCATAACTATCCTATCATAAACTGTTGGAAAAGGCAAACCGCTCGTGGGTTCAAGCTCCTCTGTACAATCCTGCCAGCCTGGCCCGCAGCCTCTCCCACTTCAACCTCTGCCGCAGCACGTCGAAGTCGGGGTGGCGGAAAGTGCCCAGGAGAACCAGCACCACACCGCCAACCAGGAAGCCCAGCAGCAATGCCAGCGGCAGCGAGACACTGCGTGACACCCAGATGACCGCGGCCATAGCTACCGCCGCGGCCAGCGGGCGCCAGAAGATGTCCAGCCAGGGGATAGGCGCCAGATGCCGCCGCACGCACCAGTAGAAGGGGATGAGCAGCGACAACTCCGAAGGAATCAGGATCAGCGCCGCCGCCCGGTAGCCGTAACGGGGGATGAAGATCAGGTTGGCCACGGAGTTGAAGAGCACGCCGATGAGGAAGGCCCTGGTCAGGAAGCGCTGCTGGTTGACGGCGATAAGCACGTACTGCGTCACCGAGTTGATGAAGCCGAAGGGGATGGAGAGGATGAGCAGGCGCAGGGCGATGGCCGAACCGGGCAGATATTCCGCCCCGCCCAGGATCTCGATCAGCGGCTCGGCGGTGAAGAGCACGAAGACGACAACGGGCAGGGCCACCAGCAGCAGCAGCCGCAGGGCCAGCCGGTAGGCGCGCAGCAGCGACTCCTGCGAATCGTGCGCCAACCGGGACATGAGCGGGAAGATGGCCAGGGTGAAGTAGGCCGGGATGACGTTCAGACCGTCCAGATACTTGAGGCCCGCCGAGTAGATGCCCACCGCCGCTGCCCCGGCCAGGGGCTTGAGGATCCAGATGTCAATGCGCCAGAAGATGGTCGCCAGCAGGTGGTTGATCATCAGGGGAAAGGAGAGGCCCAGCATCTCCCGCTGCAGGCGGCGGTCGGTCTCCACACGAGGCGTGAAAAGTTTCTGACGCAGCAACAGGTAAAGCCAGGCTGCCTGCACAGCGTTCATCAGCAAAGCCACGCCGGCCAGGCCGACGAAGCCCCACTCCAGCGGCGGCAGCAGCACCAGCGCACCCAACGCCACCTTGCTCAAAGCAATGGCCGAGGTCAGCCCGGCCGGGAACTCCATCTTCTCGTAGGCGTTAAAGGTGGCATTCACGGCATCGGCGAAGCTGGCGAAGAGCAGGGCGACGGCAAAGAGGGCAATCGCCGCCGCCTCTTCGCCGGTCAACCCACCCCAGCGACGATAACCCCACCCCAGCAGCAGGATCACCGGCAGCGAGGCCAGCCACAGCTTCAGGCGCAGCGCCACCACGTTGCTGAAAAAGCGATTGGCCTCGCTGCGCACCTTGGCCACCTCGCGGGTCAGCAGCGTGCCCAGCCCGAAGCGTACGATGATCTCGAAGAAAGTGTAGAAGGCGATGGCGAAGGTGTAGCTGCCCTCGCCGCCAGGGCTGAGCACGCGCAACCGCAGCATGGCAAAGACGAAGTCCACCCCCTTGTTGAGCAGGGACATGCCCATGGGGATGAGCGTGTTCTTGGCCACGCGGCGCACGGTGTGCTCCTCCCCCTCTGCTTCGCGGTAGAAGCGGCCCCAGGCCCACCAGCCGCAGAGCAGAAAGAGGGCCACGCCGGCCAGGAAACTGGTATACAGCCCCATCTGGAAGGAACGGGGCATGTATTTGAAATGCACCGTGTGCCGGCCGGCCTGGAGATAGACGGCCCGGAAATTGCCGTCGGCTCGATACAGGGCAACCGGGGTTTCGGGTTCCAGGTTTCGGGTTTCAGGTTCTCCTGTATCAGCCCTGGAACCTGGAACCTGGAACCTGGAACCCCTGTCGTACGCCTTCCAGCCAGGGGCGAAGCTATCGGCCAGCACCAGCCAGCCATCCCGCTCCAGCTCGGTCTCTACGAATACTTCATTGAGGCCGTAGGAACTGATGGTCGCCGGTTGTCTGCTGCATGACGTCAGCAGCCTGGCCTCTCCGCCTCCCGATCTCCCATCATCCGTATCCAATGCCTGATATCCGGTATCCAGCAGCAGCATTGTACGCGGATCGAACCCCTCCGGCCAGCCGCGGACCTTCTCCTCTCCCTGGCAGTGCATGACGAAGGCGCGGGGGAAGGCGTCCTCGTTGCGGTAGACCTTCACCTCCTGATCGTAGACCAGCGTGTAGCCGGGGTTGGGCACGTACTGCGTGGTGAGGACGTACCTGACACCCAACAGATCGAGCAGCGGCGAGTCCAGCGAAGCCACCTCCGACAGGGGAGCAATGCGGTTGAACAGCAATTCGTCCTGGGCCTCGATGCGTTCCATGAAGGCCACGTACTGCTGGGGGATGATGGAATCGTAGCCCCGCACGTCGTGGAAGCCGTAGAACATGCCGACGTTGGCGTTGAAGGTCTTCTCGCCGGGGGCGATGAAGGTGGTGAAGCGCCACAGGCTTTGATCTTGCCGCAGGAAGTCCACCACCGGCGGCGTGAACTCCAGCAGCCGGGGCTCGGCGGCGGGATTGAAGCCGTAGCCGAAAAGCCAGAGGTCCAGCAGGACCAGGGCGACCGCTGCCGAAGCAAACAGCGTGGAACGTGAAACGTGAAACGTGAAACGTAAAACGTGAGGCCTGGTGCTCCAAAGCAACCAGGCTCCGGCCAGAGTGGCCATCACGCCGAATTTCAGCAGGTTCGGAACCTGATAGCTCCAGAAGGCGCGGCCATCGGCGAAGACCGCCTGCGCCAGGTCCGAGTGCTCCACGACGAACTGGCCCAGAGCGATGAACGGCGCGGGGAAGAACCGGCTGACGGCCAGCAAGGCGAGCACGCCCCCGCCGCCCAGCAGCGCCAGCCAGGCAAGGGCGAAAGGTGAGTGACGGGAAACGAAGGCTGTGGCCCGCCACTCTGTTAACCTGGAACCTGAAACCTGGAACCTGGAACCAAGAAGCTGCAGGCCGCATCCCGCCAGCACGGCCACGCTCAACGTGTAGGGGAACACCCAGCGGAAGGCCGAGTGCAGTTGCTTGTAGCCAGGCAGCCCATAGAACAGCAGCGCATAGAACGGCGTGCCGAAGGCGAAGAGCAGCGACAGCACCGCCAACGCCGCGAACAGCCCCGCCGGTTGCCCTCCATCTGTGCTCCTCTGCTCCCCCGCTCCCCCGCTCCCCCGCTCTCCTGCTCTGTGCCCCAGAAACCAACTCGCCACACCAACGACGGCTAACAAGAGTGTCAAAATGCCGACATAGTTCCCCCCTTCGACGTAGTTCTTCACCCCCCAGAAAATGGCCCGCACCGGCTCTCCCGCCGCGTTCACCGCCGTCTGCCAGGTGCCGCTCCACAAGTCGCGGTAGGCGTGATGGCTGGGATTGCCGAAGATGTCCGGCACAAAGAAGGTGAGGATCTGACGCAGGGGCCAGGCCCATCCGACCACTTCGCTGTAGCCAACCGAGCCCTGGCGAAAGCTGCCGCGCACCAGTTCGTACAGCGGCATGAGCTGCACGGCGCCGAGCAGCAGTCCCAACGCCACCATGACCAGCAGCCAGGCCGCCAGGCGCAGTGCCGGGCGCGGCGTCCTCAGCCGTCGCCACAATTGCACCAGCCGCCAGGCGGCATAGAAGCTGGCCACCAGCAGCGTGTAGTAGGTGATCTCGATGTGGCCGGCCAGTGTCTGCACGCCCAGCACCAGGGCGCCGGCGGCCAGATAAGGCACCGGCGAGTAAAGCACGTCGCCCTTTTCTGCTTGCTTGCGCACGATGACCTCGATGCAGGCCAGCAAGAGCGGCAGCCAGGCGGCAGCGGCGATGATCATGCTGAAGACCACGCTGACGATGAAAAAACCGCTGAACATGTAGACGATGGCCGCCAGCAGCGCCGCCGGGCGGCGCAGGCGCAGCACGCGGGCGAAAATGTACATGCTGACACCGGCCAGGGTGATTTGCAGCCAGGTGAAAAGGCCATAGGCGCGGCTCAGGGGCAGGACATAAAAGAGCAGGCTGAGAGGATAGAGGGCGGAATGCTGGCCGGCAGCCAGAAAAGGCACACCGGCGAAGAGATAGGGATTCCACAGGGGCAGCTCACGGGCCTGCAGCGCCTCCCGGATCAGGAGCTTCCAGACGTAGTTCTCCAGGATGAGATCGCTCAGCAATTCATTGTGCGGGATGCCCACCCCTTGCTCAGCGGCATAGCTGGCCCAGGGCTGGAAAGCGAAAAGGTTGTCCGCGGGCAGCAGGGTGCGGCCACCCAGGGCCACAGGGGCGAACCAGAGCAGAGGCAGGAAGAGCAACAGCAGAACAGCCGCGGCGTCGCCGCCGTGTTTGCGCATCACGGCCCATCCTCCCCAGGCGCGGCGACGGCAAGAGGCGACAGCCGCCGGTAGCGCCACCGGATCTCCCACACCCGCCAGGCCGCCTCCAGTTTGACCGGCACCGACATCTTCGAACGGCCGATGCGCCGGTCTTCGAAGTATATGGGCATTTCCAGGACACGAAAGCCGAGCTTCTCGGCCAGATAAGCCATCTCGATCTGAAAGACGTAACCGCCGGAGTGAATGGCGCTCAGGTCAATGGCCTGCAAAACCTCTCGCCGCCAGCATTTGAAGCCCGCCGTCACGTCCTTGACCTGCAAACCAAGGATGAGACGACTGTAGGCGGCGTTGGCCCACCAGCTCAGCAGACGTCGCCACCAACTCCAGCGGTCATCCAGCTCGCCGCCGGGCACGTAGCGCGAGCCCACGACCACATCCCACGCCGCCATCTGGGACAGAAAACGAGGGATATAGGCGGGGGAATGGGAAAAGTCCGCATCCATCTGCACGATATAGTCGGCCCCCGCCGCCAATGCCTGCTGGAAGCCGGCGACATAAGCCCGTCCGAGCCCGCGCCTGGCCGTTCGATGCAGGACCTGGATTCGTTCGCCGTATTGCTCCCGCAACTGTTCGGCGACCTTCCCGGTGCCATCGGGCGAATCGTCGTCCACGATGAGCACGCTCAGATTGTCCACGGCCAGGGAAAGCAGCTCGGCGACCAGGGCGCGAATATTCTCCGCTTCGTTATAGGTGGGGATGACAACGATCACCCGGGGGGCGGCGGAAGGCGACGATTGTGGTTCGGCGTTCAGCGTTCGGCGTTCGGTGCTCGGCGTTCGGTGTGTGCCCCCGCGACTCCGAACCCCGAACCCAGAACTCCGAACTCGGAACTTGGAAGCTGTGTTCTCTGGCTCCATAAGCCAAAATTATACACCGAGTCCAGGAAAAGGCCAATCAGCGCATGTGGGCTTTGGGAATGCCCTGAACTGCCCTGCTGCAGTTGCGCAAAGTGGAAGGTTGGATTATAATTGGAGTTGGCGGTTCGGAGGGGGCGGGAGAGCTTCGAAAGGACTGAGAAGATGGCCAGCCAAATCCTGTTCGTGGGTAAGAGTGATTCGAGGCTGGAGCGAACGTGGACTCGCTTGCAAGCCAAAGGTCACCGGGTGACCACCGTCCGCAGCCGCAAGCCAGCCCTGGAAATCATCAACACGACCTCCCCCCATGTGGTGATAGTGGACACGACGGTGCCACGGACCGGCGCGGAGAAGCTCTGCCGGCAACTGAGGAGATACAGGCCAGAGATCCCCATCTTGTTATTGATAGAGGATGACCACCCCCCACTCAGGCTCCCCCATGACGACATCTTGA
This sequence comes from Anaerolineae bacterium, assembly GCA_029907105.1. Classification (GTDB taxonomy): domain Bacteria; phylum Chloroflexota; class Anaerolineae; order UBA3071; family UBA3071; genus JARYMM01. The sequence goes on along the minus strand of JARYMM010000053.1, from coordinate 522 downwards.
GCAAGGCGGCGAGTTTCCGCCGCTTTCACGATAAGCTCTCGCAAATGATGCAGGAACGCAGCGCTCAGACGCTCAATGTCGGTTCGCTGAGCCTGGACATGACCAGCCACACGGTGCACAGCCTGAAGGGCACCAGCAAGCTATGCCCCAAAGAAGCCAGTCTCCTGGCCGAGTTCATGAACCATCCGGGCGAGGTGCTGGGACACGAGTCCCTGATGAGGAAGGTCTGGAAGACCGAATACGTCGAAGACCTGGGCACCTTGTGGACGCACATCTGCTCGCTGCGGCAGAAGATCGAGCCCTACACCAACCGCCGCGTGTACCTGCACACCGTCCGCGGCATAGGCTACCGGCTGGATGTCTGGCCCCCTCCGGTCAGGAAGTGAACACAGGGCAGGAAAACCGTCAGGACCTCCTGGGCCATGGCTCGGCGTTCAACACCCCATCCTCCTCGCCGACGACGTGGAAGCGGCGCGTCGGTTCCCCCTCCATCGTCGGCGGCAACATCGGCTGCCCAAACGG
>JARYMM010000052.1:5283-24946 GCA_029907105.1 Anaerolineae bacterium | reverse complement strand
CCTAATAGTGGGATTTAGGATGACCGTGGCTCTTAGTATACCCCTACCCGCAATTCTGCGCTACTGATAATACACCCGATGCGTAATGCGCGATGCGTGAGAAGATGCTGTGAATGACCTGAGCGTTCCCCACTTGATTGACCTGTTGGGCGAGGTGTTCTCTCTCACTGCGCCCACTTTCACCTTGGGCCGCGCCCCCGATTGCGACCTCATCATCGCCGACCGGCGAGTGTCGCGCCGCCATGCTGAGATCTATCGGCAGGAGGAAGGGTTCATCCTGCGCGACCTGGACAGCACCAACGGCACCTGGCTCAACGGCCAGCGCCTGAGTGCCCCGGCGTTGTTGCAGGATGGCGACATCATCGCCATCGGCGACGTCCGCTTCACTTTCCGCGACCCCGATGCCACCCTGGAAACCTCTCATTTCCCCCGCCTGGTGGTGGACGGGGCGGCGGTCCACCCAGATGTCACCGCCGGCCTCGTCCACCACCAGGCGGGCCAACGACGGCGCGCTGATGGGCACCTACCCGGTGGGGGATGCCCCCCGCGGCATGGCCTACGATGGGGCGCGGCTGTGGGTGGCCAACCGCGGCGATAACAGCGTCACACGCCTCATGGCCGCCAACCCGGCCATCAGCAACACCATCCCCGTCGGCGCCCAGCCCAACGGGTTGTGTTTCGATGGCAAGCACGTCTGGGTGGCTAACGAGGGCAATAACAACGTGACCCGCCTGATGGCGGCCACGGGCGCGGCAGCCGGCACCTTCCCCGTCGGCCAGAGCCCGCGCCTGTGCACCTTCGACGGGACGAACGTCTGGGTGACCAACCACGGTAGCCACAACGTGACCGTGCTGCGGGCCAGCGATGGCTCCCCGGTGCGCACGGTGGCCGTGGGCACCAACCCGGTGGGGATCGTCTTCGACGGGGCCAATGTGTGGGTGACCAATTCCGGCTCCCACAACGTGACCAAGATCCGGGCCAGCGATGGCCAGGTGTTAGGCACCTTCCCCGTGGGCCAGGGGCCGCTTCCCCTTTCGTCGCGTTATGGCCAGACCTGCGTTTCCCTTTTTCGCCCATTTCTGGTATCATAGAGTTGAGGGAGGAACGCGGACGACGCTGATGCGCCGCTGATTTTTCGCCGCTCTCTCCCGGTTCCTCTCGCTCTCCTGACCGGCAATCGGAGGTCACCAATGCCCACATGGTTGCGTCGTCTATTGCTCATAGCTCTCATCATCGTGCCGCCGGCTCTCTTCCTCTGGCTTGGTTGGCCGCACTTTGGCCCTCAAAACCCATTCTGGGCTGGGATGACGATTCTGGGGGCTTACGGTGCCTGGATCGCTGCGCTGGGCGGATTTGCTCAACTCACTGGCCTCACGATGCGCGAAATGTGGGCGCCAAAGCCACGCGCCGAGATGCGCCCGCCTGACTTCCCCTTCACGGTCGTCCGCCAGCCGGACAAAGTGCTGACGGCGCTCTTCGGCGAAAGCCCCAGCCCCCTGGCCGACGATAAGCTGGCCTACCAGGTGCGGCAGGAGGGCCGGGACATCAGCGCCGAACTGCGCCAGCGGCTGCAAAGCCGGCGACGGGTGCTATTGCGCAGCGTCAGCGGGGTGGGCAAGACGCGGGAGATCGGCGAATTGGCCCGCCAACTGGTGGAAGAGGGGTACACGCTCCTGGTGCACGACAAGAACGACCGCCTGCTCACCCCCGTCCGCTTCCCCAGGGAACTGGTCACCACGCGCAATCTGCTCTTCGTCTTCGACGACCTGCACAACTGCTGTGCACCCGTGGAGGAGGGTGCGGGAGGAGGCGAGGAGTTCGGGAGACGGGAGACATTTCAGGACCGGCTGCAGCGCTTCCTGGAGCAGGCCGAGCAGCGTTTCGGCCGGCGCGAGGTGAACGTGCTGGCCGCCGCCCGCAGGGAAGGGGAGCACTGGCCCCATTTGCGCTGGGAGGGCCATCCCCTCTGGCGCAGCTTCGACCTCTACGAGCTGCCGGCGCCCGACGAGGCGGCCCAGGCCGGCTTCCTGCGCGACGCCGCCGGCCGGGGCGGGGTGGAGGTGCCCGCGGCGGACGTTTCCGCCATCGTCGCCGTCAACGATGGCACCTTCCGCAACCTGCTGGAGAACGTGCACCATGCCCGCCCCAGCGGGCAACTGACGGCGAAGACTTTCCTGCCACACCAGGGGAAAACCTTCGAGCAGACCTACGCCGGGTTGCAGAAGGCCCATCCCCGCCTCGTCCCGCCCTTGTGGGACGCGCTGCACCTTTTGCGCAGGGTGGGCCTTCCGGCCTGGCCGGGCCTGGCCGCCGACCTGGCTGCCCGGCTGGAGGGGCGGCGGCTTCTGCGTTGGCGTGCCCGCCGCCGGCTGCTCTCGCTGATCGCCGATCTCGTGGCCGATGGCCACCTGACCCGCGCCATCGAGACGGGAGAGGTGAAAGTGCAAGAAGAGCTGTTGGCGGCGAAGGGCGAATTGCCCGACCCCGTGCCGCACTTCGAGGCCCTGTGGGCCGTTGTGCGAAGGTTGGGGCCTGTCCCCTTGTGGTACCGGCTGGCCGAATATGCCAATGGCCGCGGCCAAGCGGCGGTGGCCGAGCGCCTCTGCCGGGCCATCCTGCAAATGGATCGGGAGCACATCGCCGCCCTCAACCTGCTGGCGCTGGCGGCGCAAGGGCAGGGCCGCTCGCCGGAGTCCATCGGCTATCTGGAGCGGCTGCGGGCGCTGGCGCAGGCGCAGGGGGATAAAGGATGGGAGGGCATTGCCCTGGGCAACCTGGGGCTGGCCTACGCCGCCCTGGGGCAGGTTGGGCTCTCACGCACCACGCATCACGCATCACGTTTTACGTTTGACGTTTCACACAGTCCGTCTCACCAGAAGTCGCCTTCCACACCGCTGCGGGTTTCACCCACATGCAAACACTGAAAGGCATCATCGAACGCATCACTTTCCATAGCGAAGAAGATGGCTACACCGTGGCCCAGCTCACGCCCGAAGGCAAGGAGTACACCGTGCCTGTGGTGGGCAACATGCTGGGCATCAACGTGGGGGAATCGGTGGAGCTCTCCGGCGAGTGGACCACCCACCCGCAATATGGCCGCCAGTTCCGCGTGGAAAGCTTCCGCACCGTCCTCCCAGCCACCATCGCCGGCATCCGCAAGTACCTGGGCTCCGGCCTGATCAAGGGCATCGGCCCGGTGACCGCCCAGCGCATCGTGCGCCGCTTCGGGCTGGACACGCTACGCATCATCGAGGAGGAGCCGCAGCGGCTGAAGGAGGTGCTGGGCGTGGGCCCCAAGCGGGCGGCGATGATCGAACGGGCCTGGGCCGAACAGCGCCAGATCAAGGAGGTGATGCTCTTCCTGCAGGCACACGACGTCAGCACCGCCCTGGCCGTGAAAATCTACAAGCAATATGGCGATGCCGCCATCAGCGTGGTCAAGAACGACCCCTACCGCCTGGCGCGCGACGTCTACGGCATTGGCTTCCTCACCGCCGACAAGATCGCCCGCAAGCTGGGCATCCCCGCCGACGCCCCGGAGCGGGTGGCCGCCGGCGTCAGCTACGTGCTCAGCCAGAAGGCCGACGAGGGCCACGTCTACGTGCCGCAGCGGGAGCTGGTGCGGGAAAGTGCCAAAATCCTGGACGTGCCGCCAGAACTGGTGGAGCAGGGCATTGAGATGTTGCGGGCCGACGAGCGGGTCCACGTCGAAGAGGGGCTGCGGGTCGCAGAGGGCAGGTCGCAAGTCGCAGGTCGCATTCAGGTTGCCGAGGAGCGGCCGGTCTACCTGGTGCCGTTTTACTATGGAGAAATCGGCGTGGCCGGGCGGCTGAAGCGGCTGATAGAGGCCTCAGAGGAGCGCCTCTTCGCCTTCCAGCAGTTCGATTGGCCGCAGGGCTTCGCCGCCGTGCAACAGAAGACGCGCCTTCGCCTCACCCCCGAGCAGCAGGAGGCGGTGCGCACGGCGCTCACCCAAAGGGTCACCGTGCTCACCGGCGGGCCGGGCACAGGCAAGACGACCTGCTTACAGACGGTCATCCGTCTGCTGGAGGCGGCAGGGCGGCGCTACGCGTTGGCCGCGCCCACGGGCCGCGCCGCCAAGCGGCTGAGCGAGGCCACGGGCCGCCCGGCCCGCACCGTGCACCGGCTGCTGGAGGTCACCGGCGGCGGGGGCTTCCAGTTCGGGCGCAATGAGGAGAACCCGCTGGAGGTGGACATGGTCGTCGTGGACGAGGCCTCCATGCTGGACCTCCTGCTGACCAACCATCTGCTGAAAGCCATCCCGCCCGGTGCGCACCTGCTGCTGGTGGGCGATGTGGACCAGCTCCCCTCGGTGGGCGCGGGCGACGTGCTGCGCGACGTGATCGAGTCGGGCGCGGCGGCCGTGGTGCGGCTGACCACCATCTTCCGCCAACCGGAGCACAGCTACATCGTGCGCAACGCCCACCGCATCAACCAGGGGCAGTTGCCCCTCTTCGCCAAAGAGGCCAGCGATTTCTTCCTGTTCAAGACCGACGACCCGGAGCAGGCGGCGGAGCTGGTCGTCGAGCTGGTGCAGACGCGCATCCCGCGCAGGTTCGGCTTTCGCCCCGACGAGATCCAGGTGCTCAGCCCCATGTACCGCGGCGCCGCCGGCGTCAGCAACCTCAACCGGCGCTTGCAGGAGACGCTCAACCCCCCGGCGGAGCACAAGCCGGAGCGCCGCGTGGGCGGGTCTGTCTTCCGCCTGGGCGACCGCGTGATGCAGGTACGCAACAACTACGACAAGGAGGTCTACAACGGCGACCTGGGGCGCATCGTGCGCCTCGACCCCATCGAACAGCGGGTGGTGGTGGACATGGAGGGTCGCCGGGTGGAATACGACTTCCTGGAGCCGGACGAGCTGGTGCACGCCTTCGCCATTTCTATCCACAAGAGCCAGGGCAGCGAGTACCGCGCCGTGGTCATCACGCTGCTGCCGACGCACTACGTCATGCTGCAGCGCAACCTGCTGTACACGGCGGTGACGCGGGCGCAGGAGCTGGTGGTCATCGTGGGCAACATGCGGGCCATCGCCATGGCCGTGGGCAACGACAAGGTCGCCGAGCGGCACAGCGCGCTGGCCGAGCGATTGCGGCCAGGTTGGTAGATTGGTAGATTGGTAAATTGGTAAACTGGTACACTGGTATATTGGTAAATTGGTAAACTGGTACACTGGTATATTGGTGTGACGAGCCAATTCTCCCAATCTACCAATTTCCCAGTTTACCAATCTACCAGTTTACCAATCTACCAGTATACCGAAGATTGGAGCCAGACATGACCAACAGACACGCCGCGATGGACGAACCCTTCACTCTGCACCTGACCGGCATCGCCCACGGCGGCGAAGCGCTGGGCCGGCACGAGGGCAAGGTGATCTTCGTGCCCTATGCCATCCCCGGCGAGACGGTGCGCGTGCAGGTGGTGGAGGAGAAGGAGCGCTGGGCGCGGGCGCAACTCCTGGAAGTGCTGGAGCCCAGCCCTGACCGCGTCGCGCCGCCCTGCCCTTACTTCGGCCCTGGCCGCTGCGGCGGCTGCCAGTGGCAGCACATCGCCTATCCCCGGCAGTTGCTCCTGAAGCAGGAGATCGTGGGCGACCAACTGAGGCGGCTGGGGCATCTTTCCGACCCACCGGTGCGGCCGGCCCGTCCTGTGGGCGAGCCGTGGGGCTACCGCAACCACGTGCAGTTCGCCGTGGACCCTGAGGGACGCCTCGGCTTCTACACCGCAGGCAGCCACCAGGTCATCCCCGTGGAGCAATGTCTGCTCCTTCACCCGCTGCTCGATGAGCTTCACGCCGCGCTGGAGCTGGAACTTGCGGAGCTGACCCGCCTCAGCCTGCGGGCAGGGATAGCCAGCGGGGAGCAGATGGTCGTTTTGGAGACGGAGGGCGACGAAGCGCCAGAACTGACGGTGGACTTCCCGGTCTCCTGCGTGCTGCTGCGCAGCCGGGAGCCGCCGCTCATCCTGGCCGGCCGCGGCTACATCGAGGAGGAAGTGGCCGGACACCGCTACCGCCTCTCGGCGGGCAGCTTCTTCCAGGTGAATACAGCGGGGGCCGAAGCGCTGGTGGAGACGGTGACTGCTTACCTGCAGCCGGGGCCAGACGACCGCCTGCTCGACGCCTACTGTGGCGTGGGGCTCTTCGGGCTGGCCCTGGCCCGACAGGTGGCCGAGGTCATCGGCATCGAGAGCGCACCGGATGCCTGCTTCGATTTCGTCTGGAATGCCGAAGCCATGAGGCTTGCCAACGTGGCCTTGATCGAGGGGCCGGTGGAGGAGGTGCTGACGGCGTGGGTGGCGGCTATGGAAGCCCCGCCGGAGCAGCCGTCTGACGATGAGGAGCAGGCCGCCCTCGCCGGTTTCGGCCAGGGAATTGACCTGGCCGTGGTGGACCCGCCGCGCGGCGGGATGGGGGCCGAGGTGGTGGCGGCGCTGGCCCGGCTGGGACCGCGGCGCGTGGCCTACGTCTCCTGCGACCCGGCCACCCTGGCCCGCGATGCGCAAGCCTTCGTCCAGGCCGGCTATCGCCTGGCAGAGGTGCAGCCTGTGGACCTGTTCCCGCAGACTTACCACGTGGAATCTGTAGGGTTGTACGTGAAGAGGGCCTGAAGGCAATGAGGCAACGAGGCAATGAGGCAACGAGGCAACGAGGCAATGAGGCAACGAGGCAACAAGGCAACGAGGTAAGTGAGGGAAACAAGGGGAACAGACTGGCAACACTGCACACGAGGAGATCACTGTGCTTGAGGGTGCTTGAAAACCACACGCCAGAAGGGATGGGGAAAGCTTATGAAACGAGTGGTCAGCGTCAGTTTGGGCAGTTCGCAGCGCGATCACCGCGTGGAGCTGGAGATGTTGGGGCAGCGGGTGCTCATCGAGCGCATCGGCTGCGACGGGGACGAGGTGCGTGCCCGCCAGCTCTATCGGGAACTGGACGGTCAGGTGGACGCTCTGGGCGTCGGCGGCATGGACCTGGGGCTGCGGGTATACGATAAAGTCTACCCCCTCCACGCCCCGCGCCGCATCGTGCAGGACGTGCGCAAGACGCCGCTGGTGGATGGCGACGGCGTGCGCCGCATTGTGGAGCGGCAGGTGATGCAGTGGGTGGAGGCGGAGATCGGCGATGAGCTTTACCCCAAGCGGGCTCTCATCACCACCGCCGTGGACCGCTTTGACATGGCGCTATCGTTCCACGACGCCGGCTACGACGCGGTCTACGGCGACTTCATGTTCTCCCTGGGCCTGCCCATCCCCATCAAGGGGCTGCGCACGCTGCGCATCCTGGCGGCGCTGCTCCTGCCCGTCCTCGGCCGCCTGCCTTTCAGCATGCTCTACCCCACGGGCGAGAAACAAGACGTCATCGTGCCCAAATGGGGCCGCTGGTACGGCTGGGCCACGGTCATCGCCGGCGACTTCAACTACATCCGGCGGCACATGCCCGAGCGGCTGGACGGCAAGAGCATCGTCACCAACACCACCACTCCTGAGGACGTGGAGTTGCTGCGCCGGCGAGGGGTGAAGTACCTGATCACCTCCACACCGCGCCTTGGGGGCCGCACCTTCGGCACCAACGTCATGGAGGCGCTGCTCGTCGCCCTGGCCGGCAAGGGCCGCCCCCTCAGCCACGAGGAACTGCTGGAGATGATGCAGCAGGTGGACATTCGCCCGACGATCCAGCGACTCGCTGCTGCCCCGAAAACGTCACCCTGAGCGCAGCGAAGGGTCTCCCGCTCGCCGCTCAGAACCCCTGGAGTTTGCTCAGGTCGGCGATGCCATCGGGCAGGGCGGCGACATGCTGCACCAACGCCAACCGCGCCGCCCTGAGCTCCGGCTCCTCGGTCATCACCAGGATGTCGTCGAAGAAGCGATTGATGGGGGCCACGAGCGCCCGCAAGGCCTGGCCCAAGGCATCCACACCGCCATCGGGGGAGACCGTGGGACGCACTGCCTGCCAGGCATCGTAGAGCGCGCGGCTGGCCGGCTCTATATAGCGTTCGGGAGCCAGCTCGTGGCGTTCGGCGACGGGCCGCACGATGCGCTTGCAGCGGGCGTAAGCGACCAGGATCTCGCTCCAGTCCTCCCGCTCGACCCAGCGGGCCAGCTCCTGCGCCGCCGTGCAGGCCCGATAAGGGTCGTCGCCCCGCTCGGCCAACACCGCCTCCACCACATCGTGCGGCAGCCCCTGATCCCGCAGCCAGCCGTAGAGACGATCACGAATGAAACCCAGCACCTGCTCCAGGGCCGCCTCGTCGGCCTCCACCGGCAATAGTGACGCGGCCTCGGCCAGCACCCGGCGCAGGGGCAGCGAGACCCGGGCCTGGATGAGATTCTCCACCACGGCCAGGGCGGCGCGGCGCAGGCCAAAGGGGTCGGCGCTGGAGGTGGGGGCCAGGCCCACAGCAAACAGCCCCACCAGGCTGTCCAGCCGGTCGGCCAGGTTGAGGGCCAGGCCAGGGCCGCTCAGCGGCTCATCCGGCCGCACGACGTACTGTTCACGGATGGCCCGGGCCACGGCCGGCGGCTCGCCGCTGCGCAGGGCGTAGATCTCGCCCATGATCCCCTGCAGCGAGGTGATCTCCACGACCATGGCCGTGGCCAGATCAGCCTTGCTGAGCACTGCGGCGCGAGCGGCGAAAGCCTTGTCCTCCTCGGCAAGGCCGAGAAGATCGGCTATGGCCAGCGTGAGCTTCTCCAGCCGGCGCACTTTGTCCAGCATGGAACCCAAACGCTCCTGGAAGGTCAGCGTCGCCAATCGCTGGTTGAACGCCTCCAGGGGCCGCTTGCTGTCCTCGCGCACAAAGTAGGCGGCGTCGGCATAGCGGGCGCGGATGACGGCCTCGTTGCCGCGGGTCACCAGCGCCGCATCGCGGTCGGCGCCATTGGCCACGGTGATGAAGTAAGGCAGCATCTCGCCATCTTCGCCCAGCACGGGGAAGTAACGCTGGTGCTTCTTCATCACGGTGATCAGCACCGGCGTGGGGACGGAAAGGAAGGCCGGATCGAAGCGGCCCAGCAATGGCAGCGGCTGTTCGACCAGGTTGGTGACTTCCTCCAACAAGGCGTCGTCGTCGGGCACATGGCCGCCGACCGTGGCGGCCAGCCCTTGCACGCCGGCGGCGATTTGCCGTCGCCGCTCCTCCTGATCGAGCACGACGCCGGCAGCGGCTATGGCCTGATCATACATGTCGGCAGAGGCGATGGAGATTTCCGGCGAGCCATGCGGCCGCAGGCCGCGGCTGACGCGTCCGCTCCGCACGCCAGCGTACTCGAAGGGCACCACCTGGTCATCGTAGAGCGCCAGCAGCCAGCGCAGGGGCCGGCTGAAGCTGACGTTGCTGCTGTTCCAGCGCATGGATCTCTCGAAGCGCAGCCCGGCCACCAGATTCCTCAGCAGGTCGGGCAGCAGGGTGTAGGTGGCCTGGCCTTCCACCTGCTTCACGGCATAGACATAGCTCCCGCCGCTTTCTTCTCGCACCTCCAGGTCGGCCACGGCCACGCCTTTGCTGCGGGCGAAACCGACGGCGGCCTGGGTCGGCCGGCCATCGGCGTCGAAGGCTCGCCCGGCCGGCGGGCCGCGGAACTCCTGCCTCTCGGCGGCTTGCCGGGCTGCCAGACGGCGCACCTGCAGGACGATGCGCCGCGGCGTGCCGCGCACGACGATGCCCTCGTGACTCAGCCGGGCCCCAGCCAGGGCGGTGGTCGCAGCCTCCCGCAATTGGGCTAGGGCATCGCCCAGGTCGCCGGAGGGCAGTTCCTCGACGCCGATCTCCAGCACCAGGTCGGCGGCGGGTTTGGTGATGGGCGAGGGCCGAGGAGCGAGGGGCGAGGGGCGAGAAGCCAGCCTCTCGTCGGGCAGGAACGGGAATTCCAGGCGCTGCCGCTGCTCCACGTAGGCTTCGGCCACCCGGCGGGACATGTCGCGCATGCGGCGGAAGTAGCTGGCCCGCTCGGTCACCCCCACCGCCCCACGGGTATCCAGGATGTTGAAGGTGTGCGAGCATCTGAGCACATAGTCGTAGGCGGGGATGATCAGCCCCCGTTCGATGGCTGCCAGGCACTCCGCCTCGTACAGGTCGTACATCAGCTTCAACCGCTCCACGTCGGCCACGTTGAAGGCATATTCGCAATGCTCGATCTCGGGCCTCTTCAGTATATCGCCGTAGGTGTGCCGTTCATCCCAGCGCAGGTCCCACACTTCACTCACGCCCTGCAGGAACATGGCGATGCGCTCCAACCCATAGGTCAGCTCCACGGCCACCGGATCGAGGTCCAGTCCCCCTGCCTGCTGGAAGTAGGTGAACTGGGCGATCTCCAGCCCGTCCAGCCACACCTCCCAGCCCAGGCCCCAGGCGCCCAGCGCCGGGCTCTCCCAGTTGTCCTCCACGAAACGCACGTCGTGGGCCTTCAGGTCAATGCCCATGGCCCGCAGGCTCTCCAGGTACAGCTCCTGGGGATTGCCGGGGTCGGGCTTGAGGATGACCTGGTACTGAGTGTGCATCTGCATGCGGTTGGGGTTTTCGCCGAAGCGGCCGTCGTCGGGCCGGTAGGAGGGCTCGACGTAGGCCACGTTCCAGGGTTCGGGGCCCAGCACGCGCAGGGTGGTGGCCGGGTTGGCCGTGCCTGCGCCCAGCTTCTCGCTGTAGGGTTGCCAGATCAGGCAGCCCTGGTCGGCCCAGAAACGCTCCAGGCGCATGATCATCTCTTGAAAGGTCGGTGGCTTTTCGTCCATTATTTCACAATATCCCAAACCTGAAACCTTCGAACCTGAAACAGGTATCATGGATCCGAAGAACTTGCCGGGCTGTCCCCTTGCAGGTGCGCCAGATTCCCCGCCTGGCGGGCCAGGTAGCGCTCCAGCTCAGCCCTGGCCGCGGCCAGGTCGCCCCAGCGCTCATCGGCTTTGGCCTGCCCCGCCTTCAGCGCCTCCTCCATGTCAATGCCGCACTGGTAAGCCAGCTTGAAGAGGAAGACGAAGAGGTCGGAAAGCTCCGTTGCCAGTTCCGCCCGCACCGCCTCCAAACTCTCCCCGCCCTTATATCCCTCCAGGTGCAGGACGAGGCGGGCCACCTCGCCCATCTCTTCCAGGGCGTGGATGAGGGTGTGGCTGGGGCTGACGCGGTGCCAGCCCCGTTGGCGGTCCCACTCCTCCAGCCAGCGCTGGTACTCGCTAATGTGCATCGCTGGCATCCTGGCTCGCTTGCAGGTAACCTTCCCGCTGCAAGAACGCCAACACATGATCCACGAAGGCCTCAAAGTCATCTGGCCCCAATTGCAGGTTCCTGTAGACCTCGCTTTCGTCAATCTCCAGATATTGGTGGACAAGGATGTTGCGAAAGCCTGCCATACTGCTGATGCGCCGCGCGAAGTCAAGAGGGATGATACCATGACGACCCAGGCCGAGAATGATGTCTCTGTATTCCGCTGGTGTTCCTATCCCCAGCCCGGCCAGGAGATGCGCGCCGACATCGGTGAGGTGTTGTATCGCCACCTGCAAACCGCGCTGCACCGCCCAGTAAGTGGTGATGTCGGCAATCAATTCCTCCTCCGAAAGGGCTAGGAAAGTGCGCAGCCTAAGCGCATATTCCTGCAAGGAGCGCAGGTGTTTGAGAACCACTTCCGTCTTGATCATACCATTGCCTCCATCGAGGCCTTGGACCGCAAGGCGGCACGCTCAGCAGCCCGTTCCAAGAGGTACGCCGTAAAGATGTCCCGAAGCCATCTGGTATCTGCATAGCGGCTTGTCGCCAGCACAAGAAAATCCAAATGCGGCTGCGAAGCATCTTGGTAAATTATCTTGCCATACCTGGCTGCCTCATAAGCCAGAAGAGCGGGAGCGCGGTTGAGGATGATCACATCTACATCATTGTGATGGAAGACACTCATCAAGTCACAGATCAGCTTGATCTGAACCTCGGTCCACCGCTCACGAGGCACTTCAGGCGAGAGCAGCACCGCGATGTCCAGGTCAGACAGGGGCCCTGCTGTGCCCTGCGCCTGAGAGCCGAAGAGGTAGGCCAGCACCACGCCATGAGTCTCGAATATCGTTTTCAGTTGTGGCAGGTGTTCTTGAATGTCCATGATCATTGGCCCGAAGATGCTAACAGCCGTCGCACAGTGCGCAGGAAGCCCACCGACTTCAGGCTGCGCTCCAGTTGGTACAGGATGTAGCGTTGCAGCACCCCTTCCACTTCGGCGTGCAGGGCCGGCGTGAGCCGCAGCCGGGAGCACGTTTTCCAATCATGGGTCTGCAGGAAGCGCAGCACCTTGAGCGCATTCAACGACAGCGGTTCGGCGCTTGGTCGGTCGTTCCCTGGCCGCTCGATCAACCCCTCGCCGCAGCGAGGGCAAAGCACGCCGCCGGCGGCCGGGCTCCAGAAGTTGTTCACAGGCTCGATGTCCGCCCGACAATGGGCACACTGAAAGAACTGCGGGCGGTAGCCGACCAGCGCCAGCAGGCGCAGCTCGAAGAAACGGGCCAGCAGCGGCAAATCCTGCGCTTTGCTCAGCCAGCCCAGAGTGGCCAGCAGCAGGTCGAACAAGGATCGGTTCTCATCCCCCTCCTGCGTGAAGCGGTCCACCAGTTCGGCCACGTAATACCCGTAGCTGATGCGCTGCAAATCCTCGCGCAGCGGGCGGAAGGCGTGGATCGTTTCCGCCTGGGTGACGATGTCCCAGGTGCTCCCTTTGGCCACCAGAAACTGGCTGTGCGTGAACAACTCCACATGCCCTGCCTTGCGGCTGGTGACCTTGCGCACGCCCTTGGCCAGCAGTTGCTGCTTGCCCACGCCGGGGGTGAAGACCGTCAGCACGCGGTCGGCCTCCCCCTGGTCTCGCCGCTTGAGGACGATTGCTTCCGTTCGATAGAGCCGCTCTCTATGTCCGTTCACACACTGCACCTCATCGTCTGTCGCCCCTTGTTTCTCCAGTTCCTTGAGGGTGACGACTGTGTGCCCTTCTGAGCGAAGCAATTGCACCGTTTTCCCAAACACGCACTGGTCGGCAACGAATGTGATCACGCTGGCACCTTTGAGGCTTCAAAGAAGTAGATTTCCTCGCCCTTCACCAGCTGGTTGGCATAGGCGATGCAGGCGTAAACATCATCCAGTGTGAGGTCGGGGAAGTAATCCTCAGACGTAATTTCGGACGGCGTCAGACCAGCTTCCAGAAGATCGAGCACTTGATGGACCATGATACGTGTGCCTCGGATGCAAGGCTTACCATGGCAAACTCTTGGATCAACAGATACGCGTTTCAACAAATCGTTCATTGCTCATCCTCCTTGGCAGCCCGATTACGGGTCTCGGAGCTTACCTTGTCCCGGCGAATCGAGAGGACACTCCTCAAACTCCCCGGGGCTTCCGCCGCGCCCGCCCTATCCTCCCCGCACCGTGTTGTACTTATATGGCCGCTGCCAGTTTTTCGCCATCTTGGCTTCGAAGAGGGCATCGGCGTCCAGGTCGAGGGCCGAGAGCAGGTGGAAGATGCGGATGAGGGCGTCAATGAGCTCCTCGCCCACCGCCTCCAGGGGCAAGCCTTTCTTGTAGGCATCGGTGGCCTCGCTGATCTCCGTGTGGATCAAGGCCAGCATCTCCCAGATGCGGCTGTGCTCGGCCGAGAACCCCTTGGCCTCGCACAGCGCCCGCACCTCGGCCACTTTGGCGTTCAGCCCGCCAGCGGCTACCGTGCTCTCGTCAGCCATTCCTTCTCCCTCGCATGCCCGCCTTTGCAGACGCTTTACTGATAAACATTATACCACCGCCTCGGAGGCCGCGCAAACGAACAAAAAGGCCGTGCCTTTCGGCATGGCCTCTTATGCTCATCGCTTACTGGCCCTCAGCGAGGTAAGTCTTCAGGCAGAAAGGCCGCTGGCAGCAGTTCTTCCACGGTGAAAGTGCGATAGTGCCCTTCGGTGTCGGCCACGTAGACCGTCACGTCGCTGCCGAACTCGGCCAGCACCTGGCGGCAGGCGCCGCACGGGGGGCCGCCGCAGGAGGTGACCACGGCCAATGCCTCGAACTCCCGCTCCCCTTCGGAAACGGCCTTGAACACCGCCGCCCGCTCGGCGCAGATGGACAGCCCGTAGGAGACGTTCTCCACATTGCAGGCGGTGTAGACCCGGCCGGAGCGGCCCAGGAGCGCTGCTCCTACCGCAAAGCGCGAGTAAGGCGCGTAAGCTCGCTCACCGGCCTCCCTGGCCATAGCGATCAGTTCCTCAGGAGTCATAGCCAGCATCTTCTTTCCAAAAGCCAGGTGACAGTCACTTTTGGCCCCAAATGGGGGAGACTTTCGGCAAAGTGACCAAGTGACTGTCACCTTAAAGGTCTTCTACCTGTGATCGAGCAAATAGCTCAGCACGATGGTGACCAGGCCGGCGCCGATCATCTTCAATCCCGAGAGGAGCAGGTTCTCCCTGGCCACCTGTCCTAGAAAGGCACCCAGAGCAAACAGGGTGACCAGGGCCATGCCCAGGGAAAGATAGTAGCTGATGGTGATCTCTCCCAGAAAGGCGCTGAAAAAGAAAGGCAGCAAGACCATCAGCGCCGCGGCGAAAGGGGCCAGACCATCCACCAGAGCCACGACGATCACCGCCGCCTTCGAGGCCCGACCGATCTTGGTACCACTCAGGTCACTCAGAGTATGGTTTTCCAGGATGTCCAGATTTCGCTTGCGTTCGGCCGACTCTGTCAGGTAAGCCCCCCACAACCCGGAGACCCCCATGGCCATACAGGTGCTCAGGCCAGTCGTGATCACGACGGCGGAAGAGCGCACGCCGGCCATGTAGTTGCCCATCAGAACGCCGATGATGGTCAACACACCGTCGAAGGCGTTCATGGCGAAGTAGCGCCGGGCGATCTCACCTATCTCAACGATGTCGTCATACTCGTGAAGTCGTTGTAACGCGCGATACAGAAATCCCATTTACAAACCAACTATATTAAAGCATCCTGGGGTGTTGCGGCATCCTCGATGATCATCTTGCCCGCCACCACCTCATCAATGGAATGTATCGTGCCGCCGTTTTCCTGGATCACCTGCACCACTCTCTCATAGGCGATGTCGCTTCCCTCAATGGTAATCTTGGCATTCTCCACTTTGCGATCAATCTCGTAAATGCTGATGTTCACCGCCTCCACCCCCTCCAGCTCGCTCAATTGCCTGGCCAGCTCGATGATGGTGGGCTCATGAGGCTTTAACACATCAAGCACCAGCCGTCTGACCTTACCCATGCTCTGTTTCTCCTCCTGCTCCTGCCTCAGATGACGTTTCCTCTTTCTTGCGCTTCACCCGGGCCGGCACGCCGTAGACCAGGCTGCCGGGCGGCACGTCGTGGGTTACCACAGAGCCGGCCCCCGTCTTGGCCCCCGCCCCCACGCGCACCGGCGCCACCAGCATCGTATCGCTGCCGATGAAAGCCCCTTCCTCGATGACCGTGCGCTGCTTGCGCACGCCGTCGTAGTTGCAGGTGATGGTGCCGGCGCCGATGTTCACCTCGGCACCCACCGTAGCATCGCCCACATAGCTGAAGTGGCCCATCTTGACGCCAGGCCCCAGGTAGGAGTTCTTCACCTCGCCGAAGTTGCCCATGTGCACGCCCCGCGCCAGGTGCGCCCCTTGGCGCAGATGGGCGAAGGGGCCGATGTCCACTTCTTCTTCCAGCCGCGCCTGCTCGGCCACCGAAAGCAAGATCTGACAACGATCGCCCACCACGGTGTCCACCAACACGCAGTTGGGGCCAATGCGGCACTGACGGCCGATACAGGTCTGGCCGCGCAGATGGGTGTTGGGATAGATGACCGTATCCGGGCCGATCTCCACCGTGGCGTCAATGTAGGTGGTCTCCGGGTCTACCAGCGTGACGCCCTCCAGCATCCAGCGGCGATTGATGCGCTGGCGCATTGCCCTCTCCGCTTCCGCCAGATGCACACGGGTGTTGATCCCCAGACACTGCGTTTCATCGTCGGTAGTGACCGTGGCCACCTCCACTCCCTCGGCCACGGCCAGGCCCACGATGTCGGTAAGGTAGTACTCCCCCTTGCGGCTGAGCGGCAGGCGGGGCAGGTGTTCCCACAGCCAGGAGGCTTCAAAGCAGTAGACGCCAGCGTTGAGCTCAGCGATGGCCAGTTGTTCCGCCGTGCAATCCGCCTCCTCCACCACAGCCAGCACGCGGCCTTCCGCATCGCGCACGACGCGCCCGAAGCCGCGGGGGTCCCGCGCCAGCAGGGTGAGGATGGTTACGGGGCTGCCGCTTGCCGCCTGCTGCACAGTCAACTGCCGCAATGTCTCCACAGCCAGCAAAGGCATGTCGCCGTAACAGACCAACACCGTGTCGCAACGCCCTTCCAGCAGAGGCCGGGCCTGCAACACGGCGTGGCCCGTGCCCAACCGTTCCTCCTGCACCGCGTACTCAACGGCGTCGCCCACGGCTTCCCGCACCTGCTCCAGGCCGTGGCCCACGACCAGCACCGGTTTGCCCGCGCCCAACTGCGCGGCCGTCTCCACGCTGTAGCTGATCATGGGCCTGCCGGCCAGCGGGTGCAGCACCTTGGGCAGCTCTGATTTCATACGCGTGCTTTCGCCAGCGGCCAGGATGACAACAGCCAGATTCATCGCCCCCCTCCCAAACAATGAAAACCCAAGGTCGTCCACGCAGCCGCGCAGACCTTGCCTTGGGTCTCATCCACAAAGCCTATGCACATGTCAGGATAGCCAGAGTCACTCTGACTGGGAGGTTGCTCGTCCATCAAGTCTCGGATACTGGAAACCGCCAATCCAACAATATTCTACCACATTCTTCTGATTCGTGCAATCTGCGGGGCGAGGAAACAGGTACACAAGGAAACAAGTAGACAAGGGAACAAGAGGAACAATCAGCGTGCTTACCTTTCCTTGTCTACTTGTGTACTTGTATCCTTGTCTACTTACCGGATAAGCCCGCAACCGTCCAGATCAGCAGGCAACGGCACGTCCAGCAGTTGCAGGACGGTAGGCATCGCGTCCAGGATGCTCAGGTCATCCGTGGGCAGCGAATGATCAGCAATGTAGAGGAAGGCGTCATCGTAGGTGTGCATGCCCACCATAGCCTGGTCCTTGTGCGTGAAGTGTGGCTTCCAGAGCGCCCCTTTGGGATCGTAGCCGTCCACCGGGGCCAGGATCAGGTCGGCGGCCTGCTCCAGGTAAGGGCCACGATAGAGTTCCTCGCGGCGGTAGGCGCGCCGCACCAGCTTCTCGCCACTATCGGGATCGGTCAACACCTCGGCGGCGGCGGCGATCTCCTCCCGCACCCGTTCGTAGTCGGCAGGCTCCACGGAACCATCCCGCTCCCTCCCCTTGAGGTTGAGGAAGATGCGCCCCGGGTCCAGGCTATAGGCCACAGAGTCGGGATGCATCGCCTCCAGATCAGGCCCCTTGATCTCCTCCGGCGGCCTGGAGTAGCGCAGATAGCCGGCATCGTGCAGCCAGCGGTTGTAGAAGACCTCTTTCTTGATGCTGCAGATGCCGTGGTCGGACATGAGCATCAGCGTGTCGGCCTCGCCCAGCCGTTCCCGCACCTGGCCGATGAACTCGTCCACGTAGCGATAAAGCTCGAAGAATTTGGGTGCCCAGACGGAGTCGTTCTGCTCCATGAGCTCGAACCAGAAATGGTGCAGCCGGTCCGTCTCCATGATCACACCCATGAAGAAATCCCAGGGCTCGTGGTCCAGCAGGTAGAGCAGCGTCTTCGTCCGCTTCTCCAGCGCATCCCACAGGTCCGGCCAGGCCTTCTCGCGGCTCTCGCGGGCCAGCCAGGGGTCGGGGTCAATGCGGTAGCCCAGTTCCTGCAATTTGGGCAGCAGCGAGGGGGGATATACCGCTTTCTCCAGGCTGGGGCTGAGAAAGCAAGAGATGAGCACGCCGTTGACCGGCTGCGGCGGATAGGTCACGGGCACGTTGACCACCACCACCCGCTTGCCGGCATCGCCCAGGATCTGCCACAGCGGGCGGCTCTTCATATGAGTTGCCGTGGGGATGAAGGTCTTGAGCGTGGCCGGGTCGCGGTCAATGAAGCCGAAGATGCCATGCCGGGCCGGGTTCTGGCCGGTCATGAAACTGGCCCAGGCCACCGATGAGACCCAGGGGTAGACGGAGTTCATGCGCCGCAACGAGCCGTTACGCGCCAGCTCGGCCATGTGGGGCATGACCCCCTCGCCCATCATGCGCTCGAGCAGCGAATGCGGCGTGCAGTCCAGGCCGATGAGGCAGACGCGGCGTGCTTTTGATCTGCGAAGGCGGCGAAACAAACCCATGTTTGTTGCTCTCTCTTGGTTCGAAGGTTGCAAGTTTGAAAGTTCGAAGGTTCAAAGGTTCTGGACACGGAAGCGTCGTTCAGCGTTGGCCTGGGGGCTTATCGGGGACGGAGTAAAGGTAGTTAATGAAGCCACCGATCAGGCGACTGACTGTGGTTGCCTGATCATATAGCTCGCGAAACTCGTCTTGGTTGATGTACCCCTGATCAAGCGCCACGTATAGCAGCGAACGAACTTCGCCAGCGGAACCTTTAGCCTGGTACAGGTAGCGGATGAATGTGCGATTGCTTTGGCTCTCGAACCCCTCGGCGATGTTGTTCATCACCGATACAGCAGCGCCTCGGATTTGGTCACAGAAGCGGAAATCGCGCCGCGCTGGGTCTCACTTCGTAAAAGCATAGACCATTCGCGTCAGCTTGCGCGCCTCTTTCCAGCTATCTATGTCCTCAAATCGCTCAATCCGCGCCATTCACACGCCTCCTTCGTTCAAACTTTTGAACCTTCGAACCCTTGAACTTTTGAACCTCCCAACCTGAAACCTACAAGTACCCTAGCGCTTCCAAATGCGCACTGATGGCCTCTTCCTCTTCCTTCGAATAGCCGCTCTCGCCCAGAGGTTCGATGAAGCCGTGTTCCTCCAGATAGGCGATGATCTTGTGGAAGCTCTCCTCGACCGTCTCCCTGCCGCTGTTGATGTGCACCTCCGGGTTCAAGGGCGGCTCGTAGGGGTCGTCAACGCCGGTGAAACCCTTGATCTCGCCGTTCAGCGCCTTCTGGTACAGCCCTTTGACGTCCCGCTCGATGGCCACCTCCAGCGGCACCTCGCAGTACACTTCCACGAACCTGTCGGGCCCGATGAGCGCCCGGTTCTCGTCCCGCACCGCCCGGTAGGGGCTGATGGCCGAGGCGATGGCGATGACGTCGTTGCGCGTCAGCAGGTTGCAGACGAAGCCGATGCGGCGGATGTTGATGTCGCGGTCTTCTTTGGAGAAACCCAACCCCTTGCTCAGATTGGTGCGCACCACATCGCCGTCCAACTTCTCCACCTTCAGGCCGCGCCGGTGCTTCAGCTCGTCGTAGACCAGGTCGGCCAGCGTGCTCTTGCCGGAACCGGAAAGTCCGGTGAACCACAGGGTGAATCCTTTCTGGGTCATGAATCGTCGTGCTCCTTAATTCAGAGGCCCAGTGGATGGAAATTTGCTCTAAGGGGATCGTCAGATCCCCGCTTTTCGCCAGGATCTGACGATCCTGGCGGAGCGATTTTCCGTCTACTGAGTCCCAGTGGATGGAAATTTGCTCTAAGGGGATCGTCAGATCCCCGCTTTTCGCCAGGATCTGACGATCCTGGCGGAGCG
>JARYMM010000052.1:0-5184 GCA_029907105.1 Anaerolineae bacterium | reverse complement strand
GATTTTCCGTCTACTGAGTCCATCGTGTATGCAGTTTCAGGTTCGAAAGTTTCAGGTTTAAGGTTTCGAACCTGAAACCTTTGAACCTGCAACTTCTAAACCGTTATGGGTTGCGCTTCCATGCTTGACGGCACATCTACGTTCATCAGACGGAGGATCGTCGGCGCCACGCACTCCAGTTGCAGGCCGCTCAGCCGCTGCCCGCCCAGGTCCTGTCGCGGATCGTAGAGGATGATCAGGCCATCCTGGGCGTGGTTGGCGTCGTCGGGGCCGGTGTCGTTCTCGAAGGTGTGGATGGCATCGAAGCCCAGCGAGCCCACGGAGCGCCAGTCCAGGTTGCCGAAGTAGACGATCAGGTCAGGAGGGATGTTGCGCACCTCGCGGTACAGCTCCTGCGGCTTGAGCGCCACCGTGCCCAGCAGGTTGCCCTGGTGATCGGTGGTGGCCTCGAAGCGGCGGATCATCTCCTCGCGGAACGTCTCATACTCCTCCGCCGGGATAACGCCGTGAGGTTCCCGCCCCTGCACGTTGAAGAAGACACGGGCATAGTAACCGCCGGAGCCCCACACCTTCGTCCGCTCCCAGTCCACCTCGCACTTCTCCAGCGGCACCAGGCCCGGCGGCTGGTCTTTGAGCACCAGCAACCCCTGCTGTTTCAGCCACTCGTTGATGCAGAAACCGCCCTGCAACGCCTTCGCCCCGTGATCGGAGACCACCAGCACCACCGTATCGTCATCCAGCCTGTCCAGCAATCTGCCCAGCTCCTGATCTACGTAAACGTAGTAATCGTGGATGGCACCCTCGAAGGGATTGCCCGCTTCGTAGCGGGGATGTCTCGGGTCCATATAGGCCCAGAAGCCGTGATGGATGCGGTCCACGCCCATATCCACGAACATGAACAGGTCCCAGGGCTGAGTGTCCATCAGGTGCTGGATGACCTTAAAGTGCTGGGCGGCCATCTCGTAAATCTGCTCCAACAGCCAACCCTTGTTCTCGGTGCGGAAGTTGTGCACGTCGAACATGTACTCCTGGCCATCGAGCAGGGCAGCGAGGTCACCCTTCAGCGACTCGGGCCAGCACCACCGGGCACCGCCGGGCGGCGTCAGGAAGCAACTGATGCAGACACCGTTTAGCGGCTTCACCGGGTAAGTCTGCGGCACGCTGACCAGGATAGAACGTCGGCCGGAACGGTTCAGCACATCCCACACCCGATCCACGTCCACGGCCAGGTTGGTGGCGATGCGCATGCGCTCGTAGGAGGTGTCGGCGCGGTTGCGGAAGCCGTAGAAGCCGAGCTGCCCGGGGTCCTTGCTGCTGAACATGCACGACCAGGCCGGCACAGTGATCGGCGGATGGCTGGAGCGCAGCAGGCCATAGGCCCCCTGATTCATCAGGTGCCGCAGCGTGGGCAGATCATCTCGCCAGCGCTCGAAGACCAGCGTCGGCTCCGCGCAATCCAGGCCGATGACCAGGACTTTCCTGCCCTTGTCGCTCCCCTGGGCCGGGCTCATGCTTTTTTTGCTTCCTCTGCCCGCTTGCGGGCCATGCCCTCGATCAGCACCCGGCTCACCTCGGGGCGGGTGAACTCCTCGGGCAGGGGTTCGCCCTGCTCCAGCATGCGGCGCACCTGCGTGCCGCTGAGGTAGACGTGATCCTCGGCGTCGTGGGGGCAGGTTTTGGCCGAGACCACGCCACCGCATTTGCGGCAGTAGAAGGTGTAATCGAAGAAGAGCGGGGTGATGAGCAGTTCGTGGGGCAGGAACTCGTCGAAGATGTAGTGGGCGTCGTAGGAGCCGTAGTAGCCCTTGACACCGGCGTGATCGCGCCCCACGATGAAGTGCGTGCAGCCATAGTTCTGGCGAGCGATGGCATGGAAGATCGCCTCGCGCGGGCCGGCATAGCGCATGGCCGCCGGGTACACGCCGAGCAACACCCGCTCGGCCGGGTAGTAATCGCGCAAGATGGCCTGGTAGCTTTCCATGCGCACATCAGCGGGGATGTCATCTTCCTTCGTCTCGCCCACCAGCGGGTGCAGGAAGAGGCCGTCCACGATCTCCAGGGCCACTTTTTGGATGTACTCGTGGGCGCGGTGGATAGGGTTGCGCGTCTGGAAGGCGACGATACGCCGCCAGCCGCGGGCAGCGAACATGCGCCGCGTCTGCGCCGGATCGTGCCGAAACTCGGGGAACTCCATCTGGCTGGGGCGGTTCAGCAGGTAGATATCGCCGCCCAACAGCACCTCCCCTTGCTGGTAGAGGCGCGCCACGCCGGGATGGGCATCGTCGGTGGTACGGTAGACCTTCTCCGCTTCCTCCAGCTTGTCATACTCGTACTTCTCGGCCAGTTCCAGGATGCCCATGATGTTCTCTCCGCCCTCCGCCGTGCGTTCCACCAGGGCCACTTCCTGGCCTTCCTTCACCGTGGCTGCCTCTTCCCTGGATACAGGCAGAGTGACCGGTATCGTCCAGGCCAGGCCGTTAGGCAGGCGCATGTCATCCAGCACGGTGCGGTAGACCTGGCTGGTCATAAAGCCGGTAAGGGGGGAGAACGCGCCCACGGCGATGAGTTCCAGATCGGAAACGGCCATGGGAGCAAGGCGCACCTTGGGCATAGACCGGGCGCGCTCCAGAGCCGCTTCGCGCAGCGTGCCGCGCAACAGGCGGTCAATCAGCGTACCCCCGTGAGCGGGCATGGCTCTAATTGTCGGGGTCATAGTGGTCACTTCCTCCCGAAAGGCTGATTATCGCGTCTGCTGGGGGCATCGTGATCGCCCCCAGCAGAGAGATAGCGCTATTTGCACTCAAGAAACAAGTATAGCAGAAAAGAACCCTGCTGTCAATTTGACATCTCGGTGAAATGCAAGTATACTATCATAATTGCGAGGAGCGCACCACTTGACACCAGGCCGATTGTAGGTATAATGAACCTGGCGCCGACGTAGCTCAAGCGGCAGAGCACCCGCCTTGTAAGTGGACGGTTGCCGGTTCAAGTCCGGCCGTCGGCTTTGGTGGTCAGTTGGTCGGATGGTCAGGTGGTCGGGTAGTCAAAGACCAAGGACCATCAGACCAATGGGCTAGAAGACCAGTTATGGGTCGGTGTCCCGAGCGGCAAAGGGGACGGACTGTAAATCCGTTGGCTCAGCCTTCGCAGGTTCGAGTCCTGCCCGGCCCACTCGCACAACTCGTAGAGGTAGAATGTCACTTCAATTAGGCGAAGGGGTTGTAGACTGTTCCCATACTTTGCGCCGAAGTCAGATTGGCATGAGGTGCATCATATACAAACTCAAGCGGTTTGCCTGGAAGATATGGAATTCTTTGGTCACCATTTTGGCTCTAGCCGCTGTGGCAGGACTCGTAGTCCTGGCGATCCGCTCATACCCCAATAAGGAGTCAGGATTGCCAGGTTCTATGATGATCCAGGAGCCGCTTCCCACGGTAATTCCTGACCCAACGTCGACAGATATTCTAACACCACTTCCAACAGAAACCGTTACAATCACGGTAACAATCGAAAGTGACACCGGGCCGTTTGACATCGTCGTCAGCGAGCCACGACGTCTGGAGATCCCTCTTTGTAATGAGATGCCCAAATTCGCTCCTGACGGTAATCGGTATATATGTTCACTCGGTGATTTAGAATCAAGAGGGCTTTGGCTTAGGTCTTTGGATCGCGGCCTTGAGCGCTTATTGACTAAGAAGCCCGGCGGCACTGCTGCCTGGTCACCCGATGGTCGAGCCATTGCCTATATCGAAAGGCCGGATCAGACAGTTCACGTCGAAGGGGGCATCGTAAAGTTTCTGGATCTGGAAAGCGGGCAAGAGATAGAAGCAGGGATCACCGATTTCACGTACCGGCTGGACTTCACCCCCGATGGCAAGCTGGTATACCATCGCCGGGGAGAACTGCGGCTTTTTGACCCGACGCTGAGGAGCGAACGAGCGGTGCCGGGGGTAACAGTTGCAAACAACCTGCCCTACTATTACAGCGAGTTCAAGTTCTCCCCGGACGGTAAAAGAATAGCGGGGTTGGAAGTAGCTTACGATCAAGGGGTTTTGACCGTAGTGGACATAGAGACTGGCCAGCGGATAAAGATCAGCGACCAGATCGGGCCGCCATGGGGACCCTTCGATTGGTCACCCGATGGGCAGCAGTTGGCTTATAGCATTGTCCTGGAGGAGACCCGGTTCCCTGAGCTATGGTTGGTGAACGCGGATGGCAGCGAACCGCGCCGGCTATGCACCACCGATCAGAGAGGCAGTTATGACTTTGTAACCTGGCTGCCCAATGGAAAGGCAATCCTGTTTGTGCTCATGCCAGGCAGTGGCACAGACCCCATTCTTTGGTCAGCTTACCAGGTGATCAGCCCTCTTGGTGGTGAACCAAAGACCCTGTTCACGGGTGGAGCGTCCATCCAGCTGGTGGATCAGGGGCGTCAGATGGTCTTCTATCGCTTTTCAGATCCCCAAAAAGGAGAGCCTCCAGGATTAGGTGGGGATTGGGTTACATTCCTCTCATATCAATGAGTGTCCCTGGCGCAACAATGGACTCAAGGAGAACTTCCATGTGCTTTTGTAATTGCATAGAAAGTATCTAACCAAAGTCGCATCGTCTCACATGGTTATGTGGGGCTTCACAGGGGAGACAAGGCAGAGTATCGAATGTATTTCGGGGGTTCGTATCCTAACCTACACCTGATTGGCATAGCGGACAGGCCAGGCCCTGTCACCATGAACATCTATATTGACGGCTACTATCGCGGCCAGATGAACTGGTCCAACAATGATAACAAGAGACACCTGGCAATAGGCTCATTCGGTGGCATATCGTACGGAGCGCATGCCATCTGTATTGAATTCCAGAACGACTACTGGCAATATCCTCCTGGAGGAGACGAATACGATCGGAACTTCTACCTCGATGTGCTTGGTGTCGCCAATTGAGGCTGATCTTTCAAAATTGACATGCCCACGTAGCTCAGCCGGTAGAGCACGTTCTTGGTAAGGACGTGGCCATGGGTTCAAGTCCCATCGTGGGCTCCAAGGCGACAGGGAGACTGCCCTTATCAGCAATCTATTTCATGACAACCTGGATTGAGGAGGTTATCTCATGTCCAAGCCGAAATTCGTGCGTGCCAAACCGCACCTGAACGTGGGCACCATCGGTCACATTGACCACGGCAAGACC
>JARYMM010000051.1 GCA_029907105.1 Anaerolineae bacterium | reverse complement strand
GCAATCCCCGACTCGGGACTTGGGGATTGCTTCGTCGGCAAAAACCGCCTCCTCGCAATGACACCAGGAAGTTTCTGCCCTTTAGAATGGTGGGCCGCGCCATGGCCGACTCAGAATGACAAAACCTTTGTTATAGTACTACTCGATGAGATAGGAGCAGCGGTGATCGCCGGCCACAGCGTGGGCCACCTGCTGCGGCGTGAGCTTCAGCAGCTTGCTGACGAGAAGCAAGTCCATCTCGCACAGCTCGCTGTGCCCCGCTGCAAGACCCTCGTAAGGGCAATTGAACATATGCAGCAGGTAGCCGCCACCGTCTTGCCGCTCCCAGCGCGCCAGGTAGCCCTTCTCAGAAAGGAAACGAGAAGCGATCGTCAGCCGTTCCTCGATCCCCTGCTGCTGATCCGTCGCCTGCCCCGAAGCCGCCTCCACGGCCAGCCGTTGGAAGAACGCCGTCACCTCCTCCGCTGGCAGACGCTGTTTCATCTCTTTCAACAGCTCATCGGCCAACGAGGCATAGCTGTGGGGGAAGAAGCGGCTGGCGGCCTCCGTCAGCTCGTAGACGTGCCTGGGGCGGCCACGGCGGTTACGCCGCTCTACGCCTGCCTTCCGTACCAGTTCCTGCTTCTGCAAGATGTCCAGGTGGTGCCGCAAGGATACCGAGGCACGGTTCAGCGCCGAGGCCATATCGGCCACCGTCGCCTGCCCACGCTCCTTCAAGATGTCTAGAATGTGTTGCCGAACCCCGTTCACTGTTTTTTCCCTCCTATAGAATTGCTCCATAACATCTGCGCTGTCCGCGCAAATCCCCGACCAACGATTTGGTCATTATGAGCCTTGATCACCAATTATAGCACAGATCGCCGTTGTTGTCAATTTTCATCAAGCAGCTAAAACTAATTAGAGTGCATCATCTCCGGCGAGCCGTGAGGCCGGGGATTTTGCACTCTGCAAGCCGCTCCGCTGCCGACTCGCTACAGCGCCGCGAGCTTCTAAGATTCCGGGCCTGATGACGGCGCCCGGCGTGCCGCCACCTCTTCGACCATGGCTGCCGTGGCCCGAGCGCCCACCAGGGCGACAAGCGCCGGCCAGACAATGAGCAACAGGAAGGGCAGGACGAGGCCAAGCGCGGTAGCTGCCAGCAGCAGGAGCAGCAGCAACAGCGTATAGCCGGGACGAATCAGGGGCAACAGCACAGCATTGCGCAGAAGCCAGCGCAATCGTGGCTCCTCCATCTCGAACAGCAACGGGAACAGGTAAAGCTGCACCCCCAGCCATAGCAAGAAGAGATAGGCCCACACCACAACCGCGTAGCGCAGGAAGTTCTGCAGGTTCCAGTAGAACAAGAAGTTGACCAGGACGACGACCAGAGCAAACAGATTGACCGCCGCCAGTTGCCAGCTCTTGCCGAAGCGCTGCCGGATTTCCTGCCAGAAGAAGCCGAACTCCACCCGCTGCTCATGGGCGGTGCGGCAGGCCAGGGAATACAGGCCAGCCGTGACCGGTGGGCCGGGGACGACCAGCAATATGCCCAACCACCACAGCACGCTCACGCCGGCGAAGAGAAACAGCTCATCGTGCAGGTCACGCAGGGCCTGCCAGAAGGTCTTGAACGCCCCCATCACTCTTGCCTCTTGCCTCTTGCTCCCTGCCCCTCGCTACAAATGAATCGGCTGCCCCTCCACGCCGTGAGCGGCTTCCATGACCGCTTCCGAAAGGGTCGGGTGAGCGTGTACCGTACGGGCGACTTCTTCCGCTGTGGCCTCCAGGGTGCGAGCCAGCGCCAGTTCCGGCAAGAGCTCCGTGACCTCCGGCCCGATCATGTGCACGCCCAAAATCTCTCCAGTGACGGCATCGCCGATAATCTTGACGAAGCCTTCCCGTTCGGCCAGGCCCAGCGCTTTGCCGTTGCCCTGGAAGGGAAAGCGCCCCACATGGATCTCGTGCCCTCGTTCTTTCGCCTGGGCCTCGGTGAGCCCCAGGCTGGCCACCTGGGGATGGCAGTAAGTGCAGCGGGGCATGAAGGCGTAATCCTCGATAGGTTGCGTGGGATGGCCGGCGATGTGCTCGGCGGCGACGATGCCCTGGGCACTGGCCACATGCGCCAGCAGCAACTTGCCCGTCAGGTCGCCGATAGCGTAGATGCCCGGCACATTGGTGCGCATGAAGCCATCCACGGGCACGAAGCCGCCCCGATCCACCTGAACGCCGGCCGCCTCCAGGCCCAGGTTCTCGCTGTTGGGCCGCACGCCGATGGCCACCAACACCACCTCGGCGCTCAGCGTCTCCTCGGCGCCGCTGCTCACGTCCCTGACCCGCACGGCCACGCCGTCGTCGTTGATGGTCGCCCCTTCGGTGCGTGTGCCGGTGCGCACGTTGATCTTCCGCCGTTGCAACGAACGGGCCAACGTCGTGCTGATCTCCTCGTCCTCCAGGGGCAGGACGGCGGGCAGCATTTCCACTAACGTGACCTGTGCGCCGTAAGTGCGGTAGAAGTGGGCGAACTCCACGCCGATGGCCCCGGCGCCGACGATGATGATGGACTGGGGGCATTCCTCACGGGCCAGGGCATGGCGGCTGCTGAGGATGCGCTGGCCGTCTATCTCCAGGCCGGGGATGGAGCGGGGGCGAGCGCCGGTGGCCAGGATGACGTTGGGGGCCTCCAGAACCCGGCCGCCAGGCTCCACAGCCACGCGGCCGGGGGCCAACAATCGCCCCTCCCCCTGCACCAGGTCAACCTGGTTCTTCTTCAGCAGGCCATGGACGCCTTTCACCAGCCGCTGCGAGACCTGGCGGCTGCGCTGGATGGCGGCGGCGAAGTCCACCTGTAGATTATCGAAGGTGAAGCCGAACTCCTTGCCCCGCTCCAGCAGGCTGATCACCTCGGCGTTGCGCAGCAGGGCCTTGGTGGGAATGCAGCCCCAGTTGAGACAGACGCCGCCCACCTCCTCGCGCTCGACGACGGCGGTGCGCAGGCCGAGTTGTGCGGCGCGGATGGCCGCCACATAGCCGCCCGGCCCCGCGCCGATGATGACCAGATTGTACGCCTTATCTTGCGTTGTCATATGTACCTTCCTGTTTGCCGAAGCCATGCTTGGCTTCCATGTCCTTGCCCTGGCCCCCGGGTTTTTCGCTTCACGTCTCACCAAGCAGATCCAAAACGTGCTCGTACAGTCTCTGATCAATCCAGGTACCGCGTGAGCGCAGCTTGCTCATCTCAACGCCGACAGAGGAGATCAGATTTCAGTTGTCCTCTGTATACTGAAAGATAGATACCCCGTGTTCACCCAGATACTGGACAAACTCTGCCTGACTGATCCCGATAAGCTCTGCAGCCCTGCTGTACGTAAGTGTGCCTCGTCGAACGAGCTCGAGAGCCAATAGCTTCTTCAGCTCCAGGGGCAAGTCCTTTTCGCTTTTCCCCACCAAAGGGACAAAAGCTCTTGGCAACTCCAGTATCACTGTCACCTCGGACATTAGAACACCTCCTGAGCTACACAGATGACTGCTTTGTGCTCAAATCCTCATGCACCATCCGGGCCACGCGCCGGCCGATCTCCACCGCGTAGTTGGTGCCCCGATCCCAGGGGTAAACCTGACTCATGCAAGCGAAGTACAGACCATGAACAGGCGTGCGCAGGTCAGGGATGTTCCTGGAATGGTTCACCAGCGGCACCGGCTGGGCATAGGCTGCCTTCCAGAGCCAGGTCTCCTTGACCCAGCGGCGATCGAACTCCGGGTGGAACCGTTTCAGGGCCGGCAGAAAGCGCTCCAGCAACTCCTCGCCGGTCAGGGAGAAGTATTCATGGCTCGGGTCCAGGTAGTCGCCACAGTAGACGATATGATCGCCGCCGTAGTGCTGCGGCCCGATGTAGTTGGTGTGCTCCACCAGGGCCAGAAAGGGGAAACCGGCCTCCTTGGGCAGGTTGTGCCAGTAGTAGTCTGTCAATCGCTGCCTCAGGCTGAGGATCAGCACCACCGCGCCCATAGAGCGCAAAGCTCGCAGACTGGCGGCATAGGCTTGCGGAAGATCTGGCGCCAGCTCGACCATGGCTGCCGGCGAACTGGTCGAGATGACGGCATCGAAGACCGCCGAATCGGACGCCGTCTCCACGACCAGCCCACACGTGGGCCCTTCAGCAGCGCGCCGGATACAGGTCACCGGCAAGCTGAGCCGGATGTCCACCCCTTGCGAGCGCAGCCGGTCGGCCAGTTTGTCCAGAAAGGCCTGGAATCCGCCCACGAAAGTGCCCAGCCGGGTCGTGCGGGAGCGCAGACGGGCCCACAGCCAGGCCATGTTCACCGCCTGCGCGTTCTCCTCGCCGAACTTGCTGACCAGCAGTGGCCGCCATTGCAGGGCGTGGATGCGGGGCCCAAACCAGCGCCGCGTCCACTCGTCCGCTGTCACCGCCTCCAGAGGCTCCCAACGCCGGGAGAGGAAGCGGAGATAGAGGCCGCCTATCCCATAACGCAGCACGTCCAGCAGAGAGAAGTGGCGCAGGAGGAAGAGCGGGATGTTGCTGAAGATCGAGTCGAAAGGATAGAACCGGCCCTGCCAGTAGATGACCGTGTAGGGGCGCGGGAAGAGCACCTGGTCGCTCCACCCCAGTTCCTCGATGAAAGCCAGCATGTGCCTGTCGCTGGCGAACCAGTGGTGGTAGAACTTCTCCAGGCTCCAGTCCCAATGCGGCGCTTTGAACCCCGCCGACAGCCCGCCCACCTGGGAATCGGCTTCGTAAATCGTCACCCGGTGGCCGGCCCGGGCCAGATCGTAGGCTGCGCTCAGGCCGGTAACGCCTGCACCGACGATGCCGACATGCCTCTCTGTGCTCATGCCTTCTTTTTCAGGACCTCTTCCATGCTGGGCGGCTCAGCCAGCCCGGCGTAGCCATGCGTCCGCAGGTGCTTCTCAATATCGCGCCGCGCCCGCCGGTACATGCGCAGCAGGTGCTCATCGCTCTCCTTGAACTGCATCACCGTCTGCCGGGCGCACAGCTCACAGCCGCGCATGAACTTGAAGCTGCCGTTGTAGCATTTGAGGCAGCCATCCAGGCGGATCATCATCAGGATAAACGCCAACCTGTCCGGATGGATTTCAGGCAGCCTGGCCACACGCTTGACCAGCCGCTGCCATTTGCTCTCCCGCAAATCCCCCAGTCTCGGAATGAGAGACGAAGGGAACAGGATCTCCGCTTTGGGATACATCGTAATCACCGCGCATCACCTCACACACCGCACATACAATCTCCCCGTCAAACAAAACGAGCCGGGCTTCCCTGCCCGGCTTCTGAAAGCAGGGGGAGAAGGAGACAAGCAAGACAAGGAGACCAGGAGACCAGGAGAATGTTTTCCCCGCTCCTTATCTCCCCTTCTACCCGTCTCCCCGCTCCCCGTTACCCCTTCTCCTCTCAGGTTCAGACCAACGTCAGGCTGTCGCCGGGCTTCAGAACCTGTCCCTCGACCCCGGTTTCCGCCGCCACGCGGGCCAGGAATGCCTGCGGGTCCTGCCGGATCACCGGAAAGGCATCGTAGTGAATGGGCACCACCCGGCGCGGCCGCAGCAATTGCACAGCCCGCAGCGCATCGTCCGGCCCCATAGTGTAGTTGTCGCCGATGGGCAGGATGGCCAGGTCAATGCCCTTGTCGCCGATGAGCTTCATGTCGTAAAACAGGCCCGTGTCGCCGGCGAAGTAGATGGTCTTCCCCTCGACGGTAATGAGGAAACCGGCCGGGTTGCCGCCATAGGAGCCATCGGGAAAACTGGAACCGTGATGGGCGATGGTCAGCTCCACCCGCCCGAAGGGGAAGCCATAGCCGCCGCCGATGTGCAGGGCATGGGCATTCAGCCCCTTTGCCGAGCAGTAACCGGCGATCTCGGCGTTGGCGATCACTGTGGCCCCTGTGCGCCGGGCGATGGCCACCGTATCCCCCAGATGGTCGCCGTGGGCATGTGAGACCAGGATGTAATCGGGCTCTACCTCATCCGGGCCGATGTCCGCCCGCGGATTGCCGCTCAGGAAAGGGTCCAGAAGCAGCCTGGCCCCGCCTCCTTCGATGACAAAGCACGCATGGCCGTGGTACGTCACCTTAACCGACATCTCTTCCCACCTCCTGCCGCCTACTCTTTCGGAGCCGCCTTGGCCTGCTGTTCCGCCTGCTCCGCAGCCCATTGCTGGGGATAAAGCTCGGCGTAATAGCTCAGCGGCACGGTCAATCGCTGGCGATCGAAGACCAGGTCCTCCCGGCGATCGAAGGCCAGCTCGTAATCTTTATTCATGCGAATGGCGTCAAAGGCGCAGAACTCGGCGCAGAGCCCACAGCCCATGCAGATGGACACGTCTATGACGTACTGCGCCGGCTCCTTGAGCGGCTTGCCATCTTCGGTCTTGGCCCGTTCAATCCAGATGCACTGCGGCGGACACACCTTGGCGCAGATGCCACAGGCAGTGCAGCGGCCTTCCAGAAGCATGGGCAGAAAACGAAAACGCTCGGGAAGCTGCCGCTTTTCCTCCGGATACTGGATGGTGAAGATCCCCCGCTCATCCGGCTCTTGCTTCAACACCTCCCGCCCAGCCGCGTAGCGGCTGGGGACGCGCTTGATATCGTCCACATAGGTTTCCACCATGTGCTTGAAGGTGACCTTCAGACCTTTGAGCAGACCCGTTCCGAACATGTATCCCTCCGATGTTTTTCAGATCAGGTCAGGTGACAGCCCCCTCAAAGGTGACTGTCACCTGACGACCGGGCCGACCGTTATCTGTCCACTTCGCCCAGGGTGATGTCTATGCTGCCCAGGTTGATCACCGCGTCGGCGATTTTGTAGCCGATGGACATCGGGGCCAGCGTTTGCAGATTGATCAAGGCGCTGGCGCGTATGTGATAGCGATAGGGATTCGGCGAGCCATCGCTGACGACATAGAAGCCCAGTTCCCCCTTGGGGCCGGCAATGCGAGCGTAGGCTTCCCCGGCCGGCACCTTCACCAGATGTCTCGGCTTGACGGCCTGGATCTCCCCTTCGGGTATCTGCGCCAGGGCCTGCTTCAGGATCTTCACCGACTCCCGCATCTCGCCGATGCGCACCAGGTAGCGGGCGTACACATCACAGCCGTCGTTGGTCACCACGTCGAAATCGAAGCGGTCGTAAATGGAATAAGGCTCGACCTTACGGATGTCATAGGGCACGCCCGAACCCCGCAGCAGCGGCCCCGTGGCACTCAGGGCGATGGCCTGTTCGGGCGGCAAGAAGCCCACGCCTTTCGACCGCGTGTGGAAGATTTCATTGCCGGTCAGGTACTCCTCCCACTCGTCAATGAAGCGCGGCAGCCGTTCGTTGACCAGATAGCGGGCCCTGGGCAGGAACTCCTCGGGCAGGTCGCGAGCCACGCCGCCAAAGCGCATGTAGTTGCACATCATACGCGAACCCGAGGCCATCTCGAAGAGGTCGAGGATCAGCTCTCGCTCCTCGAAGCCGTACAGCACCGGCGTGAAGAAGGCCCCCAGGTCATTGAACAGGAAGCCGATGGCCATCAGGTGATTGATCAGGCGCGTCAGCTCGGCCATGATCACCCGGATATACTCGGCCCGTTCGGGCACTTGCAACCCCATCAGCTTCTCCACAGCCAGCACATAGCCGAGATTGTTGCTCATGGAGCAGACATAATCCAGCCGGTCAGTATAGGGGATGATCTGTAGATAGGTGTTGCGCTCGCCGATTTTTTCGTGACAGCGATGCAGATAGCCAACGACCGGTTCCAGCGAGGTGACCGTCTCCCCGTCCAGGGTGACGATCATGCGGAAAACACCATGCGTGCTGGGGTGCTGGGGCCCCATGTTGACGATGATTTTCTGCGTCTTCAGGCCGCGGCCATCGCCCCCCATCTCCTCGAGGCTATAACCGAGGGAGGGTGGCTGCCAGCCGGTGGGGTCCCAGCCGGCAGGATACTGCACGTTATCCCCCCAGCGGGCACGCTGCTCGGCCTGCACATATCGCCCCTCCGGATGGCGGCTGGAGAACGGCTTCTTCTCCTCCTCGAAATAGGGCTCCTTCCAATCCTTGCGCAGCGGATAGCCCTCGAACCCATCCCACAGGAGGAGACGCTTCAGATTCGGATGGCCGGGGAAGCGGATGCCCATCATGTCATACACTTCCCGCTCCTGGAAATCGGCCCCCGGCCAGACGGAGACAAGCGAGGGCACCTGCGGGTCGGCCTTGTCGGTGCGCACCTTCAAGACCAGCGGCCCCTTGGGCTGCCGCATGCCATAGAGGTAATAGACCACCTCGAAGTAGTCGGGGTAATCCACGCTGGTGACCATGGAGAGATAATCGTACCCCTCCCGGTCGCGCAGGTGCGTGCCCAGCTCGACCAACTTGTCAGCGGCGACGATCAGAGCGCCGGCCTCCTCGGCCTGGACTGCGCCGGGGACGGCCTCGTTAAGAGACAGGGTGGCAGTGATGTCGGACATGCTGTTCTCCCTATGCCTCCTCGATCCCTTCCGCACTTGAGATTGCCCTGGCCGCTGCCGCGATCTCCTCCACCCGGCGCAGGTCTACCAGGTCTGGCCCCAACACGGGCACGGGGGTCACCCGCGCCTCCCCCTTGCGATACCATGGCACCTCCCTGAGCTTCTGTTCCATCACCCGCCGGCGCAGGGTGACGACGCCGTGGAGCAACGCCTCAGGGGTAGGCGGACAGCCAGGGACATAGATGTCCACAGGGATATACTTGTCAATGCCGGAAACGACATTGTAGCCTTCCTTGAAGGGGCCGCCGGAAATGGCACAGGCGCCCATGGCCAGAACGTACTTCGGCTCGGCCATCTGGTCGTAGATGCGCACCACCTGCGGCAGCATCTTCTTGGTCACCGTGCCGGCAACGATCATCAGATCGGCCTGTCGCGGCGAGGGGCGCATGATGTCCATGCCGAAGCGGGCCCAGTCGAAACGGCCGGCCGCGGTAGCGATCATCTCGAAAGCACAGCAGGCCAGACCAAAGGTGATGGCCCACATGGAGTAGCGGCGGCTCCAGTTGTAGAGAAATTCCACACCGGAGAGGAAGACGTTGCGCTTGAGTTCTTCGGGAACCTGGATAGCTTCGCTTTCACTCATCGGGTCAACCTTTCTTGTGAGGGAATATTGTATGCCAGACGCACCTGGATCTATCAAATGGGCAAGATCCCCAGATGAACGCGCATGTGAACATGCAAAACGTAAGGCGTAAAGCACCTTACGTTTCACGGTTTACGCTTTTTGTTTATGCGAAGATGATCGTCTGCAAAGGCGCGGCGTATGGGAGACAAACACCTGATTATTTTACACCAAAACAAAAGATGTGGCAAGTTCACGGCTCAGGAATCTGCTGCCACGAGCTGCTTCCGCCGGTAATCTTCAATGGCCTTCTTCAAGGCACCGGTGGCCAGGAGCGAGCAGTGCACCTTCAGCGGAGGCAGCCCACCCAAAGCCTCGACGATCTGGCCATCGGTCAGCCGTTCCGCCTCCTCCAGGGTCTTGCCCTTGACCATTTCTGTGGCGATGGAACTGCTGGCAATGGCTGCCGCGCAGCCAAAGGTGCGGAACTTGATGTCGGCGATCCGCTCGGCCTGGTCGTCTTTGCTGACTTTGATGAAGATCTCCATGGTATCGCCGCAGGTGGGATTGCCTTCGTACCCCACGCCGTCGGCATCTTCGATCACCCCCACATTGTGAGGGTTCATAAAGTGGTCAATAACCGTGGCGCTGTATTGCAGCATTCTTCTCTCGTTCCTCCAGACGGGCTTCAGAACTCCCCCGCGATGCGGGACGACCTCTACAAGA
The DNA here is from genome assembly GCA_029907105.1 of Anaerolineae bacterium. Lineage (GTDB taxonomy): Bacteria > Chloroflexota > Anaerolineae > UBA3071 > UBA3071 > JARYMM01. The sequence goes on along the minus strand of JARYMM010000051.1, from coordinate 16,227 downwards.
GACCATTGAAACATCCGAGATGTTCACCGTTCTGTCAAAGTTTATCCCACCTGATGCCCAATGGGTATGATTTGTGTCATGTTGATGATAAGAATTTGCCTGACGGGGACATCGCGCCCACCCCGGAGGGGAGGTGTGCATCGCTACTGCACCGTGATCAGGTCTTTCAGCTTCTCGAAGGTCGCCTGGCCGATGCCTTTGACACGCCGGATGTCCTCGATGCTGCTATAAGGGCGGCCCTCGATGATGCGCTGGGCCATGGCCGGGCCGATGCCGGGCAGAGTGTCCAGTTCCTCGGCCGTAGCGGTGTTGATGTTCACCTTGCCCGCCGGCCCGCTGCCGGATCCTGACGTGGTCTGTAGCAAAGGCACGCTGATCACCAGCGGCGTCGGGGGGTTCTCCTGGCGGCGGGGCACGTGCACCTGGGCCCCGTCGCTCAGCGGCAGAGCCTGATTGATGGCCTCCAGGTCTGCCTCCCCGGTGGCACCGCCGGCCGCGGCGATGGCATCTTTGACGATGCTATCGGCGGGGAGTTCGTAGACGTCGGGGGCCTGCACGGCACCGGTGACGTAGACGCGCAACGGGCGTGGCGTGGAGGTGGGGACCGGTGTCGCCGTGGGCGGGGGCGGCAGGATCTGCAGCGGCGCCGGTTGCGGCCGCTTCACGACAAACAACACGCCGCCCAAGGCGATGAGCCAGGCAAGGGAGAGGAGGATGTAGCCACGATAGCGCTGCAGGAAAGACATGGCAAGGCCAAACTCCAAAATCCAAAGCTCAAAGTCCAAAGCCTGATCGTCTGATCACGGATCACGGGTCACGGCCCGTGGCGAAAGCAGCGAGCTGATCCAATACATCCGGCAGGTCTGCGGCCGTCTCCAGTTTCGTGGCCACGGTGAGGGTGACATGTTCTTCGCGCAGCAGACGGTAGCGGCGCCGGCCGCGCTGCAGGCGGCGGCCCTCGGGCATCTTCCCCGGCCACGTGGCCGTGAAGCGCACTCGCCCGCCATGGTCAATGGCAATCGTCCAGACGCCGGACGCATCCTCGCGCCGCCCGACGACCTCATCGTATGCCGTCACCTCCCAGCCGTGGGAGCGCAGCGTTTCCACGAGGGGGGCGTATTCCAGATGGATGTCTGCTTCCATTGCGTTTCGCACCGCCGGGCAAGCGAGTAACGGGACAATAAAGCGCTGCCTCATACGCTCGTTGCCTCGTTGCCCCGGCTACTCCACCACCTCAATCTGCTCCGGCCTCTCCACGACGATCTCCGGCCAGCCGCGGTACTCCTCGATCAGCCCACGGACGCGAATGGTCTTGCCCTTGTACAGCATGTCCGGCACTTCGGGGAACTTGTTCCAGGCGCTGGGGAAGATGACCACCTTGAAGTTGTTGTCGCGATCGTCGTCGGGCATGAGCCAGATGACGCGGCCGCTATTGTAGGTGTGAGTGACCGTCAGTTCCACCGTGAGTTCCTGGTGGAGGTGCTGACGGGCGTCTTTATGGGAGATGACGCCGCCCTCAGGAGTGACCTCGGCAGCGGGGAAGGGCCTATCCGTGGCCACGGCCCAGTCGGCCTCGAACTGGGCAGCCAGTTGCGCCACCGGCTCCGCCTCGTCGAAGAGAATGCCCAGCTCGCGGTTGAAGTCGAGGGAGTTGGTGGTCAGGTTCTGCGAGCCGACGAAGCCGCGCCGGCTGTCTATGACGAACACCTTGGCGTGGATGTAAGGGGTGCTGAGATAGCGCACCTGCGCGCCGGCCCGGCGCAAACGGTCGCGACCGGGTTCGTCCATGTCCTTCTCGATAGGGTAGCCAGGCGAGGAGATGATGCGCACCCGCAGGCCACGGCGCAATGCCGCCTCGATGTGCGCGATGACCTCAGGGTCTTGCATATTCTGCTGTTCGATGTCCAGCGTGCTTTGCGCCTCGTCAATGAAGGCCAGCATACGCTGGCGGGCGTTGTCGGGGGCCCAGATCAGACGGCTCTCGCTGAGGTCAATCCCCTCCCGCGCCCAATCGGCCTCGAAGACGGCCGTCACCTCGGCCACGTCCTGCGGATGGCGGGTGATGATGCCGTACTCCCGATTGCTGAAAGACGAGGCCGTCATGTTGCCGGTCATGATGAAGGCCATGGCGTCGTCAATGACCATGCTTTTCTCGTGGGTGTAATTGAAGACGCGGCTGCTCCCCTTCAGTTCCACCCCGCTGTCCAGCAGGTCTGTGATGATGCCAGGATCAACGCCACCGCCGTAGGGCTTCAGCTCCAGGATCACACGCACGGACACGCCGCGCCGTGCCGCGGCCTTCAGCGCCTCGATGACCCTGGGGTGGGTGAGAAGATATGCCTTCAGCCGGACGGATGTCTGAGCGTTGTTGATGGCCTCCAGGACGGGAGCTTCGCCGGCCTGCGGTTCGATGAAAAGGGTGAGAAAAGGGCCAGCCGGCGTGGGCGTGGGCCGGCGCAGGAAGCCCAACGGCTGACAGGCCGCCGGCAGGGAGAGGACCAGGATCAAAGCCAGGGTCGGCAACAAGAGCCTGGATTTCATGGTGGTCCGCCCCGGACAACGCCCATGACGTGATGCGTGTTCCGTTTCGTCACGCCTCACGTACCACGTCTTATACTGCCCGCTCCCCGCTTCCCGCCTACCCCTCGGCGCGGCCGAGCAATCCCATGAACCCTTTGATGAACTCGATGGGCACAGGGAAGATGATGGTGGAGTTCTTGTCCTCGGCGATCTCCACCAGGGTTTGCAGGTAGCGCAGTTGGATGGTTGCCGGTTCCCGGGCGATGACGGTGGCCGCTTCCGCCAGGGTCCTCGAGGCCTGCAATTCGCCTTCGGCATGGATGATCTTGCCCCGCTTTTCCCGTTCCGCCTCTGCCTGGCGGGCCATGGCTCGCTTCATGGTGTCCGGCAGCTCCACGTCCTTGATCTCGACGATGGCCACTTTGACCCCCCAGGGCTCGGTGTGTTCGTCAATGATCTGCTGCAGCCGGTGGTTGATCTGCTCGCGGTGCATCAGCAACTCGTCCAACTCGGACTGACCAAGCACGCTGCGCAGCGTGGTTTGGGCGATGCGCCAGGTGGCCTGGCGGTAGTTCTCCACCTTGACGATAGCGTCACAGGGGTCCACCACGCGGAAATAGGCCACGGCATCCACCTTGACCGTGACGTTGTCCTTGGTGATTGCCTCCTGGGCGGGGATGTCCAGCGTCACCACGCGCAGGTCCACCTTGATCATGCGGTCCACGATGGGGATGATAAAGAAAAGGCCAGGGCCTTTGGCCCCCACCAACCGGCCCAGGCGGAAGATGACCCCCCGCTCGTACTCCTGTACGATCTTGATGGCCGAGCTGGCGATGGCCAACAAGACGACGATAAACACCCCGAACGTGGAAAGAAAAGTGAGAATCTGGCCCATGAGTTTACCTCCATTGAAGTCTGACGGATACGCTGTGAGAATGTTGCTGTCATTGCGAGCGCAGCGCAGCAATCTCTCCTCTTATCCTCTCCGTCGGCGGGGAGGGCAGGGGTGGGGATTGCTTCGTCGCTCCGCTCCTCGCAATGGCACATAAGGGTTTGGTTGCGGCTATGCCGCGTTACGCTTTGCAGTTTGCGCTTTGCGGAGAGGATACCGATACCTCGCATGCAGGTCTGTGCCTTACACTCCGATTATACCCCACATCCGGCCAAACGGCAAGTCATTGTCGCCCCTGGGTTTTGGCTGTGTCCCTGGGGCCATGTTATAATGGGTGGCGACAAGGAGAATGCCATGCCCAAGATCCTGATCCGCGACGTAGACGTCATCACCCTCGATGAGCAGGGGACGGTGCTGCGGCACGCCGAGCTGGCCATCGCCGACGGCCACCTCGTCGCTGTGGGCCAGGCACCCGCCGGTTTCCAACCTGACGAGACGGTGGACGGCCACAACCGTGTGGCCATGCCCGGCTTTTTCAACGCCCACACCCACGCAGCGATGACCCTGGTGCGCGGCTGGGCCGATGACCTGCCCCTCGACCGCTGGTTCAACGAACGCATCTGGGTGGCGGAATCGGCCCTGGAAGAGGAGGACGTCACCTGGGGCGCAGCGCTGGCTGCAGCGGAGATGATCCGCTCCGGCACGGTGGGCTTTGCCGATCACTACTTCTGGATGGACCAGGTGGCCGGGGTGGTGGAGGAAAGCGGGTTGCGGGCCACACTGGCCTGGTGCGTCTTCGGCCTGGAAAAAGGCGAGATCGGCACCGACCTGCCGGGCACGGTGGAGTTTGTGCAGCGCTGGCAGGGGGCGGCCGATGGCCGCATCCGCACCGTGCTGGGGCCGCATTCGCCCTACGTCTGCTCGCCCCAGTTCCTGGCCCGCACGGCAGCGGTGGCCGCCCGCCTGGGCGTGGGCATCCACATCCACCTTTCGGAATCGCAGGCGCAGGTGGACAATTCGCTGCAGCGCCATGGCCGCACACCGGTGGAATTGCTGGAGGCTAACGGCATCCTCAACGGGCCCACCATCGCCGCCCACTGCATCTACCTGCAGGAACAGGAGATGCGCATCCTGGCCGAACGGTCCGTGCACGTGGTGCAATGCCCCAACTGCCACATGAAATTGGGCATGGGCACCACACCGGCGTTGCAGCTCCTGGAACATGGCGTCAACGTGGCCCTGGGCACGGATGGCGCGGCCTCCAACAATGACCTGGACATGTTGGAGGAGGCGCGGCTGGCCTCGCTGATCCAGAAGCATGACCGACGGGACCCGGAAGCACTGCCCGGCGATCTGGCGCTGCGTATGGCCACCCGCAACGGCGCGCTGGCCTGTGGTTTCCCCGAGAGCGGCGTGCTGGCACCTGGCTATGCGGCCGACTTCATCCTGTTCGATTTCGACAAGCCGCACCTCTGGCCGCGGCACGACCTGGTGTCCAACGTGCTCTACGCCGCCAAGTCGCCGGACGTCAGCGACGTCATGGTCGCCGGCCGCTGGCTGATGCGCGACGGCGAACTGCTGACCCTGGACGAGGAGCGCATCCGGCACGAGGCAGAACGGCGGGCCCTGCGCATGGTGGGCAGCGATCTGCAGATCGTGCGGGAGTATCGGGGATAGGAGTGATCAGTGAACGGGTATCGGTGAGCAGGTGTTCAGAACACGCGCTTCGATCCCTGATCACGGGTCACTGATTACTGATACTTCTCCTCCTTTGACAATTGCCCTCTTTTCGTTTACAATGTTTTGGAAGTCAGTGGCCAATTGAGAATCCAGCAATACGATCCTATTTGAGTTTAGCATGGCACCGGGAGCCAGTATGAAGCTCCCTAGATCATCCACGCTTCGTGACCGCGTATCCGATATAAACAAGTGGTCGAGAGGTATCACATGATTCGCGAATTAGATACAGTTGTCCTTACGCATGATATCGCCGAATTCGAGGTCGAGTTTGTGACCGCTGAAGGCAAGACGGTTGCGTTACTCACACTCACCCGCGCGGATATTCGGCCAACCTATGGCTGGGAAGTCCTGCATGTTCGGGAATTTGCGCAAGTGGCAGCATAGTTCAAGCTGAAATGCGTACAACCGACGGTCGGCCGATGTGTTGGTTTGTGGCCTTACAAGCAATCTCAGGCCAGCACCTTTTCGATCATTATCAGCGTCACGGATGTCGAACAACCAGGCACGCTGAGGCACAAAAGCAAGATCAAGGCCGATACAATCGCATCGTTGGAACAATCACTTCTATCAAACCAATTGCCCGCCTGAGACTCTCAGTTTCCAAGCGGGTCATCGCAGAGATCGAGGATCTGATCAGTCCTTCGTGACGTTGATCATTGTGAACTTCAGAAGCGTGAGGAGGCGTGAATGACGATTTACAGAACCGAACAGATTCGCAACGTGGTGTTGCTCTCTCATGGCGGGGCAGGCAAGACCTCGCTGGGCGAGGCCATGCTTTTTGACAGCGGGGCTATCAACCGCCTGGGCCGCGTGGACGACGGCAACACCGTTTCTGACTACGACCCCGAAGAGATCCGGCGCAAGATCTCCGTGCAGATGGCCTTGCTGCCCTTCGAATGGAACGGGACCAAGATCAATGTGCTTGACGTGCCCGGCTACATGGACTTCGTGGGGGACATACTGAGCGGCATCCAGGCCGCCGACGCGGCTGTGATCCTCGTGGATGCCGTCGCCGGTGTTGAAGTGGGCACCGAGTTGGTGTGGAACCATGCCGACCGGCGCCAACTGCCCCGCCTGGTCTTCATCAACAAGATGGATCGCGAGAATGCCGACTTCGGCCGGGCCCTGGCCTCGCTGCGCGAGACCTTCGATGCCCACTTCGTCCCCCTGCAATTGCCCATCGGCGCACAGGCGGATTTCCGTGGCGTGGTGGACCTGGTCACCATGAAGGCATACCTGGGCGAGAAAGGCGAGAAGGCCGCCATTCCGGACGAATTGCGTGATCAGGCCGAGGAAGGGCGCGTGGCTCTGGTGGAGGCCGCTGCCGAGACAGACGATGCCTTGATCGAGAAATACTTCGAAGGAGAAGAGCTGTCGCCACAGGAGATCATCCGTGGCCTGCAACTGAGCGTGAGGCAGGGCACCATGGTGCCTGTGCTCTGCGGTTCAGCGCTGAAGAACATCGGCGTTCAGCCGCTGATGCAGGCCATCGTGGACTTCGCGCCCTCACCAGCCGAGGTAGGCACCGTCACAGCCACCAATCCGGCCACCCAGGCAGAGGAGGTGCTGGCCCCGGATGCCGCCGGGCCTCTGGCCGCGCTGGTCTTCAAGACACTGGCCGACCCCTACGTGGGGCGGCTGAGTTACTTCCGTGTCTACTCGGGCACCCTCTCTTCCGACAGCCGCGTCTTCAACGTCAGCAAGGGCGAGGAAGAACGCATCGGTCAGCTCTACATGATGCGCGGCCGGGAGCAGACCCCTGTCGCCCAGGTGGTGGCCGGAGATATCGGCGCCGTGACCCGCCTGGCCGAGACCCGCACGGGCGACACCCTGGCCGACAAGGGACACCCGCTCGTGCTGCCGATCATCAGTTACCCTTATCCTCTCTACGAGGTGGCGGTGAGCCCCAAGGCGCAGGCCGACTCGGCCAAGATGGGCCCCACGCTGACCCGTCTGTGCGAAGAGGACCCCACGCTCCGCTGGCGGCAGGAGCCCAGCACCCGGCAGACCATCCTCGCCGGCATGGGTGACACTCACGTGAACATCGCCGTACAGCGGCTGGTGGAAAAGTTCGGCGTCAGCGTGACCACGGCCATCCCCAAAGTGCCCTATCGCGAGACGGTTACCCGCTCGGCGGCCGACCAGTACCGGCACAAGAAGCAAACCGGCGGCGCCGGCCAGTTCGCCGAAGTGCACATGGAAATCAAGCCATTGCCCCGGGGGTCCGGCTTCGAGTACGACACCTCGCGTGTCTTCGGCGGCGCTATCTCCTCCTCCTTCTTCCCTTCGATCGAAAAGGGCATCAAGTCCGTGCTGGAGCGGGGGGTGCTGGCCGGCTATCCCATCGAGGATGTGCGCTGCGAGGTGTACGACGGCAAGGAGCACCCCGTGGATTCCAAGGACATCGCCTTCCAGATCGCCGGACGGGAGGCTTTCAAGAAGGTGTTCTTGCAGGCCGGCCCGGTGCTCCTGGAGCCCATCATGAACATGACCATCACCGTGCCCGAGGAATTCATGGGCGACGTGCTGGGCGACCTGAACACCCGGCGCGGGCGGGTGATGGGCATGGAACAGCAGCGGGGCAAGAGCGTGGTCACCGCCCAGGCTCCGCTGGCGGAGATCCAGCGTTACAGCACCGACCTGCGCTCCATGACCCAGGGGCGCGGTGTCTACGAGATCGAGTTCTCCCATTACGAGATCGTGCCTCCCCACGTCGCCGAGAGCGTGATCGCTGAGGCCAAGCGCGAGGCGGAGAACGGATAGAGCGAGTGGAAAGGATGAACAAAACGGCCACTCGGCGACGCTGCTGAGTGGCTGTTTTGTGCTCACCGCAACCCTTCGGGCTGAGCGCCTCGGCCGACGCCTCGGCGGAGGCCCTCAGGGCGGACCCTGGAACCTGCACCTTGATCTGGAAAGTTGACCTTCACGTTCACACGGACTACTCGGAAGACAGCTTCACGAAGCTGCCGGCGCTCATCGCTGCCTGCCGCCGCAAGGGGCTGGCCAGGGTGGCCATCACCGACCATAACACCATCGTCGGTGCGCTGGCCGCCCAGGCGCTGGCCCCCGACCTGATCATCGTCGGCCAGGAGATAGACACCACCCAGGGCGAGCTCATCGCCTACTTCCTGCGGGAAGAGGTCCCCAGGGACCTGACGCCGCAGGAAGCCATCGCCCGCCTGCGCCAGCAGGGCGCGGTGATCAGCGTTTCCCATCCCTTCGAGAGCCTGCGCGCCTCGGCCCTGGCCCGCGGGGCTCTGGAAGAGATCATTGACCAGGTGGACGCGCTGGAGGTGTTCAACGCCCGCTGCCTGTTGCAGGAAGACAATCGCAAGGCGGCGGAGTGGGCGAAGCGCTACGGCAAACTGGCCACCGCCGGCAGCGACGCACACACGCTCTGGGAACTGGGGCGCGGTTACGTCGAACTGCCGCCTTTTGACGGGCCGGAGGGGTTCCTGCGCAGCCTGGCTCAGGGCCGGGTCGGCGGCCGGCCCAGCGGCCTCCTGGTCCATTTCCCTTCCACGTTGGCCAAGCCCTGGCACCGACTGCGACGGCGCTGATCACGGAGGTAACAATGGAATTGGTCGGCAGCGCATTGGCGTTCGGCTTCTCTCTCCTGGCGGCGGCTGTCCCCGCTGCCCTCTATGCGCTGCTCATCTGGTGGGGCGATCGCTACGAAAAAGAGCCCTGGGGACTGCTGGCCGTTACCTTCGTGTGGGGTGCCGTGCCGGCCATCCTCATTTCCCTGCTGGCGGAGACGCTGTTTGGTGCGCCACTGGCCGGATTGCAAGCGGGGCGGCTGGCCAACGTGTTGGAGGCCAGCGGGTTGGCCCCAATAGTGGAAGAGGTGGCCAAAGCCCTGGCCCTGGTGGGCCTTTTCTTCCTCTTTCGCTATGAGTTCGATGATGTGCTGGACGGCGTGGTCTACGGCGCACTGGTGGGCGTCGGCTTCGGCATGACCGAAAACCTGCTCTACTTTCTGTCCAGCTTTTTCCAAAACGGGTGGGGCGGCTGGGGCGTGGTGGTCTTCGTGCGCTCCGTGCTGTTTGGCCTCAACCATGCTTTCTTCACCGCTTTCAGCGGAGCCGGGCTGGGCGCGGCACGGCTGACGCGCCGCGGCGGGCCGCGCCTGCTGTTGCCGCTGTTGGGACTGGGCGCAGCCATGACTTTCCACGGCCTGCACAACCTGGGCGTCTCGCTGGCCGACATCTCCCCGGCCGGCCTCCTGCTGAGCCTGCTGACCAACAGCGGAGGGCTGTTGGTGCTGCTCGTCGTCGTGCTGCTGGCCTGGCAGCAGGAGCGGCTGTGGATCGAGACGGAACTGAAGGGCGAGATAGACCGCCTGCTTACGGCGTCTGAGTACTCGGCGGCCTCCGCCTACGCGCGGCGGCTGCGGCTGTGGTGGGCGGCCTGGAAGCGGGGTGGCCGGAATGAGGCGCGTCGTCAGGGGCGCGTGCATCGCCTGCTGACAGAATTGGCCTTTCGCAAGCATCGGCTGCGGGTGCTGGGCGACGAGGAGGACACCGCCCTGCTGGCCGACATCGAGCGCCTGCGCCAGGAGATCGCTTCTATCGGCAACGGGAACCTGGCACCTTGCCTTCGGCCTGAGGTGTGATTCCTGAACAAGGAAAGGAGATGACCATGCGACTCGGTTTCAACGGAGCCACCACGCTGCAAGCTGACCTGTCCGCCGACATCCAGGTGGCGGGACAGAGCGGCTTCGACGTGGTGGAGATCTGGGCTCCCAAACTATTGCACTGGCTGATGCAAGGCGGCACGCTGCCAGGCATCTGGGAGCAGATGAATGCCGCCGGCCTGCACGCTCACTCCATCAACTCTATCGAGCGCATCAACTTCGGCGACGAGCGGGACTGGATCGGCGTGCAGCGATTATGTCATGCCTACTGCGCCGCCGCTGGCTTTCTGGAAATCCCCTGGGTCGTCGTCGTGCCCGCGCCGCGGCCGGCCGGCCTGGACGATGCCGCTGTGCGCGAGGAAACGACCCGTGCCCTGCGGGAGCTGTGCGACATCGCCAACGCCTATGGCGGCGTGGGGTTGGCCTTCGAGTTCCTGGGCTTCGCCGACTGCTCGGTGAACACCCTGGCCGAAGCCTGGGCCATCGTGCAGGCGGTGGACCGGCCGAACGTTGGCCTGGTGCTGGACACCTTTCACTTCTACGCCGGCGGCTCCACGTTGGAGTCCATCGCCGACATAGACCCGGCCAGGCTGGCCATCGTGCACATCAACGACGCCGAGGACCGCCCGCGGGCGGAGTTGAGCGATGCGCACCGGCTCTTGCCCGGCCAGGGCATCATCCCCCTGAAGGAGATCATGGCCGCCCTTCGGGCCACCGGCTGGGATGGCGTGGTCTCTGTGGAGCTGTTCCGCCCTGCATACTGGGCCTGGGACGGATTGCGGCTGGCCCGGGAAGCCAGGACGGCAGTGGAGGCACTGTTATAGCATGCAAAACAGGCGAGGGCACCATGAAAATCCTGAAAACCTACCCTGACCGTTGTATCGGCTGCCTGGTCTGCGAAGCGGTCTGCTCCGAGACCTATTTCCAAAAGCCGGATGCGGCGAAATCGGCCATCCGCATCCTCGAGGATGACACCGGCGCGGCCGACTACCGCATCCTCGTCTGCCAGCAACTGGGGGACTGCATTGCCGTCTGCCCGGCCATGGCCATCCGCCGCCTCAAGAGCGGCGTGGTGACCATCAACAAGAAGAAATGTGTGGGATGCTACGCCTGCGTGGGCTTCTGCCCCATCCAGGCCATGTTCACCCATCCTGACGAGATCGTCCCCTTCAAGTGCATCGCCTGCGGCAAGTGCGCCGAGCAGTGCCCCACGGAGGCGCTGGAGATCGTGGAGGTTGAGTGAGTCAACGAGGCAACGAGGCAACAAGTAACAAGTCAACGAGGAAAGACACGATCGGCCCTCATGTTGCTCCTTGTCTACTTGTTTCCCTGTTCCCTTGTTTCTTTCAAGTTGCCAAGGAGGTATCCAGATGAATAGAGCAGAGCTCAAGGTACTGGCTGAATTCGATTACGAGCTGGGCCAGGTGGAAAAAGGATACACGGGCCGCACGCTGTATGTCAACGTCTCGGACAACACCATCGAGAGCCGGCCGGTCACGCCGGAGATGAAAGAGATCTTCGTCGGCGGCAAGGGGTTCGGTTTGTGGCGGCTGTGGCACGGCGTGACCAGCGATACGAAGTGGAACGATCCGGAGAACGAGATCGTTATCTCCTCGGGGCCGTTGGGCGGCACCACCACCTACCCCGGTTCGGGCAAGTCGCTGGTCGTGTCCATTTCGCCCACCACCCACTCCGTCATGGACAGCAACGTGGGCGGCCACTTCGGGCCGCTGCTCAAGTTCGCCGGCTGGGACGCCATCGAGCTGCAAGGCAAGGCGCAAAACGACGTCATTGTCTATGTGGACGGCATGCAGGGCAAGGTGTTCATCTACGAAGCGCCGGAGGGCACAGCCGATACCCATGAGCTGGCCGAACGGATGGTGGAACTGTTCGCCGACTCGGAAGCGGAAAAGGTGGGCATTTCCTCCGTCACTGCGGGATCGGGTGCGGAACATGCCCTCATCGGTTGCCTGAACTTCAGCCTGTACGATGAACGCCGCCAGGGCATCCGGGTGAAGCAGGCCGGACGCGGCGGCATCGGCACCGTCTTCCGGGACAAGAAGATCAAGGCCCTGGTGGTCAAGTACCTGGGAGTGAAAGGGAACTCCAACCACCCCGCCGACAAATCCCGCATTGACCGGGTAGGCATCAAGATGCATAAGGAGATCCACGACAACGACCCGGTGCAATGCCGTATGCGCCACCGCGGCACCTCCTACCTGGTGCAGATTATGAGCGACTACGACCTCCTGCCCACCCACAACTTCAAATACGGCGGCCACCCCGAGGCCAGGCGCATCAACGGCGATGTCTGGGAGGCACGCTTCCGGCAGGGGCTGCCCGACGGCTGCTGGTACGGCTGCACACTGAGTTGCTCGCACACCGTGGAAGGCTACACCGTCCGCACGGGACCGTACAAAGGGCGGGTGGTGCGCGTGGACGGCCCGGAGTACGAGACCATCGCCGGCGTGGGTTCCAACTGTGGCATCTTTGACCCCGAGACCATCCTGGAAATCAACTTCTATTGCGACACTTACGGCCTGGATACCATCTCTTTCGGCACGCTCACCGCCTTCGTTATGGAATGTTACGAAGCGGGCATCCTGGACCAGGAGAAAACCGGTGGGCTGGACCTGCGCTTTGGCAACGGTGATGCCGCCATCGAATTGCTGCACCAGATAGCCCGCGGCGAGGGGTTTGGCAGGATCGCCGGCCAGGGCATCCGGCGCATGAAGCAGATTTTCGTCGAAGAATACGGAGCCGATCCCCAGTTCCTGCAGGACATCGGCATGGAGGCCAAAGGGCTGGAGTACTCTGAGTACGTGAGCAAGGAATCGCTGGCCCAGCAGGGCGGCTACGGCCTGGCCAACAAAGGCCCCCAGCACGACGAAGCCTGGTTGATCTTCATGGACATGGTCAACAATCAGCTCCCCACCTTCGCCGACAAGGCAGAAGCGCTGCACTACTTCCCCATGTGGCGCACCTGGTTCGGGCTGTGTGGCCTGTGCAAGCTGCCCTGGAATGACATCATCCCGGAAGACAATGCTTTGACCGAGGAGCCGGCCAAGGTGCCGGAGCATGTGCAAAATTACGTCGAGTACTTCGTCGGCGTGACAGGGCGCCAGGACGTCAAACGTGGCGAGGACCTCGTGCGCATGTCGGAAGCCGTCTACAATTTCCAACGCGTCTTCAACCTGAGGCTGGGCTTCGGCACCCGCCAGCACGATGCGATCCCCTACCGTTCCATGGGGCCGGTGACGGCCGAGGAGTACGAGTCCCGCGCCGAACGTTACGATCAACAGCTTCGGGAGCTGGTAGGCTTCGATCCTACAGGCAAAAGCACCGCCGAGAAGCTGGCAGCATTGCGGGAGTACCGCCAGGCGCAGTACGAACGGCTGATGGATGCCGTCTACGAGCGTCGGGGCTGGACCGCCAACGGCGTCCCCACGCTGGAGACTCTGCGGCGGCTGCGCATTGATTTCCCCGAGGTCGTGGCTGTGGTGCAGCAGCATCTTTAGCAGCGGGGCTGTTCCGCTCGCCTTTGCTTTGCGGGGAAAAATCAAGTATAATGGCGATCACAGCTCGTCCCACCATGGACGGGCCGATGGAGCGAAGGATGCAGGGATACCGCAGAGGCGCGAAAGGCAAGCGCTGGCTCAGAACAGCCAGCCTCTTCCCCCTTATGGTGGGGATTGTCTTTCTGCTGGCGGCCGCGGCGCGCTGCGGCAGCACGCTATGGGCGCGGCAGCGGGCACAGGTACGCCTGACACAGGCCATGCCAACGCCTGCTGCCTTGCAGGAGCCTGTCGTCACGCCGACGCCTGTAGCCATGCGCCAATCCACCACGCCGCCCCCCACGGCCACGCCACAGCCCACCACCACCACGCCGACGCCGACCGTCGAAGCCGCACCTCCGCCCACCCTGACGCCTATGTTCGCGCCGACAGCCGGGCTCACGCCTGACCCACTCCCGGCCAGGCCCCCTGCCGCGGCCATCAGCGCCGAGGTCATGGCGACAAGCCTGAACGTGCGCGCCGGGCCGGGCACCACCTTCCGTCGCCTGGGCGGCCTGTCGCTGGGTCAGCAGGTGGCCGTCCTGGCCCGCAATCCCGAGGGCACCTGGCTGCTGGTCTGCTGCGTGGACGGCCAGCAAGGGTGGGTTAGCGCCGAGTACGTGAAGCTCAGCCAGCCGATGGAGGCCATCGCCGAGGCCACGGTGATCCCCTCTGCCCCGCCCGCCGTGCCGGTGCGCATCGTCATCCCCGACCTGGGCATTGATGCCCCGGTAGAGGAGGTGGGCTGGCGGGTGGAGGAGGTGAGGGGCGAACTGCGCTCGACCTGGGAGATGGCCTCCTTCGCCGCCGGACATCACAGCAACAGCGCGCTGCCCGGCCAGCCAGGCAACGTGGTCATCTCCGGCCACCACAACATCGAAGGCAAAGTCTTCAAGAACATCAGCCTGGCCTGGGATGAAGAGACGGCCGAACTGCAGGAAGACGGCATCACCAAGCGTTCTCACGTGCTGGATGGTTACACCATCACCCTTTACGATGCCGCCGGACGGACTTTTCGCTACATCATCGAAGGCATGTACAACATGCCCGATCGGGATGTCTCGGAGGAGCAGCGGCGGTACAACGCCCGCTTCATCGCCCCGACCAGCGAGCCGCTTCTCACCCTGGTCACCTGTTGGCCTTACACCAACAACACCCACCGCATCGTGGTGGTGGCCCGGCTGGCAGAAGAGCAGAGATAATCCACGTCAAGGAGTGAAAGGAAATGCGCAATCGAGCCTCAAACCCTGAGCCCGGCCAAAGCCACGGCTGGGGCAGCCTGGCGGTTATCCTCACCCTGGGCCTGGTGCTGCTGGCCCTGTTGAGCTCCGGCCCGCGAACCTGGGCGACCGTGGGGCAGGACAGCCTCTATCAGACGGTGCCCACCAGGACGCCAACGCCCAGGCCGACGGACACCCCCTTGCCGTCTCCTACATACACGCCGACGCCCACGAGGATACCAGAGCAAGCCACAGCCACACCGACGTCTGTGAAGCCGTCAGGCAACACGCCAACGCCGACCCCCACAGCCACACCGGCATCCGCGGCCGGGGCAACTCCGCCCCCACCGCAAGTGCTGCCCGTCACCGGCGGCCAGTCTCAGTAATGGAAATTTGCTCTGAGGGGATCGTCAGATCCCCGCTTTTCGCCAGGATCTGGCGATCCTGGCGGAGCGATTTTCTGTCTATTGAGTCTCAATAAGGCGAGCAATAGTAGGACAACTGCGAGCAGTTGTCCTACTACTACCTACCAACCGCACAGGTGGGATAATTTCAGCGTTTGTTAGAGCCATTCCCCGGCCTCAGGAACCCGCACATGAAGCGCGAGTTTTCTTTCTGGCTCATAGTGCTGGTGCTTTCCCTTTCCCTCTTCGGGCTGTCCGCGCCTGCCCCGGGCCAGGCCCAGGAACTGCTCCTCAATCCGGGCTTTGAACTGGATATCAATGGAGATGGCGTTCCGGACGATTGGAAAAAGTACGGCGGCACACTGGCCCAGGTCACCGCGACTGTGAACAGCGGCAATTATGCTGCCTCGTTCGTCAGCACTACCTCCAGCACAAAGTGGATCTATCAAACCGTGACGGTTGCTAGTGGGAACGATTACATTTTCTCTGCCTACGCTTACAAGAACGATGCGAATATCCAAGAGATATTCCTGCGTGTTTCCTGGTATGCTTCTGCGGATGGCAGCGGCTCTCAGCTTTCGTACGCAGATTCCACCACTTCGTTGACAAGCGATGAACCTAACTGGCGGCCTCTGACCACTGATGCAATAACTGCTCCAACTAACGCCCAGTCAGCACAGGTTAAGCTCATGGTCAGGCCTATGGGGACCGTAGAGGCCATTGTCTACTTCGATGACGTCAGTTTTGTCACCTATATCGCTCCTAGCAGCACCCCCACGCCAACAGGAACACCGACGGCCACATCCACCAACACGCCCACACCAACGCCGACAGAGACGCCAACGGAGACGCCTACCGCCACGCCTACCGGCACGCCCACACCGACGCCAACAGAGACGCCAACGGCCACACCCTCCGGCACGCCCACACCGACGCCAACAGAGACGCCTACCGGCACGCCTACCAGCACACCCACGGCAACGCCCACGCCCACGCCCTATGCCACCACGGTGAAGCTCAACGAATTCATGCCCCGGCCGGGCAGCGGGGACGAATGGATCGAACTGTACAACTCCGGCAGCTACACCGTAGACCTCAGCGGCTGGAAGCTGGACGATAGCGACGGCGGCTACGCACCCTACACCATCCCCACGGGCACCTCCATCGCCCCAGGCGGCTTCCTCGTCTTCTATCGCACCTTCGGCTTCAACAACAGCGGCAGCGACGAGGCGCGGCGGCTCTACCCCGACGGCAGCCTGGC
>JARYMM010000050.1 GCA_029907105.1 Anaerolineae bacterium | reverse complement strand
GCTGGCGCGCAGGCTGCGCTCGTCGTCCAGGCTGACCGCCCTGGAACCGCCAAGGATGGTCACGTGCGCCGCCTGGCGAGCTTCCTCGACGTCGCTGCCCACGATGGGCCCAAAGCGGGCGGCATAGCGCAGGGCAGCCAGGAACCCCTCCCGGTCCCCCACCACCCGGCCGACCAGCAGGTAGTGCTCCATCGTCTTGGGCGGCGGCACCTCCAGGTTCACCTCCACCGTCTCGCCCTCGCCCAGCCGCACGCCCTCGTACACCACAGGCGTACCCTCGATGCGCAGCGTGTACTCCCCCGGCAAAAGGTCAGCGAAGCGGTAGATGCCGTTGTTCGCCACCGCCGTCTCCTGCCGGCCCTCGGCCCATTCCAGCACCATCTGACGGCCGGCGCCGTCGCGCACCCGGCCCCAGATGACCCCCCGACCCGCGCCGGGCAGCCACAGCTCCAGGGAGACCTCCTGCACGCCGTCGGCCTCGAAGGTTCGGCTGACTTTGCTGTCCTTGACCTGTAATTCGTACGTCCCGGCTCCCAGCTCCTGAAAACGGAACGTCTCGTCCTCGCCGACCCGCACCTCGTTGCGGTAGCCGCCGGGCCAGATAAGGACGACCGTCTGGCCGGCGCCGCCGGGCAGCTTGCCGCTCAGCACCGTCTTGCCACGGTAGGGATCGTAGCGCCGCACGTCGAAATCGAGAGCCACCTCGTTCTGTCCATCGAGCTCGATGTCCTCCAACGCCTGATCGGCGATGACCGCCTTGCTCTCGTACCACTCCCCCGGCCCGACCTCCCGACGGCTCACCCGCAGCAGTTGCAGGCTGTAGGTGCCCGCCGGCAGCCCCTCCAGGCGATAGCTCCCCTCATCGTCCGTGCGCGCTTCTCGGCTGAACCCCGGTGGCCCGCTGAGCTCCAGGGCGTAGCGGGCTCCGCCCAGCACCCGTCCGTGAATGACGCTTGCCCCTGGCGGCGGTGGGGCCTGCTCGCGGAACTCCACCCACACCACACGGCGGCCATCAATGTGCACGTCCGCCTGCACTCCCAAGCCCTCGGGCTCGATATAGTAGTGGCCGCCGCCCAGGGGGGCGAACTCGCAGGCGTACGGCCCGTACTCCGCCTTGCTGCCCGTCCGCTGCACGATGCCCGACCAGCCATCGGTCCACAGGTGCACGGGGAGGTTCACCAGCCCTTGCACCGCGCAACGCACCACGCCGAAGCCAGGGCCGGGACCGCCATCCCATTGCTCCCACGTCCAGCCGGCGGCCAGCGTCAGATCCACCACCCGCTCCCCTCGCCCATCCAGCACGATGCCGCTTTCGCTGACGGCGGTCCCTTCCACGGTCAGGGTGTACTGGCCGGCGGGCAACTTCTCGAAGCGGTAGGTCTCATCCCCGGCGACGACGGCGGTACGGTCCACAGCGCCGCTGAGCCGCAGCGTGTAGCCCGCCCCGCCGCTCACGCGGCCGCGCAGCACGCCCTCCCGCGGCGGTTCGATGTGCACCGGGGTCAGTTCCATGTCCACGGTGAGCGAAGCCTGGCCCGACGGCAAGACCACTTCCCGGCTGAGTTCGGTGCCGCGCACCATCAGCCGGTAGCGGCCGGCGGGCAGTTGCTCGAAGCGGAACGATTCGTCGGCGGCCACGTCGGTGGCGCGGGAGACAGGGCCGTCGAGGAGCAGGCGGCGACCGGCGCCATTGCGCACCCAGCCCTGGATCACCCCCTCCCCCGGCCCCTCCCAGGGGGAGGGGGGAGGGCCGCCGAAGCCAGGCCGTGGCTGTTTGGGCAGGGCCTTGAGCGCATCCACGACGGGCAGGCGGCCGCCGGGGCGGGTGGGGCTGTACCAGGCATGTGCTTCCCAGCCGCTGGTGCGCAGCACAGCGCTGCCCAGCAGCCAGAAGGCGGTGCAGAAGTACTGCGGAGGGGCAGGGTCGAAGCGCGAGCTCGTGCCCATCATGATGCGGCACATCTCCAGCACCTTGTCGCGGTGGCGCTCCGGCGTGGTGGTGGGATAGCGGGGGTCGTCGTCTTCGCCGACGATGGGGCCATTCTCCGTGGAGAGGATGGGCAGCGGACGGCCCAGGTGTTGGCGCACCAGGTCGTCGAAGCGGGTGTAGGCCAGCCAGCAGGAGGGGTCGTCGTGGATGGTATCGCCGCTGTTGACCCCCAGCCGGCGTTGCTCGTTGATCCATTCCCGCGAGCGGTGGCCCCAGTTGCGGCCATCCCAGGCTCCCTGGCGGTTCAGTTCCTCGTACTCTTCCGGCGTGAGTTGTTGTCCCTGCTGGTTGACGGCATCGTAGGGGTAATCCAACGGATGGTTGATGTCGTAGTTGTGCACGGCGACCCAGACCGGTTCGTCGAAGAGGTCACGGCGGTCCAGGGCGACGATCTTGCCGACGAGGTCCCATTTGGTGCCGATGGCCGTGGCCGGCACGGCGGGGTAGCCGCCCCGCTCCAGGATGGTCTCCATATCTATGATGGCGTGGCGGGCGACGATTTCCTCGGCGTTGGGAGGGACCTGGCCCCCCGCCCATTCGCCGGAAAGCTCCGGCTCGTTGTTGAACTCGAAATAGCGCACGCCCACGGCCACATAGCGTTCCAGGTATTCGATTTCCCGCGGGCCCAAAGTGCCCTTGCCCGGCGCGGGGTCGGTGGAATTGGGCTGATAGCGGTAGAGGCGCACGATGGGCATGATGTCGTTTTGCAGCAGCAGTTCGGCGAACTCCACGCCGCCGTCGTGCAAGAGCTTCACCCATTTGACGCCCAGGGCGATGAGTTCGGGCAGCCAGTAATCGCGCAGCTCGCCCAGGCCCACGGCGCCGGCATTGCCCGGGCTCCAGTGCACGCCGATGCCCGTATCGTTCGCCGGCCGGGGATAGTCACGTAATTCCACGATTTGCCGCTCCTTTTCCCACCTGTTGCTCCCCTCCCCTGCTCCTCCCTCCCCCTGGGAGGGGCTGAGGGAGGGCCCTGCTCCCCTGCGACCTGCTGCTCCGCTACAGCCTCCGCTTCAACCAACCGGCGATCTCCGCCGGCGCCACCCGCTGCTGCTCCGCCGCGCTCATGTCCCGCACCGTCACTTCGCCGGCGGCCAGCTCGTCCCCGCCCAGGATGAGCGTGAAGCGCACGCCGGCGCGGTCCGCTTCCCGCATCTGCGCCTTCAGGCTGCGCTGCCCGAAGGCCAGCAGCGTGGCAATGCCCGCCGCCCTGAGCTCGCTGGCCAGCACCACCGCCCGCGCTTTGGCCGCCGCGCCGCGGTGGGCGACCAGCACCTGCGGCGCGGGCAGTTGGGGGATGGCAATGCCCTGGGCCTTCATGGTCAGGATAATGCGCTCCAGCCCGGCGGCGAAACCGATGCCCGGCGTCGGCGGCCCGCCCAGCTCCTCGATCAGGCCGTCGTAGCGGCCGCCGCCGCAGACGGCGTTCTGCGAGCCCAACCCCTCCCCGGCCCACACCTCGAATACCGTCTTGGTGTAGTAATCCAGCCCGCGCACCAGCCGGTGATTGAGCGTGTAGGGCCGGCCCAGGAGGTCCAGATAGCCCAACAGCGTGGCGAAGTGCTCGGCGCATTCAGCGCAGAGGTACTGGCGCATGTGCGGCGCGGCCTCGATGATCGGCTGACAGCTTTCCACCTTGCAGTCCAGCACGCGCAGCGGGTTGCGTTGCAGCCGCCGCCGGCAGTCCGGGCAGATGTCATCCAGGTGCTGCTCGTAGTAGGCCACCAGATGCCGGATGTAGACGGGCTTGCAGGCCGGGCAACCGGTGGAATTCAGTTGAAACGACAGCCCCTGCGAGCCCAACGTCTCGTATAGGTCCCAGGCCACAGACATAATCTCCAGGTCCACGGCCGGGTCCTGCTCGCCGATGGCCTCCACGTTGACCTGGTGGAACTGGCGGTAGCGGCCCGCCTGGGGTGCCTCGTAGCGGAAGGCGGGGCCGATGGAATAGACCTTCACCGGCTGCGGCCAGGTGTGCATGCCGTGCTCGATATAAGCGCGCATGACGCCGGCGGTGAACTCCGGCCGCAACGTCAGCTCCCGGCCGCCGCGGTCGGTGAAAGAGTACATCTCCTTTTCCACGATGTCCGTGCCTTCGCCCACGCCGCGCACGAAGAGAGATGTCTCCTCGAAAAGGGGCGGCTCCAGGCGGCGATAGCCGTAGCGAGCGCACAGGTCGTGGATGGTGTTCTCCAGATGCCGCCAGTAGGGCGCATCGTCGGGCAAAATGTCTTGGGTGCCGCGCACTGCCTGGTACATGGGCTTCTCTCCTTCACGAAAGCACCTCCATTATAGCGTGTTTTGCCCATCTTGTCCATTCGCCACTGCCAAAAGGGTGCATTTCAGTTTTTTGGAAATGTCATTGCGAGCTCCGCAGGGGCGAAGCAATCTCCACGTAGCGACTTGGGGATTGCGCCTCGGGCGAGCCTCGGCGTGGCCCTTCGGCGGAAAACCGCCGCCTCGCAATGACAAGATGGGCGGTGTTTCTGTCCTTTAGAATGGCGGGGCCTGCCATGGCGGACTCGCAATGACACAGGTCAGGCTGGCTCTCGCTCTCGCCACTAAAGTGAAACACACCCCCCACGCCGACGGACTTGCCTTGTATAGGAATCGGCGATATAATGAGGCCGACGTTCGAGGCCGCGCCTCCAAAGCCTCGACGAAGGTTTCGCTTGAGGCGGTGCAAATTGGACATTCCCCCCGAACTGACCAGACTTCGAGACGTCCTGCCCTCGCTCATCGAGGACATGGAGAGGCAGGTGCCCTATGCGGCGGCGCTGGTGCAGCAGCAGACAGGGCACACCATTCATGTGGAGAGCCGCGAGCAACACGTGGAGCCCGCCGATCCCTCGCTGGGCGTGGTGCTCAGCTTTTGGACGGGTCGCCGCCTGGCCGAGCTTGCCACCAGCGAACTGCATCCTGACCGGCTGGTGCGCCTGGCCCGGGAATTCGCCGCCGGGCTGACCGTCGAGCCCGACGGCCTCCCCGTTGACCCCGGCCCGCCACTGGAACAAACGTACGCCACGTCCTGCCAGATTGATCCGGCCACCGTGCCCTTGCAAGAGAAATTCGCCCACTGCGTGGAAGTGCAGGCACGCCTGGCCGCGTTGGACCCGCGGGTCATCAATGCCCGCGTCCTGTACAGGGATGAGGCGGAGACCAAACTCTTCGTCAACCGCAGCCGCCGCTTGCTGCAACGCATCCAGCGGGCACGCCTGATGATGATGCTGCTCGTGCACGAGAACGGGCGCACCGTCTACGACTGGCGCATACAAGACGGCACCAGGGGCTACGAGGTTGCCGCCGTGACAGACGAGACGCTGGCCTCGTTGCGTGATTCGGCGCTGGCCCTCCTGAGCGCCGAGCGCATCGAGCCGGGCTTCTACGATTGCGTCTCCTGCCCCGATGTGTCCGGCATCATCGCCCACGAAGCCTTCGGCCACGGCGTGGAACTGGACATGTTCCTCAAAGGCCGCGCCCGCGCCCGCGACTACCTGGGCAAACAGGTGGCCTCGCCGCTGGTGACCATGGTGGACAATCCGTTGGCCGAGGGCGGCTACGGCGGCTTCTTCTTCGACGACGAGGGCGAGCCAGCCCGGCCCATCACCATCATCCGGGAGGGCATCCTGGAGCGCGGGCTGGGCGATCTCGCCTCCTCGCTGTACCTGGGCGTGGAGCGCACGGCCTCCGGCCGCCGCGAGAGCTTTGCTCGCAAGCCCTACGCCCGCATGTCTAACACCTACATCCTCCCCGGCCACAGCACGCCGGAGGAGATGGTCGCTTCCGTGCCACGGGGCATCTACCTGGAACATGGCTCCAGTGGCATGGAAGACCCCAAGGATTGGGGCATCCAGGTGATCTGCCACTATGGCCGGGAGATCGTCAACGGCCGGGTCACAGGCCGGGTTTTTGCCCCGGTGGGCATCACCGGCTACGTGCCCGACCTGCTGCAGAGCATCAGCATGGTGGGCAACGACCTCAAGCTCAGCGGCGGCTACTGCGGCAAGGGCTACAAGGAACTTGTGCCCAACGGCTCCGGCGGCCCGCATCTCAAGTTCCGGGCGCGGCTGGGGTAGTCTTGAGACAAAGAGACAAGGTGACAGGGAGACGGGGAGACATTCGGCATGACTGGAGGCCTACAAGCTGTAGATCTCCTTGTCTCCCCTCTCCTCCCCTTGTCTCTTTTGAGGGGGTACACTGTGCTAGAGCAAATTATCAGACATCTACAGGCCCACACTGCCGTCCACGATTGGCAGGTGGAGCTTAACCACAAGCGCAGCCATCAGCTCTTCCTGGTCGGCGAGCGGGTGGAGAGCGAGCGCAGCGTGGAAACGGTGCGCGCCAGGGTGCGCATCTACAACGACCACCCAGGGCCGGAGGGCGACCTGGCCCGCGGCGAGGCCAGCTTCGTCGTGCTGCCGCAGGATGACGACACGGCCATCGCCCGCAAACTGGAGGAGGCGGTCTTCATGGCCGGGCTGGTCAGCAACCCTCCCTTTGGCCTGCCTGGCCCGGCGGATTATCCGGCGGTCGAGGTCCTCGATCCGCGGCTGGCAGAAGAGCCGCGGGCAGTGCTCGACGAGCTGCGCGGCCAACTGATCGCTGCCGCCAGCCGCCAGCCGCAGGTGCGCCTGTCCAGCAGCGAGTGTTTCCTGGAGGTGGGGGAAAGCGAACTGCGCAACAGCCGCGGCGTCCAGGCCGCCGTGCGGAGCAGCCAGGCGTTGTTCGACTTCGTGCTCATCTCCAGCGATGGGGCCAACGAATCGGAGATGCACACCGCCCAGCAGCGCCGCCGGGCGGCCGATTTCGATGTCCCGGCGCTGGTGGCGCGCAAGGCGGCCCAGGCGCGGGACGCGCTGCGGGCCACCGTGCCCCCCGGGCACCGTGGCCCCGTGGTCATCAGCCGCGAAGCGTTGCTGGACATGCTGGCCTTCTTCCGCGTGCAGAGCTCGGCGCAGAGCAAGTTCCAGAAGCTCAGCCAGTTGGAGGTGGGCCAGAGCGTGTTCGGCCTGCGAGAAGTGCGAGGCGAGCCACTCCATCTGCGCAGCGATGCCCTGCTGCCCTTTGGGCTGAACAGCGGGCCTTGCGATGCCGAGGGGTTGCCGGGGCGCGATGTCGTCATCATCGAGGACAACGTGTTGCGCCGCTTCTGGGCCAACCAACGTTACGCCGAGTACCTGGGCATCGAGCCCACCGGCGCTTTCGGCAACCTGGTCATCCCGCCGGGCACGACCCCGCTGGCCGAGCTCCTGGCCGACGGGCCGCTGATCCACATCGTGGCTTTCTCCGATATGGTGCCCGACATGGTTACCGGCGACGTGGTAGCCGAAATCCGCCTGGGTTACGTCGTAGATGGTGACAGGGTGACGCCCATCAAGGGTGGGGCGCTGAGCGCCAATCTCTTCGACGGGTTTGCCCAGGCTACCTACGCGCGGGAGGTGGCCTTCCTGGGCGAGTACCTCGGACCGGAAGCGATCCGCTTCGAGCAGATGGTCATTGCAGGAGAATAAATAGGAGACAAC
Source organism: Anaerolineae bacterium (assembly GCA_029907105.1). Classification (GTDB taxonomy): domain Bacteria; phylum Chloroflexota; class Anaerolineae; order UBA3071; family UBA3071; genus JARYMM01. The sequence goes on along the minus strand of JARYMM010000050.1, from coordinate 18,843 downwards.
TCATGGACACACAACAACCTTCATTTGACGAGTGGCGTAAGCTCTACGCCGCGGCGGCGGCTTTCAAGGAAGCCGCCCCCTGGGAATGGATGTTCGAGGACGACCTCTTCGGCGTGCGCGATCCGGAAAGCGGGCAGATCGGCTACGGGAGCATCATGGGCGCACTGGGCGAACACCTGGCTCTGGCCCTCTACCCGGGGTCCGAGGGATTGGAGGGCTTCTGGCGGATACACACGGACGCCGAGGCAGACCCCGCCATCATCCTGGAAATACCCCAATTGCAGGCCTCCTGGGAGGATCGGGAAGAGCTGCAAGACAAAGATCGGGAAGTCATCAAATCGCTGGGGCTGAAGTTCCGCGGGCGGCAGGCCTGGCCGCTGTTCCGCGCCTATGTGCCCGGCTACCTGCCCTGGTTCGTGAGCGACGCCGAGGCGCGCTTCCTGACCGTGGCCCTGGAGCAGGGCCTGGAGGTGGCCCTGCGGGTGCGGGATAACCCCAATCTGTTGGATCCCCTGTACGACGGCATTTACCTGGTGCGCACGGCCGAAGCGCGGGAGGGCGCCCTGGTCTGGAGAGACGAATGGCTGGAGCCGGAGCCTTTCGAGGAGCAGCCTCTGGCCATAACCATCGAGCCTGCGGAGCTGGCCGCGCTGCGTCGGCTTCCCTTCCTGAAGATGACCCTGCAAGCCGATCTCTTTCCCTTCCCCGGAGGCATCCAAGAGAAGGGGGACCCGCGGCCCTACTTCGCCTACATGCTGATGCTGGTGGATGCTGACTCGGGGTTCATCCTGCGAACGGACCTCATGGCTCCCAAGCCGACCCTGAAGGCGGTGTGGCAGCAGACGCCGCAGAACTTCCTGAAGGCCCTGCAACCCCTGCGCGGCCTGCCGGCCCGTGTGCACGTGCGCAGCGAGCGGCTTTGGAACCTCCTGGAGCCGCTGACCGCCGAGCTGGGCATCCATCTGGACATGGCCCGCTCCCTGCCGGCCCTGGAAGAGGCCAGGGCGTTTCTGGAGCAGAGGATATTCTAGGCCACTGCTTTCAGACTGCACACCTTAAAGGCATCCATGAACAACCCGGGCGGGCTGAAGTGGTGGAACCGCCTGAAGACGTTCTGGCGGGAACAGGGGCGACACCGATGGCATGACATCCAGTGGGGCGTGATCGGCGGGCTGTGGCTGGTCACGCCGGTTCTGGGCTACCTGGGCTTCGCCAGGCTCTTTGCGGCGCGGCAGGAGACCCGCTCGCCCTGGGATCTCTTCTACCTGGCCCTGCAACTGTTCACGCTGGAGTCTGGCTCGCTCCCCGGACCCAAAAGCTGGGAACTGGAGGTGGCGCGGCTCCTGGCCCCGACCGTGGCCGCCTATACCGCCGTGCGGGCCCTGACCGTCCTTTTCTCGGAGCAGTTCCAGTCGCTGCGCCTGCGCTTCATCCGCGATCACGTGGTGATTTGCGGGCTGGGTCGCAAGGGCTTCCTGCTGGCCAAAGGGTTTCTCGCCCGGGGCGAGCAGGTCGTGGTCATCGAACAGAACGAGGACGACCACCTGCTGGGGCCATGTCGCGACCAGGGGGCGATGGTCTTGATCGGCGACGCGACGGACCCGCACCTGTTGCACCGCGCCGGGGTCCAGGCGGCCAGATACCTGGTCGCGGCCGGCGGGGATGACGGCGTCAACGCCGAGATCGCCGTCCACGCCCGCCAACTGGCCGCCGGCCGCGAGGAGCCTCTGACCCGCTTCGTCCACCTGGTGGACCCCCAACTGTGCGACCTGCTTCGGGAGCGGGAGCTGGAGGATAGCGGCGCCTTCCGGCTGGAGTTCTTCAACGTCTACGGGCTGGGGGCCCGCGCCCTGCTGGAGGAATATCCGCCCTTTGACGAAGCAGGGCCGGCCCCGGCCACCCCACCGCACCTGCTGGTGGTGGGGCTGGGACGCATGGGGCAGAGTCTGGTCGTGCGCGCCGCGCGCCATTGGCGGGAGCGACAGGGCACAGCAGATACACGGCTGCGCATTACCATCGTGGACCGCGAAGCCGAACGCAAAGTGCAAACGCTGGGCCTGCGCTACCCCCAGCTTGCGCAGGTCTGCGAACTGATCCCCCGTCAGATGGACATCCGCTGGCCGGAGTATCAGCGGGCAGAGTTCCTTTTCGACCCTCAGGGCTGTAGCGACGTGACTGCCATCTACATCTGTCTGGGCGACGATTCCGCCGGCCTGACCGCCGGCCTGACGCTGCTGCAAAAGCTTCGAGGGCGGGCGATTCCCATCGTCGTGCGCATGAGCGACGAGGCAGGGCTGGCCACGCTGCTGCGCCGGGCGGAGGGCGAAGGCGGTGCCTTTGCTAACCTGCACGCTTTTGGCCTGCTGGATCGCACCTGCCGGCCGGAGTTGCTGCTCGGCGGCACGCACGAGATGCTGGCGCGGGCCATCCACGAAGAGTACGTGCGCCATCAGGCGGAGCAGGGCCAGACCCCCGAGTCCAACCCCTCGATGGTGCCCTGGGACGAACTGCCGGAGGGCCTCAAGGAGTCCAACCGGCGTCAGGCAGACCACATCGGCGTGAAACTGAGGGCCGTTGGCTGCGCCATCGCCCCTTTGACCGATTGGGAGGCGGAGCGGTTCCAGTTCACGGCGGAGGAAGTCGAGCGGATGGCCGAGATGGAACACCAGCGCTTCGTCGAGGAGCGGCGGCGTGCCGGCTGGACCTATGCCCCAGGGCCCAAGGACCTGGAAAGGAGGACCAGTCCCGACCTGGTACCGTGGGACGAGTTGCCCGCATCGGAAAAGGAGAAAGACCGCCACACCGTCCGCGAGTTGCCGCGCCTTCTGGCGCGGGCGGGGTTGCAGGTATATCGGCTAAACTAAAGGCCCCCAGGGGAGGCTTTCACCGAGGAGGAAGCAGCCATCCCTCAGGAATACCGTTACTGGGCGTTCATCAGCTACAGCAGCAAAGATACGGCCCACGCCAAATGGCTGCACCGTGCCATCGAGACCTACGGCATCCCGGCCAAGCTGGTAGAGCACGGGCATGTGACGCCGGCAGGGGATCTGGCTCCCAGGCGCTTCCAACCCGTCTTCCGCGACCGCGACGAGCTGCCCGCCTCCGCGGACCTGGGTAAAGCCATCGAAGAGGCCCTGGCCGCTTCGCGCTATCTGATCGTGGTCTGTTCTCCGCGTGCCGCGCGGTCCAGGTGGGTAAACCGGGAGATCGAGACATTCGCCGAACTGGGCCGCAGCGAGCGGGTTTTCGCCTTCATCGTGGATGGCGAGCCCAACAGCCGCGACGAGCGCGAGTGCTTTCCGCCGGCGCTCAGGCAGATGGAACCCGTGGCCGCTGATGCCCGCCGGCAGGGGGACGGCAGGGCCAACGCCAGGCTCAAGCTGCTGGCAGGCATGCTGGGCGTGAGCTTTGACGAGCTGAAGCGCCGCGACGAACAGCGCCGCTTTCGGCGTCGCCTTCTGACGGCTGTCTTTGTCCTGGCCTTCGTCCTGATCTCTGTCGGCCTGGTCCGGTATGCTGGCCAGCGGACATTGGAGGCCGGCCAGGCGCGCCAGGAGGCAGCCGCCGCCGAGGCGACTGCCGCGGCCGAAGCACAGGTCCGCAGCACGGCGCAGGCCCAGGCCGAAATGGCCCAGGCCACAGTGGTAATGGAAGCCCAGGTGCGGGCCACGGCCCAGGCTCAGGCGCAAGAACAGCGCCAGGTGGCCATGGCCCGGCAACTGGCGGCCCAGGCGCAGATGGTATGGGGGGAAACGGGCAGCGGACTGCTGTGGAGTATGCTGCTGGCTACGGAGTCCATGCGGCGCTTCCCTTCGTTGGAAGGAGACCAGGTCCTGCACCGTGGGCTGGCCCTGTTTCCTCCGCTGGTGGCCCAGGCAGCGCATGAAGGTAAGGTCAATGCCGTGGCCTTCAGCCCCGACGGCCGGTGGGCCGTGTCGGGGAGCGAGGATGCCACGGTGCGCCTATGGGAGGCGACTACGGGGCGAGAAGTGGCTCGCATGAGGCATGAGGGGGCCGTGCGCATCGTGGCCATCAGTCCCGATGGAAAGCACATAGCATCGGGAAGCGCGGACGGCACGATGCGGGTGTGGGAAGCCGCCAGCGGACAGGAAGTGGCCCGTGTCACGCATGAAGGGTCGGTGGAAGCGGTGGCTTTCAGCCCCGACGGAAGGTGGGTAGCCTCTGGAAGCCGCGACCACAGTGCACGGATATGGGAGGTTGCCACCGGGCAGGAGACGGCGAAGATGCTGCACGAGGGTGAGGTCACGGCCGTGGCCTTCAGCCCCGACGGAAGGTGGCTGGTGTCAGGATATGAACGGCCATTTGAAAATGACGGCGGAGCCGTCGTGTGGGAGACAGCCACCGGGCAGGAGATAGCCCGGATGAAACGCGGGGGACGGGTATGGACGGTGGCTTTCAGCCCCGACGGCGAGCGTGTGGCATTGGGAGGATGGGGAGATAACGCCGCGCTGGTCTGGGAGGTGGCTACCGACCAGGAGATAGCCCGCGTCGTACACGGCGGGCCTGTGAACGCCGTGGCCTTCAGCCCCGACGGAAGGTGGGTGGCCTCAGGAAGTTGGGACTACTCCATGCGCGTGTGGGAGGCAAACAGTGGGCGCATCGTGGCCTCGAGGGGACATGACGGTGGAGTGGAAACCGTGATCTTCAGCCCTGATGGAAGATGGGTGCTGTCAGGGAGCAGAGATGGCACGGCGCGAGTGTGGGAGGCGGCCGGCGGGCGGGAGGTGGCCCGGATGTTCCACGGAGGGGCGGTGAACGCCGTGGCGTTCAGCCTCGACGGGCGACGGGTGGTGACAGGCAGCGAGGACAACAGAGTGCGCATCTGGGAAGTGGCCCGGATGGAACACCAGGGCGAGGTCAGCACTCTGGCCTTCAGTCCCGATGGGCGATGGATGGCTTCGGGGAGTGCGGATGGCACGGTGCGATTGTGGGAGGTGGCCACCAGGCAGGAGGTGGCCCGCATGGAGCACAGCTACGTGAGAGCCATAGCTTTCAGCCCTGATGGCCAGTGGCTGGCCTCGGGGAGCGGGGAGGGAACGATACGGGTGTGGGAAGTGACCACCGGGCAGGAGGTGGCTCGGCTGGAGGACAGGTATGAGGTGACGGCTATGGCTTTCAGCCCCGACGGACAGCGGTTGGCGATAGGGTTAGGGAGTTTGGGCAACACAGTGCGGGTACGGGAGATAGCTTCTGGAAGAGAGGTGGCCCGGATGGTGCACGATGGCCCGATAAGCGGCGTGGCCTTCACCCCCGACGGAAGGTGGGTGGTCTCTGGGGACCAACATGGCACAGTGCTGGTTTGGGACGCCGCATCCGGCCAGGAGGTGACCCGCATTGCCTACGAGAGTTATGTAAATGACCTGGCGCTCAGCCCTGACGGTAAGTGGGTGGCGGTAGCCTTGGGGATGGGGGACAACACCGTGCGCATAGCGGAGGTCACGAGCGGTCAGGAGGTGACCCGGATGGAGTACAGGGATGTGACAGAAGGCGTGGCCTTCAGCCCCGATGGGACGTGGGTAGCGTCAGGAGGCAGAGATGGCACAACACGGGTGTGGGAGGCAGCCAGCGGGCAGGAGATGGCCCGTATGGAACACAGAGGTACGGTAAAGGCCGTAGCCTTCAGCCCTGATGGGCGATGGGTGGCCTCGGGGCACAGCGATGGCACGGTGCAGGTGTCGTTGTGGAGGCCGGAGGATGTGATTGCCGAGGCCTGCGCCCGTCTGCCCAGGAATCTGACCCTGGAGGAGTGGCAACAGTACATCGGTGACGAGCCTTGCCGTCCCACCTGCCCCAATCTGCCAGACCTGTGCACGCCTTCCGCCCTCACCCCTGTCCCTCTCCCAATGGGAGAGGGACAGGGGTGAGGGGCAGGCATTCGGGAGCGCTAAAGAAGGCAAATTCACTACATGGAATGCTACATGTCTGACAAACCGTTTGCGCTGTCTATCAAAGTCGTGATCCGCGATGAGGCCGACCGCTGCCTGCTGCTGCGGCGGTCGGCGAGTTCGAAGGGCAATCCCGGCAAGTGGGAGTTCCCCGGCGGCAAGGTGGAGGCTGGGGAGGATTTCGACGCCGCGCTCCTGCGCGAGGTGGCCGAGGAGACAGGTTTGACGGTCTCCCTGCACCGGGTGGCCGGGGCCGCGGAGTCCGAGATGCCCACGCGTAAGGTCGCCTATCTGATCCTGGAAGGCCGCCTGGAGTCCGGCCAGGTGCGCCTGAGCAGCGAACACGAGGACTACGCCTGGGTCGCCCCTCACGACCTTCTGGGGATGGACCTGGTCGAGCAATTCCGGCCCTTCGCCCAGGCTTACGGCCAGCAGCCTGGGCAGCCTTAGCACGGAGGTGTGCCTTGGCAGATTCAACTCAAGAGGCGGATCTGCGATGGGCCTGCGAGCAGATCGAGAAATACCGGGCCACACGGCCCCGCTATGTGACGTTTGCCCAGACCCTGCGCCAGGTGCTCGAACAAGCCGCCCGGCGCTACGCACCGGAAGCCATCGTGCAGACACGGGCAAAGTCCATCGCCAGCTTTGCGGAGAAGATCCAGCGTAAGAAGGCCAAGTACCGCGACCCGGTCAATCAGATCACCGACCTGTGCGGTGGACGTGTCATCACCCATACGCCGGAGGAGGTCAAGGCCATCTGCGCCTTCATCGAACAGCATTTTGACGTGGACCGGGCGAACACGATAGACGTCTCCCAAAGGCTGAAGCCCACCGAATTCGGCTACCGCTCGGTGCATTACATCGTCCAGTTCAGGCCCGGCATCTTCCCGACAAAGGATATAAACGTGGCGATCCCGCAAGAGGTACTCGGGCTGAAGGCCGAGATCCAGGTCAGGACGATCCTGGAGCATGCCTGGGCCGATTTCAACCACCGGCTGGTCTACAAAAGCCCGTTTCCGGTTCCGGCCCGCTGGCAACGGGAGTTCGCCGGCCTGGCCGCCATGTTGGAGCGCGTGGACAATGCCTTCGCTGCCATCGAGGCCGGCCTCAAGACCTACGCCGCCAACTACGGCGCTTATATGTCCGAGGAGCAAATGCGGGAGGAGATGGCCTTGCTGGAGACTGTGCTGGCCTGCGACCCACAGAATGCCGAACTGGCCCACCGTATCGGCAAGCTGGCCATCGCCCTGGGCGACTGGCCGAAGGCCATAGAGGTGCTCAGTCCATACGTCCCTTCAGGCTACCCGCCGATCCTGCGCGATCTCGGCGTGGCCCTGTGCAAACAGCATCGGGCGGACCCGGAAAGCCCGCCATACCGGCAAGGCCGGGCTTACCTTGAGGCTGCCTGCGCGCCGCCCTGCACAGATGCGGACGCCCTGGCCTCCCTGGCCGGCACGTGGAAGGGGATTGACGACCGCAAGGCCAAAGAATACTACCGCCAGGCGTTCGAACTCGATCCCACCGACCCGTATCCCTTTGGCAACTATCTGGAATGCGAGATTGTCGAGAGCAAAGATATTTCCGTGGTGCGTCTGCTGACCCCTGCCATCCAGGCGGCGATCCGGCGCTGCCGGGACCAGGCCGACGTAGGCGTGAACCTGCCCTGGGCCTTCTACGACATGGGAAAGCTCTACCTGTTGCTGGGGAAGCCTTACGAGAGCCTCACCGCCTATGCCAGGGCGGTCCGGCTCAGCACAAAAGAGTGGATGGTCGAGACCTCGTTGCGCTCCCTGGACAGGCTCTCCGTCGTCGAAGAGGCTCTGCCAGGACACGAATGGGCGCGCAGGCTGCTGCTGCTGGGATGGGGCGTGAAGTTTCCCCATCCTGCCGTCCTGGAGCAGGTGAGCCGGCTGGCTTCCCCCGGGCACCCGGCGGTGGCCGGCCCGGTGGTGATCCTGAGCGGCGGCTGCGATGCCAGCGTGGAGCAGGAGATGCAAACCTACCGCCGGCTCCTGCGGGAAGGCTTCCGCGACTTCCGGGGCACGCTCATCTGCGGCGGCACCATGGCCGGGATCAGCGGCCTGGCCGGCGAGGTACAGCAGGCCTACCCTGCGGCCATCCGCACTATCGGCTATATCCCCCAGGTGATCCCGGCGGGCGTGACCGTGGACGAGCGCTACGGCGAGATCCGGCGCACCACCGGCCACGATTTCAGCCCCCTGGAAGCGCTGCAATACTGGACTGACCTCGTCGCCTCCGGCATTTCACCGGAGCAGGTCAGGCTGCTGGGCATCAACGGGGGCGCTATCGCCGCCGCCGAATACCGGCTGGCGCTGGCCCTGGGGGCCCGCGTGGCGGTGATCGAGGGCAGCGGACGCGCCGTGGCCCAACTGCTCGCCGACGAGGACTGGCATACCTCCAGCCGCTTGCTGCGCTTGCCCGCCGACGCCATGACCGTCCGCGCCTTCATCGGCTCGGGCAACCCCAGGCTGGAGCCTGAGCTGCGCGAGAGCCTCGGCCGCGCCATTCACGAGGCCTTCCGCCAGCTCCAGGCCGGCCGCCGGGCCAGCGAAGACCCCTCGCTGGCCGAATGGAATGCCCTCCTGGAAAACCTCAAGGAGTCGAACCGCCAACAGGCCGACCACATGGCGGAGAAGCTGCGCCAGATCGGCTGCACCGTGCACCGCGTGGCCAGCGGCCAGGTTTCGCCGATCACCTTCACGGAGAGCGAGGTCGAGGTCATGGCGGAGATGGAACATGGGCGCTGGGTGGCCGAGCGACTGCTGGACGGCTGGACCCGGGGTGAAAAGCGGGACGTGTACAGGAAAACCAACCCCTATCTGGTGCCCTGGTCGGCGCTCCCCGACGACGTGAAGGAGTGGGATCGAGAAACGGTGCGCCGGATACCGGAGTTCCTGGCCAAAGTGGGGTTGGAGATCCGCCGGCAGGCATAGGAAATGATCCCCAATGGCACACGACGTGTTCATCAGCTATTCGGCTCGAGATAAAGCGATCGCCGACGCTGTATGTGCCACCCTGGAAAACAGGAAGATCCGTTGCTGGATCGCCCCGCGGGATGTGCTGCCCGGCGAAGCCTGGGCCAGCACCCTCATTGACGCGATTGACAAAAGCCGCGTCTTCATCCTGGTCTTCTCCGACGGGGCCAACAAGTCACGGCAGGTGATCAGAGAAGTGGGCGAGGCAGTGGACAGGGGCATCCCCGTCATCCCCTTCCGTGTGGAAGATGTGCAGCCCTCCAAGGAGCTGGGGTATTACATCAAGCCCATCCACTGGCTGGACGCGCTGACCCCACCCCTGGAGAAGCACCTGGGGAGGCTTGCCGAGACGGTCGAGGCGGTGTTACAGGCCGGGGGCCAGCCGGAAAGCCCGCCGACGCCGCCTGCAGGGCCAGAACGCCCCCCAACGCCGCCTCCCGCGCCTCGCCTGCTGCCCCGGCCTCTGCGGCCAGCGCTTGTCGTTGCCCTGCTCTTGATCGTCGCCGCGCTGGTGCTCCTGTGGTGGTTCGGGATACGACCTCGTTCCGAAGCAGTGCCACCGACCCTGACCCGTCAGATGGCGTCCCTGCTCACGCCCGCGCCAACGTCAGCAGAGATCATCGCTGCGTCTCCCCTCTCACGTTTCACACCGACGATGACACCCACAACAATGGCCAGGCCAACGGCCACCCCAACTCCTACCGTGGCCTGGATTTCCATCGTGCAGCGCTTCGCAGCCCCCGGCCATCTGGCAGAGGGAATCGCCTGGGATGGGGCACACCTGTGGTTGGCCGACAATTCGGGAACCCTCTTCCAGGTTGATCCCTCGGGCACGCTCCTGGATGCCTTCCAGGCCCCCGAGGTGACGCCGCAAGGTCTGACCTGGGACGGCACCGGCTTCTGGCTTTTCACAACCAACCACGGCTTCATTTACCGCTTCCGGTTTGAGGGACGGGAGCCGAAAACGCTCAGCTCTTTCCAATCGCCGGCGCAGGTGTTCGGTGGCGACATCACCAACGATCTATCGTGGGACGGCCAGGCGCTGTGGTATGCGAACCAGTACCATGTGTATCGCCTGGATGCCACAGGGGGTATTCTGAGCACTTTCGCTTATCCCAAGAACGTCCTGGGCCTGGAGTGGGATGGCTCCTGTCTGTGGGTCGCCTACCACGAATTCCCTTCGCCCTCGGTGCTCGCCCTGCTGGACGCCCAGGGCAGGGAATTGGCCTCGTTTCCTTCGCCGGTCTACCAGATCGAGGGCCTGGCCTGGGGCGATGGATATCTCTGGGCCATTGGCAGGGACACTCTCGCCGGGGAGTTGGCGGTATACAGGCTGAACGTGGCCCTGGCAAAGGCCGAGGCACATGCTCGTTCGTCGGGCAGCGATTGGCAGGCCAGGGTGTCCTCGGCGCGGCGGGCGTATTTCCTGGAAGAAAAACGCCCCGGCCAATCCGGCGCACAGCCGCCGCTCCAGCATATCGCAGGCATCGGCCGGGTCTTCGTGGTCGTAGAACTGGGGCTCAACAATCCGACGGCGGGAGCCATTCTGAACCTGGAAGACATCTCCATAGTGGACAACCGGGGACAGGTGTACGCTCCGAGCGGAATCCGGATCAGCGCGACCCCTATGCCCGAAGAGTACGCCGTCGGCCAGGTGGAAGGCAAAATCATCATGTCTCGCCTCAAGCCCCCCGGCCTGCAACTGGTGTACGAAGTCAAGAGCACCTCTGAAGGGGTCAGCTTCTCTCATCAGGGTGACGTAGATATCCCATCCTTCGATGGCCAGTGGCCGGAGCTGACTCTGGCCTGGCTGGTTCCTTCAGAGGCCGACGAGCTGCGCCTACAGGTTCCCGGCGCGCCGGCTATTGACCTGGCGGGGCTGTTGCTGCCGACCTCCACGGAAACGGCTGCCCCTACGCGCTCGCCCCAACCCACGCCTCAGCCAGCCACGCCGACTCCTACGCCGGAAGCCGTGCCCACAGCAGCGGCTGCCTCGCCGACCGCGGTGGGCCTGCCTTCCAGCCGATTCATCTTCGTCCCCGAAGCCGTGGTGAGCGAGTTCTTCGCCCCCGGCCCCGATCCCGCCGCCCTGGCCGTGGCCGGCGATACCCTCTGGGTGGCCGATGGGCAGCAGCAGCGGCTGTATCAACTGGACCGCATTGGCACGCCGCTGGCCTCTTTCCCGATCACCTTCACGAACCCCATCCGGGGTCTGGCCTGGGACGGTGCGACGCTGCTTCTGACGTTGAGCGATTATCCGGGCAACCGGGTTGTGCGGCTGGACCCGACGGGCACGGTGTTGGAGTCTTTTCCGCAGCCTCGGGGCATCACCGCTGTTCAAGCCCGGGATCCGGCCGATGGCGCGGTGTGGGAGTATAGAGGTGAGTTCCTGCTGAGGTTCAGCGCCGATGGCGCATCCCTGCAGACCTTCCATGCGCCCATCTTTGGCAGTGCCGAGGCGCTGGCCTGGGCTCCCGATGGATTGTGGGCGGTGAACACCTTTGGCACCTGGTACCGTTTGAACTTCAGCGGTGAACTGCTGCGAGAGGGCAGCCTGGGCATCGGAGCCTTCCCGTACTACCCGATTCTGGCCTTTGACCGACAGGGCTACCTGTGGCTGGCCCTGCCCAATGAACGCAAGGTCTATCAGCTTTCCCTGCGCCAGGAAGAAGTCCCCCTGAAGCCGACGTCAACGCCCGGAAAGGGCGGGGAACGGATGCTGCCCCGTCCTCAGATCGAGCCGCTCTCTCTTGGCGATAAGGCCCTCGTGCGCGTGACCAACAACCTGCAGGGGCCGATGACCCTTTCCTTCGGCGACGAGTCGGCCATCCTGAAGCCAGGCGACACCTGGTCGGCGGAGTTGGATGAAGGGGTGTACACGGTGTTCGCCAGCGCCAATGTGCCGGAGCCGATTGCCTTTTCGGGCCAGGAGTTGCTGGTGGAAGGCTACGAATACATCTGGGTATTGAGCCGCCCCCGGTGAACAAAAAGGAAGCACGTCTACGACTTACGTTTCACGTTTTACGTTTCACGTTTCAGGAGTGGGATGATGAATCGACACGGCAAAGTCGGTCTTCTGATCATTGCAGCTCTCGCTGCTGTGTTGCCCTCGTGCGCGGTGAGAGAGCGAACGCCGGCACCCACGGCCACCGCCGCCGTCCTGCCGGCGGCCGGCACGCCCACGACCCTTCCCGGCGAAGTGCGCAAAGCCATCGCCGCTGGCAGTTTCTATTCCGATAACCCCCAGACGCTGGCCGCGCAGGTGGATGCCTTGCTGGCAGAGGCGGAAGCGGTGCCCGGCCGTCCCCTGCCGGTAGCGCTCATCGTGCCCCATGCTGGTTACGTCTACTCCGGCCACGTGGCCGCCCAAGCCTATAAACAGATCGAGGGGGTGGAGTACGAGGCCATCGTCGTCGTGGGCAACAATCACCGCGACCCCACCTTCCGCCAGGTGTCGGTCTGGGCCAAAGGCGGTTTCGAGACGCCGCTGGGAGTGGCTCAGGTGGACGAGGAGCTGGCCGCGGCGCTCCTGGAGGCCGACGAGCGCCTCGTCTTCGACCGCAACGTGCACCGCCAGGAGCATTCGGTGGAGGTACAACTGCCCTTCCTGCAGCGGCTTTACGGCGAGCGGCTGCGCTTCGTGCCTGTGGTCATCGGCGAGCCCAGCGCGGAGAACACCCATGCCCTGGCCGACGCCCTGGCCCAGGTGCTTTCAGGCAAACGGGCGCTCATCATCGCCAGCTCCGACCTCTCCCACTACCCGGCCTACGACGACGCCGTGCGCTCCGATACGGCCATCCTGCAGGCCATCGTCAGCCTGGAACCGGAGCGGTTCATCGCTGCCCGCGACGAGATGATGAGCCAGAACATCCCCAACCTGGCCACCTGCGCCTGTGGCGAAGGCCCCATCCTCACGGCCATGCTGACCGCCAAAGCGCTGGGCGCCAACCGCGCCGTCGTGCTGCGCTACGCCAACTCCGGCGACACCCCCTTCGCCGACCGGGGTCAGGTGGTGGGCTACGGGGCAGTGATGTTCTGGCAGGGCGATGAGGTGACAGCACCGGCAGCGTGGATGGGACGGCACGAGCTTCAGCCCATCGCCCCACTCAACGGGCAGGAACGGGCCGCTCTGCTGAAGCTGGCCCGCACCACGCTGGAGCGCTTCCTGACCCTGGGGGATGCGCCCATCGTCCATCCGGCCGAGCCAGGGCTATGGCAGGCGCGGGCTGCCTTCGTCACCCTGGAGAAGGAGGGCGAATTGCGCGGCTGTATCGGCGAACTGGTGGGGAGGCAGCCACTCTACCTGTCGGTGCAGTCGGCAGCGCTGTCGGCGGCCCTGGCCGACCCTCGCTTCCCGGCGGTCACGGCGGAGGAACTGCCGCAGATCGAGATCGAAATCTCCGCCCTCACCCCCTTGCAAGAAGTGCAGGACGTGAACAGCATTGAGGTAGGCGTGCATGGGCTGGTCATCGTCAAGGGCAGGCAGCAGGGGGTCTTGCTGCCCCAGGTTGCGCTGGAGGAGGGATGGGATCGGGAGGAGTCCCTGCAGGCTGTGTGCCGCAAGGCGGGTCTGACCGAGGACGCCTGGCGGGAAGCGGATGCCCATCTCTACGCCTTCACCGCCGAGGTCTTCGGCGAATAGGGCCAACCCTGGGCCCTTGTCCCATTTGCAATAGAAGGCTTTGCCGTCTATAATCAGATGTGGGCGGGCCTCATTCCCGGTGAATAACGGGCTTTCCGGCCCTCCTTTGGACTTTGGTTTTTGAACTTTGGATTTCCGAGATATGATCCGTCTCTTTGATCTGGGTGATTTCTTCCTGCTCCACCGCCTGCAGCCGCGCGGGGTGTGGCTTGACCCGCACTGCGCCCTGGCCGGCGGCGAGCCACCGGCGTGGACGGCGCTGAGCGCGCCGTTCCGCTGGTGGGCCGGCGACGCGGTGACCTACGTCTCCAGGGAAGCCGGAGGAGGTGCCATCCAGATGCGCGTGCGGCCTGGCCGCCCCGAAGCGGATATCGTTTTCCTGGCCCCGGCGTTGACCGGGGAGGAGAAGATCGCCGTCCTCTGGCGTCGCCTGCTGGCCTACTGCGCCCAGCAGGCCGGCGAGCAGCGGGTGCAGCGGCTCTTTGCCAGCCTGCCCCAGGAGGCTCAGGAGATGCTCTCGCTGTTCGTGCAGATGGGCTTCAGCCCCTACACACGGGAGGAGGTGTACGGCACCGAGCGGCCCGCCGAGCCAGGGCCGGGCGCGCAACGGGTCAGGCCCCTGGCCGCGACGGACGGCGGGGCGTTGTACCAGCTCTACACGGCCATCACGCCACGCCTGGTGCAACAGGCGGAGGGCCTGGGAGGCCCGGAGGATGACGCATCGCTGCCAGGACAGATGCCGGGTCGCTGGGAGCGCTTCGTGCTGGAGCGAGACGGGGAGATCGCCGGCCTGGTGCTGGTGCAGCCCGGACGCTTCGGACATTGCCTGCGGCTGTGGGGCGATTTTCGGGAGGCCTCGGAACCGCTGGCGCTCCTGGAGCGGGGCCTGGCCGTCCTGTCCGCCTACCCGCCACGGCCGGTCTACTGCCTGGTGCGGGAGTATCAAAGTGGGGTGCGCACACCGTTGAGCGAGCGTGGCTTTCGGCCGGTGGCCACCTGGTCTCGCCTGGTCAAACACACCGTGGTGCGGGTCAGGGAACCGGCGCGACGGGCCTTGCCGGCGTTGGAGCCGCGGGCGGAGCCTTCCGTTCCCGGGGCGGTGCCCACAAGCCGGTAGACCGGTCGTTGGTAGATGGGTACATTGGTAGATTGGTAAACTCGTATCGCACACCAATTTACCAGTTACCAGTTTACCAATATACCAACTATGGATAGAGCATGCAACAACGAATTACCGACGATCTAGACGCCTTGCTGAGCGTCCTGCCGCCGCACCTTGAGGAGGCGGTGCGCCAGTCCAATCGCAGCGATGAGCTGCTGGAGGTGGTCCTCGACCTGGGCCGGCGGCCCGAGGCCCGCTTCGTCGCCCATGAGGTGACGCTGGACGAACAGGAGGTGAGCCGGGAGGAGCTGGACTATGTCGTCGAGCGCATCGGCGAGTTCACCACCGATAACCGGGCTGGCATCGAGCGCACGCTGCACCGCATCTCCTGCATCCGCAATCGGCAGGGGGACATCGTGGGGCTGACCTGCCGCGTGGGGCGGGCGGTGTACGGCGTCATTGACATCATCCAGGACATCGTGGAATCGGGCAAAAACATCCTGCTGCTGGGCCGCCCCGGCGTGGGCAAGACAACGCTGCTGCGGGAGGCGGCGCGCATTCTGGCCGAACATAAGCGGGTGGTGGTGGTGGACACCTCGAACGAGATCGGCGGCGACGGCGACATCCCCCACCCGGCCATCGGCCGGGCGCGGCGCATGCAGGTGCCCACCCCGGCGCTGCAGCACGAGGTGATGATCGAGGCTGTGGAAAATCACATGCCGGAGGTGATCATCATTGACGAGATCGGGCGGGAACTGGAGGCGGCGGCGGCCCGCACCATCGCCGAGCGAGGCGTGCAGCTCATCGGCACCGCCCATGGCAACACGCTGGACAACCTGCTGATGAACCCCACCCTGGCCGACCTGGTGGGTGGCATCGAGAGCGTGACCCTGAGCGACGAAGAGGCGCGGCGGCGGGGCACACAGAAGACAGTGCTGGAGCGGCGGGCGCCGCCCACCTTCGATGTGGTGGTGGAGATCCAGGACCGCCAGCGGCTGGCGGTGCATCACGACGTGTCGGCGGCCGTGGATGCGCTGCTGCGCGGACGGCCCCTCACCCCCGAACTGCGCATCCGCGATGAGGAAGGCCGGGTGCGCATCGAGACCACGCCCGCCGTCAGGCGGCCCCTGCCGGAAGCGGAACGCCGCGCCAGCGTGCCGCAGAAGCTGCCGGACCGGGCACTGCGCATCTACCCCTATGGCGTGGGCAAGAACAAGCTGCAGCAGGCGGCCCAGAATCTGGACATCCCGTTGCAGTTGGTGGACAAGGTGTCAGCGGCCAACATGGTAGTGACGCTGAAGAACTATTACCGGCGGCGGCCGCAGCCTATCAGCTCGGCGGAAGAGCGCGGGATTCCGGTCTACGTGCTGCGCTCCAACACCGTACGGCAGATGGAGGCCTGCCTGGCCGAGATCATGGGCCTGCCGGTGGAGCCGGTGGACCCCTTTGCCGAGGCCATGCAGGAGGCGGATGAAGCCATCCGCCGCGTGCTGGCAGGCACAGAGATGGTGGAATTGCAGCCGCAACCGGCGTTCATCCGCCGCCTGCAACACGAAATGGCGCGGGAGGCGCATCTCGTCTCGCACAGCCAGGGCCGCGAGCCGCGACGGAGAGTGCGCATCTATCGGGAAGAGCGATGAGCCATGGATGCCCCCGATCGGCGAGCCGGTCGGGGGTTTTCTTTGTCTGGAGGGAGGATATGAGGTATAATGTCATGGGGGAAAACCCCGGGAGGTGAGGCAAGATGGTCACGAGAGGAGGGAATGGGCGGTTCACCAGATATTGGAAGCATCTACGCCTCGGCTTCTACCTGCTGCTGACGCTGGCCGCGCTGGTGACCGGCGCCGGCGCGCAAGCGCCCGGCCGGGTGCTGGTGCTCACCTTCAAAGGCGCGGTGACACCCATCCTCAGCAACTACATCGAGCGAGGTATTCAGGCTGCAGAGGCAACCCACGCCGAGGCGCTGGTCCTGCAACTGGACACGCCCGGCGGCTCGGCGGACATCACCAAGGAGATCAGCCAGCGCATGATCCAGGCCCGGGTGCCCATCGTCGTCTATGTGGCCCCGGCGCGGGCGCATGCTGGCTCAGCGGGAACATTCATCACCCTGGCCGCGCACGTGGCGGCCATGGCCCCCGGCAGCAGCATCGGGGCTGCGGCGCCGGTGAGCGGTGAAGGGCAGGAGTTGCCGGAAACGATGCTGAAGAAGGCCACCAATATCCTGGTGGCCGACATCAAGAACCTGGCCCAGCGGCGGGGCGAGAAGGCGGTGGAATGGGCGGCCAGGGCCGTGGAAGAAGCAGCCGCAGCCACGGCGCAGGAAGCGTTGGAGTTGGGCGTCATTGACGTTATCGCCGACGACCTGGAGGACCTGTTGCGCCATCTCGATGGCTTCGAGGTGCAGATTGGCGGGGAGAGGCGTCTGCTGCACACTGCCGGGGCCTCCGTGGAGCATCTTCCCCTGAACGCCTTCGAGCAGTTCATGAACACCATCCTCAATCCCAACATCGCCTTCATCCTGCTGACCCTGGGGCTCAACGCCCTGCTGTTCGAGCTTTCCAGCCCCGGTGGCTACGCCGCAGGCATCGTGGGTGCTGTCTGCCTGCTGTTGGGACTGTATGCGCTGGGCGTGCTGCCCGTCAACTACAGCGGCCTGTTCTTCATCGGCCTGGCTTTCGTCCTCTTCATCCTGGACATCAAGGCACCGACCCACGGGGCGCTGACGCTGGGAGGCATTGCCTCCTTCGTTTTCGGCGCGCTGATGCTGTTCAACAGCCCCTACTTTCGCATCTCCCTGCCGCTGGTGATCGGCGTGGGGCTGGCCACAGGGGGCTTTTTCTTCTTCGCCGTGGCCAAGGCGGTGGCTGCCCAGCGTGCGCCGGCGGTCACGGGTGGCGAGGGGCTGGTGGGACAGATAGCCAGGGCGCGCACGGCCCTCGATCCGGAGGGCATCGTCTTCGTGCAGGGAGAGCGATGGAACGCCGTGGCTGAGGATGGGCCGGTCGCCGCCGGGGAGTCGGTGGAAGTGCTGGGCCGCGATGGTTTCCGCCTGCGCGTGAGAAAGCGCAAGCCAGAGGGGGGAGAAGACAGGAGATAGGGAGGCTCCGGCGGAGAGAGCCATGCTTGACACCCTCGGATACCTGTTTTACAGGTTAGGGGAATCCCTGGCCGTGCGCCTGCCCATGGGGTGGGCCTACCGTCTGGCACGGATCGTCGCCTGGCTCTATTGGGTCTTTCATCGGCGCTCGCGGGCGACGTTGCTGACCAATCTGCGCCAGGTGCTCGGGCCGCAGGCCGACGAGGCCACGGTGCGGCGCACGGCGCGGGCCGGCTTCGATTATTTCGCCTACGGCCTGGTGGATTTCTTCCGCCAGCCCCGGCTGTTGGCCGGGGAGCTGGATCAGCTTATCGCCTCCATTACCGGCGAGGAGTATCTGCACGAAGCCCTGGCCTCCGGGCGCGGCGGCATCCTGATGATTGCACACATGGGGCCGTGGGAGGCGGGCGGAGCCTGGATCGCCAGCCGAAATGTGCCGTTAACCGGGGTGGCCCTGTCGCACGCCGGGCCCATAGAGGAGTTCTTCATCTCCAGGCGGGAGCGGAGCGGCTACCGTACGGTGCCCCTGGGCCAGGCGGCGCGAGAGTTGCTGCGGGCCATCAAACAGGGGGAGATGATCGTCGTGGCCGCCGACCGCAATTTCAGCGACTCCGGCACCTGGGGGGAGTTTTTCGGCCGCCCGGCGCTGATGCCCGACGGGCACGTGCGCATCGCCCTGCGCACCGGTGCGCCTATTTTGCCCGCTTTTCTGGTGCGCACCGAGGATCTGCGGGTGCGGATCATCATCGAGCCGCCCATCACCTTGCGCAAGGGGCAGGACGACGTGCTCAGCGGCATGCGCCGTTGCCTGGAGGTGATGGAGCAGTACATCAGCCATTGGCCGGAGCAGTGGATGGCTTTCAGCCGTATCTGGCCGGAGGAGTGAGGTAAGGGTCCGGCTGCCGCTGGGCGAACGTAGGGCAAGCGTAGGGCAGACGTCCAGCACGGGGGAAGGAAATGTGGTAGGATATTGGCGAGAGTAAATCTCTTCTTCTCCTCCTTTTTGATAGAGCACTCAGGGCTTGGGCAACCCTGGGTGCTCGTTGATTCTGGGGACAATTCGGGGGACACCCCCGCACCCCCGGCCCGGCTCCGCCTGG
>JARYMM010000004.1 GCA_029907105.1 Anaerolineae bacterium | reverse complement strand
ACCGAGGAGACGGTGCGTGGGCTGGTTGAAGCCCAACAGCGCACGGAAGCAGAAGTGCGCAGGCTGGCCGAGGCGCAGGTGCGCACCGAGGAGACGGTGCGTGGGCTGGTTGAAGCCCAACAGCGCACGGAAGCAGAAGTGCGCAGGCTGGCCGAGGCGCAAGCGCGCACCGAAACGGAAGTACGCCAGTTGGCCGAAGCGCAACAACGCATGGCCCAGGAAATCGCCGGAGTCAAAGGACGGCAACTGGAGCTCAACTACCAGCTTCGGGCCGGAGCCTATTTCGGCCCGCTGCTGCGACGGGTGCGCGCCTTCCTGCCTGTCGAGATGGAGGATGACCTGGAGGCTCGCCTCTCGCCGGAGGAGTTCCGTGATCTGTTGCAACTGGATCTTTTGGTCACAGGACAGCCTCGTTATCGCGAGGAGGCGCCGGAAGTATGGCTGGCCATCGAGACCTCAGCAGTGATTGACCGCAGTGATGTCGAACGGGCGCGCCGGCGGGCAGGTTATCTGCACCGGGCGGGGTATCGGGCCATCCCTACGGTGACCGGGGAGCGGTTGACCGAAGGGGCCAGGCAAGAGGTGGAAGCGCACAATGTGTTTGCCCTCCTGGACGGCATGGCCATCTTCTGGGAGGAGGCGTTAGACAAGGTGCTCTCTTCGGAACTCAGGGCATGAACGGCTACATGGGCAAACTGCTGCGCGTTGATCTCACCCGCAGCATCATCGAAGATGAACCCCTCCGTGAAGAATACGCTCGTCAGTACCTGGGCGGCAGTGGCCTGGCCGCCCGTTACCTTTATGATCTCCTGGACACCCACACCGACCCGCTGGGGCCCGAGAATCCGCTCCTTTTCCTGACCGGCCCATTGGTGGGCACCCCGGCTCCCGCCTGTGGCCGCTACGAGGTATGCGCTCGCTCGCCGCTCACGGGGCTGTGGGGCGAAGCAAACAGCGGTGGCTTCTTCGGCCCGGAGCTGCGCTTCGCCGGCTACGACGGCATCCTCATCACCGGCCGTGCCGAACGTCCCGTGTATCTGAGCATCGTGGAAGGCCAGGCCGCGCTGCGACCGGCGGCGCACCTGTGGGGCCGGGACACCTACGCCACCCAGGAGCTGATCCGCCAGGAGCTGGGTGAGCCGCGGGCGCGGGTAGCCTGCATCGGGCCGGGCGGCGAGAACCTGGTCAGGTACGCGGCGATCATGAACGATCACGGCCGCGCCGCCGGGCGCACGGGCATGGGCGCGGTCATGGGCTCAAAACTCCTGAAGGGCATCGCCGTGCGTGGGTCGGCGCAGGTGCCTTTGGCCGATGCGGCGGCCTTCCGCACGGCCAGCCGGCAGGCCTGGGACCTGGTCAAGGACGACATCCAGACGCAGATGATGCGCCTGGGCGGCTCGCTCTTCTGGATGGACATGGCCATGATGTACGGCGATGCGCCCCAGCGCTACTTCACGCAGGGGGAGTGGGCGGGAGCCGAGAAACTGACGGCATCGGCCATGGTGGACAGCATTTTCCTGCGCCCGCGGGCCTGCTACCGCTGCCCCATCGCCTGCGGGCGGGAGGTGCGGCTGGAGCGCTACGGCCTGCCCAGGGCAGATGGACCAGAATACGAGACGGTGGCCAGCTTTGGCAACCTGCTTCTCTGCGACGACCTGGAGGCCGTGGCCTACGCCGGCCATCTGTGCAATGTCTATGGGCTGGACACCATCAGCGCCGGCAGCACCATCGCCTTCGCCACGTATCTCTTCGCTCAGGGGCTCATCGGCGAGAAGGAAACGGGCGGACTGGCGCTGCGCTGGGGCGACCTGGAGCCAGCGCTGCGGCTGGTGGAGATGATTGCCCACCGCCAGGGTTTCGGCGACCTGCTGGCCGAGGGTTCCCGTGCCGTGGGGCGACACTTCGGCGTCGAGGAGCTGGCCGCGCAGGTCAACGGCCTGGAGCTGCCCATGCACGAGCCGCGGGCCTTCAGCGGGCAGGGGCTGGTGTACGCCACCTCGCCGCGCGGTGCCTGCCACATGCAGGGCGACATCTACATAGTGCAACAGGGGCAATGGGTGCCCGAGTTGGGCGTGGTGGCCGGCGAGCGGCAGGGTGAGACGGAAGCCGAGGTGACGGCCACGGTGCGCAGCATGGACTGGCGGGCGCTGACCAATTCCCTGATCATGTGCCACTACGAGAACCCGCCGCTGGAACTGGTGCTGAGCATGCTCAACGGGGCTACCGGTTGGTCGCTGACCGTTGAGGAGCTGGCCGTCACCGGCGAGCGCATCAGCAACCTCAAGCGCTGCCTGAACGGCCGGCTGGGGCTGACGCGGGATAATGACCGGCTGCCTGCTCTGGTGCTTCAGCGGCTGGAAGATGGCGGCACCGAGGGCTACGTGCCCGATTTCGGGCGGCTGCTGGAGATGTACTACCGGGTGCGGGGCTGGGACCCGCAGACTGGCATGCCCCGGCCGCAGAAGCTGGCGGAGCTGGGGCTGGAAGGGTGCTCCAGTGGAGGGAGAGTGTAATCTACCGCCTCCCGATTATTCTTGGGGTCTCTACTTTCCGCTAAGTTGGGGTTTTGAGCCATTTTGGGCCATTTTGCGCTCCGATGACCTACTACATGCGGTAGCCTGAATCAACAAAGCTACTACATGTAGTGGCAAAACAAGTTAGCGGAAACTAAAGGGGGTCGCGATTTCCGCGTTTGGACGACTTGTGGTAAAATCTGGGCCGTTGTCAGCCAGGCGCGAAATCTGCCTCGCTTCATCACAATCATCCTGAGGAGACAACGTGCTTAGCAAATACGGTTTCATCGGTATCCTCGCGGTTGTTGCCTTTGGCTTCCCCGTCTTAGGACTGGTTGTAGCCTGGCTTCTTAGCCCCAAGAAGCCTAACCCCATCAAACAATCCACCTACGAGTGCGGTGTCGAGACCATCGGCGATACCTGGGTGCAGTTCAGAGCCCAGTATTATCTTTTTGCGCTGGTCTTTGTGGTCTTCGACATCGAGACAGTGTTCCTCTACCCCTGGGCGGTGGCCTACGGCCAACTGGGCCTTTTCGCCCTGGTTGAGGCGGCGCTCTTCGTGCTCATCCTCTTCGCCGGGCTGGTCTATGCCTGGCGCAAGGGCGCTTTGGAATGGCAATAGGCAACAGGTGAACCATGCATTTCGTCAGCGATCTTTTCCGCAACATCGGGCTCTGGTTCCACGGCTGGCTGAGTGGCCTGCTGCCGGGCTGGGCGGTCACGCTCATCGAATACGTGTTGGGCGTGCTCATCCTGCTGACAGGTGCCCTCGTCACCGTGCTTCTGCTCATCTGGGTGGAGCGTAAGATCATCTCCCGCCTGCAAGACCGCATCGGCCCCAACCGCGTGGGCCCCTGGGGGCTGTTGCAGACGGTGGCCGACGCCCTCAAGCTCCTGACCAAGGAGGATATCATTCCCGAAGGGGCGGAGAAGGTCTCCTTCAACCTGGCCCCTATCCTGGTCGTTTTTCCCACCATCATGGTGCTGGGCGTCATCCCCTTCAGCCGGGGCATCATCGGCGCCGACCTGAATATCGGCGTCCTCTACATCGTGGCCCTGGGTTCCATCGGCGTCATGGCCACCCTGATGGCCGGCTGGTCATCCAACAACAAGTACGCCCTGTTGGGCGGCTTCCGCGTGGTGGCTCAACTGCTCAGCTACGAGGTCCCTATGGTGCTGGCCATGCTGAGCGCGGTGCTCCTGGCAGGCACCATGTCCATGCAGGGCCTGGTGGAGGCTCAGGGCGGCGGATTCCTCAACATCCCCTACTGGCGCATTTTCGTGATCCCCCTGGGCTTCCTCATCTATTTCATCGCTGCCCTGGCCGAACTGGAACGCACGCCCTTTGACCTGCTGGAGGCGGAATCGGAGATCGTGGCTGGCTTCTTCATCGAATACAGCGGCATGAAATTCGCCTGGTTCTTCCTGGCTAGCTACATCAACACCATCCTGCTTGGCGCCATCGCCGCCACCCTCTTCCTGGGCGGCTGGCAGGGGCCGTTTGTGGAGCATGTGCCGGTGTTGGGCGTTTTCTACTTCGCCGGCAAGACGTTGCTGATGACCATTCTCATCTTCTGGATTCGGGGCACTTTCCCCCGCCTGCGCATTGATCAACTCATGGGCCTGGCCTGGAAGATCCTGGTGCCCCTGGCGCTCATCGTCCTGCTGCTGGTGGCCATCGTCATCAAGCTGCCCGTGCCGCCCCTGGCCCGCCAGGCGGTGCTGTTCGTGAGCAACATCATCCTGTTGCTGGGAGCGCTGGGCTATATCGGCCGCCATCTGCGCCTGACCGCCGAGCGCCAGAAGCTGGGTGGCCGGCTGTGAACTGGCCCAGGCTTCGAGCTTTGATCTTTGCATTTCGGTCTTAGCGGAGGCCTTATGCTGCTGCCAATCCTGTTCATCTTTTTTAGCATCGCTGTGTTGGGTTTTGCCCTTCTGGTGGTGACCACCCGTAACATGTTCCACGCTGCTTTGTTCCTGGTGGGTGCACTGTTCGGCGTGGCCGCGCTGTACATTCTCCTGGAAGCAGAGTTCCTGGCCGTGGTACAGATCCTGATCTACGTGGGGGCCATCGCCACGCTCATCGTCTTTGCCATCATGCTCAGCCGCAACATGATGCGCCGCGACATTCGAGCGGCCAATGACCAGTGGGTCGAAGGGGCCGTGGCTGCTGTGTTGCTCTTCGCCCTGCTGGTTTTGGTGCTCAGCCGCGCCAGTTGGCCGACGGTTACTGCTGCCGCGCCGCCGGACGCCATCCCCGGCATCGGCAAAGCGCTGGTAAGCGACTACGTCATCCCCTTCGAGGTCGCCTCCGTGCTGCTGCTGGTGGGCATGGTGGGGGCCATCATCATCGCCAGGGAGAGGGAATGAGGCTCAGTGGTTCATGCCGATTTGCGGCTTGAGGTTGATCAAAGTGGACGGATAGAAGAACCACAGGATACAGTGCTGGCTTTCTCTAATCAACAACAGTATGCTATCCTTATCCCGGCCGCTGTTAAACGTGAGGCACTTGCACACCTGCGCCGGTTGGACAAATCAACAAAGCTGGCTGTGCTCCTGGTATTTGCTGCTGCATTGTTCCTGCTTCTGTGAGATGTGGCTGACCAATTGGCGTTGGTGGTCATTGATGAGGAATATCCTGGGCATGAAGCCATGTTGAAAGGTCGGCTACTACAATTACTTCGGGGAACAACTGGACTGTGGATATCCAACGAGGTCGTCGCATTCGGCAGAGTGGGGAAGAAATCTGGAGCACACAGGCGAGCCGTCGCTATATCACGAGGACGTGAAGAGCCTGACCGCAAGATAACGCTTGATGAGTTGTTGGAGGCGTTGTCACGGACACAAAAATGACCGGGGGACGCTTACGCGACACAACCTGCTTACACCCTGGTGGTGTGCCAGGGATTCACCAGGTCACCCGGTTCCAAACAAAAGTATAGCACAGAAAATCGCATTTGTCAAATGGGAGCGGATGGAAATGGTAATCCCCTTAGCGTGGTATCTTATCGTCGCCGCCGCCTTGTTCTGTATCGGCCTGTACGGGGCGCTGGCGCGGCGCAATGCCATCGGCATCCTGATGGGCATCGAGCTCATGCTCAACGCCGTGAACATCAACCTGGTGGCCTTCTGGCGCTATGTCCGGCCGCAGATGCTGACCGGGCAGCTCTTCGCCATCTTCGTGATGACCGTGGCCGCCGCCGAGGTGGCCGTCGGCCTGGCTTTGGTCATTGCCATCTACCGCTCGCGGGACACCGTGAACGTCGAGGAAATTGATTTGTTGAGAGGATAGGATGTTCATGTTCAATCTTCTCTGGCTCATCCCTCTGTTTCCTTTCACGGCCTTCGTGCTTATCGTGCTGGGGGCCAATCCCAACAAGAAACTGAGCCACAGCCTGGCCATCGGCGGCATTGGCCTCTCCTGGATCCTCGGCTGGCTTACCTTCTTTACTGCTGTCTTCACGCCGCACTTCGGCGAACATCCCGTCCGGCTGACCTTTGATTGGTTCCCCACGGGGAACACCTGGTTCGAGACGGGGGTGATGATTGACCCGCTGACGGCGATCATGCTCTTCATGGTGCCCTTTGTCTGCCTGATGATCTTCATCTACTCCGTGGGCTACATGGGGTACGGCACTGAGCACGTGGATCCCCGCTACTCCCGTTTCTTCGCCTACATCTCCCTCTTCGCCACGGGGATGCTGGGGCTGATCCTCGCCGATAACCTGCTGTTGCTCTTTATTTTCTGGGAAATCATGGGGCTCTGTTCGTACCTGCTCATCGGCTTCTGGTTTGAGAAGAAATACCCCGACCCCAGGCAGATCACGCCCAAGCAGGCGGGGCTGAAGGCCTTCATCACCACCCGCATTGGCGACGTGATCATGCTGCTGGGCATGCTTTTCCTCTATTCCCGCGTGGGCAACCTGACCTTCGAGCACATTTTCTCGCACGAGACCTTGCACATGCTGGCGGAGGCGCAGGTAACGCTGCCGCTGGTGGGGACGTTGCCGGTGGCCACGGTTATCGCCATCCTCATCTTCGGCGGGGCGGTGGGCAAGTCGGCGCAGTTCCCGCTGCACGTCTGGCTTCCTGACGCCATGGAGGGCCCCACCCCCGTCTCGGCGCTCATCCATGCGGCGACCATGGTCTCGGCTGGTGTGTACCTGGTGGCGCGCATGTTCCCGCTGTTCGCTGCGGTGGAGCATGGGCCGCAGGTCGGTGTGGTGGCCTTCATCGGGGCCTTCACGGCCTTGTTTGCCTCCACCATCGCCGTGGCCCAGAACGACATCAAGAAGGTGCTGGCCTACTCCACCATCAGCCAGCTCGGCTACATGATCGCCGCGTTGGGCATTGGCGCCTACGTGGCCGGCGCCTTTCACCTGATCACCCATTCCTTCTTCAAGGCGCTGCTCTTTCTGGGCTCCGGCTCGGTGATCATCGGCTGCCATCACGAGCAGGACATGATGCACATGGGCGGCTTGCGCCAGAAGATGCCTATCACCTTCTGGACCTTTGTCGCCGGCGCCTTTGCCCTTTCCGGCTTCCCTCTCATCACTGCCGGCTTCTGGAGCAAAGATGAGATCCTGGCCCACGCCTGGGAAGGGTTCATGCACGAGGGCGTGGTCTCCTGGCCTTTCTACGTCTGGCTGCTGCTGACCATTGCTGCTTTCTTGACTGCTTTCTATACCGGCCGGCAGATCAGTCTGACCTTCCTGGGCCAGCCGCGCAGCCACCACGCTGAGCACGCTCATGAGACGCCGCACAGCATGACTGTGCCGCTGATGCTGCTGGCTTTCTTCGCCCTGACGCTGGGCTTTGCCGGCATTCCGGAGGAGATCATCGGCCACGGGCGCAACTGGTTCCATCACTTCGTGGGGCACGAGTTTGCGGCCACGCCGCTCAGTGTGCCGGTGATGTTGCTCTCGGCAGTGCTGGCCGTGTCCGGCCTCTTCTTCGGCTGGCTGGTGTACGGGCGCAAACCGTTGGCCAAAGGCCAGCCCGATCCGCTGGTGAAAGCGCTGGGGCCGGTGCACACGGTGCTCAAGAACAAGTACTACTTCGACGAATTGTACCAGGCTACCGTGGTGCGGGGTGCCATTGGCCTGGCCGAGCTTTTCTTTAAGTTCGACAACCGCTGGGTGATTGATCCCCTGGTCAACGCTGTGGGCAGAGGGGGCGCAGCTCTCGCTTCTGGGCTATATCGTTTCTTTGATCTGCCAGTCATTGATGGAGCAGTCAACCTGGCAGGGAAGGTGGGAGTGGCCCTGTCCGTCGCCCTTTTCCACTTCGTGGACATGCCCATCATTGACAGCGCGGTGAACCTGGTCGGACGGACCGGCGCGGCGCTGTCAGCGGCCTGGGATTGGATTGACCTGCACATCGTAGACGGGTTGGTGAACTTCAGCGGCTGGTTCACCGAACGGGTGGGCCGGGCCTTCCGGCTCATCCAGACCGGCCGGGTGCAGAACTACGCCCTGGTGGTTGTCGCGGCCTTGATCCTGTTGGTGGCCGTGTATCTGCTGCGGTAACAGGCGATAGCGAGAAGAAGACATAGAACTAAGTTCCAAGGAGGAAACAACATGGGCTTTCCGCTTCTGACCGTGATCCTATTCTTTCCCTTGCTGGGAGCAATCGTCGTTTGGCTCATACCCAAGGAGAAGGAGCAACTGATCCGCTGGTTTTCCATTGTCCTCAGCTTCATTCCCCTGGCGCTATCCATCTACCTGTGGATCGCTTACACGCGCTCGGCAGGCGGGATGCAGTTCGAGGAGATCTACAACTGGATCCCCGTACTGAAGATCCGCTACCATGTGGGGGTGGACGGAATCAGCGTGCCCCTGGTCTTCCTGACCTCGCTCTTGAGCACGCTGTCTCACTTCTACTCCGCCTACACCATCAAGAAGCAGGTCAAAGAGTACTACCTGTTCTTTCTGCTGCTGCAGATGGGCATGTACGGCGTCTTCATGTCTCTGGACTTCGTGCTCTTCTACGTTTTCTGGGAGATCGGCCTGGTGCCCATGTATTTTCTCATCGGCATCTGGGGCGGGGCGCGACGGGAATACGCGGCGATCAAGTTCTTCCTCTACACGCTGATCGGCAGCGTTGCCATGCTGCTGGCCATTCTCTACGTCTACTTCAATGTGGGCAGTTTCGATATCCTCGAAGCCACAGAGAAGTTTCATCTGATACGTCCCTTCGCCGCCAACATTGTCCCGGTGAGCCTGGCCTTTTGGGCCTTCTTCGTCGGCTTCGCTATCAAGGTGCCTTCCTTCCCCTTCCACACCTGGCTGCCTGATGCCCATACGGAGGCCCCCACAGCCGGCAGTGTGATCCTGGCGGGCATCCTGCTGA
Organism: Anaerolineae bacterium; assembly: GCA_029907105.1. GTDB lineage: Bacteria > Chloroflexota > Anaerolineae > UBA3071 > UBA3071 > JARYMM01. Next base: position 125,883 of record JARYMM010000004.1, on the reverse strand, counting down.
AGCTGGGGGCCTACGGTATGGTACGTATCGCCTTGCCAATCTTCTCCGAAGCCTTCAGTTACTATGCCTGGGTCGTCGGCATCCTGGCTGTGATCAGCATTGTCTACGGGGCCTTCGTTTGCATGGCCCAATGGGACCTCAAGCGTCTCATCGCCTATTCCTCGGTGAGCCACATGGGCTACGTGATGTTGGGTATCGCCGCGGCGGCCTTTGCGCTGCGGATGCCGGGGAAGGAAACGAGCGCGGCCATCGCTTTGAATGGGGCGGTTTTGCAGATGTTCAACCACGGTATCATCACCGGCGGCTTGTTCTTCCTCGTGGGCATCATCTACGAACAGGCGCACACGCGAGAGTTGAAAGCCTTCGGCGGGCTGGCCAGCAAACTGCCCACCTACTACGGCATCTTCGCCGTGACTGGCTTCGCCTCCTTGGGTCTGCCGGGGCTGGCCGGCTTCTGGGCGGAGTTCATGGTCTTCCGCGGGGCCTTCGATATCATTCCTATCTACGCTGTCATCGGCGCTGTGGGCATCGTGGTGACGGCCGGCTACATCCTGTGGAAGATCATCCAGTACATGTTCCTGGGCACGTTCAACGAGGAACGCTGGGGCGGCAAGCTGGTGGACATGGCCACCTTCGAGAAAGTGACCATGTGGCCGTTGGTGCTTTTTATGTTTGCCATTGGCGTCTACCCCGCCTTCATCGTCAACCTGCTCAACGACGCCACGACTGCGTTGTTGGCCAAACTGTAGCCCGTACGCGGCGGTGCGTAATGGGATGTGGAGCAGGCTTTCTAGCCTGCTTCAAGGACAGACTGGGAAATCTGCCCCACGTTTGCACCGCAAACTGGCTGGTGACCAACGACCAAGGACAAAAGACGAGCGGGATGTAGTGGATGGCGTTGGTCATTGGTCATTCGTTTGATTTCGGAGGTTAGCCCTTGACGCTTGCAAAGACGCTCGCCTTGCTTTCACCGGAACTCGTCCTCTTGGCCGGAGGTCTGGGTATCCTGCTCCTGGACATGATCTGGAAGGATGACGAGGGCAAGAAAGACTGGCTGCCTTATCTGACCCTGGTCGGGCTCGGTGGTGCGCTGGCGGCGGTGATCGTCGTCTGGAGGGGGCTGGGCGGTGGCGTTTCGGCGCTGGCGACCATGCTCGATGTGGACGCTCTGGCGATGTTCATCTGCCTTATGGCCGTCCTGGTCGCCGCCCTGGTGGTCGTTTTCTCGGTGGAGTTTGTGCGCGGCAAGACCCCGTATCGCGGCGAGTTTTACGCTTTCCTGCTTTTTGCCGCGCTAGGTATCGCCTTGATGGCGGCCGCCACCAACCTGGTGCTCATCTACATCTCCGTCGAGCTGCTAAGCGTCACTTCGTACGTGCTCACCGGTTACCTGCGAGGCGATGCCAAGTCCAACGAGGCGGCCATCAAATACTTCCTATACGGGGCCATCGTCTCGGCGGCGATGCTTTATGGCATGTCGTTGTTCTACGGCATCACCGGCACGACAGACCTGCGCGGCATCGCCGAGTTCTTCAGCGATCCGGCGAGCATGAGCGAGCTGCACTGGGTAGTGTTTGCGGCCATGGTTTTGCTCTTCGCCGGCCTGGGCTTCAAGATCGCCGCCGTGCCCTTCCACCAGTGGGCACCCGACGCCTACGAGGGCGCTCCCACGCCGGTCACCGCCTTCCTGTCCGTCGGGCCGAAGGCGGCCGGCTTCGCCGTGTTGCTGCGCGTACTGATCATCGGTTTGCCGCAGTTCGAGGCTGACTGGACAGCGCTGCTGGCGGCTATCTCCATCGTGACCATGACTCTGGGCAACGTGGTGGCCATCGTGCAGAAGAACATCAAGCGCATGATCGCCTACTCCAGCATCGCCCAGGCGGGATACATCCTTATCGGTTTGGCTTGCCTGGGGGCCGACAACTACGGCCTGCAGGGTGTGCTGCTCTACCTGTTGGTCTACCTGTTCGCCAACCTGGGGCTGTTCGCCGTGGTCATTGCCTTTTCCAATGCCACCGGCTCCGATGAGATCGAGGATTATGCGGGATTGATGCGCCGCTCGCCGTGGCTGGCGGCAGGAATGGTGGTCTTCTTCCTGTCACTGGTGGGCATCCCGCCCACCGCCGGCTTCTTCGGCAAAGTGCTCATCTTTGCCTCAGCCATCCGCACGCAGTCCTACCTGCTGGCCGCCATTGGGGTGCTCAATGGCGTCATCTCGCTGTACTACTACTTTAACGTCGTGCGGCAGGGGTTCTTCCTTCCTCCCAAGGAGGCGGCCCCTATCCCTGCCGCGCCGGAGTTGCGCGTGGCACTGCTGGTCTGCATGGCTGTGGTACTGGGGATAGGAGTCTTCCCGCAGCCATTCATCCAGTTGGCGCAAGGTGTGGCCCGGCTGCTTGCAATTTGAGGCATCGTTCATTTGCCTCCCAAAGGTGGATGTGGTATACTGTTCTTGAATGGTGAGTTGACTGGGGAACCCTGATGTACGAGATTCTCCGCTCTGTAAGCCTCGCTACACAGGTGGGGGTGATGGTGGTCGCCTCGATCCTTGCTTGTCTCTTCCTGGGCTTGTGGGTTGATAGCAGGCTAGGGATCACTCCTGTGGCCACCCTGGTTCTCATAGCTGTCGGGACTCTGGTTGCTATCGTAGGCAGTTATCGTTTGGTTTCCCCAGTTGCGGAGCAGGAGGCTGCCAAACAGAAGGCGGAGATACCCACGAGGGCCATCCTGCGTTCTCTGGCGTTCGTCACCTGCTCCGGGCTAATGGTGGTCGCTCCGGTCCTGATGGGTCTCTTCCTAGGCCTGTGGCTCGATGGCAGATTGCAGACTCGCCCCTGGGTCACCCTGTTCCTTACGGTTCTTGGGATTGTAGTTGGCTTGGTGGGCATCCATCGTTTGTCTTTTTTGCTTGCGAGGCAACTGAGGGAGGAAGGCAAGAAGGGGGATTCGTGATGTTTGGAATCGGGTCAATAACGGACACGCCTGGGATCACCCTTGAGGCGGAGAAGGTCTTCCAGATCCTGGGTTTCCCTGTGACCAACTCCATGATCGCCAGTTGGCTGACAATGATCATTCTCATTGTCGTATCGATCCTTGCCGGTAGGAGAATGAAGCTTATCCCCACTGGCTTTCAGAACGTTGTCGAGACGGTCCTGGAGATGTTTTACAAGAGCGTGGCTCAAGCCAGGACCGGCGACAAGGCTCGCATTTTCTTCCCTTTTTCTGCCACTATTTTCTTCTTCATCCTGTTGTCCAACTGGTTAGGAGCCATCTTGCCGGGCTTCGGCAGCATCTTCATCTTGGGTCACCATCATGGCGAGGAGGTCTATGTTCCCCTCCTTCGTTCCGCCAACACTGATCTGAATACCACGCTTGCTCTGGCCCTGTTCTCCGTGTTTGGTACTCAGATCTATGGCATCAGGCTCCAGGGTTTCTTCCGCTACGTTAGTCGGTTTGTCAGGGTGAGCGGCTTTGTGGACTTCTTCAAGAGCCTGGTGGGTTTGCGACCGCGCAAGGGTCTGCTCATAACGTTGATGAATGCGGTCATTGATGCCTTCATCGGAGTGCTGGAGATCTTCGATGAATTGACCAAGCTGCTTTCCTTTTCCTTCCGGCTCTTCGGGAACATCTTCGCTGGCGAAGTGCTGCTCATCGTCACCGCCATGCTCTTCTTCCAAATCTTCAGGCAATTGGCCATCATTCCCTATCCTGTCACCTTGATTTTTGTGTTCCTGGAGCTCTTCGTTGGCTTCATTCAGGCCTTTATCTTCGCCACACTGACACTGGTCTTTCTGAGGATGGCCACCACTCACCATTAACAAGCGGCAGGTCATAAGCCATTTATGATAAGCTATGAAAGGAGAATGAAAGAATGGACAGAAACTTACTGGCAGCGATCACCATTGTCTTGGGAGCCATGGTGCCAGCGGCAATGATCGGTCGGTTCTCGACCGAGGCAATGAGATCGCTGGGGCGCAACCCTGAGGCCGGGCCGTCAATCAGCGCTAACCTGATCCTGGCGTTGGCTCTGACCGAGGCTATCGCTATCTATGCCCTGGTTGTGGCCTTAGCCATCAAGTTCGTTGGATGAGGGAGGTGGCAGCTTGGAGGGAGGAGCACCGTTAGGTATCAACTTTACGTATCTGTTAGCCCAACTCCTTAATCTCATCATTCTGTTCGCCGCGCTTTACAAGTTCCTCTTCAAGCGCTTTCTGGCGATGCTTGATGAGCGTTCGGCACGCATCAAGAAAGGCATAGAGGATGCCCAAATAGCTGACAAGAGGGCGACGGAAGCCGAGGCAGTATATCAACAGAGGATCGAGTACGCAGAGAGGGAAAGGCGGGCGATCCTCAATAGGGCAGCGCAGGAAGCCGAAGAACTCAAGGAGGGTATCTTGGCTAAGGCGGAGGAAGAAGCACGCCAATGCATAGCCAAGGAGCGCGAGGAGTTCGAGGCCCAGCGCCAGCAAGCTATGGCCGAGTTGTCCAGACAGGCGGTGGACCTGGTTATGCTGGCTACGCGCAAGATGGTTGCGCAGACCATGGTGGATGAAGCGACGCAGCGTCGCTTGATCAGCGAGTTTCTGGCAGAGCTGGCAGAGGTGGGTGAACTCGAATGAGAGAAGCAATGCTGACGGAAGTGCCGAAGCCGTCAGGTAGTTCCATGGGCACGGAGGCCTGGCTTGACCATTTGGAGGCTATCGGCCGGCGGTTGCGTGAACAGGATCTGGTGTCCTTGGAGCAGGTGGAACTGCTGGACGGCTTGGCCAGAGAACTCAGACGGGTAGCACGTGAGGAACCAGCCGCAACGTTGCCCGTGCTTTCGATAGTCTTCTCGGCTATGGAGTTCCAGCGGATAGCCAGGCAGCAAGCACAGGCAGCCGGGACGGTGGCCCGCGTCAGGAGCGCTGTGCCCCTGAGCCAAGAGGAGCGAGCTATCCTCAAAGAGCGGCTCAGGGAACGTTTCGGCCAGGAGTTTCTCTTGCATCTGGAGGTTGACCCCTCGCTCATTGGTGGCTTTGTGGTCGAGGCCAAAGACCAGTTCATTGATGGCAGCCTGGCCGGGAAACTGGCTGCCCTCGAGGAGCACTTACGGGCCGTTTTTGAGGAGCGTAGGTAGCTTACTTGGAGCGCAGGATTCAATCGCTGAAAGCGCCAGATGGTACTGAAAGCACTGAGGTAGGCCCTGATTGTTCTCGGTGTGAGCATTAGGAGGAGAACGGAATGTCAGATGTGAGCCAAGCGCTTAACGTAGCCCAATACGTTGTTCCAGGTTTTCTGTTCGTGCAAGTGCTCTATTCCCTCGGTGTGGCTCGCGAACGCCCGGCCTTCGAAAGAGGTGCTTGGAGCCTGATCTTCAGCGTACCAATCCATTGGGTTGGAACGCAACTCATCCCTGTGCTGGGCCTGGAATTCACTCCTAGGCTGACCTTTGAGGTGTACCTCCTGGCGATTGCCCTAGTGGGAAGTCTGGTCATCGGTCTGCTCAATAAGTTCCGGCTCTTCCTGTTCTCTGAGGAGCAGGAAGAAGAACCTCCTGCCTAGAAAAGGGAAAACCTGCAGGCGTCAACTGCCGACAGGTCCATAGCTTCCAGCAGCCTGTTACTCCGTTTTGCGGGCGACGCGGTGAGGTGTGTGCCTTGCATGTGCGTTGGTGTCCGTCGCCTGCGTTCATCTGGGCGCAAACGTCAAGGTGGTATGTCACACCTTGACGTTTCTTTTTTCAAGCATGGTGACCGAACTACCGGGGAAGGAGCAGCTTTTGGCCGCTGGTGGCGGGCTTGCTTTGTGTGCTGTTCGGGTGTATACTACGGCAGTGAAAGCACTCCAGGAGAGGATATGGAAAAGCCAAAGCTGATTCGCGTGGGCGATTTTCAGTTGGGAGAGGAGGAGAGAGAGTCTATCCTGGAAGTCCTGGCCTCGGACAGGCTCTCTGAAGGTCCCAAGGTCGCTCATTTCGAGAGGGAATGGGCTCGTTACGTGGGCACGAAATTCAGTGTGGCCACCAGTTCCGGTTCGGGTGCACTGATGGCCGGTTTGGTTGCCCTCAAACATCTGAAAGGGCTGCCCGCAGGCACCAGGGTGATCACCTCGCCGCTGACCTATATCGCCACCAGCAGCGCCATCAGCAACGTGGGCTTCGAGCCGGTGTACGTGGACGTGGATCCGCATACGTTCAACATCACGCCAGAGAATATCCACGTCCTTCTGCAGCATGCTGCCGACCGGGAGCAGTACGCCATCATTTTGCCGGTGCACCTGATGGGCTTTCCGGCACATATGGACGAGATCAATCAGATTGCCGCAGAATACGGTCTGATTGTCTTGGAGGATTCGGCACAGGCTCACGGCAGTTGGTACGGTGGCCGGCGCACGGGCGCGCTTTCCCTGGCCGCGGCGTTTTCTTTCTACATCGCCCACAACATCCAGGCCGGGGAGATGGGCGCTCTGACCACCGATGATGCGGAGATCAACCGTCTGGTGCGGCAGATCAAAGCACAGGGCCGGGCCTGCGACTGCCTGGTGTGTACCCGCGATCAGGGGTACTGCCCGCAGCTTGCCGGGTATGAGGGGACGGAAGACTACGATCCCCGCTTCGCCCACGATCTGATCGGCTACAATTTCAAGCTGATGGAGTTCCAGGCGGCTTTGGGGTTGGTTCAACTGAAGAAGGCAGATTGGATCATTCAGAGGCGGCAGGAGAACGTGAGGTTCCTGAACGAACATCTGGCCGTGCATGAAGACGTGCTGCAACTGCCGCCTTACTCTGAGGATGTCTCCTATCTGGCCTACCCCATCGTGATCAAGAGGCCCGACCTCATCTCTCGCCGCTATCTGCGCGCCGCGCTGGAGGCCCTGGGGGTGGAAACCAGGCCGCTCTTCGGCTCCATCCCTACGCAGCAGCGTGCTTACGCCCATCTGAAGAGCCAATATGAGGGCAAATTGCCCCATGCTGACTATCTGGGGCTTCATGCCTTCTATGTGGGCTGTCATCAGTACCTGAGCCAGGAAGACCTGGAACGCATGGTGGAAGCCTTTCATACGATTCTTGGCGGCAAGTGATAAATGGGCGGAGAAGGAACAGAGGCGGTCATCGTCATCCCCACCTACAATGAAAAAGACAACCTGCGGCCGCTGGTCGAGGAGATCCTGCGCCTGCCGCGCCGGCTGCGCATCGTCATCGTGGACGACAACTCCCCCGACGGCACCGGGCAGGTGGCCGATGAGCTGGCCGCGCAGATGGCGGAGGTGCAGGTCATCCATCGCTCGGGCAAAGGCGGGCGCGGCTCGGCCTGCCTTGCCGGCTTCAGATACGCCCTGCAGGAGACGGAGGCCCCGCTGATCTTGGAGATGGATGCTGACTTCTCGCACCATCCGCGCTACATCCCGGAGCTCTTGGACAAAGCCCGGCAGGCGGACGTGGTGATCGGTTCGCGTTACCTGCGGGACAGCCGGATCGTGGACTGGGGGCTGCGGCGGCGCATCTTCAGCCGGCTGGCCAATCTCTTCGCCCGGACGATGCTGGGCGTGCCCATCGCTGACTACACCAACGGCTTTCGCTGTTACCGGCGGGAGGTGTTGGAGGCCCTGGACCTGGATAGCATTCAGACGACGGGATACATCGTGCTCAGCGAGACGGCCCTGCGGCTGCACAAGGCGGGGGCGCGCTTTGCTGAAATCCCCACGGTATTCGTCAACCGCAAGCGAGGCCAGTCTAACACCACCCTGTCCGAGATCGTAGATGCCTTTGCCGCCGTGTGGCGGCTGAGGAGGCGCTATGCCCGAGCGCAAAGATGATTGTCCCCCCTTCGCTGGGACAGGGCGGGGGAAGCAGGCGTTAACTCTGGCCGACGGCAAAGTGCTTCACCTCGCTGTCCTGGCCCTCTTTCTGGTCCTGGCCCTGCTTCTCAGCTACCCTCTGATCGCCCATTTCGCCACCCATGTGCCCGGCAGTGCCACCTGGGCCTTCGACGAATACACCTTCGTCTGGAACATCTGGTGGTTCAAACGGGCGGTGATTGACCTGCACACCAGCCCCTTGCACACGGACCTGCTCTTCTTCCCCCTGGGCATTGACCTGATCCTGCATACCTATAACTTCTTCAATGCCCTTATTGCCTTGCCCCTGCAGATGGTGATGAGCCTGCCGGCGGCGAGCAACGCCACCCTCATCCTGTCCACCGTGCTCAGCGGCTATGGGGCTTTCCTGCTTGTCCGCTATCTTCTTGTGGCAGGGGATAGGGGTTATGGGCTAAGGGTTAGGGGTTATGGGCCAGGGGAAACGGCGTGTAGGGCAGCGCCTGCCCCCTATCCCTTATCCCTTAACCCCTTGATCAGCAGTCTGGCAGCTATGACGGCCGGTTTGGTTTATGCCTTCGCCGCCAACCGCGCCGTCTACGCTGCGCTGGGCCATTACGACATGGTGACCACCCAGTGGCTGCCCTTCTATGCCCTCTATTTGCTCAAGACCGTCCGCGCTGACAAGCGCCAGTGCCTGGTGCGCAACGCATTGCTGGCCGGACTCTTTTTCACCCTGGCCGTCCTGGCAGAGATGATCTTCGGCGTCTTCCTGGGCATCTTCACCCTGCTTGTGCTGGCGTTCAACGTTCGGCGTTTGGCGTTCGGCGTTCGGCGATGGAACCTGAAGCCCGTTTGGGGGCTGATGGTCATTGGCGTGACTGTGGCCGTGCTTTGGGCGCCTGTGCTGGTTCCCATCGTGCGCCAGTTCGCCACAGGGGAATATGCGCTGGAAGGGTGGGGCGAGGCGGTCAAGCTGTCGGCTGACCTGGTGGGGATGGTCACGCCGACGGCGTTGCATCCGCTGTGGGGCGGCGATTGGGTGCGCGAGCTGCGGGCTGTGGAAGAGGGCACGGCGCGTTTTGCCGACGTCAACACGGTCTTTCTGGGCTACGCCACGCTGGCGCTGGCCTTGCTGGGCCTGCTCCGCTACCGGCAGCAGGTGCGGGTCTGGGGCTGGACAGCGCTTCTCTTCGGGCTCTTTTGCCTGGGGCCGCTTCTCCAGATCAACGGCCGCTATCGTTTCGACCTGGACGGGCTGGAGGCCACCTTCCCCTTGCCCTATGCCCTGCTGCACTATATTCCCATCGTGCAGGCCAACCGCGCCCCCAATCGCAACAGCGTGCTCTTGATGTTGGGGTTAGCAGTACTTGCGGGCTTCGGCACATACTTCCTGCTGCAATTGCTTAGGGCTAAGGCACCGGGGGCTGAGGCGACGGGGAGAACAGGGAGGCGGAGGGCACTCTTCGTGTCCCTCTTTTCCCTTGTCATCCTGTTCGAGCACGCAGCCGTTCCAACGCCGCTGACCGACGCCCGCGTGCCCCCGGTGTACGAGCAGATCGCCGCCGAGCCGGGGGAATTCGCCGTGATGCACCTGCCGCTGGGCTGGCGTACTTCTTTCGGCCCCCTCGGCTCCGAGCGCACGCAACTCCAGATATATCAGACCGTGCACGGCAAGCCCATCATCGGCGGCAACATCGCCCGCGCCCCCTCGTTCAAAATGGAGTATTTCCGCCGCGTCCCGCTCTTCCGGGCGCTGGCCGATGTGGAGATGTATCGTGAGCCCGATGCGGAGACCGATGCGGCGGCCCGCGCCCAGGCCGCCGGGTTGATGCAGCTTTACGACGTGCGCTATCTGGTCGTGCTGCCGCCCATCCCCGGCCGCTGGCCCTATCAGGACACCTACGCCCGCACCTGGCAGTACGCCCGCCAGGTGCTGCCGCTGGAGAGCGAGCCCTTCTACGACCAGGACGGCGTGCGCGCCTACCGCGTGCTACAGCCGATGCTCACCTTTCCGCTGGAGATAGACCTGGGCACGCAGGCGGCCTGGCCGAATCGCGGCGCCGGCTGGCACGACGACGAGGTTATCTTCGGCGAGACGGCCAACTGGGCGGCCGCAGAGGCGGAGATTTTCTTCCCCCTGCGGGAGCTTGCCGACTACCGCCTGGGCCTGCGCATCGCTCCCTTCAGTTACCCTGGGGCCACACCGCAATCGCTGCAGGTATTCCTGAACGGCCAGCCGCTGGACCAGCCGCAGCTTCTGTCCGAGGGCTGGCAGGTGCTGGACGTGCCGCTGCCGGCAGCGGCTGTGCGATCGGGCCTCAACCGGCTGAAGCTGCGCTTTGGTCGGGTGGAACGCCCGCGGGACGTGCTTCCGGGCCAGACGGCCATCGGCGCCACGGGGGTGGCGACGCCGGTGGACATCGAGATCGAGGCCGCCGCCGATCACGCCTACATCTCCCTCTACGACGAGGCCGGGGCCAAGACCGACGGTTCGGCGGGACGGCGGGGCTACAACGTGGCTGTGCTCGACGCCCGCACGGGCCGCCTGTTGGACAAGCGGGGCTTCGACACCTGGGCCAACGAGTACGAGGCACAGCGGCTGGCGGAGTTCGTGGCCCAGATCCCCGAGGGGCGCATCGTCGTCGTGGCCACGAAGGACGATGCCGGTCAGCATGTCACCGCCGAGGCCGTCGCCGCCCTGCACAGCCTGGGCGCGCAGGGTGACCTGCGCGGCGCTGTGGGACAGGCCCATGCCCTTATCGGCGTCAAGGGCGCCGCGCCGGGCACAGCGCTGGAGCTGGTAGCTGCCCCCAATGCCTGGCTGCGGCTGGGCCGCAACCCGGACCGCCGTCCGCTGGCCGCAGCGGTGGATTGGGTGAGGGTGGAGAGGTAGTTGGTAGATTGGTAGACTGGTGACTTGGTATAGGGACTGGCAAGTTCGCGAATCTGTTCCCAATTTACCATCTACCAATGTACCGATATACCGAGATGCAGCAAAGCGTCCAAAAGCGCCACTATGGTCAATCCCATATCTCGTTTGAACCGAACCCTTGCCGCTCTGCTGGGCCTGGCCGCCTTCGGCCTCTACCTGCGCACGCTGGCCCCTGGCCTGCTGGGCGGCGACAGCGGAGAACTGCAGTTCGCTGCCTACCTGGGCGGCATCGCCCACCCCACCGGCTACCCCCTCTACCTCATGTTGGGCTGGCTGTGGACGCACATCATCCCCTGGGGCGACGTGGCCTGGCGAATGAACCTCTTCTCGGCGCTGTGGGGCGGCGTGGCCGTGGCGCTGACCTACCTGCTGGCCAGGCGGCTGCTGCGAGAGGCGACGCCCAGACTGCCCACATTGCCTCGCCTCCTGGCCGCGGCTGTCGCCGCCCTGGCTTTCGCCTGCTCCGAGACTTTCTGGTCGCAGGCGGTGATTGCCGAGATCTACACGCTGCACGCGGCATTTGTGGCCGGGGGGCTCTGGCTGTTGCTGTGGTGGAAGGAAGGAGACAGAGGAAACGAGGGAAAGGAGGGGGCTGAGGGGGCATTGGGCCGTCTGGCCGTGGTGGCCTTGATATACGGTTTGGGGCTGACGCACCATCGCACCATGTTGTTACTGGCTCCCGCAGTCCTGCTTTTCCTCTGGCTGACCCGGCGGCGCCTCGCTTCTCGCCCTTCATCCCTTGCCTCTCGCCCCTCCTCCCTTGCTTCTTGCCTCTTGCCTCCTGCTTCTTGCCTCTTGCTTCTTGCCTCCTGTCTCTTGCCCCTGCTGCTCTACCTGTACATCCCCCTGCGTGCCCCGCACACGCCATACCTCACCGTGCCGCTCAGCGCCGGGCATTCCTTACAGCTTTACGATCACAGACTGCGTGGCTTCCTGGACTTCGTCCTGGGCCGCGTCTTCGTCGGCGAGTTGCTCCCTCCCGCGGCCGCAGCGGCGCGGCTCGCGCTGGCCGGGGAGCTCCTGTGGCGCCAGTTCGGCTGGGCGGGCATCGTCCTGGGCCTCGTAGGGCTGGCGCGCCTGGTCGCCGGACGACGCGGACAGCTATTAGCGCTCACCGGCCTCAGCTTCCTGGCCCTGTTGCTCTTCAATCTCTTCTATGGCATCGGCGACATCCATGTGTTCTTCATCGCTCCCGCGCTCATCTGGGCCTGCTGGATGGGCGTCGGCATTGGTGCGATAGCTGAAGCGGTGGGGGCAGGTGGCAGGTCGCAGGTCGCAGGTCGCCATCTCAAATATACAATTCCGAGTGTGCTATCTGCAGCGATTGTCTTGCTATCGCTGACCCTGCCCATCGCCCTGCTGCTGCACAACCTTTCCCTCGTTGACCGCAGTGGGGACAGCGCCGGGCGTGACCGCTGGCAGGCCATCCTGGCTGCGCCACCGCCGGCGGAGGCTATCTTGATCAGCAACGACCGCGATGAGATGATGCCCCTCTGGTACCTGCAGCAGGTGGAGGGCGTGCGGCCCGACATCACGGGCCTGTTCCCGCGCATCGTGGGCGAGCCGGGGTGGGCTAACGTGGGACAGGTGGTAGAGCGGGCGCTTTCGACCGGCCGGCCGGTGTATCTCATCAAGCCCATGCCGGGGCTGGAGGTGAAGTTCGCCCTGCGGCCGGTGCGGAATCTGGTAGAGGTGGTGGGGCCTGCCGCCAGCGGGCCGCCTGGCAGATCATCGGGGCTGGCCGTGGGCGGGGCCATACAGTTGCTGGGCTACGATCTGCGCTCGCCTCTGGAGGGGGGCAGCGTGCTGGAGGTGGCGCTGCACTGGCAGCCGCTGCGCCCCCTGGACGGGGATTACACCAGCTTCGTGCATCTGCTGGATGCGCAGGGGGAGAAGGTGGCGCAGTCCGATCACCTGCCCGGCGGTGTGTACTACCCCACGTCGCTCTGGCAGCCGGGCGAGACGCTGTTGGACGTCCATCGGCTGGAATTGCCAGCAGCGCTGGGGCCCGCGCCGTATACCTTGCTCGTCGGCTTCTATCGGCAGCCTTCGATGGAGCGATTAGGGGAGCCACTGCGCCTGGCAGGGCCATAATCCCCAGACGCAGTCATAGGCGCGGTTTTCTTCCACTGCCCCGTGAGCGCGGCTTCCAGGCACTGCTCCAGCGAGCCGAAACGCACCCGCACGCCGGAGTGGGATGGCGCATAACAGGCGGTTTTGGCGGCGTTGGTGGCCAGGCTGCGGATGCCCAGAGTCTGCAAGGGGGCGACGACGGTACAGGTGTCGGCCACCACGCGGCCGCCTGCCGCTTCGATGACTTGCACCCAGCCTTCGGCCGCCGCCTGCTCCTGCGTCTGGCGGGCTGTGGTCACCCACAGGCGCGTCCGCAACTGCCGGCCGCGCACGAACTCGGCTACCTGGGCGATCTCGGCCAGGCTGGCGTGCGGGCAGCCAATGCTCACCAGGTCAATCTCCAGCACGCTCGCCTCATTCATGGCCGCGTAAGCCTCTTCCAAACCGTCCACGACGATCCGTTCGGCCTCGGCGCGCAGCAACGCTTCGCCTGTCTCCGCCGCTTCTGGCGTGTATCCGGCGATGTGGAAAAGCGCCACCGCGCCATAAGCGGCCAGCGCAGCGCCCAATGTCTTCAGCCGGTCCACGGCCTCGCCGCCTGCGGTGATGTCCTGGGGCAGCGGGGGCAGCCAGCGGGCCAGGTCGGCGAAATAGGGCACACCGTCGCCCACCCGTTGGCCGACGATCTGGCCCAGAGCGCCGAAGTCGGCCGGGTCGTGCAGCGGGCAGCACACCTCCACCACATGCGTCGCCCGCCGATTTTCCTCCAGGTGATAGCTGTAGCTGGCCGTGCGCCCGACGATGGCCGCCGCCAGGGCGCTGGGGCCGCCCTCGCGGTTGGTGCGTGCGCCGAGGACGCTGTTGGCGAAGACGACGGCGGAAGACTCGGCCCAGGCCAGATGCTGCCCGCGCCGCGGCACATGTCCCGGCAGCAGGTAGGGCGTGCAGCTCAGCGTGGGCGTCACACCCATACGGCGAAAAGCCTCGACGACGGCAAGCTGCGGCTCGGCGAAATCGGCGGGGAAGCCCAGCTCGCGCCAGCGAGCGGCCTCCATGCCCATGGGGTTAAGCCAGGTGTCCACCCGCGCCTGTGCCCCCTCCTCGGCCCAGCGATGGAGGAATTCCAGGCCCGCCTGGCCCAGGTTCTTGTAGCTGACGCCGGAAATGTGGGCGCTGGCGATGGGCACGAGCTCCGCCGCGCCGTAGATGCGGCCCAGGGTGATTACGATGCCCATAGCCCGCTGCACGCCGGGGCCTTCGGCGCCATCGAGCAGGGCCTGTTCTTCGTCTGTGAGGCGCAATGGGGTCATGGGATGTTCTCTACTCGAGTCAGTCAGGTGACACATTGTTTTCCCCCGCGCTGCCCCTTGGCTGACCGAATTGGCAAGTATCCGGGAGCCTCACCTGGTCATGCTGAGCGGGTCTGGGAGCCAACCTTGCTGACAGGTAACCATCTCTGGCGCCTGACAGTCATTGGAGTGCGTTGGCCAGCGAAGCATCTCCTGCGTCTATAAGGGCCCAGATGCTTCACTGGTGGTCTGCGCTTGTATGCGTACGGGGCTGCTGCCCAGGGTATGCCCGCCGGCGAGACGGGGTGTAAGACCCGTTCAGCATGACAGCCAGGGGGTGAACACGGGATACTTGCCAGTTCTCACAGCCCAAGGAAACCCATGAGATAGTCACCTTCGCGTGCGGTTGACGAGGTGATCCAGCAGCAGGAAGATGACTACGGCGATGACCAACAGCAACAGGGCGAACTGCCAGGGGGTCAAAGGTATGATGAATACGAAGTGCACTTTGCGCCAGACGAGATAGAGGGCGATGACCAGGGCGATGGTGAAGAGCAAACTGCGATAGCGCGGGCGCATGCCAACCTCCTTGGGAAACAAGCACACGATTCGGTAGAAACCTGGAACCCTGGAACTTGAGACTTTCAAAGCTGCAGGTGAATGCGCAGAGCTGCCTCTAGCTGGGTGGCCGATTGGAAGAGCACGGCAGGCATGCCCGCCGCTTCGGCGGCGCGCACGTTGCGTTCCCTGTCATCCACGAGCAGGCAGGCACCGAGCGGCAGTCCCAGGAGCTCGGCGGTCAGCTCAAGGATGCGCGGGTCGGGTTTGCGCAGCCCTACCAGCGCCGAGATGACGATGACCTCGAACAGGGCCTTGATCTGCGGCATCGCCTCCAGCAGGTCGGCCAGGCTGGCCAGGGCGTTGGAGCAAAGGGCCAGGCGATAGCGGCGGCGCAGCCGTTGGGCCAGGGCGACGACCTGGTCGTTGATCTCTTCCAGGTGGAAGGGATTGCCCCGGAAGTGACGGAAATCCGGCGGCAGGCGGCTTTCCAGCTCGCGGCCCACGCGTGCCCAGTGCTCTTCCGGCGAGATGGCGCCAATGGAGGCCAGTTCCCAGGCTTCGCCGGCGAAAAGACGCTGCTGCATCGTCCCCGGTGGCCAGCCCAGCAGGGCATCAAACTCTCGCAACCGCGCTTGCGAGCGCTCATTGCGGGTGAAGACCCCTCCGAAGTCAAAGACGATGGCCTCAATCACAGCTCTTTCACCAGAACGGGCACGCGCCGTCCCGTGCGCTGGAAGCCGAAGTGGCCGTAGAGACGGTGGGAGGCGATATTGCTCTCCTGGGTGTTCAGCCTGATGGTGACTGCGCCGGCCTGCCGGCAGTGGTGCAGGGCATCGGCGAGGAGCTGGCTGCCGACCCCCTGTCCCTGATAATCGGGGTGCACGGCCAGCCGGACGATGAAGCCGATCTCTCCCAGCACGTAGCTGATGGCGTAGCCCACGGCCTGGCCTGCGCTCTCGGCGATCACCGAACGGCTGGAGGTGACCAGCAGCTCCATGAAGTGGCCGCGATCGAAATGCCACAGGGTGGTGAAAGCGCTGTGGTCCAGAGCGATGAGCGTGTCCAGGTCGGCCTGGCCGATGGGACGTAGCGATGCCCGAGGCTCGGAGGGAGGCCAGGCGGTTGCCGCCGGCCGTTCCAGGTAGACGATTCTGTCCACCAGGCGAAAGCCGGCCCGCTGCAGCGGCGGCACGAGCCAGGCTGCGCTGCCCAGGCAAACCAGGGCAGTTGTGCCCTGGACGCGCAGGTCGCCGATGGCCGGTGTCAGCAGCGTTTGCAGTCCCGTATCCACCCGCCAGCCGTTGATCAGGGCCAAAGCGCGCAGGTCGGCCAGGGATGAAGCACGGGAGGTGATACACACAAACCCCCACAGGGTATCGGCGGCATCGGCCAGCCACACCTTGTTTTGGGCCAGAAAGTAGGGCAGGTCCTCTCGGCCGAAGGAGAGGTACTGCCGCAGCGCACTTTCCAGCAGCATCAGCACACGCGGGACATCGGCCGCCGTCGCCCGATGTACCTGGGTCAGAAACCTGGACATCCTCCGTCTCTCCCCGTATGGTGTAACCCAGTATGCCACGAACTGCCTTCTTCGTCAAATGGCAAAGAGAAAGCCCCTCCGCTGTATGGAGGGGCTCTTCAATGTAGCATGGCGGCGCCCAGGCTCGAACTGGGGACACCGGAATTATGAGCTCCGTGCTCTACCAACTGAGCTACGCCGCCATTGATAGCGGGGGCAGGACTCGAACCTGCGACCTTTGGGTTATGAGCCCAACGAGCTGCCACTGCTCCACCCCGCATTGTTATTCAATTATACTCCGATTGCCGCTGCTCGTCAAACGGCGGCTGCCAGGTGTGCATTTCAGTTTTTTGGAAATGTCATTGCGAGCCGAAGGCGAAGCAATCTCCTGCCAGCCAGTGGGAGATTGCCCTTCGGCAAAGCTCAGGGCAGGCTTCGGCGCAAACCATGCCCTGAGCGCAGCGAATGGGGGCGCGCCTCGCAATGACACAGGCCAGGCTGGCTCTCGCTCTCGCCACTAAAGTGAAATACACCCGCCTGCCAGGTGTGCACAGGACAGTGCCGCTGCTTCTGGCCGGCCTGCCCCTGTTCACGGCGAGGGTTTTCCGAGGGGCTCTCCTTCGGCAGCCGGGAAGAAGAGGTTCCACCACTGCTGCCAGGGAGTCAGTTCGGCCTGTGGCCGGGGCGGTTCGGCATTTTCTGGCCGCTGAGCCGGGGCCGATTGGGGGGCGATGATCGTTTCATCGGAGAGGGCCCCGGAGACTTCCTCACGTGCCGCACGCTCCAGTTCGATCTCCCTGTTCTGCGCTTCTTCGAGCAGCCGTCTCTCTATTTCCTGGGCCTGCGCCAGTTCCTGTTCCGCTTCTTGCAACGCGGCCTGCATCTGCCGGCGGTCACGAACCTGGCCGATGATCTGCAGAGCAAAGAGCAGACAAAGCGCCAGAGACACCAGCAAGATAAGCTGTGATGCCCTCGGAAGTGACTGGTACCGGCGCCCGGGTGGAGTCATCAGGCTGTCTCCGCAATGCACAGGCGAATCGGCGGGCCGTGCCGCTCCTCGCCCCTGGCCCTATGACAACAAATCCCAGCTCGCTGACCGACCTGGGATTTCTGACCTGGTGCCGAAGGTGGGAGTTGAACCCACATGGGCGTAAGCCCACACGGCCCTGAACCGTGCGCGTCTGCCAATTCCGCCACTTCGGCTCGCATCCATAGTCTACCACCATTTGGGCTTTTTGTCAAATCGCGTTTGGCGCCTGTTGCCCTACCAGGCCAGAGACTCAGGAAGCCTTTCCCCGCGCAGCGCGGCGCCCAGGGCGGCGTGGTCGCTCCAGGGATACTCGGTGTTGCCCAGACACATGGACTGCTCGTGCCCTTTGCCGGTGACGAGGAGCACATCGCCGGGCCGGGCCATGTGGACAGCAAAGCGGATGGCCTCCGCCCGGTTGCCGATACGCCAGTAGTCCTGGCTTTCCCGCCTTCCCGCCTCCTGGCAGCCGGCGGCAATCTGGGCCATGATCTCCTCCAGCGGCTCCGTGCGAGGGTCCTCGGCCGTGATGACCACCCGGTCGGCCAGCCGCCCGGCGATGCGCCCCATCCAGGGGCGCTTCTGCACGTCCCGCAACCCCGCGCAGCCAAAGACGACGATCACCCGCCCTTCGGCCAGGCGGCGCACAGTCTCCAGGGCCACCTCCAGCGCCCGCGGCGTGTGGGCGAAGTCCACGATGGCCAGGAAATCCTGCCCTTCGTCAATACGCTCCATGCGCCCGACGACACCTTTGACGCTGGCGATGCCGTTTTGGATGGCCTCCGCTGTGAGGCCCTGCGAGAGCCCCACGGCCGCCGCGGCCAGACAGTTGTAGACGTTATATTCACCTATAAGCGATGTCTGAAGCTGGAAGCTGGAGGCGCGTATCTTGCTCACTGCCGAGTGCGCCTGGACGGTGAAGCGAGTAGCGGAGGGGCTATAGCGGATATCAGTGGCCCGGACATCGGCGCTTTCGCTTAAGCCATAGGTGATCTGGACATCGGCGGGGATGCGGCGCAGCCGCTGGAAGGAGCTGTCGTCGGCATTGAGGATGGCGACTTTGGGCACGCCCGGCTTGCGCTGGCTGCGGCTCAGGCTCTCGAAGAGCATGGCCTTGGCCGCGAGATAGGCCTCGGGCGAGCCGTGGAAGTCCAGATGCTCGTGGGTGATGTTGGTGACCACGGCGACATCGAAGTCACAGGCGGCCACCCGCTGCTGCGCCAGCCCGTGCGATGTCGCTTCCAGCACGGCGTACTCGCTGGCGGCGGCGACCATCTGCGCCAGGTAAGCCTGCACCTCCGGCGCATCAGGGGTGGTGGTGTGCAGGCCCGTATCCAGGCTCCGCTCGCCGATGCGCGCGCTGACGGTGCTGATCATGCCCGTGCGGTGACCGGCGGCGGTGAGCACAGCGTGGATGAGAAAGGTCACCGTCGTCTTGCCATCGGTGCCGGTGACGCCGATCACCTTCAGACGGCGAGCCGGGAAGCCATGCCAGGCGGCGCAAAGATAGGCCAGCGCCTGGCGGCCGTCGCCGACGCGAACGTAAGGGAAGGAAGGAAACGAGGGAAAAGAGGTGCCCCCCCTCATTCCCCTTATTTCCTTCCATTCCCTCTCTCCCACAACAGCCGCTGCCCCTGCCGCCACCGCCTGGTCTATGAAATCGTGTCCGTCAACGCTGACGCCGGCGTAGGCGACGAACAGAGCGCCGGGCTGTGCCCGGCGCGAGTCGGCGGTGATGGCGGTGATGTCCATGGCCAGTGCCTCGTCGGTGACGAGGGCCTGGCCCACGTCGGGCAGGGCGGCGATCAGTTGGCCGAGCTGCATAACCTGCCCTCCCAGGTGTCATGCGTCTGCTAGAAGCCGAGGTGGAACCAGTCGGTGCCGGTGATGATGCCGCAGGCCAGCACCAGGAAGGCGATCAGGAGGATGATCCCGCAGCCGAAGCCGGTGCACGAGCAGCCTCGCCCGAAGCCAAAGCGCTTCTCCAGCCAGTCGAAGGCGGCGGTCAGCATGAACATCTCCAGCAGCCCTTGCAAACACCCCTGACGTTGTCTCATCGTGCCTTGCCTCCTCACGGATGAATTGCGGAAGTCTCAGCGGACTTCCACACGCATCATACCATGCGGCGGCTGGAGATGCATGACCATCATCTGACGGCAGGCTGACACCGGGCGCACGCTCGTCAGCCCGCGCCGGCCAGTCCCAACTCCTCGGCGATGCCCTTCATGGCCTCCAGAACGATGCCCACGTGCTCCCACAGTTCGACGCCCAGCTCGGCCGCGCCCTCTTCGATCTCCTGGCGGTTGACGGCGGCAGCGAAGGCTTTGTCCTTCCACTTGTTGCGCACCGACTTGACGGTGACGTCGCGGATGTCTTTGCTGGGGCGCACCAGGGCCACGGCCGTGATCAGGCCGGTCAGCTCGTCCACGGCGAACAGCGCCTTCTTGAGCGGAGTGTCGCGGGGGACCTGGGTGTAGCTGCCATGCGACAACACGGCGTTCACGATCTCCTCGGGCCAGCCGCGCTGGCGCAGGATGGCCGCGCCGACGTAGGGATGCTCCTCGGCCGTGGGGTGTTGTTCGTAGTCGAAATCGTGCACCAGGCCGACGATGCCCCACAGTTCCTCGTCCTCGCCGAAGTGGCGGGCGTAGGCGCGCATCGCCGCCTCCACCGCCAGCATGTGGCGAACGAGGTTTTGGTTGTGCGTGTGCTCGTTCACGAGCTGCCAGGCCTCTTCTCGCCTCAATACGTTTTCACCTCGTTGGGTAACTATTCAGCACGAATTCCCGCCAGCCGGCCTCGAAGTCGGCCAGGCTCATGTCCAAGGCGGCCTGGAAGGTCTCTTCGGCCGGCAGCTTGCGGCCCAGGGCGTCCAGCAGGGCGGGCAGCACCGTGCGGCCGCCCCGCTCCACGGCGTAGGCCACGGCGCTCTCTGCCTGGGCGAAGGCCAGACCGCCCTCGCGCTCGCTGTCAAACTCGTATGGCGGCCAGAGCGAACTCAGCGGTGGCAGATCGTTCTGGGCGGCCGCCTCCTGCAGCCATTGCTGCCATTGGGCCGGCAGCGCCGCGCCTGAATACCGCTGCTCCACCTCCCTGGCCACGATGCCGTTGAGCAGCACCCAGTTGCCGCCAGGGCCGGGCTGCTGCACGTAGAAGCCGGACTTTTCGACGGCCAGGTGCAGCGCTATGCTGTGGGCCAGGCCGGCCAGCAATTCGCCGTCCGGCTGACCGTCGGCGCGCACCCCCAGCAGCAAGGGCGAGGGAACGAAGAAATACCCCCGCGAGGTCAACGCCGGGCTCGTCTTAGCCACCGGTTGGAACTCGAAGGTCACCTGCTGCCCGTAGACGGGAAGGCCAAAGTCGGCACAGGCCTGCTGGTAGAAGCGCTCCGCCTCCTCGCGCACCGACTGTATGATCTCCTCTTCCCGCTGACGGTAGATGAAGCGCACATGCGTGGTCTCCGCTTCTCTACGCTCGCCCCAATAGCGCTCGTCGGGGGCCGTGCGCCGCCAGTGGCCGGCGGTCAGGCGGTAGAACTGCACGCGGCGGTAGGGCACGCCCTCCAGTTCGTACTCGACTTCCACCCAGGCCGAGTCCCCGGCCAGGTCCAGGTCCACGATGCGCAG
Source organism: Anaerolineae bacterium (assembly GCA_029907105.1). Classification (GTDB taxonomy): domain Bacteria; phylum Chloroflexota; class Anaerolineae; order UBA3071; family UBA3071; genus JARYMM01. The sequence continues at coordinate 105,059 of JARYMM010000004.1, read as the reverse complement.
GGCACCGATCTGCTTGCTGACCTCATCCTCCCCGGCCTGCTGCAGGCCCTTCAGGTAAATTTCCTGGAAGCGGTACCATTGCCGGTTGTTGAAATCCTGCAGGGAGAGGTAGACTTCCTGGTCGCCGCGCTGCAGCGCGGCCAGTTCGGCGTCCACGACGGCCTGCAGGTCGGAGCGGGCGGCGCGCAGGCCAGCCTGGGCGCGGTTCCAGAGGACCACCCCGGCGACGGCCAGGGCCAGCAGCAGGAGGCAGCCGACGATCAACAGCAGGCGGCGCGGCCACCGCCGCGGTGGCGGAGGCGACACCAGCGGCGTCCGATATTCCCCTTCTTCCCAGCGAAACTCGACACCCATCTCTCAACCCCGGTGCAACGTTACATCCCCGGCCAGCACCCGCTCCGTGCGCCCATCGGCCAGGCGCAGCAGCAACGCGCCGTCGGCGTCCACGCCCACCGCCTGACCCTCCAGTACGCCTCCCCCTGTAGGGGGGAGGGCTGGGGAGGGGGTTACAACTCGCACGGCCTGGCCCAGCGTGACCAGGCACGCCGCCCACTCGGCATGCGGCGACTGCCCGGCGCGCAGCCGTTCGTAACGCTGCTCCAGCCGCACCAGCAGCTCGTTGAGCAAGGCCAGGCGGTCCACCGGCCGCCCCAGTACCTGCAGGAGGCCGATGGCACTATCTCGCAGTTCCGCATCCGTGGCCTGTTGCCGAAAATCCACGTTGACGTTCAGGCCCAGGCCCACCACGGCGAAGTCCAGCCGTTCCCCGGCTGTCTCCAGTTCAGTCAGGATGCCGGCCAGCTTGCGCTCCGCCAGCACCAGGTCATTGGGCCACTTGAGGCCGGGGCGCAGGCCCGTCTGTGCCTCCACCGCCTCCGCGCAGGCCAGCCCGGCGATCATGGTCAGCCGCTGCGCCTGCGCCGGGGCCAGCGGCGGGCGGAAGATCAGCGAAAGCAGCAGGCAGGAGCCCGGCGGCGCCCACCAGCTTCGCCCCAGCCGGCCTTTGCCGGCCGTTTGCTCCTCAGCGATGACCAGCGTGCCCTCGGCTGCGCCGCGGCGGGCCAGCTCGCGGGCCAGGTCGTTGGTCGAGCCGAGTTGGATGAAGTGATGCACCGGCCGCCCCAGCCAGGCAGTGGTCAGGGCGCTCTCAATCGCCGCCGCCGAGAGTTCGCTCAACGCAACACTCGTTGGTCGCCGACCCGCCGTGTCAGCCGCCGTTCGTCCAGGTGCTCCATGAGCGGCAGCGCGTACTTGCGGCTGGTGCCGAACATGTCCCGCACCTGGGCCACGGTGATGCTCCCCTCGCTTTGCAGATGGGCCATGATCCGCGCCACCATCTTCTCGTAGGTCTCGGTCAGGAAGAGCACCTCTTCGCTGATGCGAGTGAGGGTGTTCGATTCGATCAGGGCCTGCAACACCTCGGGGCCGACGCTGGCCGTGGCCTCGGCCACGGTGGGGGGCGCGTAGGGCTGGGCACGGAAGCGGGCGAGCAGTGCATCCGCCTCTCGCTGTTGCTCTGGCGTGAAGCGCACCGCGTGCTCAGCCATGCGCACCGCGCCTTCCGTTTCGGCGATGAGCCCCTCGGCTGCGGCCCGGCTCATCGCCTCGTTGAACAGGCGGCCAGGCCAGGGACGACGGGGCTGCAAACGGCTCTTCAGTTCCTCGCGCGGCATGCCCAGGCGCAGGGGGTATTGGCGGTGATAATCGGCCAGCACGCCTTGCAGTTGCTCCGTAAACCGTCGCCACCCGGCCGCCGAGACCAGGTAGCGGTTGCCGGCCACAGCCTGCGCCGCCGACACCGCTGCCTCATTCGGGCTCAGGAAGAAGGCCTGCCCTGTGGACAGCAGTTCGTCCAGGGCAGCCAGGGCAACGTCTTCCTCCAGGCCGCTGGCGGAGACGATCTCCCGTGCGCCGGCCGGTTCGCGCTCCTGTAACCTTTGCAGCAGGATGTCCGTGGGCTGGCCGCGGGCCAGGGTTTCCAGGTGGGCGATGACCTCAGGGCGGAAGCGGCGATGCCGTCGTCTGGGGTGAGGGTTGACCACCTGGCCGCCGCCCAGCGTGCGGCTGGGCGAAGGTTGCCGCAGGATGAAGCGGTCGCCGGCAGCCACGGCCACCGGCTGGCGCAGGCGGAGTTGCACCCAGCCCTGGCCGCCGGGCGGGATGGCCTCGGCATCGAGCAGGCGGGCGCGGGCCACCACCTCCGCCGCGCCGGAGAAGAAGTCCACCTCCTGGTTGTGTTTGAACGGAGCGGGAGAGTCGGCCAGCAGGCGCAGGCGCAGGTCCACAAGCTGTGTAGGGCGCAGCAGGCCGGGCAGGGTGACCACCTGGCCGCGTTGGAGTTGCTCGGTGCGCACGCCGCTGAGGTTGATGGCCACGCGGCTGCCGGGCACGGCGCGCTCGATCTGCTGCTTGTGCGTCTGCAGGCCGCGGATGCGCGCCCGCAGGTCGCCGGGCACGATCTCTACTTCCTGGCCCAACTCCAGGCAGCCGTCGCTGAGGGTGCCGGTGACCACGGTGCCGAAGCCGGCCACGGTGAAGACGCGGTCTATGGGCAGGCGCGGCCGCCCCAGGTCGCGGCGCGGGGGAGCGTTCTGCAGCACGTCTTCCAGCGCCTGCAGCAACTGCGGCAGGCCCTCTCCCGTGCGGGCGGACACCGGCACGATGGGCGCCCCGGCCAGCGGCGTGGAGGCCAGCAGGTCGCTCACCTCTTCGGCCACCAGTTCCAGCCACTCGGGCTCCCGGATCAGGTCTGTCTTGGTGAGGGCCACCACGCCGGCGGGCACCTGCATGAGGTCGAGGATGGCCAGGTGCTCCCGCGTCTGGGGCATGACCCCTTCGTCGGCGGCGACGACGAAGAGGGCCGCGTCAATGGAGCCGACGCCGGCCAGCATGTTCTTGATGAAGTCAATATGGCCCGGCACGTCCACGATGCCCACGGCCTCGCCGCCGGGCAGCGTCAGCCAGGCAAAGCCCAGGTCAATGGTCATCTCGCGGGCTTTTTCCTCGGGCAGGCGGTCGGGGTCAATGCCCGTGAGGGCCAGCACCAGGCTTGATTTGCCGTGATCTACGTGTCCTGCCGTGCCGATAACGCGCACCGATGGTTCACTCCCATTTTTCCAGCATTGCCAGAACGCGCGTCAACTGCTGTCTTAAAAGCGGAAGATCAGACCGCTGAGACACCTGCGGTGTATTCCCTTATCCGATCTATGGCGTCCAGGATGTGGTGCAGGTATATGGCATCATTCTTCCTGACCCCACAGGGCAACAGTATGGGCAGGATCTGGTCGCGGAATTCCTCAAAGCGTTCCATCCACATATTCTCCTTCCAAACCCGGCTCAAGGCAAGCCAACTGATGAGATTGGTCAGAGTCTCATTTCTCCGAGAAGGCGGGTTTCTGAGCCTGTGATTCTTGCTCTACTTGCCGCGCTGGCGCGTCAACTTGTTCCTTTCGTCAACGGCCTTCTCCAGCTCGCTTTGCCAGCGCTGCACCTCGGCCAGGCGATGGGCACCGTACACCTCCTGCAAGCGCCAGAGACCGGCCAACTGAGGATACAGGCCCTTGATCTCCTCTTCCAGCGCGGCGATGCGTGTCAGCAGCGCATTGTGTCGTTGATATTGCTCCTTCCACTGATGCTCCCACTGCAATTCGTGCTTCTTCCAACGCTTCTCTTCCTCCGCCTGCCATTCCTCCAACTCTTTGCGCTGCCGCTCCTCGGCCAGCCGCTGCAACTCTGCCACCTGGTTCTGATCGCGCCGCAATTGTTCCTTGAAGGTATCCAGGGTGGCCAGGGCCTGTCGCCCGGCTTCGGCGACCTTGCCGAACTCCTCCGTGCGGGCCAACAGACGCTTCATGTCCTCGCGCTGCACACTCACTTCCTGCCGCCACTCCTGCATCTCCCGTTTTCGCTGCTCTTCGGCCAGCAACTGGCTCTCCAGCCACTGGGCCTGTTGCCGTTTCAGTTCCTGGGCGAGCTGCAGGAGTTCCTGGATGTGGCGCTCGTGGCGCTGGGCGGCATCCTCCAGCGACGTGAGCTTGCTGTCGTGCTCCTCCGTGCGCTTGAGCAGGGTCAGGCTCTCCTCCTGCAAGCCGGCGATGCGCTTGTTGTCGTAGGCGCGCTGTTCCGCCAGGTAGGTCAGGTTGCGGGCACGTTCGTCGAAATCCTTGCCCATGGCCGTCACCTCGTGGCGCAGGGCCATCAGCAGTTCGCCCAGGCGGCGGTCTTCTGCTTCCCGCACGGAGAGTGCTTCTTCCAGGCGAGCGATGCGCGGCAGTTCCTTACGTATTTCGGCAATCCCTTTCGACAGCGCCTCGCGGTCGGCCAGGCGGCGCTGCTCCAGCTCCCGCTGGGCCTTGAGTTGCTCCTCGCTTTGGCTGTCCAGCATGAGCACCACTTCGGTCTTGAGCTGCTGCAGGGCCTGTTCCAGTTGGCTGAACTTGACGAGTTGGGCCTGGGTGCTGGCCAGACGGCCCTCCAGCTCTTTGATCTGCCGCGACTGTTCGGCAAGTTCGCCCAACTGCCGCTCCACCAGTTGCTGCAGTTTGGTGACCTCGGCCCGCTCGCGGCGCAGTTCCTCGTCCAGCCAGGTGACCATCTGGGTCAATTGTGTTGTGTCCATGTCCGTATTCCTTGTGTGAGCTATAGTAGAAGCCATCTTTCAAAGCTGTTGGGCACGGTCTCCCAACCCTGGCCGGTCAGGAGACTGGCCAGGAACGTTTTCGGATAGGCTCTCATAAGTGCGGTGCTGCCCAGCCGTCTTTCGACGGGTGATTATACCACTTTTTGTCAGGCCAGGCAATCGCCGACTATGCCAGCGCTGCTTCCACCGCGGCCACCAGTTCGCCGCTGACGACCAGGTCGTGCACCGCTTCGATGTAGGGGTACATGATGGCGTCCCGTTCCAGAAATGGCACACGCTGGCGCACGAGTTGGTAGGCGGCGGCCGTGCCTTGACCCAATCGCGCCTGCGCGCCCAGCACCTGGCGGCGGAAGTCAATGCCCTGGGCGGCGGCCAACAGCTCGATGGCCAGGATGTAGTTCAGGTTGCGCAGGATGCGCCGTGCCTGACGGGCCGCCGCCGGCCCGTTGGAGACGTGATCCTCCATGTTGGCCGAGGTGGGGATGGTGTCGGCGCTGGCCGGATGCACCAGGGCTTTGTTCTCCGAGGCCAGCGCGGCGGCCGTGTACTGCGTGAGCATGAAGCCGGAGTTGAGGCCGCCGTGCCGGGTCAGAAAGTCGGGCAGCACGTGGCGGTTGCTGCTGCCGTCGGTCAGACGGGTCAGGCGGCGTTCGGCCATGTTGCCCAGCTCGGTCAGCGCCAGGCTCAGGTAGTCGAAGGCGATGGCCAGCGGCTCGCCGTGGAAGTTGCCGCCGGAAAGACACTCTGGCCTTCCCTCGTCGTCGAAGAAGATGAGGGGGTTATCGGTGGCGCTGTTCAGTTCGATGTCCACCACCCAGCGGGCGTACTTGATGGCATCGTGACAGGCCCCGTGCACCTGAGGAATGCAGCGGAGGGTGTAGGCGTCCTGGGGATCGCGGGGAGCCTCGTCACTTCGTGGCCTGCTGCCGCCAGGCGTGATGCGTGATGCGTGATGCGTGACGAGTTGGCCATCCCGCACAAAAGTGGATCCTGCCAGCAGGCGGCGCAGCCGTTCGGCGCATTCCACCTGGCGCGGATGGGGGCGGGCGGCGTGGATGCGGGGGTCGAAGGCCACCGTGGTGCCGTAGAGCGCCTCCAGGCTGAGACAGCCGGCGATGTCCGCCACCCGTGCTGTCCGCTCTGCCTCCACCACCAGCAGCGCGCCCAGGCCGGCCATCAGCGCCGTGCCGTTGGTCAGCGCCAATCCCTCCTTGGCCTCCAGGGTGACCGGCTCCAGCCCGGCGCGCCGCAGTGCCTCCCGTCCCGGCAACCGTTCCCCTTCGTAGTCAGCCTCTCCCTCGCCGATGAGCACCAGGGCCATGTGGGCCAGGGGAGCCAGGTCGCCGCTGGCCCCCAGGGAGCCCTGCGTGGGCACGACCGGATGCACGCCGCGCTCCAGCATGGCCAATAACGTCTGCAACGTGGTCAGGCGGATGCCGGAATGCCCCTTGGCCAGCGTGTTGGCCCGCACCAGCATCATCGCCCGCACCACCTCCGTAGAGAAAGGCTCGCCCACGCCCACGGCGTGGCTCATAAGGATGTTGCGCTGCAATTGGCGCACCTGATCGGGGGGGATGACCTTGTCCTGGAAGGCGCCGAAGCCGGTGGTGATGCCGTAGATCACGTCGCCGCGGGCGACGAAATGCTCCACGGCCTCCCGCGCCCGTTGCACTTTTCCTTGTGCCTCGTCGGTCAGGCGCAAGGCCACCGTCCCCGGCGCTGCCCGTGCTACCATCACCACGTCCTCGATGGTCAGCGACTCGCCGTCGAGTTCAATCGTTCGCATGTTCCCTACCTCCACGGGTGGCTCAAGGCTGCCGGCTCGAAGCCACCCTGAAACCTGTCAACCTGGAACCTGGAACCCTCTCTCATTATACCTGCTTTGGGGCAAAAGAGAAAACGGCAACTTGGCTTCTGTGCTGCATCGTGCTACAATGTGCCAGAGTAGGACAACTGCTCGCAGTTGTCCTACTACTGCCTGCCAACCGCACAGGTGGCAAGAATTTCACTGGTCAGGTACTAAAGGATGCCTGGGAGCACACAGGATGAGCATTCAAGAGAGAATGGCCCGCTACTTGCCGTTGATCGAAGAGACATTGCAGCGAGCATTGCAGACGCCCTGCGTGGCGCTGGCCGGACACCACGGCATGATGCAGTATCACCTGGGCTGGTTGGACGAGGGGTTTCGGCCGCGGGTGGGAGAGGGCGGCAAGCGGCTGCGGCCTCTGCTCTGCCTGCTGGCCTGCGCGGCGGCCAGGGGGGATGTGCAGGTGGCGTTGCCGGCGGCGGCAGCCATCGAGATCCTGCACAACTTCTCGCTGGTGCACGACGACATCGAGGACCGCAGCCCCACGCGGCGCGGCCGGCCAACCGTCTGGGCGCTGTGGGGCGTGCCCCAGGCGGTGAACGTGGGGGATGCCCTCTTCGCCCTGGCCCACCGCACGCTGGGACGGCTGGCCGAGCACGATGTGCCCCCTGAGCGTGTGCTGGCGGCGATGCGCGCCTTCGACGACACGTGCGTGGCGCTGACCGAAGGGCAATACCTGGACATGAGCTTCGAGGCGCGGCTGGATGTGAGCGTGGACGAGTATCTGGCCATGATCGAGGGCAAGACAGCGGCGCTGATGGGGCTTTCCACCGGGCTGGGGGCGCTGCTGGCCGGTGCGCCAGCGCATACAGTGGAGAGCTTTCAGCGCTTTGGCCAGAGGCTGGGCATCGCCTTCCAGATCGAGGACGACATCCTGGGCATCTGGGGCGACGAGGCGCTCACCGGCAAGCCGGCGGCCAGCGACATCGTGGAGAAAAAGAAAACGCTGCCCGTGGTCTACGCCCTGGGCAGCGCGGCAGGCGAGCGGCTGCGCACCCTCTATCGCCAACCACAGCTCACGGCGGAGGACGTTCCCTCCGTGCTGGCGTTGCTGGCAGAGGTGGACGCCGAAGGCACTGCCCGGCGCATGGCCGAAGAAGCACACCAGCAGGCGCTGGCGGCGTTGGCGGATACCGGGCTGAGCGAAGAGGCCCTGGCCCCGCTGCGGGAGCTGGCCGCCTCGTTGCGCGGACGGCGACGGTGAGACGGGTTTCGGGTTCCAGGTTTCAGGTTTCAGGTTTGCGTAGGACGGGGTTCACCCAATCCACGGCGTCGCCGCGACCCTCGAAGTGCCCCTCCTCGATCTGTTTCAGGGTCAGGCGCTGCACGCCGCTCACATCCACGTCGAAGGGGGTGGGAGGGTCCCAGGGGTGGATCTGGCCGCTGTCCCAGAGGACGCGGCCGTCGCCGATGATCTGCACCTGGGTGTGGGCGTCGCCGTAGGTATCGGTATCCACCCCCACCAGGCCCTGGAAGCGCAGGTAGCCCCCTCCCAGGTCGAAGTCCATTTCCCCCGGCCCGTAGACGCCGATGCCGTGGTCGTACATCGTGCTCTGCAGCTTCATGGGCCAGCTCTGGAAGTTGGCGTCGCCGATGGGTTGATTGAACTTGGGGTCGCCCAGGCGGGCGGCGGCGATGGGCACGGTGCCCACGGGTTCACCTGCAGCATTGAGGACGCGCAGCACAGGGGGCGGGTTCTCCGGCGGCGTCAGGGCCTGGGCCAGGTCGTCCTCGCTCCAGCTCAGGAGTTCCGCCGGCAGGCGGCCGGGCGACTGCCCCGGCGGCGTCCAGCGGACCTCGAACCAGTGGCTGCCGCCGTTGTCAATGTAGTCTATGCGCACCCCGTGCCAGCCGGCGGTGAGCTCGGCCGGGCGGTCCATCCAGCCAGCCCCGTGCAGTCCCCAGTTGTCCACGACGAGCTGGTCATCTATCCACAGCCGCGAGGCATCATCGGACGACAGGCCGAACTGGTAGAGGCCGGCCTCGGGGATATGCAGGCGGCCGAGCCAGCGCATGGCTGCCGTGGCCAGGTCGCCGGCGTTGTCGGCGTAGAGCCAGGCATCGGACGTGATGCGCACGGGCGGCGTGCGCAGGCCGCCGCCTTCGAAGGAGAGCGCCAGCAGGCCGCCTTCGGGGATGTCCAGGGGATACCAGTTCTGCCCGGGGATGGGTTCCCAATCGCCGGCGCCGGGCGGGCGCCAGAGGAGGCGCGGGGCCGCCGGACCGGCGACGGTGAGCTCGAGATGGGCGGAAACGAGCCCGCCGGGCAGGGTGAGGGAGACGGGCTGGGCGGGGGCCTCCAGCGCCGTGCGGCCGGCAAGGGTCAGGCGCAGGCGGTCGGCTCCTTCCATGCGCAGGCCATAGGTTCCGGGCTTCGGCAGGTAGAGGCCGCCGCGCAGGTCAGCGGTGGCCGGCGGGGTGATGGGCAGGGGATCGAGCGGCGTCACCCCGCTCGCGGCGGGCTGGCCGCCAGGTTCCAGGCCGGCCCACCAGGTGCCGCGCAGCCCCTTGCGGGCAACTGTCTCGCCGCTCAGCCGCACGCCGGTGAAGATGGGTTGATCGTTAGGGCCCAGGCCGGGTTCCACCAGGGCGTCGGGATAGAGGCTCTGGAGGCAAGGCACGAGCAACTGGCCATAGGTGCCCAGGATGTAGGCGACGGGAGCGTTCTGGGCGGGCGGTGGCGGGACATGATCGGGGGCCTTGAGGCGGGTGAGCGGGCGGCCGGGGTTGATGACCTCGATGGGCGAGAAGGCCCAGAACTCGCGGTCCAGGTAAATGGTGGTGTCGTCGGGCAGGGTGGCGATGTACTGGCCGACGCGGGTGGGGCCGACGTTGAACATGCCGACGACGGCCGGGTGGGTGGCCTGGACGTTGAAGTACAGGGCGAGATTCAGGTAGGCGGCAGCGGCAATAGCGACGGTGAGCAGGATGGCCAGTGGCAGGTATCGGATATTGGATATCGAGGCGACATCCTCCAATGACCAATGCCCGATACCCAGTATCCAATCTCTGATTGCTTGCAGGGCCAGGCCGGCCAGGAGGGCGATGGCCGGGGTGAGGGCGTAGATGCGGAAGGTGTTGGGCGCTTCGGTGGTGAGGATGCCCACGGCAAGGAAGGGCAGGACCCAGAGCAGCAGCAGCGCGTGGTGCGGGCGCTGCGGGCGGCGCAGGGTCAGGGCCAGGCCCAGGACGGCCAGCACGCCGGTGATGGGGTCGAGCATGGGTTGGCCGGGGATGTTGTGCCGGCCATTGTGATCGCCACGGAAGTGGAAGACGCCGGCATATTTGCCGATGTTTTCTTTGAGCGTCGCCCACGGGTCGCGGGTGAAGAGGGGGTTGAAGATGCTGATGGCCCGGCTGCGCTCCAGGAACAGCTCGGGATTCTGGATGTAGGTCCAGGCCAGAGGGGCATAGACGAGGGCGAAGAGCAGCCAGAAGAGCAGGATCTGCGGCCAGAGGCGGCGGAAGTAGCGGCGTGGGCACAGGGCGCGGTAGATCAGGAAGACGGCGACGATGGCGACGAGGGCGCGCGTGCTCTGGTAGGCGTACTGGCTCAGCCCCAGGGCCAGGCCGCCGAGGACCCACCAGCGCCACTTGCCGGTGGCCTGGGCTCGCCACAGCAGGAAGAACACGGTGCAGATCCAGAAGAGGGTGAGGGTGTTGGCGTGCCCCCAGCGGCTCATGTTGACCGACCAGCGCATGGTGGCCCAGAGCAGAGCGCTGAGAAAGGCGATGGGCCGGTCGAGGAACTGGCGGGCCAGCAGGTAGAGCACCGGCGCGGTGAGGGTGCTGCTGATAAGATGGGGGAGCTTGACCGTGAGATAGCCGGGGCCGAGCAGTTTGTAGAAGAGGGCGACGTAGTAGTGGTACAGCCAGGGCACCTCCAGGCGGGCCACCTGCCACGGCCTGGGGCGCAGGCCGTTGACGATTTCCAGGGCCTGTTTGGCGATGTCGGTCTCGTCCAGCCACAGGCCGGCCGGGGTTTCGGCGATGCGGTAGAAGCGGGCGGCGGCGGCGATGGCCGTGATGAGGAGCACGGCCAGGAGGTCGGCCGGCAGGGCCCACGAGGAGGGCAGGTGCGGAAGGCGGATCGTCAGCGGAAAAGCGGAAGGTTTTTGTCCCTTCCGCTTCCTCTGCTCACCCAGGGGAATATCCGTCGCGGTGAAGGCGAAGAGCAGCGCACCCAGGGCCAGGAGGGCGGCGCCCAGGGGCCAGGTCAGGCGGCTCCCCGGCTGCCGGGCCTGGAGCAGGGCCCACTGACCGGCAATGGCCAGGGCCACGCCCAGGGCCGTGAGCAGGGAGCGGATCAGGGTTTGGGTGCGGGCCATCGGTGTCCTCGCTAAGGGGCCTGCTCGAAGCGGAAGCCATGGCCGCGTACGGTGACCACGTACTGATGCTCGTCGTCCAGTTCGGCCAGCCGCTCGCGCAGGCGGCGCACCAGGGCGTCAATGGCCTGCTCCGATACCCCCTCTTCCAGGGCTTCCGGCCAGACGGCGTGCACGACCGCCTCGCGGCTGACGATGCCCCCTCTGGCGTCTACCAGAAGTTTGAGCAGCCGGTACTGGGCAGGAGAGAGGGGCGGGTCCAGCAGGTGGCTGCCGACGTAGACCTGGTGTGTGGGCTCGTCCAGGCGCAGCCCCCTGGCTTCGGCCTCGGAGAAGGTCAGCGGGGCTGTGGCTCCGGCATCCACGAAGGCCAGCTTGAAGCGCAGGGCGATCTGGATCTCGTCGCCGTCTTCCAGAACCCGCGCCGCTTTCAGTTCGCGGCCGTTGACGTGGGTGCCGTTCTTGCTGCCCAGGTCCTCCACCACGTAACGGCCATCGGCCCAGGAGATGCGGGCGTGGTGGCGGGAGACGTGCCGATCGGGCAGGGTGATGTCGCAATCCTCGCCGCGGCCAATGGTGAGCGTCCCCTGTCCCAACGACCAGCGCCGCCCGGTGCCTGCGCCCTGCTGCAAAATCAACATCGCGCTCTCACGAACCTGCGCCATGGGTTTTCACCTCCATTTGACAAGAAGCCAAACCTGGGTCATAATTCGCTACCATGAACACACCATTGCCCAGCGGAACCGTGCTGCGATCTCGCTACAAAATCATCGAATTGATCGGCCAGGGGGGCATGGGGGCGGTGTACCGGGCCGAGGACCTGCGCCTCAAAGGGCGGGAATGCGCTCTGAAAGAGATCCTGCCCGACCTGAGCGCCACCCCTGAGATATTGGAGCAGACCCGCGAGCAATTTTATCGTGAGGCCAGCATCCTGGCCCGTCTCGATCACCCCACGCTGCCCAAGGTCTCCGACTATTTCTCCCACGAGGGCCGCGAATACCTGGTGATGGATTACGTGCCCGGCCCCGACCTGCGGGAGATCCTGAACGAAGCCCGCCGGCAGGGCAAGTTCCTGGCCGAAAAGACGGTGCTGGAATGGGCCCGGCAACTGAGCGATGCGCTGCAATACCTGCACAGCCAGGAGCCGCCGGTCCTGCACCGCGACATCAAGCCTTCCAACATCAAATTGACGCCCCGCGGCCAGCTCAAGCTGGTGGACTTCGGGCTGGTCAAGCTGTTGTTGCCCGACGACAGCCGCACGGTGACCGTGGTGCAGGGGCGAGGCACGGCACAGTACACGCCCCTGGAGCAATATGGCGGCGATACCGGCCACACAGATGTCCGCTCCGACATCTACTCCCTGGGGGCGACCCTCTATCATCTGTTAACCGGCACGCCGCCGGCCGATGCCCGGGAGCGTTTCCTCCGCCCCGGCAGCCTCATCCCGCCGCGGGAGCTGAATCCCGACATCTCCCCCCAGACCGAGCGAGCCCTGTTGCAGGCCATGGCCATGCACCCGGATCAGCGCCCGTCCTCGGTGGCCGAATGGGAGGCCATGCTGTTCAGTGCGCCGCCCTCGTCACCCGGCGCTGAACTTGCCGTGTTCGGCCGCGGCGAGTGGGCCCAGGCGGTGCAGGCCAACCGCTGGCTGATCGCCGTCACCGTCGGCCTGGCCGCCGTGGCCCTCCTGGTCACCCTCTTCGCGCCCCCCTTGTCCCCGGAATCTTCTCCGGGGGTGGAAATCAATCCTCCGGCGGTGCTGGCCACGCAGACGCCGCCTGCTTCCCCCTGAATCACGAACGTTTCGTCGCCGCGCGGGCGGCCTGGAAGCCACGCACGAGCAAGGGCAACGAGCCGCCGATAAAGGCGACGACCGCTGCCCCCCACGGCCCCATTCCCCGTTGCAGCCAGCTCGCGCCGGGCAGCCAGCCCAGGCCATACAGCACGTAGGCGGCCAGTCCCCCGATCAACCCCCACAGGGCAGAAGCCAGCAGGCGGATGGGCGCGAGCTGCATGCTCATGGACAGCAGGTAGCCGATGGCGGCGGCGATGGCCGAGGCCATCAGGCCGAGCACGAGGGCAGTGAGATTGACGCGGCGCGGAGGCACTGGCGGGGGCTCGACGGCAGAGGCGGGCGTGGGCACGGGCGTGAGGGTCGGCGTAGGCGTTACCGTGGGGGTGGCCGTCGGCGTCGCCGTCGGTGTCGCTGTCGGCGTGGTCGTCGGCGTGGGCGTGTCGGTGGGCACCACGGTGGCGATGGTGGCCGGCTCGTCGCCCTGGATGTTCACCACCAGCGTCGTGGACTGCTGCGCTGGCGGGCTGCTGGCCGAGACCCACAGCTCGCCGCTGCGCTCCAGGGTCACGCTGACCTCGGCCACGCCTTCCACGGTTGTCTGTACCTGGCGGGGCAGTTCCAGGGCCTCGACGGGATAGAGCAATTTGAACTCCACCGGTGTGCCATCGGGTACCGGATGGCCGTTACGGTCGAGGATGACGCTGGTGCGCAGGCGCAACGTGCCCCCCACTTTCACGTCTACCGCTGCCGTCAGGTCCTCACCTGTAACCTCGCTGGCCAGCATGACCTGGATGATCTGGTCAGGGTTTGGCTCGGTGCGTTTGAGCAGGTCATAATTGATGCCGGCCACGCTGACCGGCGGTGCGCCGGCGGGGGTGAATTCGCGGAACAGGGCACGCACCGCAGCTTCCAGGAACGGCGGCGTTTTGGCGTAGACGCCGTAATAGGCTGTCAGTTTGCTGATTTCGGTCGTGTCCAGGAAATAGGGGGCGTTGTAAGCCATGGCCACCAGGTTCTTGCCGCGCAGGCTGTCGGAGCGCAGGCGCAGGAACTGCTTCAGGGCATCGGAATCGGGATACTCTTCCTGGTTGAGGTCGAGCATGGCGAAGAGGACCCATTCCGCCTCTCCGATCAGTGTCTCCATCTCCCGGGCGGCGGCCTCGTCCAACTCGCCGCGCAGAAAGGCTTTGAGCTGGCCGAAGGTGAGGCTGCGGACCCGTTCGGGGTCCACCTGGCCGCTGGCCTGCGGCCCGTAGAGGCGCAGCATGATCTCTTCCAGAGCAGTGGGCGGGATGAGGGGGAAGGCGGGGCAGTCGGCGCATTCGCTCACCTGCCGGGCTTCTGTGAATATGAGGATGTTCTCATCCGCCAGCGGCGCGCTGGGCAGCCGGTCGGCCAGTTCCTCCAGCCCGGGATAGATCAGCGTGATGGCCTGGCGGGCCACCCGCGCCATGTCCGCCTGGCCCCGGTTGATCACCTGGCTCAGCGTCTCCAGTGAGACCTGGGTGCTCGGCCAATCCAACTGGGGGTAGAGGCGCAGCTTGAGGGTGAGGATGCGGGCTACGGCCGTGTCCACCCGCCGCTGGAAGTCGGGGTCGCTTTCGTACTTCTCGCGGAAGAACTGGATGGTCTCCTTGATGTTGGTGAACTGGTCGGGCCAGGCACCGGTGAGGGAGAACTGCGCTAGCTGCAGCAGGTCATTCCCGGCCAGGAAAGCTTCCTGGGCGATCTGCCGGTGGGGGAACTTTTGCAGTTGGGGGTCGTAGTGGCGGCGCACGGCGGGCACGCCCAGGCCGTCGGTGACCAGCAGGCCGCCCTGAGCGCGCCAGGCAGCGAATTCGGGCAGAGCCATCAGGTCCTGCAACTGCGGGGCCAGGCTGATGGGCGGGGTCAGTTGGCGGATGTTGCCCTGGAAGCCGCGGTAGCGGATATGCGAGGACATCAGCCCTTCGGCGCTGCCGGACCAGTCGCCGCTTTCGGCGCCGCGCACCACGGCGGCAAAGGGGGCCAGCTCCACCGAGCGCAGTTGCTGCAAGGATTTCTGGACCGTGGCCACCTCGTCGTCGGGGCGGCGGTCGCTGCCGCCCTGGCCGGGGAAGTGTTTGGCCACCGTGGCCACGCGCCCGCCGGAGCCTTCATGCACGCCCCGGATGTAGGCCTGGCCCAGCTTGCCCACCCAGTAGGGGTCGCCGCCGAAGGTGCGGGTGCCCAGGTCGCCCTTGCCGCCGGGCCGCGGGTTGTCGAGCACATCCAGGGATGGGCCCAGGAGCAGGTTGACGCCCACGGCGGCCAGCTCGCGGCCCACGAGCTGGCCCACGGCCTGGGCGTTGGCCGGGTTCCAGGTGGCGCCGATGGCCATGTTGCTGGGCAGGGGGGTGAAGCCGTTGAAGAGCTGGCTGTAGGGGAAGCCGTCGCCTTCCTGGACGATGGCCACGAACAGGGGGATGGGGAGGCTTTCCACCGCCTGAGTAGGAGTGATCACTTCTATCTCGCTTTCGGCGGAGGCAGGGGGCAGCGGCTGGCTGAAGGCCCAGGTCTGCAGGGCGTTCGTCAACTGGGCGACCTGGGCTGGCGTATCCCCTTCGTTGCGGTAGTTGCCGTTGGAAGCCGAAAGCACCACGCCGCCCACACGGTAGTCGCGGATGAGTTGGGCGATGTCGGAGTTGGGTCCCACGTCGGTGCCGGCGAAGGAGACCAGGAAAAGCTGTCCCACCCTGTCGGCGGTGGACATCTGCGCCAGTATCTGCTGGACGAGGTCGGTGCTCTCCTGGGCGGCCGCGGCGCGCGGGGCGCCCAGGCTGCCACACACCAGCGCCATCACCAGAAGCCATCTCGCCATGCGGCTTGTTCGGTCGCTCATGACATCTCTCCTTCGCCTGAGCACAAGTATACTCATTTCAGGCCGAGGCGTCAACTGCGCAGAGTAGTTGTCACGTCCCTGCGGACACCACCAGGGACGAATAATGGTCCAGGCATCTATTTTCGAGGTAGTAGGACAACTGCGAGCAGTTGTCCTACTAACCGCACAGGTGGGACTTTTTCATGCTTCAGGGTGGCCCGTTAGGCTATGACGACTGCGGTCTCGGCGCCCGGTAGCTCTGCATTTAATACTACAACCGTACCTGTCATGCTGAGCGGGTTTCAGGCGTCAAACTTCATTGCCCGGCCGACTCCAGCGAAGCATCCCCTACCTGCATGGTGGCGCGAGAACTTGTCCTGGCCCTTTCTTGGCCTGGCCGGCCCTTGCAGAGGGCCAAGGAAGGCAGGTAAAAACAAGAGCAAGACTGCCGGCGCTGATGTTGGGCGGTTTGAGAGTTGCTTGCGCTCCGGAAGTGGGGTATAATTTCGATGAGGGAGAGAATATGAAGGCAGACGCCAAAGACCTCCTCCTGCTGGCGATCACCGTGCTGCTCAACGTCCTCGGCCAACTGGCCATGAAAAAGGGGATGACCGTGGTGGGGGTCGTCACCTTCCAGTCCGACCGCTTCCTGGCCACCATGGGCCGGGCCCTGAGCAATGGCTACGTGCTGGCGGGCATTGCCGCCTACGGCCTGAGCGCCCTGCTGTGGCTGGTGCTGCTCTCCCGCCTGGCGCTGAGCTATGTCTATCCGGCCATCAGCCTGGGCTACGTCCTGGTGGTGCTGCTCTCCTGGGCGGTGCTGAAGGAGGACGTGCCCCTGCTGCGCTGGCTGGGGGTGCTGGTGATCTGCGCCGGCGTCTATCTGGTCGGACGGAGCTAAACCTTCAACTTCAAACACCAAACTTCAAACCAGGGAGAGGATGATATGAGAGAAGAATTGCTGGCCCTGATTCCCGAGTTCGATCTCATCCAGGATGCCGGGTTGCGGGAGAAGACGTTGCAGGTATGGGAGGCGGCGCTGGCGCGCAGCGGCTGGACGCTGGCGGCCTTGGCGGAGATGCCCTTCACCCTGCTCATCAACCCCTGCCCGGCCAGCTACATCGAGCATGTGCGGGCGGTGACGCTGACGGCGCTGCGGGCGGCGGAGGTGTTCGATGAAATCTACGGCGACCGGGTGCCGCTGAATGTGGATTATCTGCTGGCTGGGGGCCTGTTGCATGACATCGGCAAGCTGCTGGAGTACGAGCGCGGCGAGGATGGCCTGACCGTGCAGTCTCGCCACGGCCAGTTCCTGCGCCATCCCTTCTCCGGCGCGGCGTTGGCTGCCGAGTTCGGCCTGCCTGAGGAAGTGCTGCACATGATCGCCGCCCATGCCGGCGAGGGGGACAAGATGACGCGCACCGCCGAGGCCACCCTCATCAACAAGGCCGACTTCATGAGCTTCGAGACCTTGCGCGATTTGCGGCTGAAGAAACAGCCGTCGGCAAAGCTGGGGTAGCTGAAGAAGGCGGGGCTGCAAGCCCCGCGCTGAGAGGGCCAAGCCCCTGCGGGGCTGAAAGCAGCTAGCCCGAAGGGCTTTGCTCTTTCAGCCCGACGGCTTCAGGGTTCTGGCTATGCTATGCACCAGGGGAAGCAGGGAGGCGGCGGACGTGGCCGTCCGCCGCGAGCAGGAGAGGGTATCATGTCTGCACAGACCACTCTCAGACCATCGCGCCTCGAAGATCCGATCACTGAGGAGCAGAAGCACCTGCAGCGACTGCTGGCCCAGCACGAGCGCAACTTGCGGAAGCTGGAGTTGGATGCTGCTCGCTTCGGAGCCGGTATGGTGCCTTTGCACCTGCAGAATCAGATCGAAAACGAGGAAGCAACCATTCGAGAGTTGGAAGACCGCTTGAAAGAATTGGAGCAATCGGTCTTGCCTCCAGCCGGTGGCCCTGCTGAAGATGACGAGGCGATCGTCGCCACCTATCTGGAGACGATGCGCTCCGCCTGCGGTCTGGTGGAGACAAGGCCTTACAAGCAGCTTTCCGAGTTCAAGGGCGCGGCCGACCGCTTTCCCTTGCTTGGCGAAGAGGGCATCTATACCCCTTTGCGTTTCGACTGGCAACCGGGCCGCCCGGTCTCGCCTCTGGGTGTGGAGAAGAAAGAGAGCAGAGACGAGGCCCGCCGCGACATCTCCCTGGCCGAGATGCTGGCTCTGAGTGGCAACCTGGCCATCATCGGCCAGGCCGGCTGCGGCAAGACCACCGTCTTGCGCCTGGTGGCCACCGTATTGGCCTGCGCCGAGCCCGATTTGGCTCGAGCTGAACTCGGCCTGACCGTCTCGCCCCTGCCCTTGCCGGTCTTCGTAGCCTTGCGCAACTTCGAGCACGCCTGCCAGACGAGCCCTCACACATATCATCGCGATGTGCAGGGCCTGCTGCGTTTCGTGGACGATCACTTCCAACGCTGGCACCCGGACAAGGTGCCGCACGGTTTCCTCTCGGCGCAGATCCGGGCTGGCCGTTGCTGGCTGCTGCTCGATGCACTGGACGAGGTGGCTGACCCTGATCACCGCGCCCTCGTGCGGCAGATCATCGAACGTCTGGCCGACGACTGGCCGGGCAACCGTTACCTGGTCACCGCACGGGTGGCCGCCTACGCCGGAGCCCAGCTCAACGAGCGCTTTGACCTGGCCACGGTGCGTGACCTGACGCCGGCCCAGTGGCAATTCATTGCCAGGCGCCTCTATGCCGGCCTGGAGCCCGATCCGGACGTGGCCGCCGAGCGCGCCCGGCTGCTCGTCGAGCGTATCAAAAGCTCCGACCTGTTGCAGGAAATGGTCAAGACCCCATTGATGGTCTGGACAGCGACCATTATTCACTATGCCGGCCGGCAATTGCCCGAGCAACGGGCCGAGTTATATCATGCCTACGTCAGTGTGCTCCTGGGGGAGCGGCTGCATGAAGAAGAGGGGGCTGAGGCAGTGCCTTCCCTGCGCGACGCCCGTTGGCCGGCCGAAGACCGCCGTCTCTACCTGGCCTATGCTGCCTATCAGACCCACGAGCTTGCCGAGCCGGAGCAGGCCTCCCGTCGGAAGCAAGATGCCCTGGTCGTGGTGGATGAACAGGATCTGGTGCGGCGCATCCTGGCCCCCTTCATGCAAGAATACCTGAACCTGGAACGGCGGCGGGATGCGGAGAAGGAAGCGGCAGAGTTCCTGAGCCTGATGGCCGAGCGCAGCGGGATCCTCTATCAGCACGAAGGTGGATATAGCTTTGGCGACCACCTGACCGTGCAGGAGTTCCTGGCGGCCAACTACCTGGTGGACAACCTGCGCGGCCGCGGTGAGGCCTGGACTGGCTTCTTGCGGGAACACGCAGGGCGCAGTTGGTGGCTAGAGGTGTTCTTGCTGATGGCGGGTTACCTGCTGCAATGGCCACAGCAGGCCCGCCGCTTCCTGCTTGAAGAGTTAGCTGAATTGGCGGAGGCAGGTGACCGGCGGGCCTTTGGCCTGGCCTGGGCGGGCCGGGCGTTGCTGGAAATCCCCCCGCATCGGGTGGGCTGGTATGACACTGCTCGTCAGCAACTGGCCCGACAACTGGCCGATTTTGTCGAGCGCCATCTGGAGGGGGTCTCAGTGCCGGCGCGGGTTGAAGCCGGACAGGTGCTGGCCCGCCTGGACGACCCCCGTCCTGGCGTGGGCCTCTTCTCCCCTCCCCGTGTCGGGGAGGGGTTGGGGGAGGGGTTGCCCGACATCCTCTGGTGCCCCGTCCCCGCCGGCCCGTTCACCATGGGCAGCGACAAGAAGCACGACCCGGAGGCCTGGGATAATGAACTGCCGCAGCACGAGCACCCCCTGCCCTACGACTACCTCATCTCCCGCTACCCCATCACCAACGAGCAATTCCAGGCGTTTGTGGACGATCCCGATGGCTACCGCAACAAAGACTGGTGGACACAGGCCGGCCTCCAGTGGCGGGGTGAGCGCACCGGGCCGGAGAAATACGGCGGCGTCTTCGACCTGCCCAACCACCCCGTCGTCGGCGTCACCTGGTACGAAGCCTTGGCCTTCTGTCGCTGGCTCACGGAGAGATTGCGGAATGCGGAATGCGGATTGCGGATTTGGCGGGAGGGAAAACCTGAAACCTGGAACCTGAAACCGGGAACCGTCATCCGCCTGCCGACGGAAGCAGAGTGGGAAAAGGCCGCCCGGGGCACCGATGGCCGCATCTACCCTTGGAAAGGCGAGTTCGACGAGAGCAAGTGCAACATGGGCGACACGGGCATCGGCACGACCAGCGCCGTGGGCCTCTTTCCCGCCGGAGCCAGTCCCTATGGTGTGCTGGACATGAGCGGCAACGTCTGGGAATGGTGTCTGACGCAATGGGTGGGCGATTACCAGGGCTACGTTCAAAAGGAGCGGAAACTTCAGGACGTTGAAGGAGATGCGCCGCGCGTGCTTCGTGGCGGCGCGTGGTACGACGATCGCAGGGACGTCCGCTGCGCCTTTCGCGACGGGTACTTCCCGGGCTACCGCAACGACAACTTCGGGTTTCGGGTGGTGGCGGTCTCCTGACTCTCCCCCCTCTGGCCTCTGGAGTCTCTGGTCTCTGGAACTCTGAGTCCCTGATCTCTGTGGGGGGAGTCTGAGGGGGGCTGTGCCCCCCTCAGCGCGCGCGAGCAGCGAAATTTGCGCTTTGGCGCTAGCTGCGGTATCATGGGTCGTGCGTTCCCCTGGTACGTGCCAACGGGGGAACGTAGGGCCGACCGGAAACTGCCGCGGGTGCTACGTGGCGGCACGTGGAACAACAATCGCAGAAACGTCCGCTGCGCCTATCGCAACAGGAACAACCCGAACAACCGCAACGACAACAACGGGTTTCGGGTGGTGGCGGTCTCATGGCTCTCCAGCGCAGGGGGCTCCTGGCGCACTAATCAAGCTCCCGCTGGACGGCCACGTCCGGCGGAAAGGCGGCGGGACCTGGCGGTCCTGCCGGAGCAGTGGGTGAGCTGTACTCGTCTGCTCTCGTCGGATGGTCACGTCCGGCGGAATTGGCAGCTCGCCGCCAGCAGGATAAGCCCATCGTCGGATTGCCGGAAATGTGACGCGGCACTGGGTAAGACGCTTCGTCACCGAGGCTCAGAGAGTCAGCGCGGTCGTGCCCTGGCCGCGCCCTGCCCCTCTCCCTCCCCCTCAACCCCCTCCCTCTCCCAAAGTTGGGAGAGGGAGGGGGTTGGGGGGAGGGTGAGGGCTACAGGGCCGGGCGAATACACGTGGGCGGGGGTCATATCCCGCCCGGCGGCCCGTTCCCTGGGCGCGTCCCTGGAACGGGCCGCCGGTGTTTTCTCTCCGTCTGAGTTCAAGACCAGATGCGCCATGACGACGACACTTCTCCCTCCGAGTCTG
This sequence comes from Anaerolineae bacterium, assembly GCA_029907105.1. Lineage (GTDB taxonomy): Bacteria > Chloroflexota > Anaerolineae > UBA3071 > UBA3071 > JARYMM01. The sequence continues at coordinate 84,184 of JARYMM010000004.1, read as the reverse complement.
GCCCAGGTCTATGTCTGGGACAACCTGTTGTGCGCTTATCGCCGGGCGTCCAAAGGCAAGCGAGGCCGGCCTCCTGCCGCCAGCTTCGAGTACCACCTGGAAGACAACCTCATCCAGTTGCAGGAGGAACTGGCGACGCAGACATATCGCCCCGGCCCCTACCGCAGTTTCCACATCCACGAACCCAAGCGCCGTCTCATCTCCGCCGCGCCATTTCGTGACCGCGTCGTCCACCATGCCCTGTGCCAGGTCATCGAACCGCTCTTCGAGCACAGCTTCATCGAGGAGAGCTACGCCAACCGCGTGGGCAAAGGAACGCATCGAGCGCTCGATCGCTGCCAGCAGTTCGCCCGCCGCCATCGCTACGTGCTGCAATGCGACGTGCGCCAGTTCTTCCCCTCGATAGATCATGCTATCCTACGGGAGCTTCTGGCGCACAAGGTCGCCGACCCCGGCATCATGTGGCTCGTGGATCGCATCCTGGAAAGCGGCATCGGAGTGCTCTCGGAAGAGTACCAGATGGTTTACTTTCCCGACGACGATCTGCTGGCCATACACCGGCCGCGAGGCCTGCCCATCGGCAACCTCACCTCCCGGTTCTGGGCCAACTGCTATCTCAATCCCTTCGACCACTTCGTCAAGCGAGAACTGCGCTGCCCGGCCTATCTGCGCTATGTGGACGATTTCCTGCTCTTCGGTGACGATAAGCGAGAAATGTGGGCCTGGAAAGAAGCCACCGTGGAGCGACTAGCCCGGCTGCGGCTGACTATCCACGAGACACGCGCTCAGGTTCGGCCGGTGGGACAGGGCATCCCTTTCCTGGGCTTTGTCGTTTTCCCCCAGCAGCGACGGCTGAAGCGGCGCAAAGGGATTGCCTACCGCCGGCGGCTCAAGGGATTGCTGCAGGATTATGCCGCCGGGGAGATCAGCCTGGATCGGGTGACAGCTTCGGTGCAGGGGTGGATTAACCACGCCCGCTACGGCGATACCAAAGGGCTGCGGCGGGCGGTGCTGGGGAGCCTGGTCATCCAGACGCCAAGAGGATAACGTTTCATGGAGCAAATGCCGCTCTTCACGCGCACCTTCGATTTCATCACCTGGCTGATGCCGGTGACCAACAATTTCCCCCGCAGCCAGCGCTTCATGGTCACCAGGCGGTTGCTGGATGCGGCGCTGGACTTCCAGGAGCTGATCATCGAGGCGAACAACTGCCGGGGCAAAGCCCGCCTGGCCAAGATCGAGCAGGCCGACGCAGCCCTGGACAAGGTGCGGCTGTACCTGCGGCTCTCGGCGCGCTGGGGATGGCTCAGGCCCGGCCAATATCAACATGCCGCCAGCCTGGTGGCCGAGATGGGCCGGCTGCTGGGCGGCTGGAAGAAGACAACGCAGAAAGGATGAAGTATGCCTGGACAAACCGTCATCGAAAAAATCATTCAGGCTCACAGCGATGAGGAGGCGGCGCCGGGACGCATCGTCTGGATGGAGCTGGACGTGCGCACGGCGCGCGATTTCGCCGGGGCCAACGTGGTGCAGAACTACCGCACCCACTACGGCAACAGCCCCGTCGCCGACGCCAGCAAGACCTTCTTCACCTTCGACTGCGTCGTCCCGGCCAAGACCATCCCCTACGCCAGCAACCAGCACCTCTGCCGCCTCTGGGCGCGGGAGCAGGGGATCAGGGTCTACGACGTGGACGCCGGCATCGGCTCGCACGTGGCCATCGAGGAAGGGCTGGCCTATCCCGGCTGCACCTTCGTGGGCACCGATTCGCACCTCAACATTTTGGGCGCTATCGGCGCCTTCGGCCAGGGCATGGGCGATCAGGACATCGCCTTCGCCTTCAAGACGGGCAAGACCTGGTTCGAGGTGCCGCCGACGATGCAGGTGGTGATCAAGGGAGAGCTGCACCCGCCCTGCACGGCGCGCGACCTGACGCTGGCCGTGCTGCGGGAGCTCGGCTCCAGCGGGGCGCTGGGCAAGGCCGTCGAGTTCACCGGCCCGGCCATCGAAGCCCTCGACCTGGCCGGCCGCATCACCCTGGCCAGCCAGATCACGGAGATGGGCGGCATCATCGGCTTCGTCCCGCCTTCCAAGGAGGTGCTGGCCTTCTGCCGGGAGCGGGCAGGGCGAGAGGTGAGCGGCGTGTACGCCGACCCAGATGCTGAATACTGCCAGGTGGTGGAGGTGGACATCAGCAACCTGGAGCCGCTGGTGGCCTGTCCGCCCAGCCCGGCCAATGTGCGGCCGGTGCGGGAGCTGGCCGGCACGCGCATCGACTCCGTCTTCCTCGGCTCCTGCACCAATGGCCGTTTTGAGGATTTCGTCGCCGTGGCCGAGGTGGTGAAGGGAGAGCACATCGCCCCCTGGGTCACAGCCTCGGTGGTGCCGGCCACCCGCCAGGTGTATGCGCGGCTGCTGCGCGAGGGGGTGCTGGAGACGCTCTTCGAGGCCGGCTTCATCGTCAGCAACCCTGGCTGCGGCGGCTGCGCCTCGGGGCAGATTGGCATGACCGGGCAGGGGGAGGTGCAGGTGAGCACGAGCAACCGCAACTTCCCCGGCAAGCAGGGGGCGGGGGAGACGTACCTGGCCAGCCCGCTGACGGCGGCCTGGGCCGCCCTGCGCGGCGAGATTGTGGTGCCGGGGTGACCTGCGTGGTGGCTTTGCTCCTGGCTCAGACTTTGCTCCTGCTGGACGGTCATGTCCAGCAGGGTGGCGGCGGACGTGGCCGTCCGCCGCGAGCAGGGAACTGCAGGAGAGATTTAGGCATGAAACCCACCCGAATCCGAGGCCGCATCTGGGTGCTGACCGGCCCTGACGGCCAGATGTACAACGACGTGGACACGGATATGATTTTCCACAATCGCCACCTGCACATCACCAACCTGGCGGAGATGGGACAGCACGCGCTGGGCAACCTCAAGGGCTGGGAGGATTTCGCCCAGAAGTGCCGCCCCGGCGACATCATCCTCGCCGGGGCCAACTTCGGCGCCGGCTCCAGCCGCCAGCAGGCGGTGGACTGCTTCCGCGCCCTGGGCATCGCCGCCCTCATCGCCGAAAGCTTCGGCGCCATCTACAAGCGCAACGCTATCAACTCCGGCTTCCCCATCCTCACCCTGCCGGGGCTTTCGCAGATGGCCGGGGAGTTCAAGAGCGGCGACGAGCTGGAAGTGGACTTCGAGACCGGGCGGCTCGGCCTCAACGGCGAGAGGGAGTACCAGGCCGAGCCTTTCTCCCGCGTGCAGATGGACATCTACCAGGCGGGCGATCTCTTCGCCTACGGCAAGACGTTGGAGACGTAGGACAAGATGGCATCTTGTCCTACGAGGACGCCGTTCTCACGCCTATGGTGCCCGGATGGACACATGGCGACCCGTCTCACCCTTGAGGCGCAACGGCGGTACACCGGCGGGGTTTTAGCACTTGGAGGCATGGAACCGATTGGGGTGGGGAGAGGTGAACAGAAACGGGCATCTGCCCCTGCAGGTTGAAGACCTCCGCTTTCGATATCGCACCCGCCAGGAGATGGCGCTGCGCGGCATTTCCTTCCAGGCGGAGCGGGGTGAGCTGATCCTGGTGGCCGGGGCCAGCGGCTGCGGCAAGACGACCCTCATGCGCTGCATCAACGGCCTCATCCCCCGCAGCTACAGGGGCGGGGAGCTTGCCGGCACCATCCGCCTGTTCGGCAAAGACCCTGCATCGCTGCCGCTGGCGCAGATCTCGCAGATGGTGGGCACGGTGCTGCAGGACCCGGAAAAGCAGATCGTGGGCAGCTACGTGCTCAACGAGGTGGCCTTCGGTCTGGAGAACCTGGGGCTGCCGCGCCAGGAGATCCTGGAACGGGTGGAGTGGGTGCTGGACTATCTGGGCCTCAGCCACCTGCGGGACCGGGAGACCTTCAACCTTTCCGGCGGCGAGAAGCAGAAGGTGGCTCTGGCCGGCGTGTTGGCCATGCAACCGGACATCCTTCTGCTGGATGAGCCGTTGGCCTCGCTGGATCCGGTCTCCTCGCAGGAGGCGCTGGCCCTCATCCGTCGCCTGGCCGACGAGGGCAAGACGGTGCTGCTTATCGAGCACCGTGTGGAGGATTTGCTCAAGGCCAGGCCGGACAAGGCGCTCTTCCTCAGCGAGGGGGAGCAACGCTATTTCGGCGACATGCCCGGTTTTCTGGACATCGCCGACTATCGGGAGGTGAAGCTGCCGGCGCCAATGGTGCTGGAGCAGGCGCGGGAGAGGCAGGAGGACCTGCCGCCGCTCCCGCCGCCGGCGCCCGACGACGGTCGCCCGCCGCTGGTGGAGTTCGACCACGTCTCCTTCGGCTACGAGCCGGAGCAGCCGGTGCTGCACGACGTCTCGCTGACCATTCGCCAGGGGGACATCATCGCCCTGCTGGGTCCTAACGGCGCCGGCAAGACGACGCTGGTCAAGCAGGCCATCGGCCTGCTCAAGCCGCAGGAGGGCACCGTTCGGGTGCAAGGGCAGGACACACGGCGGATGAGCACGGCGCAGGTAGCCCGCACGCTGGGCTACGTTTTCCAGAGCCCCACGCATATGCTCTTCGCCCCCACGGTGCGTGAGGAGCTGGCCTTCGGGCCACGCAACCTGCGCTTCGATGAGCAGACCGTGCGGGCCAACGTGGAGCGGGCTATGGATATCCTTAACCTGCGCGGGTTGGAAGAGTATCCCCCGCTGGCGCTGAGCTTCGGCCAGCAGAAGCGGGTGACCATCGCTGCCGTTCTGGCCATGCAGTCCAGGATCCTGGCCATGGACGAGCCCACGGCCGGTCAGGACTACCGCAACTACACCAACTTCATGAACTCCATCCTGGCCCTGCGGACGGAGCGGGAGGACCTCTTCTCGGCCATCCTGTTCATCACCCATGACCTCGACCTGGCCGTCGGCTATGCCAATCGGGTCATCTTGATGGCCGAGGGGCGCATTGCCGCCGATGGGCCGCCGGAGCAGGTGCTGGCCGACCGGGCCCTGCTGCAGCGCTGCCGCATCGTGCCCACGTCGCTGCTCGATCTGAACCTGAAGCTGCTGCCCAGGGCCGGGCGCTTCCACCGCGCGGAGGCCTTAGCATCGCTCGTGTGAGCAAAGACGCTGGGGGCGACATGGGGACAAGGAGGCAAGGAGACAGGCAGACACTCCTTGTCACTCCCTCTCCGTGTCTTCCTGTCCCCAGGGAACAATCTTCGCCGGAAAGGGGGTGATAGCGCATCGCACAACCGTTTCCTTGACACCGGGGCGTTTCGCTCCCGCCCGGGTGGCCAGATCATCGGGAGCGAGGGGATTATCCTTTCATACAGGCAAAGGAGGAATTGCCATGAACAGGTACGTCAAACCGATCCTGCCTCTCATCATCGGCATCGTCATCGTCGCCATACTCTTCTATCTGGGCGGTGTGGTCAACGCCCTCAAGACGGGCACGGCGATGGGCGAGCAACTGGCGGGGGTGAGCAACAGCGCGCTGCGGGGCGAGACGGGCTTCTTCGGCGGCTGGCTGGTGTGGACGATCATCGGTGCCATCGTCGTCTACATCATCTACGTCCTCTTCTCCGATCCCGAGTACTGGAAGATCGGGACACGGGAGGTGGTGATGATGGCCCTGGGTGCAGCCCTGTACGGGTTGCTCAGTTGGGCTTTCAATGCCATTCCCGTGCCTTCGGTGAGCCTGGTGGCCCTGCGCCCTGTGGTGGCCATCCCCATCTTCTTCGGGGTAGCCTTCGGCCCGGCGGTGGGCTTCTTCGCCGGCGCCGTGGGCAATATCCTGGGCGATGCCCTCACCGGCTGGGGGGTCTACCCGGTCTGGGACCTGGCCAATGGCCTGATGGGCCTCATCCCCGGCCTGGCGGCGATGTACTTCACCCGCGAGCGCAGGGCCAACGTGCGCCTCATCTTCCTCGTCTGCGCCGTCGTGCTGGCCATTGCCGTGCTGCTGCCCATCGTCTTCCCCAACGTCGTCCATCCCTGGACCGGCGAGGCGACGACAGAGTTCCGCAGTTGGTGGTGGATCATGCTGGTGATCCTGATCATCACCGCCGTGCTGGCCCTGGTCCCGCAGTACTGGTCCATCGTGGCCGCGCTGCTCACCCTGCTCATGCTTATCCTGGGCATCGTCAGGGGCTCGTGGCTGCTGATCGTGTGGTCGCTGCTGCAAGCCGTGCTGGTGGCTTTCCTCTATACCCGGCGGCGGGCGATCACGGCCTGGCTGGCCGATGAGGACACACGGCGCATCGTCGTCTGGGGCACGCTGGGCATCATCATCGCCTTCGCCTTCGCCGCCTTCGCCGACATCTTCGTCAACGGCTACAGCTTCGTGACCGCCTTCGTCGGCGAATTCATCCCGGCGGCCGGCCCCAACACCCTCTTCTCGGCCATCCTGACCCCGCTGTTGTACGCCGCCTGGCAGCAGGCCAGAGGACGGGCGGGACGCTAAAGCAAAATCCAAAGTTCAAACCTTTGAGCTTTGAACTTTGAGCTTTGGAGTTCTGCGGATGCTGATCACCTGGAAGTACAGGGAACGGAATACGGTCATCCAGAAGCTGGACCCGCGAGGGCGCATCATCTTCCTGCTCTGCGCCATGGTGGCCATCATGCAGTTCTGGGACCTGCGCTTCATCGCCTTCTTCTTCCTGCTGGGTCTCACGCAGTTCGTGCTGGCCAGGCTGAGCTGGCGGGAGACGCGCCGCTTCTGGCTGGTGATCGGCATCATCGCCACCGTCCTGTCGTTGGCCACGGCGCTGACGGGGCGGGGTGAGGCTGGGGTGTACGTGGATACGCATTTCCTTTGGCAGCCGGAGCCTTTCCGCGTCCTCGGCCTCACCCTCCGCCCCCGTCTCAGCGCCGAGCGCGTGATGTACCTGATCAGCCAGCTCACGCGCATCATGAGCTTCGCCCTGCTGGCCGTGGTCATCCCGTTCACCATCCACCCGGCGCAGTACGGCATCACCTTCCGCCGGCTGGGGCTGCCCGACAAGCTGGCCTTTGCTGTGGACCTGGCCTTCCGCTTCATCCCCTCCTTGGGGCGGGATTTCTCCGTCACCATGGACGCGCAGAAGGCTCGCGGCTACGAGCTGGAGCGGGTGGGGGCAGGGCTGATCGGACAGATACGCAATATGGCCCCCTTGCTCATCCCCATCACCATCGGTTCGGTGGTGGGCGGCGAGGAGGTCATTGACGCCATGGACCTGCGCGCCTTCGGCACGGGGCCGCGCACCTGGCTGAAGGAGCTGAAGTACAAGCCGGCGGACTACGCGCTCATCGCCTTCAGCCTGCTGATCCTGATCGGCGCGCTGACGCTGAACCTCCTGGACATCGGCGAGCTGTGGGTGCCGCTATGGTTGCAGCGGATGGCCGGCTAGTGTGGGTTCCAGGTTCCGGGTTGCAGGTTCCAGGTTTCCGAATGAGCTGCTGCTTTCGACTCCTCGGGTCGGACCTTTGGGCTGCGGCCTGAATGTTCGAGTCTTTGCCCCGCTGGAATCAAGAACGCCGAGGCTTTCGCCCCGGCGTTTTCCATCCCTCGCCTTCTTACTTCAACCCCCAGTTCCCTCAGTCCCCTTCTTTCCCTCTTTTCCCTTTTTCCCCTGAACTTACAACCACTCCACCAACTCCCGCACGCTCTCCAGGATCAGGTCGGCCTGGCGCAGGTCCCGGCGTTCGCCGAAGCCGCTGAGCACCCCCACGGCCAGCGCCCCGGCGGCCTTGGCTGCCCGCACATCTACCCCTGTATCGCCCACCACAACACAGCGGGCCACATCTACCTCCAGTTGCTGGGCGGCCTTCTGTACCGGCTGCGGGTGGGGCTTGAGCCGCGGGCTGGTATCGCCGGCGACGACCACTTCCATCAGCTCGCTCAACCCGCTGCGGCTCAGAAACGAGTCCACTTCCGCCTGCGATCGGGTGGTGACCAGGCCCAGGCGGTAGCGACCGCTCAGGGCGCGCAGTGTCTCTTCAGCGCCGCCTACCAGGCGGATCTCGGAGGGGGGCACGCGGCGCTGCCAGCGGCGCAGCCAACGGCCCAGCCTGAACGCTTCATCGTCCAGCCCCAGCCGGTCGAGCAGGGTGACCAGGGCGTTGACCGGTCTTTCGGCAGCCATCACCAGGCGGCGGGCGGCCCGCTGGGTGTTGCGCGCGGGGAAGAGCCAGGCCACGCGGTCCAGCCGCCTCGCCCATTGCTCCACCAGGGCGTCATCGGTCTCGATCAGCGTGCCATCCAGATCGAAAAGCACCGCCTCCACCGGCCGGCCGGCGATCATTCCCAGCTTCTGTGCCTCCAATGCCCCGGCGGGCACGGCAGGCAGGGCAAAAGGCTCCAGGTCAAAGAGCTTGCGGTAGATGTAGCCGCCGATCACGCGCAAGGAACCGATGACCGGTGCGGCGAGGAGGACCCCCAGCAGTCCCCCCAGAAACGCGCCGCCCACGGCACCGATGATGACCAGGGCAGGGTGCAACCTCACCCGCCGCCCGACCACTCGCGGGATGGTGTAGAGGTTCTCCACCTGGAAAACGGCCAGATAGATCATCCCCACCAGGAAAGCAAACCAGAACTTGCTCAGCGGCAGGTAGGAGGAGCCCTGGAAGAGGGCCAGCAACACGCCGGGAATGGCCGCCAGCAGCGGGCCGATGTTGGGGATCAGGGTGAACAGGCCGGCGATCAAGGCCAGGATCAGGGCGTTGGGCATGCCGATGATAGAGAGAACGATGGAAAAGATGATGAAGTCTATCACGCCCACGATGAGGCTGCCGCGGAAAAAACCATCCCAGATCTCGGCCAGTTCCTGACCCAGCCGCCGAAACTCCTCCTCATAGCCCGGGGGGATGCGCTCCGCCAGATAATGGGCAAGCTTCCTCGCGTCCTTGACTATGTAGAAGGAGACGACAAAGATGAAGAGCAGCCAGCCGACGGTGGAGGCGACACCGAAGGCAAAGGAGATGGCGCCGCTGGCGAAGGGGGAGAGCAGGTCGGCCAGGGCACTGGCCACGCGTGACACCAGGTCTGACGTGGGGATCTCCACATTGAACAGGATGATGGGTTCGGCCGTCAGATGCTGAATGGCGGCGATCACCCCCTGCAGGTTCACGTTGAACGCCCGGATCAGCTCCACCAGGCGGGGCGTGATGCGCACCGGAGCCAGGATCAGCAGCACGATCAGCAGGACGAAAAAGCCGGCCGCCAGGGGCGTGCGCGGCCAGTGCGTGCGGCGCACGATCCAGGAGACCGGCAGATTCACCAGGTAGGCCAGCATGAGGGCCACGATCAACGGCGGCAGCAGGCGGCTGAAGCGGAAGAGCACCCAGACGGCAACGATCAGGCTGCTCACGACGACGATGCCTTTGGTCAGCGGGCTCCAGCGCGTGTTCATGTGTGTGATCTGCTGTGCTATTGCACCAGGCCAATCTCGTCTGGAGGCCAGTAGGAGAGCCAGGCTCGGCCGAGGATCTCATCGCGGTGCACGGGGCCGAAGACGCGGCTGTCGTTGGAAGCATCGCGGTTGTCGCCCAGCACGAAGACGTGCAGGGGAGGCACGCGCACAGGGCCGTAGTTCCCCCCGCCGTCCCATTCCAGATACGGCTCTTCCAGCGGCAGGCCATCCACGTACACCCGGCCGTCGCGGATGCTCACCTCCTCGCCGGGCAACCCCACGACGCGCTTGATCAGCAGGTCGCCCTCGCTCTGGTCGGGCCGCCTGAGCACCACGATGTCGCCTCGCTGCGGGCCATGGAAGTGATAGGACACTTTCTCCACGATCAGCCGCTGGTTGGTGTGCAGGTTGGGCTCCATGCTCTGGCCGTACACTCTCGTCGCCTGGGCCAGGAAAGCGTGGATGAACAGGGCGATAAGCACCGCCGGGATGACCGTCTCCAGCAGCTCCCCCAGGACGAGCATGATCCCCATGCGCCAGGTCAATTTGGGTTTGGGACCGGCTTGCGATGTGCCGTTGAGCGTGAGGTTATCGTCTGGCATCGGGAATCTCAGCGCCTGCGACGCGGCCGTTGGCCACCCGCTCTCGAGTTTTCCTCGTAGAAGTTGCCCAGGCGGGGACGGGAGGGCAGGCGTGGCCCTGCGGAAGGACGGCGGTCACGTTCACGCGCTTCCTCTGCTGTCCACCCTTCCAGCACAGCCTGGCGGGAGAGGCGAATCTTGCCCGTAACGGGATCAATGTCAATGATCATGACCATGATCTCGTCCCCCACCCGCACCACGTCTTCTACACTGGGCACCCGGTAGTCGGCCAACTGCGAGATGTGCACCATGCCCTCGACGCCGGGCAGGATTTCCACGAAGGCCCCGAAGCTCTCCGTGCGCACCACCTTGCCCGTGTAAATCTTGCCCACCTCCGGCTCTTCCACCAGCTTCTCGATCTCGGCGATAGCCGCCTTGCTGGCGATGGCATTGGTGCCGGCGATGTAGACGGAGCCGTCGTCTTCGATGTCTATCCTGACATCGTGCTCTTCCTGAATGGAGCGGATGACCTTGCCTCCGGGGCCGATGATTTTGCCGATCTTTTCCGGGTCCACATGGATGGTCACGATACTCGGCGCGTAGGGCGACATCGTCGCCCGCGGGGCCGGCAGCACCTCCAGCATCCTGTCCAGGATGTACAACCGACCCTCCCGTGCCTGGTGCAGGGCCTGCTCCAGGATTTCGTAGCTCAACCCCCTGACCTTGATATCCATCTGCAGGGCGGTGATGCCGTAGCGGGAGCCGGCGACCTTGAAGTCCATGTCCCCCAGGTGGTCTTCCATGCCCAGGATATCGCTGAGGATGGCGTAGCGGCCGTTCTCCATGACCAGGCCCATGGCGATGCCGGCCACCGGCTGCTTGATGGGCACGCCGGCATCCATCAGGGCCAGGGTGCTGCCACAGACGGAGGCCATCGAGGTGGAGCCGTTAGAGGACAGGACCTCTGACACCAGGCGGATGGTGTAGGGGAACTCGTCCATGTCCGGGATCATGGGGGCCAGGGCGCGTTCTGCCAGCGCGCCGTGCCCGATCTCGCGGCGCTTGGGGCCGCGCAGAGGCCAGGTCTCGCCGGTGGAATAGGGCGGGAAGTTGTAATGGTGCAGGAAACGCTTGCTCTCTTCGGGAGCCAGCGTATCCAGGGTCTGCGCCTCTCTGGGCGTGCCCAGGGTGGCGATGGTCAGCACCTGCGTCTCCCCGCGGGTGAAAAGGCCGCTGCCGTGCGTGCGCGGCAGTATGCCCACCTGGCAGGATATGGGGCGAATGGTTTTGGTGTCCCGGCCGTCAGGACGAATCCCCTCCTCCAGGATGCGCCGGCGCACGGTCTGCCTGAGGACTTCGTCGAAGACAACCTTGCCCTCCTCGGGATCGAAGGTATCTTCGAACTCGTCCACTAACTCCTCCCGCAGGGCGTCCAGCGCAGCATTGCGCTCTTCCTTGGACACCTCGCTGCCGATGATCTCGGCCAGACGATCCCCCACCCTCTGGCTCATGGCGGCCCGTGCTTTCTCCGAAGGCAAGCCGGAGGCGAAGGGCAGCTTGGGCTTGCCCACCTCGGCGGCCATCTGCTTCTGCACCCGGATGACGTCCTGCATCTGCTGGTGGCCCAGCTTGAGCGCCTCAACGATCATGTCCTCGGGCACTTCGTGGGCACCCGCTTCCACCATCAGGACTGCATCTTCCGTCCCCGCCATGCGCAGATCAAGGATGCTGTGCTCCATCTGCTGGGCGGTGGGGTTGAAGATGTACTCGCCGTCCACGTAGCCCACGCGCACAGCCCCCACGGGCCCGCCGAAGGGGATGTCGGAAATCATCAGTGCGGCCGAAGCCCCGATGATGGCCGGGATATCCAGGTAGTTATCCTGATCGGCGGAAAGCGCGGTGAGGATGATCTGGACGTCGTTGCGGAATCCCTTGGGGAAAAGGGGACGCAGCGGGCGGTCCACCAGGCGGCAAAGCAGGATGGCTGCCTCGCTGGGGCGTCCTTCGCGGCGGAAGAAACTGCCGGGGATGCGGCCGGCGGCATAGAGCCGTTCCTCGTAGTCCACAGTGAGGGGGAATAAGTCTGCTTCCTCGCGGGGCTTCTGCGAGGCTGTGGCCGTGGCCAGAACGACGCTATCGCCCGTGCGCACGGTGACCGCACCGCCAGCCTGTTGGGCCAGCGTGCCGGTCTCGATGATGATGTCATGCTCGCCGATGCGAGCGCGGAATTGGTACTTTTGCATGGTAAAGTCCTCTTACCTCTTGTTCTAGTCAGAAGCCGGTATTCCAGGCCCGGCTCCCCGCCTGATCTGATGACGCTCTGCGCCCAGCAGACGCGTCACACCCGCGACCAAATGTCGCGGGTGTCTGGCGGGCAAGAGGTCAGGGACTGGAGACCACTACCAAGTCCAAAGATCAAAGTCCAAAATCCAAAGATCAGGGTTCAAAATCCAAAAGAACCGATGCCCAGAGTTTTGCACTTTCAGTAGATCACCAAGGCTCACGGCGGACTGTCAAGTCCGCCGCTTCCCGCTGGACTTGACAGTCCAGCAAGAGCACGCTGTGATCTACTGACTTTGGATTTTGAGCTTTGCGCCTTGAAATTGGTCCCGCTCTCCAATTCCTGCCCCTCTTGCCGTCTGCCAGACCGTCCAGTGGCCGGTTTCTGGCCTTTCCAGAACCGGGATTCTTTATGGCCCTACTTCCGCAGGCCCAGACGCTGGATCAGGCCCAGGTAACGCTGGTGATCCACTTTGCGCAGATAGGCCAGGTGTCTGCGGCGCTGGCCTACCAGTTTGAGCAACCCACGCCGCGAATGCTCATCGTGCTTGTGTGCCTTCAGGTGCTCGGTGAGCATGTTGATGCGCGTGGTCAACAGGGCTACCTGGACCTCCGGCGAGCCGGTGTCCGCAGGATGGGTGCGGTATTCCTGAATGATGCTTTCCTTTTCCTCTTTGGAGAGGGACACAGGTTTGTTCCTTTCTTCTCTGTTTCTCGTCTGTGGCAGCCAGGACAGCGCTGGAATACCGGGGCGCATGCCCCAGCCTGCCGAACAAAATTATAGCACATCTCGGCAGGGTGGGCAAATCACATCCCCCGCCGGTTGCGCACTTCTTGCCCGCCAACAGCGGGGAATCGTAAGGAAGACGCAGGAAAAGCGTCAAGCAAAGCAGGGCCGGACGTGCTATAATTAAGGGCGAGAGATGTAAGCGTTCTCTCGTCGCCACGAGCGCCAGGGGATAGCCAGCCCCTGGCGCTCCTGTCGTTTCTCCCCCCTGTGCGTTTCCCCGCCTGGCCTCTTTGTTGTTCCCGTTTTCTTCAAACAGCCTTCCTATGTTATAATATCATGGTTGTATCATCACACTCGTCTGAGGTGAGGTGGGATGTTTTCCAACCTGGATGTTCCGGGCATTATCATCTCTTTGCTCGCGCTGCTGATCTGCATTGACGTGCACGAGTTCGCCCACGCCTGGGCTGCCTTTCGCCTGGGCGACGACACGGCACAGCGCATGGGGCGGCTGTCTCTGAACCCGCTGGTGCACCTGGACCCGCTGGGCACGATCATGATCCTTTTGAGCTCGCTGACCGGTTTCGGCATTGGCTGGGGCAAGCCCGTGCCCTATAACCCGCGCAACCTGCGCCTCGATGTGCGCACGGGCGGCGGCCTGGTGGCTGTCGCCGGGCCCGTTTCCAATCTCCTCCTGGCCATCCTGATCGCCTTGCCCTTGCGCCTGCTGCCGGTGGGAGCGCTGCCCGAAGGATTGGGCTGGGACATCCTCACCGCTTTGGCCCGCATCAACATCGGGCTGGCCGTGTTTAATCTGCTGCCCATCTTTCCGCTGGATGGCCATAGCGTGTTGCTGGGGGCGCTGACCGCCGTGGGCACGCGTTGGGCGCAGCGCTGGGCCGACCTCTGGGCGCGGTGGCAGGTTCTGGGGCCCAACCTGCTGATATTGGTGATCATCGCCGACAATTTCCTGCCCATCTCCATTCTGAGCGGGATCCTGTCTCCCCCCATCGTCACCCTGTGCCGATGGATTTTCGGCCCCTATGGCTGCTGGCGGATTCTGACTTCCTGAGGCATGTCAGCGGTGTGGCATCGGGTGCGGCAGTTTGGGCGGGCTTTGACGGCGCGGGTGGGATCGGAAGAGCAAGCTTTGGCAGCGCATGTCCTGCCTGTCCCGGCAGCGGAGCTCTTCCGGCGTATGCCGAGGCAGTATCAGCGTCACAGCCTGGACCTGCTGCATGCCTTGCGGCAACGGGGTCAGGACACCCCGGAGCTTTTGGCGGCAGCCCTGCTGCACGACGTGGCCAAGGCGGAGGGCGTGCGCCTCTGGCATCGGGTCGCCACCGTGTTGCTGCAGGCGCTGTGTCCTGCCTGGCTGGGCCGCCTGGCCTCGCCCGACCCGGCCAGTTGGCGCTATCCCTTCTGGCTGCAACTGCACCATCCGCAGCGCGGGGCCGAGCTGGCCGCTGCTGCCGGCTGTGCCCCGGCCACGGTGGAACTGATCCGCTACCACCAGCGGACGGAGCAGACGGACCTGCCTTCGCCGCTGGATGGCTGGCTGGCGGCGCTGCGGGCGGTGGACGATAGCTAAAGATGAAAGTTCAAAATCCAAAAGAAGCTATGCCCCACAGTTTTGAGCTGTGGACCTTGAATGAGGTAGGTAGACAATGGCCAAGACCAAGATAAGCATTGTGGGTTTGGGTCTCGTGGGCACCTCGGTGGGCCTGGCGCTGAGCCAGGGCACCCGTAACTACGACATCGTTGGGCACGACAAAGAGCCGAAGGCGGCCGGCGAGGCGCGCAGGCGCAAGGCGGTGGACAGCACCGACTGGAACCTCATCAATGCCTGCGAAGGGGCCAGCATCGTCATCCTGGCCCTGCCGGTGACGGCCATCAGGGACACGTTGCAGGTCATCGCGCCCTATCTCAGGGAAGGCTGTCTGGTCACCGACACAGCCAGCCTGAAGACGCCCGTCCTGCAGTGGGCGGAGGAGCTTCTGCCCGAGGGTGTCCATTTCGTGGGTGGCGATCCGGTGATCAGCGCTGCCGGTGCGGGGGCCGAAGAAGCGTCGGCCGACCTCCTGAAGAACGCGCTCTACTGTCTCTGCCCCTCGCCGAGGGCGGCGCCGGATGCCGTGCGCCTGGCCTCGGGACTGGTGGAGCGGCTCGGCGCGCAGCCCTATTTCCTGGACGCCGCCGAACACGACGGGCTGATGGCGGCGGTGGATCATCTGCCGGCCGTCC
This sequence comes from Anaerolineae bacterium, assembly GCA_029907105.1. Taxonomy (GTDB): domain Bacteria; phylum Chloroflexota; class Anaerolineae; order UBA3071; family UBA3071; genus JARYMM01. The sequence goes on along the minus strand of JARYMM010000004.1, from coordinate 68,990 downwards.
TGGCCGCGGTGCTGCTGCGCAGCACCACCGGCGGCGGCTCCTGGCGGGACATGCGCAAGCTGGCCGGCGGCCAATACGAGAGCAGCACACAGTTTGCTTCGGAGACGCCGGCCGTCTTCCGCGATGCCTGCCTGTACAATCGCCAGAATATCGTCCGCTGGATTGATGCCTACACGGCGGCGTTGCAGGAATGGAAGGAGATGATCATCGCCGGCAGCGTGGAACAGGTGGAGGCGGCTTTCGAGGAGGTGATGCAGGCACGCCTGCAATGGCTGCGGCAGCGCAGCAGCGGCCTGTGGGAGGAGGCGGAGAGGCCGGAGGTGCCCAGGCCGCCCGGTTTCTTCCAGTCTCTGTTCGGTCTCGGCGGCCGCAGCAGGCCGTAGTCCCTCCCATGCCTTTCGTCTACATCGTCGAATGTGCCGATGGCACACTGTACACCGGCTGGACGGTGGATGTGGAGCAAAGGCTGGCCGCACACAATGATGGGCGAGGTGCTCGCTACACGCGGGGCCGCCGCCCGGTGCGCCTGGTCTATTGCGAGCAGCAGCCGGATCGGAACAGCGCCCGGCGCCGCGAGGCGGCTGTGCGCCGTCTCTCCCGTGCGGCCAGGTTGCGCCTCATCGCCGCCTGTCAGGTGAGGATAGAGGGTGGAGAGGGAAAGGGGGAGCGATAGAATGCCCGGTTTATCCGTTTGTATGCCCGCCTATAACGAGGAAGAGAACATCGCCGGCATGGTGGCCGACGTCCTGGCCGTCATGCAGCCTCGTTTCGCCGATTTCGAGATCGTGGTGGCCAACGACGGCAGCAAGGATCGCACCGGTGAGGTGCTGGAGGAACTGGCCCGGCAGCATGCGCAGGTCAGGCCGGTGCATCACCCGGTGAACCAGGGATATGGCGCGGCCGTGTACACCGCCCTCAGCCACGCCAGCAAAGAGCTGATCTTCTTCACCGATTCTGATCGCCAGTTCAGGTTGGAGGAGATAGACCGCCTGCTGGCGAAGAAGGAGCGGGTGGACATGGTCGTCGGCTACCGCGCGCCGCGCCGCGATCCCTTCCTGCGTGTGCTCTACGGTTGGGGCTGGAGCGCGCTGGTCACCCTGCTTTTCGGCTACACGGCCCGCGACATTGACTGCGCCTTCAAGCTCTTCCCGCGCGCTCTCTGGGAGCAGGTCGGGCCCACCGTCCAGTCGCGTGGGGCGACCTTCAGCGCCGAATTCCTGGTGCGCGCTAAACGCGCCGGCTACATCATCGCCGAGGTGCCGGTCAGCCATCTGCCCCGTGTGGCCGGCGCGCAGACCGGGGCCCGTTGGGACGTCATCAGCCGCGCCTTCCGCGAACTGTGGCGGTTTCGTTTGCAGTTATGGCGGGAGAGTGCCGCTTCGCCTTAGTTCGTGTTGTTTTGCCGGCGGGTAGAATGGCAGCACCGCACATGATGAGGTATAGGTCAGGAGGAAAGGCCATGTCTGGGAACGATCACCAATACAAGATAGAAAGTGACAAATTGCAGAGCTGCGTGCGGGAGCAATTGAAGTTTGAGTTCTACAGAGCTTATATGTCTGCCGCTGGAGTCTCACCGGAACGCCTTGGCACTTTCCAGGATAATCTGCGGGCGCCGATTCACCGTTGGTTTAAATATCCCGCTGGATTCAGCTATAGATTGGTTGAAGCGCTTATTGATGACAAGAACTTAGCTCCCGGCAACTGGCTGCTTGACCCTTTTGTGGGTTGTGGCACAACTTCTGTCGTCGCCAAAGAGCATGGGATCAATTCTCTTGGCATCGAGGCACATCCCTTTGTCTGGTGGGTAGCCAGGGTCAAGTGTTTCTGGGAATATGACATGCAGTCGCTTCAACGTTCGATGTTAACGCTTATTCGCCATCTTCATCAGGCCAGGCTGGGCGAAATGGAGACGGTAGACAGGTATCCGGCCCTTGTGCACAAGTGCTATTCGCCTGTCAATCTACAGAGATTGGATTTCATTCGAGATGCCATCTCGCGGCTGGATTGCAGCGATGAGGAGCGGGATTTCTTCTTACTGGCGCTTACGGATACGTTGCGGACTGCTTCAAAGGCAGGTACTGGTTGGCCGTATATCGCCCCCAATAAATACCATGAAAAGCAGGAACGGGACGCCATTGAAGTCTTCTGCCATCAGGTTCAGATGATGTACAAGGACTTGTCGGTTGTTCAAGAGCGACGCCAGCAGTATGAGCGGGTCGAATGTCGCTTACTGCAGATGGATGCCCGTCAGCCGTATCCTGTCGAATCCGAGAGCATGGATCTGGCCATTACCTCACCGCCTTACCTTAATAACTACGACTATGCCGACAGGACGAGGTTAGAGATGTACTTTCTGGGGTGGGCCCAGTCGTGGGGAGACATTACTGACCAGGTGCGTGACAAATTGATTATTGCGGCCACAACGCAAATCCGCCGTTCTGCGTTTCCCGATGATCCGCTAAGCCATGAATTACAGGAACTGGCCCCAAGAATTCATGCTGAACTCAGTGACAAGATCCGCCAGTTGGAAAAGATGCGGCTACACAAAGGGGGCAAGAAAAGCTATGATCTGATGGTGGCGGGCTACTTCAACGATATGTTTCAGGTATTGAAGCAAGTCTATCGTGTCATGAAAAAAGGCAGCGAATTCGTGCTCGTGCTTGGTGACTCAGCACCATACGGGGTTTACATTCCGACCGAAGAATACTTAGGAGCATTAGGATTGGCAGTGGGTTTTGGAGGTTACCGCATACGAGAATTGAGAGAGCGGGGTGGAAAGTGGGGACATAATCCCCAGCGCCACAAAGTCATGCTGAAAGAGAGCCTTTTAACACTCGTCAAATAAGGAGGTCAAGAACTGATGGAGAGATGGGTGACAAACCCTGGAAGTGCGCTGGGTGAAGCTATTGGGAAGCTCATTGAAGCAGATTTGGCTGCTGCTGTCCGTGAGGTTGCTGAATCATTCGACCATTCAGTGCGGTCTGCGGCTCTTCGCAATCACCTGGGGAACAAGCACCAGATCGACACGGTAATCAGCGATAGCGCAGCCCAACCTGTTATCTTGATTGAGCCGAAGTATTTGCGCTACAAAAAGCACAACTGGGACAAGGGGAGCCGTTTGTGCATTGCTCATTACAGTCTCAGGCGCACTTATCCCTCCATTCGCAAATCCATCGGCGTGCTGGCAGGCGAATGGACCGATGCGTCGCTTAGATTCATACGAAGTTTCGGTGTGGAGACTCATCGCATTCCCTTTGATCACATCGCTGACGTTCTTGAGCGGTATAGGATCCCATTCCGCTGGGATGAGAAGGATAAGCTGACGCCAGCGGCGGCATGGCGACGGTTTTGTCAGCTCTCTGAAGAAGAACAGACAGAGATGGCAACCGCTATTACGAACCCTGTTCGTCAAGCTGTGAGACAATCGGTCGAGACGACGCTGCGCTCAGATCCGAGTGCTCCTAGACGAGTGGAAGCTGTTGAACTGTCTATCAGAACAAGTGAAGGTGAGCACCTGGTTTATTCCTTCAATAGCGTGTCAGAAGCAATCCAGCGCTTGCTCACTTTCGTTACAGACGTTGAAGACTTGCAGCACATGCTGCGTTGAAGCAAGTAGGGCTGGCCTATTAGCCCGCCCGTATGTCGGGTTTGCCGTCAGGTTTTTCTTCACCGCACAGGGAAGAACAAATGCGCGTTATCGCCGGCAGCGCCAAGGGACGTAAGCTGCTCCCGGTCCCCGGGCAGCGCACACGCCCCATCACCGATCGCAGCAAAGCCGCCCTGTTCGACATCCTGGGCCCGCGCATTGTCGGCTGCCGCTTCCTGGACCTCTTCGGGGGCACGGGCAGCGTGGGCATCGAAGCGCTGAGCCGCGGGGCCGCCGAGGTGGTGTTCGTGGAGATCAGCCGCCCGGCCCTGCGCACCATCGGCGAGAACCTGCGCCGCCTGGGGTTGGCCGAAGGGGCCCACGTGGTGCGCGGCGATGCCTTCGCTTTCCTGCAACAGCCCGACGTCGAGCCCTTCGACGTCATCTACATCGCTCCGCCGCAGTACCACAGGCTGTGGGTCAAGGCCCTGCAGGCCATAGACGCCCGCCCTTCGCTTCTGGCCGAAGATGGCCAGGTCATCGTGCAGATTCACCCCAAAGAGCAGGAGCCATTGACGCTGCAACATCTGGAGATGGTAGACCAGCGACGCTACGGCAGCACGCTGCTCACGTTTTGGCAAACGACGACATAAACGGCGATGGACAACCCGACCTGGTTCTGAGCCATCAACACCGGGCGGCTGATGCGACGTTCGAGGTGTTGGACGTGTGTTGACCTGGGATGCGGATGGCCCCTGGTCGCTCTTCAGCGCAGTGCTCAGCGATTGGGGTGGTCCCACGGACTGAGTGGCCTATGCCCACTTTCGCCTGGGCGAGATTTATGCCCTGCGCCCTGCAGCCCGCGTCTGTGGTAAGCATCTCCACCTCTGGTGGTTTGCTCCACAGGAGCGGGGCGTGGTATAATGGATTTGTCGAAGGTGACAGGCACTCTGGTAGCTGTGCATTTAGTGGAGCGCGGGCTTGCACCCGCGTCGCAGGCTGAAAGCCTGCGCTACAAGGCCGTCTTGAGCCAGGCGACACTGTGCATTGAGCCTCAATTGCCTGTCACCTGAAGGATGTAATAGCTCAACTTCGCAACGGAGGATAATCCTGTGCTCACCTATTTCTATATCATGCAGATCATCATCGCCGTCACGCTGATCACATTGGTTTTGCTGCAGGCCCGCGAGGGCGGGCTGGGCAGCATTTTCGGCGGCGAGGGGGGGATATACAAGACCCGCCGCGGCGTGGAAAAGACGCTGTTCCAGGCCACCATCGGCCTGAGCATCGCCTTCTTCATCCTGGCCTTCGTCACCGTCCTCATCTCCCGCTGAGCAACGCCTTGGGCAGATATATCCGTTGGCAGGCCGCCATCGCCTTCCTGGGCCTGGTGCTGCTGGCCGCCCTGTTGGCCTATTCGGCGTACTCTGTCACCACCACCACGGTCCCTGCCCAGGGCGGCGTCTACGTGGAAGGACTGGCCGGCAACCCGCAATACATCAACCCGCTCCTCAGCCACTACAACAGCGTGGACCAGGACCTCTGCGCGCTCATTTTCCAGGGGTTGACTGCTTTCGATGAGCAAGGCAACGTCGTCCCCGCCCTGGCCGAACGCTGGGACATCTCACCCGACGGTCTCGTCTATACGTTCACCCTGCGCCAGGACGTGCGCTGGCACGACGGCATTCCCTTCACGGCGGACGATGTGCTCTATTCCATCGGCGTCGTGCAGGATGCCGACTTTCAGGGCCTCCCCGACATACGGGAGCTGTGGCGCCGCGTGCAGGTGGAGAAGCTGGATCAGCATACTGTCCGTTTCACCCTGGCCGAACCTTTCACGCCGTTTCTGGACTACACGACCATGGGCCTCTTGCCGGCCCATCTGTGGAAGGAGATCCCGCCGCGGCTGATGCCCCGCGCCCAGCTCAACACGCGGCCGGTGGGCACCGGGCCTTTCCGTCTCACGGAAGTGGATGCCCTGCACGCCGTCCTGGAGCCCAATCCCTACGCCCGCGGCAAGCCTCCGTACCTGGAGGCAGTGGAGTTCCGCTTTTACCCTGACTACCAGAGCATCTATGCCGCCTTCGAGCGGGGGGAAGTAGACGCCATCAGCCGCATCTTGCCCGGCGACCTGGGTTGGGCGGCGGCCATCGAAGAGATGAACATCCTCTCCGCACCGCTGGCCGGGTTCGTGGCCATCCTCCTGAACCTGAACAACCCCAACACGCCGCAATTGCAGGAGAAGGAAGTGCGCCAGGCCCTGCTGTACGCCCTGGACCGCCAGGCGCTGATTGACCAGGCCACCGGCGGTGAGGGGGTGCTGGCGCACAGCCCCATCGTCCCCCGCACCTGGGCCTATCACCAGGAGGTGCGTCACTACGGCTACGAGCCCGAGACGGCTCGCGCCCTGTTGGAGGAGGCCGGCTGGCGGGATGGCGACGGCGATGGCGTGCGTGAGAAGGGGGAGCAGCGGCTGGAGTTCATCCTCCTGGGCGACGACGATGCGGTGCGCGTGCGCATGCTGGAGATGATCGCCGCCGACTGGGCCGAGGTGGGGGTGCGCGCCGTGCCGCAACCGGTGAGCTTCGCCGGTCTGGTGAGCGATTTTCTCTACCCCCGGCATTTCGACGCCGCCCTGGTCAGTTGGGAGCTGAGCGGCGATCCTGACCCCTACCCGCTCTGGCATTCCACGCAGGTGGAGGGTGGGCAGAACTACGCCGGCTGGGCTCACCGGCGGGCCGACGAGATCATGGAAGAGGCAAGGATGACCGGCGACCAGGCGCGGCGCATGGCCCTGTATCGGGAGTTTCAGGACATCTTCGCCGAGGAACTGCCGGCCTTGCCGCTATTTCACCCCGTGTACAGCTACGGCGTGCGGGAGAAAGTTCAGGGGGTGACGATCGGTCGCCTGAACGAGCCCAGCGACCGTTTCCGCACTATCGCCGATTGGTACATCGTCACGCGGCGGCTGACGGTGCGGGAGGCGGTGGAGCGCGACATCCCCGGCTCAGCGGGCAAGGGGCCGTAGGATCGGCTTCGTCAGGACCCCGTCCTCAAACAGCATCACTCTAAGGCGAGGTTGCCTGGGGCGAGTAGATGCGGAAATTCCCACTGACGTGCAAGAGGGCCAGCATATAGAGCAGGCCGTCGTAATAGCGCCACCTGCCGGTGGGAGGGGAGGCATCCCAGAGCGCTCTGACAAATTCGGGCGTTTTATCGGTCGTTGCGGCCAATCCGGCCACAGCATTCATGGCGACCAGCCCCAGCGAGTGATCGCTGGAGAGCGGCCTGCCGTCCAGGGTGAACTGATTGCCATACGAGGCGAGGCCCTGGCTGTAGAAGAAGTTGAGCAGCCGGTTGCTCTGCTCAATCTCCCATTCATCGGCGGCGAACCAGGCATAATCCACGGCCACGTTCATCCCCGTCCGCCAGGCATCGAACCTGAAAACGTCGTGCCCGCCGCCCCAGGGATCGGTGGGGGAGCCATCGAATGCGGCGTAGTCGGGCATCAGCCCCGTCTCCGGATGAGCAGCCTTCTTGAAAAACTCGCGGCTGGCGGCAGCCGCTTCGTACCAGAACCCGTTGTCTTTGTCCGCCCAACGTGCCCACAGTTCGTAGTAGGCCGGCAGGTGATATGACGGATTGGTAAAGCTCGAATCAGGGCCGATCCTGGGCACGAAAACGACCTGTTTGGTCCCGGCGTCAAACATATTGGTCGCCAGGCCGCCCTCTTGGTCCTGCTTGTGTAGCATGGTATCGAGGATGGCCTGCGCTTCGGCGCGATAGTCCAGGATGCCGGTTCCATTGCCCCATCGCCCCGATGCGAACAGCAACGCCATCGCCAACCACTCTTCGCCATCCGAAGCGGGGTTGGCATCTATCTGTTCGCCGTTTGGCCTGCAGTGCCAGGCAAAGTAGCCCCGATAGGGGCCGCTGGTGTGGTACATGTAGGTCCTGGCCCATTTCCACAGGCGGTCGAATTCCTCCTTTTTGTCCATCTGTACGGCGATCATCATCCCGTAGGACATGCCCTCGGAGCGAACATCATGATGGCCGATGTCCTCGATGTAAGCCATATCGTTGCCAACGAGATAGTAGACGCGCTGGGTGTCGTCGTCGCCGTAGAACAGTTGCTCCCAGGCCGCGTCGAGCCTGGCCCGGATTTCGGCCTCGTCCTTTCCGAGCATCTCCTTGAACAGGTTGCGATATCGGCCCGAGGTGAAAGCCCCCACCGGGGCCGGCACGGCTGTTTGCGGAGCAGGAGTTGGGGAGGGCAAGGAAGGCTTCTTGGTGATGTGGTCAGAGGGCGCACTTTTAGCGGGATTGCAACCCGACAGCAAGGGGGACAGAACGAGCACAAGCAGGGCGGAAAAGATAAAGCCTCGCTTCATGGGCATGGTCTATTCATGAAGGCTAACTGGCTCATCCAAACACCTCTGGCCGGTCAGGGGGCCGGCCAGAGGTGTTTTCGGAGGAGAAGCGTTTCTTGGACAGGCTTTCAGTGCACGTCTGCTGCGCTGAAGAACGTCTTGATGGTGCCGACTTCGGTTACCTCTCCGATAATCTCAAACTCTCCGCTAAGCCGTATGTCTTCCGACGAACTGCCTATCATGACCTCGACGGCACCCGGCTCCATCACAAACTTCATATCCCGGTTGTAGAAACCGAGCTGGCTTACCGCAAGGGTGAAGGTTACGGTCTTCTTTTCCCCCGGTTCCAGGGTGATCCTCTTGAACCCCTTTAGCTCCTTGACCGGCCTGGTGACGCTCGACAGCACGTCGTGTACGTAGAGTTGGACGACCTCGTCCCCTCCCCGCTCGCCGACGTTCTTGACCTCAACGCTTATCCGCACTTTCCCTTCTGCCCCCACCTGCTTCGGCGCGATCCGGAGGTTGCTGAACTCAAATCGCGTGTAGCTCAGGCCATATCCAAACGGGAAAAGCGGCCTGGCGCTCAGTGAAACGTAGTCGCCATACAGGAAGGAGCGTCCCCCGGAAGGCTTGTGGCCGTAGAAGATGGGGATTTGCCCCGCCGCCCGCGGGAATGTGATCGGCAGCTTGCCACCGGGATTGTAGTCGCCAAACAGGACATCGGCCACGGCCTCGCCGCCTTCCTCACCGGGCAGCCACGCTTCCACGATGGCGGGGATATGTTCGGCGATCCAGGGGATGGCATATGGCCTGCCGTTGACCAATACCACCACCGCTGGTGTCCCGGTCTCGTAGACGGCCCGCACCAACTCCTCCTGGACGCCGGGTAATCCTATGTCGGCGCGGTCGCGAAATTCACCGCAGGTGCAGTCGGGGGTCAGGCCTGATTTGCCGCCCACAACCAGCACCGCGACCTCGGACTTCCTGGCCATCTCAATGGCTTCGGCGAAGCCTTCCCTGGATTCGCCCGTTACATCGCAGCCCCTGGCATAATACACCCTGGTCTGAGGTGAGATCCTGCCTTTGATGCCCTCCAGCACGCTGCGCATGGGGACATAGGTGTCGCCCAGCTCTATCTTGCCCGGCGTGGGCGTCTCGATCACATGGCCGCTCTGCATGAATTCCATGAACTCTATGTGAGCAGGGTAGGCATAATCGCCCAGCATATTCCTGATGCTGTCCGCATTCGGCCCGATGACGGCGATGGAAGAGATATCCTTCTTCAACGGCAAGAGGTCCCCATCGTTCTTGAGCAAGACGATGGACCTTTGCGCTATCTGGCGGGCCAGGGCGCGTTGTTCAGGGGTATCGAAGACCTCAGAAACCCTCTCAACATCTACGTAGGGGTTCTCAAACAACCCCAAAAGGAACTTCATCCTCAGAACCCGCCTGACGGCTTCGTCTATCAAAGACTCGCTGACCGTTCCGTTTTGAATTGCCCGGCGAAGGGGCTGGCCATAGCAATCGGTGCTGGGCAATTCGATGTCAATGCCGGCTTCCAAGGCCAACCTGGCCGCTTCGCCTTTGTCTTTGGCCACATGATGATAATCCGCCAGCATGTTGATGGCCATGTAATCGGAGACGACGATGCCGTCAAAGCCCCATTGATTCCTGAGGATCTCGGTCAGGAGTTCCTTTGAGCTGCCGCAGGGGATGCCGTCCAGTTCGTGGTAGGCGTTCATGATGGAGGCCAGCCGGGCTTCCCTGATCGCTGCCTCAAAGGGTGCCAGGAATACCTCGCGCAGTTCCCTGGGTGAGAGGTGAACGGGTGCCCAGTTCATGCCCCCTTCTGACATGCCGTAGCCCACGAAATGTTTCCCGGTGGAGATGATGCCTTGCTTCGGCTCCGGTCCCTGCAGCCCTTTGACGTACGCGGTGCCCATGCGCGAGACCAGATAAGGGTCTTCGCCGAAGGTTTCCTCCACCCTGCCCCATCTTGGGTCCCTGGTAACGTCCAGCACAGGAGCCAGTCCCTGATGAGCTCCCACCGATTTCATCTGCGTCCTGATCACAGAGGTCATCTTTTCGGCGAGTTCCGGCTCCCAGGTGCTGGCCAGGCCGATGATCTGCGGGAAGCAGGTTGCTCCTTTGGCCATGTAGCCGCTGCAACACTCCTCGTGGACGATGGCTGGGATGCCGAGCCGCGTGTTCTCCACCAGGAAAGCCTGGATTCTGTTGGCCAGCTCTGCACTGGCCTCCGGCCCCAGATTGCTGGCCCCGCCGATGCGGGTGATCTGACCGATGCCGCTTCCGATTAACCTCCTGGCCTTTTCGTCGGAAAGGGCCATGTCTTCCAGCAGCTCATATACCCACACTGCGCTGAGTTGGGCCAGTTTTTCGTCCAACGTCATTCGTGACAGGAGATCGTTTACCCTTCTCTCGGTCGATTGGGCGGGATCCAGGTAAATGGCTTTGCTTTCTTTGGTCATGGTCTATGGCTCCCTTCTTCTGTGTAAAGGTATGGGTTTTCCCCTGGTGTGTATTAGCCGAGTCTCTTCATACGCGCTCCCCTTCTTACGAGTAAAGAAAGCACTTAACGAGGACACCGTCCACAAGGATATCCTTCGGGGACTCACGTTGGCACCTCTCCATCACATGAGGACATCGGCCGGCGAACTTGCAACCGGCCCGCAGGTACTCCTCTTGCTCGCTCTCCGCAAGCTGCACTTTGGCGGCCCAGCGCTTCCTGGGGTCTGTTTCGGGGATGCACTCCCGCAGGAGCTCGACATAAGGATGCCTGGGCTTTACCAGCACCTTCTCCACATCGCCCATGGCCACGATATTGCCCCTGAGCATGATGGCGATGCGATCGCACACGTAGTAGGCAGTGGCCAGGTCATGCGTGATGTAGAGGACGCTTACGCCGAACTTCTCCACGAGCTCCCTGAACAGGTTCATGATGGACATGCGGATCGAGGCGTCCACCATGGACACCGGTTCGTCGGCGATCAGCAAGGAAGGTTCGGTGAGAAGTGACCTGGCGATCGAGACCCGCTGCAGTTGGCCGCCGGAAAACTCAGCAGGGTAGCGGCCGGCGATCTCTTTATAGCTCAAGCCAACCGCCTCCAGGGCCTTGTTGATTCGGGCCACAGCCTCCGAGTGGCTGCTCGCCAGGCGAAAGTTGTGTACGGCCTCGAAGAAATAGCGCTCCACCTGCCGCAAGGGGTTGAAGGTCTCAAAGGGATTTTGGAAGACCGCCTGCACCCCTGCCGTGCGCCAGACCTCTTTCCCTGTAACAGGTGTTCCGTCCTTTTTCCTGTAGATGATCTGTCCCGATGTGGGTTCCTCGAAGCCCAGGATCATCCGCGCAATCGTGGTCTTCCCACACCCGCTTTCCCCGGCCAGGCCGAAAATCTCCGCGCTGCCCACGTGGAAGGAGACGTGGTCCACGGCCGTGATCCTGAGCCTGGAGATCATGCTGCCCAGATGGAACACTTTGGTGATATCCTGAAGTTCAAGAACCCTGTTCATCCTGACCCTTCTGCATCAGCCAGCAGGCCACCCTGTGTTGAACGCCCACGCTCTGACACCTGGGCACCTCTTGTCTGCAAATCTCCATGGCCAGGCGACAGCGGGGATGGAAAGCACAGCCACCCGGAGGGTCCACGAGCGAAGGAGGGGCTCCGGGCGCGCCCTCCCGCATCCCCTTGTCGCCGAATTGGGGAAGGGAATTGATCAGATATTTGGTGTAAGGATGGAGCGGCTCTGCGAAAATGGTCTCCACTCTCGCTTCCTCGATGATCCTCCCGGCATACATGATGCCGATGCGGTCGGCGATGTTAGCAAGAACCCCCATGTCATGCGTGACGATGACCAGGGTGTTCTCCAATTTTTCCTGCACCTCTTTGAGGAGCTGGAGGACCCCCCGCTGCACCACCACGTCCAGCGCGGTCACGGGCTCGTCGGCGATCAGAACCCGCGGGGAGAGGAAGGAGGCCAGGGCGATAACGACCCTCTGGCGCATCCCCCCAGAAAGCTGATGAGGATATGCTTCCAGAACCTTCGGCGGCAGGCCCAGCTCCAGGAGATGTCGCCGGGCGATTTCGAGCACATCGCGTTTCGTCTCATAGGGGACGTGGCTTTCCAGGAAGTCCCTGAACGTCCCCTTGAGCTTGATGACCGGATTGAGATTGCTCATCGAACTTTGGGGGACATAGGAGATGAATTCCCACCGTAATTCCCGTCTCTCCTCCGGCCTCAAGGAGAACAAATCCAGTTGTTCTCCGCCCACCCGGTACCATACCTTTCCGCCCATCAGCCTCAATGGCGGCTCGATGTTGCCAAAGAGGGTTTTCACCAGGGTGGTTTTCCCGCATCCGCTTTCCCCGGCAATCCCATAGACCTCGTTTTCGCGTATTTCCAGGTCCACTCCGTTGACAGCCTGGACAACCTTCTTCACGCCGAAAATGTCCAGGATGTAAAAAGATGCCAGTTGTTCTGCCTTCAGCACCCACATGGCAGCCCCCCTCACCTTGCCCCTACCCGTTGGATGCGGGCCCTGGGGTCGAGGTATTCGCTGGTGCCTAAGGATACCAGATACAGGGCGACGAACAGGGCAATGCTGACTCCAATGGGGGCCAATAGCCACCACCACAGGCCGAGGAGCATGGCCTGGTAGCTGACGGCCCACCGAAGCATGGCCCCCAGGGTGGGGATGTTCAGGTTGGTCAAACCGATGAGCGCCAGGGTGATCTCCATTCCCACCACCCAGGCCATGTTATTGATGAGCGTGGTGAAAACGAGCGGCGTAATAAATAGGGAGTATTCGTTGAATATCAGCTTGCGCGTAGGGGTTCCGGAGAGGATGGCGGTATAGGTGAACTCCCTTTCCCGTAAACTCAAGACTTGGGACCGTATGAGCCGGGCATCCCAGGCCCATCCCAGCGCCCCGAGCAGCAGGGCCAGATTCACGGTGTTCATGTGCTCCCGCACCAGCATGGCCAGCATCACGATGATCAAGAACAGCGGCATCACCAGGAAGCCATCGCTGATGAACATGAGCACCCGATCAATCAGGCCTCCGCTGTAGCCGGCCAGCAGGCCCACCACCACGGCGATAACCCTGGAAATCGCGGCGGCGAAAACCGCCAGGGCGAGGGAGTTGCGCACCGCAAACGTCATTTGCCAGAACACGTCCTGGCCTTTGGAGTCTGTTCCCAGGAGATGCTTCCATGAAGGTGGCAGGTCGCGCTGGACCACACGCCACTCGATGGGGTCGTAGGGGGAAAAGAACGAAAGAAGAGCAAGCAGCAGGAGGATGAGAACCACCACAGCGCCAAGGCTGAATCGGCTGTCCCTGCACAGGTCCCTCAGTGTCTTCATCTGGCCTGTTCTCCGGTTTATCTGAACCTTATCCTGGGGTCAAACAACGGATATAGGAGGTCAACAAGTAAGATCAGCGTGGTGATGGCTATGATAGAGATGGTCGTAATACCCATGATCAGGTTGTAGTCACTGTTCACAATGGCCCGGTAGAGCAGAAAGCCCAACCCGGGGTAGGAAAAGACGATTTCCGTGATCAGGGCGCCACCGAAGATCTGCCCCAGGGAAAGGGTAAGGCCGGTGATCTGGGGCAGTATGGCATTCTTCATGGCGTAGCGGCCGAAGATCGCCCGTTCCTTGACGGCGGCGATTTTGGCGTACCGTATGTAGTCCTCCTCTTTAACCCCCTGGATGATGAGCCGCATGGTCTGATGGTTGACCGCCACGCCCAGCAGACTCAAGGAGAGGGCCGGAAGGAAGGCATGTCTCAGGACGTCTTTGATAAAGCTCCAGGTGAAGGCGATCTTCGCGCCAATGGTGTACCCTCCTTCAAAGGGGAATAAGGGAAGCAGATAAGCAAACAGGATGACGAGGGTCAGGCCTAATACGTAATAGGGGATAGGGCGCAGGAACATCACTATCCAGTCAACAATCTTTAGCAGCCTGTTTCCCGTGAAATACCCTGAGAGTCCACCGGTGATGTTCCCGATAATCCAGGACAACACGGTAGTCGTGAGGAGCAAGCCGACCGTCCAGGGAAAAGATCGCCCTATCAGCTTGATCACAGGAGTGGGGAACGAGAAATACGAAGGCCCAAAGTCGGCAGAGAGGAGTCGCTTCCAGAATGAGATGTACTGCTCGGGCAATGACTTCTCCAGGCCATACATGTCTCGCAACGTATCAACCATCTGCCTGACCGCTTCCGGGTCCCGGAAAGTTCCTTGGGCCTGAAGGGTGGCGACCATGCTCTCGATCGGGTCGCTGGGCAGCAGCCTGGGGATGATGAAGACCACCGTGATCCCCAGCCAGGTCACGAGGACATATTGGATGAGCCGCGGGATGAGATATCGCCTGACGAACCTCACTTTTCCACCTTTTAGCAATCTCAGTACATCACAATTTGCTCCCGCTGGATCGCCAGATCCAGCAGCCTGGCGGCGGATTTGGCAATCCGCCGCGAGCAATTGTGATCTACTGAATCTGACTCTACAACACACGAGCAGGGGGAAAACCCCCTGCTCGTGCTCTCTCTTCGGGTTCCCGCCTTACCGTCCAGTGGGTTCCAGGAATGGCAACATGTACTTGAAGTTTGGCCAGTGATGGTATGGCTGAGTGTAAATGTTCTCAGCGCCTGGCCAGTTCGTCCAGTAGTACTCATCCCAGGTGAGGGCCCCCACATAGGTGTAGGTGGCGATACCCGGCATCTCCTCGACGGCAATCTTCAGCCCTTCCATGCCGAGTTCGATGATCCGCTCGGTGTTGTTCCAGTCGGTGCCCCTGAGTTCAGCGATGACCTGGTCCATGCGCGGATCTGACCAGCGGGAGAGATGGCCATAGTGCGGCTTACCCAGCTCCTTCTCCACATAGGCGGAGTTCCAGTTGTCGAAGGTCCGGTAGAGGTCCACGTGGCCGCCCCAGGGCTCGTATGCCGGCCAGGCCGTGCTGATGTCGAACTGCCCGTTCAGGTTGAGCGTGCTCCACATCTCGTTCACATTCGCCTCTACATCAATCCCGAACTTCCGCCACTCCTGCACCGCAGCGAAGGTGTTCTGGTAGTGATGATGGCCGGGATTGGGATCGGTGAGCACGGTGAACTTCCACGGCGTGCCATCAGGGAGGAGCCACTTGCCATCCTTGTCGCGGGTGAAGCCGTTCTTCTCCAGGAGCTTGGCTGCCACATCAGGGGCGTACTTCCACCAGCCATAGCCAAAGGTCGCCCTGATTTGATCAGGATCTTCGGGGACAACGTAGCCACGGCTTCGCGCGTATTCGGCCAGCCGGAAGGGCGCCTCCGGATCGTAGGGCTTGAAGGTCTCCCCGTTGCCCAGGTCAAGGGTGAAGTCTCGCAGCCATGGCTCCATTGGCTGGTAGTATTCCTTCAGGTACAGGGGCACGGATGGGGTGAGGAGGGCGCTCATCATGAGGGCGCCGTCCATGGCATTGGCGGCGTACGAGACGATGTCAATGGCCAGGGCCAGGGCCCAGCGCACTTCGCGATTGTCAAACGGCGGTTTGAGCGTGTTGAAGGTAAGGCCAGTCACGCATGGATCGGTGTTGACCACCCACGGGAACTCGCGGCGGTAGGCGCGGGCATAGGGGTTCTGGGCCAGGACAGCCCTCAGGGACTCGAGGGTCAGTTGCGCCGTGTCCAACTCATGGCGTACCTGGGCGATCACGGCGGAGGCGGGGTCCTGGTGGGTGACGAACACGACGTACTTGGGCTTGGGCTGGCCATAGAGCATCCCGGTGGGGGTTCTCTCCCAGTCGTCCCGCAACTGCCAGGCCGTCCAGAAGCCGGCCGGATCGTAACTGTGGAGGACATATGGGCCCAGGCTCAGCGGCGGGTTGTACTCGAAGGTCAGGATATCCTCGACCTTCTCGAACACATGCTTGGGCATGATGAAGAGGCATCCCCACCGATCCAGGAAGTAGGCGTGGAAGCGGGAGTTCGGCTCGGTCAGTTCGACGACCACGGTGTATTTGTCCGGTGCGGAAACGCTTTTCACCCCTTGCAACTGGACATTGTAGTTCAGACCCTGGGTGGCTTTGACCTTCTCGATGGTGAACACCACATCGTCGGCGGTGAACTCCACCCCGTCGCTCCAATACACGCCCTCCCTGAGCTTGACCGTCATCTGGGTGAAATCTTCATTGTATTGGGGTGGGGCAGCCGCCAGGCTGTTGATCACTTCTCCGACGGCGGGCTCAATGGTCCACAGCGGCTCGTTCATCAGTTGGGCCATGCCACGATCCCGGTTCTTCCAACCCACCCATTCGTTGAAGTTATCGGGAGTGCCGACACGTCCCGTCAACTGCTGGGCGAACAGGGTTTCGCTGCGGGGAAAGCCCATGACCACCTTTTCCTCTTTTGGCACCGAAACGGGCGTCGGCGTTACGACCTTCTCAACGACTACGGTCTGAACCACCGGTTTCTCGACGACTTTCTCCACCACTTGGGGGGCCGGGACACAGGCGGCCAGCACCACCAGAGAAACCAACAATGCGATCAGCCTTTTCATTTTTACTGCCCTCCTTGTTTGTTTCTTTTATTCTGATTTTTGGACCTGCCGACAGTCAGTCTGTCTCACTTAATAATCCATACTTCACCTCACCTCCTTTGCTCGTGACTGGGAAAAGCGGCATGGCGCCGGTGTATAAAGTCTGCTGGCAATCCTGCGCGCTGGATGGGGTGCTGTCGGTCTTCGGTGTATTCCGGAAACATGGGCGTTACAATGCAGCCCAACTCTTGCCAGGGCTGTGGCACTGTGGTTAGGAAGGAGGGACATAGGCTGTCCAGGGAATGTGATCGAGTTTACGAAGACTCCAGCCCCGTCATTGCGAGCTTCATCCGGCAGGGGTTTTCGCCGGATGAAGCGAAGCAATCTCCTGCACGCCTGGGGATTGCGCCTCGGGCGAGCCTCGGCGGCCTGTCCCGAGCGCCAGCGAGGGATGGTCCTTCGTCGCAAACTGCGCTCCTCGTAATGACCCTAAATAGTACGACACGTGTTTTGTGAACATCCAAATTTTACCACATGACACGATTTCTGTCAAGATCAGAAGAACCGGCCCAGGGCGCTCCAAAGTCCTCCTACAACCCCACGCCGTACATCTGGTCAGGGGCCAGGAGGTCGGGGAAGCGAGGGCGCAGGGTTTGGCGGGCCGTGTAGCAGAGGTGGCAGGCATCGGCGTAGCTTTCCTCGTGCGCCAGCCCGTAGCGACGCACCAGCTCGGCCGGACCGCCCGCCAGCAGTGGCCCGACGATGGGATGCTTCTGCGGATCGTAGGCGGCCACCCACCCGGCCAGCGGCCGCTGGAAGAGGTTGCCCATGGTCAGCCCCTGGCAGAGATGCAGGTAGCCCAGGGGGTCCACATGCACGCGGCCGGGCTCGGCCAGATCCTCGTAGGGGCACTCCACGAAGCTCTCCCAGGGCTGGCGAGGCACCCCCGCCAGCAGTTTGGCCACGGCGCGGCCGCGGAACATCAGCGTATCGCCCGGCTGCTCCGGATAAAGCGCGCCGCCCACCGGCGTCTGCACGGTGAGCCTGCCACAGCGCAGGCCCAACGCCTGCGCCGCCGCCGTGCCCCGCCTGGCCTCCGGCGTCTCCGTCTGCTCGTCCGCCTCGCCGTGGAAGAGATCGCTGGAGAGGTCAAGGCTGGACAGCCCCGCGGCGGCCAGCGGCCGCAGCCATTCCAGGGCATCCTCTTCGCTGGTGGCCCAGTAGCTGTTGGAGACCACCCCCACCTGGAAACCGCATCGCCGCCCCTCTTCCACAGCCTTGACCATGATCGGGTAGTAGAGAAACGGCTCGCCCCCCTCCAGGAAGATGTGGCGCACCGTGCCCAACTCCGCTGCCTGGCGGTAAATCTCCCGCACCTGGGCCAGGGTCATCGTCCCCTCGGCCCGCGGGCTGCTCCAGACGAAGCAATGATCGCACTCGTGGGTGCATTTATAGCTCAGCAGCAGGTGTAAACCGGTGAGGTTCATCCCGGATCTCCGGTGATTCGCCCCCCGATCGGTAACAGACAGGGGGCTGAGGGGCCTAATACTACAACCGTATTTGTCATGCTGAGCGGGTTTCAGGCGTCAAACTTTATTGCTCGGCCGACTCCAGCGAAGCATCTCTTGCCTGCATGGTGACGCGATCGGCCCCTTTGACTTCTTCAGTTGTCGCGCATGACGATGGGGAAGATGATCTTGTGCTTGAGCGCCGAGGGCCGTTCGCTGTGGAAGATGTCTCGCTGCCCGCCGGCCATGCGGGCGGCCCACACGGCGTGCACACGGCCATCGGCGGCAGCAGCCAGGGCCACGTCGCCCAACCCCAGCGGGTTGCTGGCGATGGTCTCCGCCGGGAACCACTCGCCGGCCTGAGCTCCTTTGTGGCGGGAGCGCAGGACCGTGCCCTCTTCCCAGGCCACATGCATGACCTGCTGTGGCGTGACGACGACCCGGGCCAGATGACAGGCGTTGGGCGACTGCGAGATGTCGGCGGGCACGGACCAGTAGCCCACCTGCCCGTAGCTGTGGTAAATCTGCCAGCCGCCGCCGGTTTCCTCTTCCCAGACCAGATAGGCCGTGCCCTGGGCGTCCAGGCTCAGGTCGGCGATGGCCGATTGGGCGCTGGCGCTGGCGGAGATGTTTTCCGGCAGTGACCACCCCTGGCTGTCCCGGCGGCTGTAGTAGACTTCGAAGGGGCTGGAAGGGGTGTCCTGATCCTGCCAGACGACGTGCAGTCGGCCTTGACCGTCAATGGCCAGCGCCGGCACGCTGCCGCGGGCGTTGGGAATGGGCTGGTTGATCCAGTAAGGCCCCTGCTGCTGGCCGTGGTAGATGACCGAATAGCCGGGCGTGGTGTCGGCCCACACGGCGTGGAGCAGGCCATCGGGGGCCAGGGCAAGGCGCGGCATGCCCGAAGCGCCGCTGGTGTAAGAGATGTTGCGCGGCAGCGTCCAATGGCTGCCCGCCCAGTGGACGTAAAAGATTTCCCAGTTGCCGCCGAATTCGTTGGCGAAGAGGGCGTGCACGGTGCCGTTGCCGTCCACCACCAAGGTCGGGCGTTCGCCGGTGGCCACGCGGACGGGGGAAGACCAGCCCGTATCGCTGCGGTAGCTGTGGTAGATCTCCTCCCCCTCTTCCCAGAGCACATGCACCGTGCCGTCGGGAGCCAGGGCTACTGCCGGGGAGCGGGAATCGGTGCTGCTGTTGGACAGGTTGACGGCGGTGCTCCAGGGCATCTCCTCTGAGGATCGAGACGACCGTGCCTCGGCGTCCGATATCGGCCTCAGAACCGGTTTCTGGCGACAAACCCACCCCAGGAGCCGGTTCCAGAGTCTGCTGATGAGACCACACCTGCCAGCTACGGGTACGCCAATGTCAGAAGCGGGTAGCTTGAGTGGTGGCATGACGACCTCCTCAGGTGGCCTCGACGCAAGGGCTTCGTTTCGAGTGGACACGGGCTGCGGGCAGCCAGGGTAAGCCAGCAGCAGGCAGAGGATGAGGCCGAGGCACGCTGCCCACGCCATCTGCTGTGCGCTGCCCTTGTCCATCGCGTGGGGCCGTGATCTCGAAATGCGGGCTGGCGCGGCGAGAATCACATGGGCTCAGGGATAGAGGCCGAACTCTCCCACCTGCGGCTGTACCAGCCGCTCGAAGTCGGCGTAGGCGACTTTCATGGTCTCTGTGTAGGTGCCGACGCGGAAGACGATTTCGTCGTGTTCGGTCAGGGCACGGTCCACGTAGACGGGCAGCTCGTACAGGTTGCCGAAGGGGGGCATGGCCCCCACCTGGCAATCATCGAAATGTTGGGAGAACTCCGTTTCCGTGGCCAGCCGCACCTTCTTCGCCCCCAGTTCCCTGGCCGCTTTGCGGAAGTCAACGCGGGCGCTGGCCGGAAGGACGAGCATGGTCATGCGCTCGTCGGCCCAGACCATGACCACCTTGGCCAGTTGGTGACCGGAAACGTGCTGGGCGGCGGCGACTTCCTGGGCCGTGTAGGCCTCGGGGTGGATCATGGTTTCAAAGGAGACGTTGTGTTCGCGCAGGTACTTCTTGAGTCGCTCTTTGCATCTCATGGCCATCCCTCCTTTTCGTCAGCTCCCCACTCAACCGGTGGTCTCCCTGTTGAGTGTTGTTGAAGGATAACTATTCAGGCATCCCCCGCCAGGTACTCAGACAGGCGTTTTTTCGCCCCCACCCAACCCTCCCCCGGAGCAGGGGGGTCAGGGTGGGGGCTGCCCCCCGCTTGAGCCTGAATAGTACACTACATATTTATTATACCATCAGCCTCAGCAGATGGAAAATCGCCCCACCAGACTCGTCAGTAGCCTGCATCAACTCACGCGCCGACAGACACGTAGATGGGGTTGGACAGAGCCAGTCGCTGCGCCGTGGCTGGATGGGCGCTCTCCCCAGAGGGAGGCTCAACCAGCTCAAGCCGATAGAAAGTGTCGCCTTCCGCCCTGCTCTCCCAGCAGGTGCTGAAGTCCTCACTCTCCACGGCGATTTCCTTTACACCGGTGACCGAGACGATGCGCAGGGTCAGGCCATCGCCGTTCACCACGCCGGCGCGCAGCCCTATGCGCTGCCCGGCGGGGAGGAGTATCTCGTCCCCCATCATGCTTTCGTACACACCGTCCTCATCGGCGTCGGCGCTCAGGTACAACTCCGGCCCCTGCGGGCCGGCGGAGATGAAGACATGCCCCGCCCGGATGCCGCGCAGGATGCCGGCCGTGGAAAGCTCGTCAGCATAGACCCAGGTCGTTGGTGTGCCCAGGTCGTAGGGCGCCGGTTCTCCCTGGAAGGGCTTCACGTGCTTGTCGCTTCCCCCCACAGCCACCACCCGCCGTCCCTGCCGCAGCAGGCGGTCCCAGAAGGCCAGCGATTGATGGTTGTTGGAGGCCCACACCCCCTGCCAGGCTTCGACGCAGTCGAAGGGCAGATCGGGGCTGTACTCCCAGGGCGGGCCGTCGTCTTTGGGATGGTTGACGGAGACGAGGGCCCCGGCGGCGTGCACAGCCTCCATGATGCGGGCCATGGTGGCGTCGTCGCGGCAGCGGAACTCCTGCCAGCCCTGGATGCCCCAGGCGTTGGCGTGCCCGTAGTAGGTGGTGATCTCCTCGCCGGGGATGAGGAGCAGGCTTCGCCCTGAGGGCCTCCGCCGAGGCGTCGGCCGAGGCGCTCTGCCCGAAGGGGCGTCGCCGCCGACCTGGGCCAGGTGGGGCAGATGGCTGACCGTGTTGTGCTCGGTGACGGCGACGAAGTCGAGCCCCCGCGCCCGGGCCGCTGCTGCCAGGTCGTGCAGGCTGCCTGTGCCATCGGAGTGGTGGGTGTGGCTTTGCAGGTCGCCCCGGTACCAGCGGGTTTCCCTGCGCAATAGCGGAGAGGCCAGCGGAGCGGGCGGCGGTGGCGGCGGCCCTTCACCGCGCTGGCCGACGATGGTGAGGCGATAGTCACATCCGGCGGGCAGGATGCGGTACAGGCCGAGGAGGATGTGCCAGGTGCCGGGGTAGATGGGGCCGGGCAGGTAGCCGGGCGTGGCCTCGGCCAGGGCAATGGTGAAGGTACGCCGTTCGCTGCCGCTCCAGCCGCGGAAGCCTTCCCCCTGCAGGAACTGGCTGCCGCGGGGGTCGAAGCAGCCGATATCGAGCACGTTGCCGCTGCCGGCGGGCAGGGCAGCGCTGACCGCTGCGCCGTATTCGTAGGAGACGGTCAGCCGCTGCAGGCCGGGGGGCACGTCGAAGGGCAGCAAGAGGTAATCGTCGGCTGCCTTGTCCTCTGGCGTGAGGTGACCGGACAGGGTCCAAAGCAAGGAGCCATCGTGACATTGGACAGGTTGTATGGGCATCAAGGGGATTAACCGCTCCTGTGGATTGGCTGCGCCGGTCGGGAGTATCACGCCTGTGAGCGCAGTCGGGGGTTGCTCACTTCGTCGAGGCCCAGGTGGATCAGGTACAGGGAGAGAAAGAGGCAGATGAGGGCCAGCACCGGCGGTGCCCACCACCACCAGAGGTTCTGCAGGATGGCTGCATAGCTGAGGGCCCAGTAGACCATCATGCCCAGGGTCATCTCCCGCTGCGGGCCCAACCCGAGGAGGGACAGGCCCGACTCGGTCAGGACGGCGGAGAGGAAGGCGTTGACGAAATTGGCCCCCAACCATTGCAGCATGTGGGGCATCAACTCGCGGAAGATGATTTCCAGGCCGGACATGCCCGAGAGGCGGGCGACCTGCACGAAAGCCCGCTCCTTGAGACTCAGCACCTGGGCGCGCACCTGGCGGGCGGGCGAGGGCCAGGCGAAGGCGCCGATGATCAGGGCCATGGCCTGGACGTTCACCCCCTTCACCAGGGCAGCGATCAGGATGAGGAACAGGAGGGAGGGTATGGAGAGGAAGACGTCAATCAAGACCCGCAGCACGGCGTCCACCATCCCGCCGAAGTAGCCGCTGACGAAGCCGATGAGGGCGCCGAAGAAGGTGCCCAGGAAGGCGGCAATCAGGCCGACTTGCAGGGATTTGGGCAACGCCTCGCTGATCTGGACGGCGATGCTCCGCCCCAGCGTGTCGGTGCCCAGCGGCCATCCCGGCCCCGGGGGAAGGCGGGCGGGGAAGCTGCCTGAGCGCCTGGAGGCAGGATCCGTGGTCAGGTTCCCTGCCACAGCCAAGGTCAACAGGGTCAGGAAGATGATCAATCCGATGAGGAACTTCCTGTTACGCAGGAGTTCGCCGACGTATCCCTTGCCCGTTTCAACTCGTGCCGTGGCCATGAGCTACCCTCTCCCCGCGCGCTCTGTGCGAATCCGTGGGTCAATCAACGGATAGGTGATATCAATGAGGAAATTGGCCAGGGCTACCGACAGAATGATGAGGAGGACGCCGCCCTGGATGAGCGGGTAGTCCTTGCCCTGGATGGAACTGTAGATCAACGAGCCGAGGCCGGGATAGGCGAAGATGACCTCGGTCAGGAGTGCCCCGCCGACGATATGGCCCAGAGAGATGGCCAGGCCGGTGGCCTGAGGCAAGAGGGCATTGCGGAAGGCGTAGCCCCACAGGATGCGCTGGTCGGAAAGCCCCTTGGCCTCAGCCTGCAGGATGTAGTCCTCGCCTTTCAGGGAGGTGATCAGGCTGCGCATGCTCAGGAACCACCAGCCTAGCGAAACCAGGATGATGCTCAGGGCAGGCAATATGGCATGGCGCAGCACGTCCAGGACAAACTCCAAAGAGAGCTCCCGCTCTATCCCCACCGAATAGGGTCCCGGCAGGGGGAAGATGGGCCAGTGGAAAGCGAAGAGGAAAATGAGGATAATGGCCAGGATGTAATAGGGGATGCTATACAGTACCAGGGCTACCGGCACGAGGGCCTGGAAGAAGCGTGATTTCTGGCCCCTCCAGCCCACGACGGCGCCGATGAGGGAACCCAAGATCCAACTGATCAGGGTCGTCACCGTCAGCAGGCCGATGGTCCAGGGGATGGCGGGCTTCAACAGGTCAGAGACATGGGAAGGGAAGCTGCTGATGGAATAACCCAGGTTGCCGCGGGCCAGCTCGCGCAGGAAGCTCACATACTGCTCCCACAGGCTTCTGTCCAGGCCGAAGATGCGCGTGTACTCCTCGATGAGCTCCGGAGCGTTGAGGCTGCCCCCCATGGCGGCCAGCTTGCTGAAGACGGCGGCCAGGGGATGGCCGGGAACCATGCGCGGCACGAAGAAGACCACGGTGATGGAGATGAAGATGGTCGCCACGAGGATGACGAGCCGCTGCCCGAGATACCTTAAGTAGGCCATTGGTCATTCCTTGTCGAAGCGGATGAACCGAACAAAGTGGGGGGCGGCCCCTATGGGGAGACCGCCCCCACATCGTTGACGGTTACTACTCGAACGCAGAGCGGATTCCGCCGACCCATTCGCCTGTCTCGGGCGAGGGATAGCCGTTGATCACCAGGTTGAAGGTCGCCCACCAGCTCACCGGCATGTTCCAGGGGTTATCGGCCGAAGGCCACCCTACCCAGTAGGTGGTGCTGAAGGGCACCAGGGCAGGCGCCTGCACGCCCGGGATGACGGGCAGCTCGTCCAGCCAGATGGCCATGATGCGGCGGAACTGGTCCTTGACCTTCTCCACCTCGGTGGGAGGTGTGACGGCCATCTCGTCCAGGATGGCGTCGAAGGCCTCGTTCTTGTAGCGGAAGGAGTTCCGCTCATACCAGGGCGCTGGCTCGCCCAGCGGGACATAGTACTTGCTGTGGAACAGCTCCAGGTTGTCGAAAATGTAGCCGGGGCAGAAGGAGTGCAGCTTGATCTCGTACTCGCCGCGCAGGATGGTATCGGCGAGAACGGGGTCGGTCAGGGGCTGCAGTTCGACCTCAATCCCTCCGGCCTCGAGCTGATCGGCCAGCACGGCGGACACCTTCATCTCTTCCGTGGAGTTGGCGTTGACCACGTAGCGGACCTTGAGCCTCTCCCCGGCGGCAGAAGTCCAGTAGCCGTCGGCTCCCTTGGTGTAGCCGAGGGAGGTGAAGAGCTCCGCGGCCTTGTCCGGATTGTAGGTCGCCGTCGGATACTGTTCCAGCAGGTCGGCGATGGCATCGAAGTAGGGCTGGTTGCCATCGTAGAAGGGCCAGATGCCCCAGCTCGGCACGGTGGTGCCCTCGTAGGCCAGGTCAACCACAGCCTGCCAGTTGATCAGGTAGGAGAGGGCCCAGCGCGCCTCCTTCTTGTCCCAGGGCGGGGTGGCATTCTGAACCATCAGCGGCCTGGGGCAGGGGTCAAGCCAGGCATAGGGCGCCTCCTTGTGCCAGGCGCGGACGTTGGCATTGCGCTTGACCACCTCTTTGAAGGAGCCCAGGGAGAGGATGCCGATGAAGGGGGTGTCAATCTCGTTGGCGGCCAGAGCCAGGGCCACGTTGGTCTCGGGGCCCAGGTACTCGAAGTTGACGGTCTTGGGCGCCGGCTTCACCCCGAAGACCTTCGTCCCCCACCAGTCCTCATCGCGCTCGTAGGTCATGGCCGTTTCCGTGGCCTTGGCCAACGTGTAGGGGCCTGTGCCGATGGGGTTAGAGCTCTTGAAGGTCAGAGGGTCCTGTCCCTCCCAGATGTGCTTGGGCAGGATGGTGATGCCACCCCAGATGCCCACGGCAGGGAAGGCCTCACGGTTCAGGTGGTAGCGGGGGCTGGCCTTCTTCAGGTTGAAGCGCACGGTGAGGTCGTCCACTTTCTCCACCGACCCCACCCACTTGGATACTTCCGCCGCCCAGGTCATGCCCGGGTTGTTCAGGAGCAGGTTGTAGGTGAAGACGACATCTTCGGGAGTGAAGGGTTCGCCGTCGCTCCAGGTGACCCCGTCGCGCAGCTTGACGGTGATGGCGGTGAAGTCGTCATTGTACTCGTAGCTCTCCGCCAGCCAGGGGATGTACTCCCCGGTCTGCAGGTTCTGGTAGAAGAAGTACTCGTAGATCATCTGGTGCAGGCCCGTGCTGGAGCGGCTGACCCCCGGCGCATAGATGTTCAGGTTGGTGGGATCGGCGATGCGGCCGCCGATGGCAATATTGAGCGTCTGGCGGCGGGCCAGTTCCTGAGCGCTCACGGGGGCTGGGGTCGGGGCGACCACCTTCTCCACGACGACGGTCTCCACGACCGGCTTCTCGACGACCACCTCCTTCTCCACGACGACGGTTGCCACGACCGGCTTCTCGACCACCACTTCCTTCTCGATGATCTGAGGCGTGGGGGCCGGGCAAGCCGCCAAGAGCGTGCCCACCAGCGTGAGCACCAATAGTGCTGCCAGCTTCTTCATTGACCTTCCTCCTCATTAAGGAATGAATGACGGGAGCCTTATGCTATCCCGATGGCGTTCTCCTGCCAACGCCATCGGAAGACGACAGAGCGTATTGAGTGGTCACATCACCTCCCTTCGTATCTCTCGCTCCAACCGGAGAGCGAGAAACGCTACACGTGCGGCGAGTTCAGCAGGGATGGAAAACGCCCCCAGCTCTTCTCGTCGCACATAGATGGGCTCTTCCCATGCCGAATCATCATCAGCTTGCGCCACCACGATCCTGTCAATCTCCTCTTGAGAGTTCATCTCGCTCAAAATCGTACTCAAAGTCGGAAGGTGTGAAACGATGCCAATTGACCACAATATATTATACTCCGGGTATGGAGATAGCGCAAGATGGGGTGCCCTGTGGGGCGCATTTCAATTTCTTGACGAGTTATGGGTTTGCTGCCGCCATCTCCACTCCCCCCTCCCCAACCCCTCCCACCAGGGGAGGGGAAAATGCACCCGTGCCTTGTTCGCTTGAAACTGCCCTTGGGACACACGTCTGGTTCTGTAGTGTCGGGAGGAGGGGCGACCCTCCTCCCGACCATCATGAGGCGGCCTCCATTGTGGCTTGTATAGGACTTTGCCCACCAACAGCGGTGCTCCATAGGGCATACTCTGTCCGCTCACTCCTCCGGCAGCACCACCTGGGCTGTTGCGGACATAGGTTTGGCTGCTATGGCGTCGGCCTGAGCACCCCATTCTCATCCCGTTTGAGAGGCGCCGTCTGGGTGGGTAAGGGCGCGCCGGGCATCTCCACCACGGAGACCCCGTAAGGCCAATCTTTCGGGCACACGGCAACGTAGCGGGCATAACCACCCGTGCCGCCTTTGGGCTTGGCAAAACCGATGATGATGAGTGCGCCCGCCTCTGGTACCTGGTCAAGGTTAGCGACACCTTCCGCCTGGGCAAAATGGTTGTGCATTAGCCAGGCTTCGCCCTCCAGAGTGGGCGTGGTATCTGTATCCAGAGGTTCATGGCCGTGGAAAAGGATTTTCCGTTCAAGATGGAGAAACTTCAAGGCGTCCAGGCTCACGCCCGGAAAAGGTTTTTGATTGAAGCGCTCCAGGTCTCCCCATTTCTTATACCAGTCCGAGCGCACCATGACCACCGCCCCCTCTGGGATACGTCCATACTTGGCCTCCCAGTCCAGAATGTCCTGCACCTGGAGATGGTATCCTTCATCCTGGGCCACCTTATCGGCTATACTGATGACTACCAGGGGGCGAATGGCATAGGTAGCAGGGATGTCGCTGATGGTTGCTCCCAGATTGTCCCAATGGGCCGGTGGGTCGAGTTGGGTGCCATATTGATCGGTGGGGAGCTCATAAGCTGTGGCGACGAAGCCATGCTGCTCGTAGGTGAACTCCTGCCCTTTTTCCACATAGCCTTCAATAGCCTGGCCGGCGACGGCGGGCTTAAACTGAGCGTTGCCAAAACCAGGCCAAACCGGTTGGACGGGTTCGAAGGCATGCGTCAAGTCCACATACTTGGCCTCCTTGAACGTATCTTCATACACTTGCCAGAAGCCGGGAAGCCGACCTGCTGGGGTTGCTACCGGCATTGGTGGCGGCGCACAAGCCACCAGCAATACGGCCAGCAGGAGCAGCATGCACAATGCGCCTAAGTATTTGCTTCGCATAGTCTTCTCTCCTTTCTTGGACTTAGAATCGAAGAATACGGGGTTCATTTTTATGAAAAAGTCGTGTCTTTCAGTTCATAGGCACCTCCTCGTTGAAATCTGGTCGCAATGCCCCCGACCATTCCGGCGTCGGGGCATAAGCGTCCTCAGATGCTGAAACCTTGCTAAATCAAGATGGCCTACACCCCGGCGGTGGGGATGGCGAGGGACGGGTGTCAGTCGGCGACAGCCCAGACGGTCCTCACTGGCGTAAGCGCGGGTCCAGCGCGTCACGCAGGCCATCGCCGAGGAAATTGAGCGCTAACACGACAAGAAGGATCGCTGCCCCTGGCAGCACGGAAAGATGGGGGGCAATCCGTATGAACTGGCGGCCAGCGCTCAGCATCACACCCCACTCGGCGGTGGGAGGCTGAGCACCCAGGCCCAGGAAGCTCAGGCCGGCCGCAGCCATGATCATCCAGCCCACATCCAGGGTGGCTGCCACAATCAAGGGGCTGAGGCAGTTGGGCAGGACATGCCGTGTCAGGATGCGAAGATCGGGCGCGCCGATGATCCGGGCGGCCTGGATGAACTCCAACTCGCGCAGAGATAGCACACTTCCCCGGATGATCCGCGCATAGTACGGGATGCCGACGATGCTGATGGCAAGCATGGCGTTGCGCAGCCCCGGCCCCAGGGAGGCTACGATGGCAATGGCCAGCAGGATGGCGGGGAAGGCCATCAAAACGTCAATCAGGCGCATGATCACCGAGTCCAGCCAGCCGCCGAAGTACCCGGCCATCAATCCCACGATGACGCCGAAACCCATTGCCACGATCACAGCGCCGAAGCCGACCAACAAGGAGACGCGGCCGCCCCAGATCAGCCGGCTCAGGATGTCTCGCCCCAGCTCGTCCGATCCCAGCGGATAGCCTGGCGTGCCTATGGGAGCCAGTCTCTGAGCCAGGTTGGTCTGAGTAGGGTCTTGTGGGGCCAGCACCGGCGCCAGCACACTGACCAGTGCCGCGCAAAACAAGAGCATGGCCCCCGCCACAGCCATCCGGTCTCGCCGGAGCCGTTGCAGGGCTTCCTGAGTTGGGCTGCGCGCTATCACAGCCCCTCCCATCTCAGCGCCTCGAGGCGTCTGAGGCAAGGCGTCTATCGCTCCGGCCTGCATATTTCTCCAGCACTACTCGTAGTGAATTCGAGGGTCCAGATAGGCGTAGACGATATCTACAACCAGGTTGACCAATACATAGGAGGATGCGACCAGGAGAATGGCTCCCTGCACAAGGGGGAAATCCCTGGCCAGAATCCCGTTTACCATGGCCAGGCCAATGCCTGGGTAAGAGAACACTATCTCCACCAGCACATCCCCGCCCAGTAGATAGCCGACCTGCATGCCGACCACGGTGACCACAGGGATCAGCGCGTTCTTCAAGGCGTGGCGGCTGATCACGGAACGCTCACTCAATCCCTTGCTGCGCGCGGTGCGGATATAGTCTTGCCGGATCACCTCCAGCATGCTGGAGCGGGTCATACGGGCGATGATGGCGGTGGCCCCTGTGGTCAGGGTCAGAGAGGGCAATATCAGGTGGACAATCAAATCACCCAGATCCGCACGCCCTGGTGATTGCAAACCGGACACCGGCAGGATCCCAAAGACGAGGCCGAAGAGGATTTGCAGAATGATGCCCAGCCAGAAAATCGGCGTGGAGAAACCGATCAGCACCAGAACCATAGCCACGCGGTCGCCCACCGAATATTGCTTGACCGCAGAGAGGATGCCAGCCGGGACGCCCACCGAACAGGCCAGAAGGGTGGCGAAGAGCATCAGATAGGCGCTATTCCCGAAGCGGCCTAAGAGGAAGGGCAATATCTCTCGCTTGAGCTGAATGGAGCGGCCCCAATTGCCTTGCACGATATGAATCAGCCAACGCCCGTACTGAACAAGCAACGGCTGATCCAGGCCCAGCTCGTGCCGCAGTTGGGCCACGGCGGTCTCGGTGGCTTTAGGCCCAAGCATGATCTGGGCCGGATCCCCTGGGGCCAACTGCATGACGAGGAAGACGAGCAGAGTGACCCCGATCAGCACAGGGATCAGACTGAGCATTCGTCTGGCAATGTATCGTGTCATGAATGACCCCGATAAGCCTTCTGGTCTGGACTTGTTCTGTGCGCTAATGCCCCGCCGGAGCCATCCGCACCCCGGCGGGGCTTGCGTCCGCGTAGAGTCGTCCCCCGGCCTCTCTACTCCATCCACACGTTCTCAAAGCGGAAGGGGCCCGTAGGATGGAGCTTGAAGCCCTTGATCTTGCGATCCATGACCACGATCTGCGTCTCATGGTCAATGATGATCCAGGGAGCGTCGTCCACAATCAGCTTCTGGACTTTGGTGTACAACTCAGTTCGCTTGGCACGGTCGAGGGTAACGCGTGCCTCTCGCATGAGCGCATCGGCCTCTTCGTTCTTGTAGAAGCCCATGTTGTAGCCATGGGGAGGCCATTGGTCGCCGCTCAGCAGGATGTAGAGGTGATTGTCTGGATCGCCGTTGTCACCGATCCAAGACATGGCGAACAGGTCATATTCGGCCTCTTCGGGAGGGACAATCACCTTGTCCAGGTAGATGCCCCATTCGAAGATCTCGATCTTGCAATCAACCCCTACAGCTTTGAGGTCGGCCTGGATGGCGGTACTCATGAGCACCGGCTGTTGCATGCCTGAGCCCGATTCAGGCACCCAGAGGGTGCAGGAGAAACCATCGGGATACCCGGCCTCGGCCAGGAGCTGTCTGGCTTTCTCCGGGTTGTAGTCGAAGCGAGTGACCTCATCGGTGTAACTCCACACCACCGGCGGCAGCGGGTTGATGGCCAGGATGCCGGTATCCTTCAGGATGTTATCCACGATGGCCTGCTTGTTCACCGCGTAGTTCATAGCCTGGCGCACGCGCTTGTCGTTGAAGGGGGCCTTCAGATGGTTGAAGGCGAGCCACCAGGTGTGCATGCCGGGTTGCTCGACCACGGTGAAGCGAGGGTCCTGCTTAAGGCGGGCCAGCTCATCGGGCGGGATGTTCACGATGAAATTGACGCCGCCAGCCTCCAGCTCGGTCAGGCGGGCCTGGTCTTCGATGATGGGGCGGTAGATGACCCGGTCAATCTTGGGGGCCCCGCGCCAGTAGTCAGGGTTCTTCTCCAATACCACCTCCACTCCGGGCGTCCAGCTCACGAACTTGAAGGGGCCGGTACCCACGGGGTGGATGGAGAAGTCGCGCCCATACTGCTGGATAGCGGTGGGGCTGGCCATGGCCGCCGGATGCATCGCCAGGTGGTTCAGGAAAGGCGCAAAACGCTCCTTGAGCGTGATCTGAACCGTGTAGTCGTCCACCACATCTACCTGCTTCACCATCCCCCAGGTGAACTCTGCATAGGGGAACTCGCCGGTATCGTGATAGGGGTGATTGGGGTCAATCTGCCGCTCCAGGTTGAACTTGACTGCCTCGGCGTTGAAATCGGTGCCGTCGTGGAACTTCACGCCCTGGCGCAGGTGCAGGGTGTAGACGAGCCCATCGCTGGAGATCTCCCACGACTCGGCCAGGCCTGGCTCCACTTCTGTGCTCTCATCTTTGAAGCGCAACAGGTGGTCATAGATGCCATAGGCTGCCCGATGTGAATTGTAGTCGCTGATCTGCTGGGAATCGAGGGTCGTTGGCTCGGCTTGCAGCCCGACGATGATGGTCCCGCCTTCGCTCACCGCAGCCGTCGGAGTGGGCTGGGCCGGTGCGGGGGCAGCGGGCGGAGCCACCGGTGCGGCGCAAGCAAGCAGAACCAATGCCACAACAACCAAGCCGCTGAGGAAACATGTACGCTTTAGCATCTCTTGACCTCCTTGTAGTGTATTGTGATTGTGGTGTAGCAGCGCCAGACCGCTGCCCACTTGAGTGGACTGGGGCCCCCTGGCCTCCTGAGGCTGGCCCAGGGAGGATAGCACTTTGCCGACCATAACGATGCGGAACATTATCCAGGCCGCCCAGCATTACCAGAGCCGTAATGAGCGTTCTGGCGGTTGGGCTGAGATTGGTCCTTCTGCAGGCCCTGCGTAAATGTCAAGACGGCACGTGCAGCTTTTGCGATATCTAACAAAGTGCCTTCATCTCGTCTCATAAGCCACCCTGCCTTCAGGAAAGATTACAGAAGCCGTGCTCAGGATTTCCTTGCGACGCACCCGGTATCGAAGTCCGCGCGTAACACAGAGCCAAATACTGCCAACTCTTGAATCTTCCAACGATGGCAGAATTTGGTGATCTCAGCCATCGGAAGTACTTCCATCAAATCCTTCATCTCACGACCTCTTGCCTCGCCCGTCCACGTAGGCCGCCCAACAGGGCGGCGGATAACCCGCCGGCGAAAGGCCGGCAGCCCGAGCGCAGGGAGGGCTGGACGGCCCGAGCCGGTCGGGTTCATCCGCTGCATCTAATAGCGGATGCATGCATCCATCACCCCCGCGCCGGCGCTGTCCTGCGCGCGAATACCTGGTCCATCTCCTCCAGCGGCAGCAAGGCGTGGTCGCGATACAGGTAGCAGGCGGCGGCGCGGTGGTCATCGGTCTGGAACAAAGGCGGCGCCTTTTCCAGGCACAGGGAAAAGGCCTGCGGACAACGGTCGGCGAATTTGCAACCCGCACCATCACCCGCCTGTTGGCCCAGGGCGGAAGCCGGAGCCTCCCCCCGCCAGCGGCGGCTGGGATCCGGCAGGGGGATGGAGCCGATCAGCAATTGCGTATAGGGATGCTGCGGCTGCCCCACCACCAGCTCCACATCGCCCACCTCGGCCACGGAGCCTTTGTAGAGCACGATGATGTTGTGGCTGATCTGATAGGCCGTGGTCAGGTCGTGGGTGATGTAGATCAGGGAGATGCCAAACCCTTCGTTGAGCTGGCGCAGGTTGTCCAGAACGGTAGCGCGCAGGGAGGCATCTATCATGGAAACGGGCTCATCGGCCACGATCAGCCGGGGCCGCAACAGGAGCGCCCGCGCCACCATCACCCGCTGGCGCTGCCCGCCGCTCAGTTGGTGGGGATAGCGCCCCAGGGTCTCCTCCGGGCGCAGCCCCACCGCCTGCAATGCTTCCTCGATCAGCGCCCGCGCCTCGGCCTTCGAACGGGCCAGCCCGAACTTGGCGATGGGCGTCATCAGGACGCGGTCCACCGGATAGAAGGGGTTGTAGACCTCAAAAGGGTCCTGGAAGATGAGCTGCACGTCCTGCAGGAAGGAGCGCCATTCGGCACGCGAGAGCTGGCGCAGGTCCTTCCCCTGGTAGAACACCCCGCCCTGAGTGGGGGACTCCAGGCCCAGGAGCAGACGGGCCATGGTCGTCTTGCCGCTGCCGCTCTCGCCCACCACGCCGGTGATCATGGGCTGTCCGCTGTTGCCGATGGCCAGCGAGAAATCCTCCAGGGCCACGGTGCGGCGTTTCTTGATCAGCCCCCCGCCGAAGATTTTGGTCACATGGCGAGCCTCGAGCAGCGCGGTCATGCCGTCACCTCCTGGCCCTCTGCCAGCAGATGACAGGCGGCCTGATGGCGGGGCCCCACCGGTCTCAGTTGCGGCTCTTCCCTGCTGCACCGCTCCATGGCGTAAGGGCAGCGGGGATGGAACACACAGCCCGGCGGCAGTTCGAGCAGCGAGGGCGGGAAGCCGGCGATGCCCTGAAACACGCCCTTCTTTTCCAGCGTGGGCAGGCTGGCGATGAGCAACTGGCTGTAGGGGTGCCGGGGCTGGGAGAAGATGTCGCCCACGGGGCCGCTTTCCACCAGCCTTCCCGCATACATGATGCCCACGCGATCGGCGAACTGGGCGGTGAGCCCCATGTCGTGGCCAATCAGGATCACCGAGGCCGCCAGGTCCTCCTGCACCCGGCGCAGGGTCTCCATGACCTGGCGTTGCACGACCACGTCCAGGGCGCTGGTGGGCTCATCGGCGATGATCACCTTGGGGTGCAAGCTGATGGCGATGGCAATGCACACCCGCTGTTTCATGCCCCCGCTGAGCTCGTGGGGGAACATGTCGGCGACAGAGCGCTGCAGGCCCACCCATTCCAGAAGCTCCCCCACACGCTCCTCTGCCTCTGACCTGGACAGGCGCAAGCCGTGATCGTGCAGGCCATCCAAAATCTGATCCCTGACCCGCATCACCGGATTGAGGGAGTTCATGGCACCCTGGCTGATCAGGGCGATGCTGGCCAGGCGGAGCTGTCGCATCTGCTCTTCGGAAAGGCTCAGCACAGGGGTGCCATCCAGCCAGACCTCGCCAGCTTCGATGCGGCCGGGCGGCTTGATCAGGCGCATGATGGCCAGGGCCAGGGTGGACTTGCCCGACCCGGACTCGCCGATCAGGCCCAGCCGCTCCCCGGCCTGCAGATCGAAGCTGACGTCCTGGACCGCTTTGACCGGCCCTTGCGCTGTGTGATAGTATACGCGGAGGTTATTGACGGCGAGAAGTGGTCTCACGGAGGCTCCTTGGAATGTATCACGGCCGGACCAACGATGTGGACATAACTTTCCCCATCCGCTTCTGATTTTACACCATAACCAACGTCCTGTCAAGTCAGTTACATTTGGGGCGTGCGCAGCGAAAGCCGGGGAAGTACGAGGGGTACCCCCTCGCTCATTACATGTTGGGGCTTGCGCCTGATCGCTGCGCAAGCCCATTTGGGCTGAGGTTCCAATATAAGGGGTGGCATCCCAACCGTGTTGGGCGTCAAAGGTTCACAGGCCTCTGCACGGCGTGCCCGCCTGCGAACAGGAGACCGCCGGGTTGGAGAGCAAGAGGAATCGGTGTAGAATATGCGATACCCTCGAACGAGGGGCTATTCGGCCCGTAGCGCAAGCCTTTGCCTGGCGCGGGCAAAGCGAAGCTTTGCCCTACCCGGTCCAGGTCTATCGCCAACGTGATAGCCTGGCTGAACAGCTACCGAAAGAGGCAAGCAATGAACTCCAGACAACGCCTTCTGACCGCCCTGCAACACCAGGAACCCGATCGCGTGCCCATTGACCTGGACGGCATGGCCTCCACCGGCATCATGGCCGTGGCCTATAACCGTCTGAAGGCCTATCTGGGACTGACAGGCGGCGAAACAAAGGTCTACGACATCGGCCAGCAGTTGGCCCATCCGGAGCCGCCGGTCCTGGAGCGCTTCGGCGTGGATGTGCTCCCCTTGCCCCGCGCCCCGCTGGGCTTCGACCCCGCCCACCCGGCCTGGAAGCCCTGGACGCTGCCCGATGGCTCGCCAGCCCTGGTTCCCTCCGGCTTCTGCCCGCAGCAAAACGAGCGCGGCGACTGGCTCATCCTCGATAGCGCGGGCCGCATCATTCGCCGCATGCCGGCCGGCGGCCTCTACTTCGACCGGGTGTACCACCCGCTGGCCGAGGCCACCACGGTCGCCGAGATCGAGGCCTTCCCCTTGCCGGGCATCTCCGAGAGGGAGCTGGCCTGGCTGCGCAGCGAGGGCCGTCGGCTGTACGAAACCACGGACAAGGCGATCATGGGCCACTTCGGCGGCAGCATCATGGAGGCCGCCCAGGACCTGCGCGGCTGGGAGCGTTTCATGATGGACCTGGCCCTGGAGCCCAGGTTGGCCCAGGCGCTGGCCCAGAAGCTGGCCGATCACTACGTGGCCAACCTGCCGCGCTACCTGGACGCCGTGGGCGATGTCATTCACATCATCCAGATGGGCGATGACATGGGCACCCAGCGCGGGCCGCAGATATCTCCGCAGATGTACCGCCGGATGATCAAGCCGTATCAGCGGCAGGTGTACGAGGCCGTCAGAGCCTACAGCCGCGACAGGGGCAGACCCAGCCCCTATATCTTCCTGCACTCCTGCGGCAGCATCTACCGCCTGATCCCCGATCTCATCGAGATCGGCGTGGACATCCTGAATCCGGTGCAGATCTCGGCGGCGGAGATGGACCCGGCGCGGCTGAAGCGGGAGTTCGGCCGCGATATCGTCTTCTGGGGCGGCGGGGCAGACACGCAACACGTCTTGCCCTACGCCAGGCCGGAAGAGGTCCGCCAGCATGTGCGCCAGCTTGTGGAGATTTTCGCCCCCGGCGGCGGTTACGTCTTCTGTGCGGTGCACAACATCCAGGCCAACGTGCCGCCACAGAACGTGGTGGCCATGTTCGAGGCGGCGCTGGAGTGGGCATATCGGTAAAAGGAGCAGATATATGACTTCCCGTACCTTACACCTCGTCTCTCACACCCACTGGGATCGGGAGTGGTACCTGACCTTCCAGCAGTTCCGGCTGCGGCTGGTGGCGCTGATGGATAAGCTGCTCGACCTGCTGCACAGCGACCCGGACTACCGCCACTTCATGCTTGACGGCCAGACCATCATCCTGGAGGATTACCTGGCCGTGCGGCCGCAGAAGGAAGAGGAGATCCGCCGTCTGGTGCAGGCTGGCCGTCTGGCCATCGGCCCCTGGCATGTCCTGGCCGACGAGTTCCTGGTCAGCCCCGAAGCGCTGCTGCGCAACCTGCTGCTGGGGGCGCAGACCGCCCGCCGCTTCGGCCGGCGCATGGACGTCGGCTACGCCCCTGACCTCTTCGGCCACATCGGGCAACTGCCGCAGATCCTGCGCGGTTTTGGGCTGCAGAGCGCCGTGCTGCGCCGGGGCCTGAGCGATGAGCCCGTGGAATTGCAGTGGGAAGCCCCCGACGGCTCCCGCGTGCTCCTCTGTTACCTGCGCGACGGCTACGGCAATGTGGCCAACCTGCCCGTGGATCACCCCGAGGCCTTTGCCGGCATGATCGC
The DNA here is from genome assembly GCA_029907105.1 of Anaerolineae bacterium. Classification (GTDB taxonomy): domain Bacteria; phylum Chloroflexota; class Anaerolineae; order UBA3071; family UBA3071; genus JARYMM01. The sequence goes on along the minus strand of JARYMM010000004.1, from coordinate 32,754 downwards.
CAAGGCCAGCGAGAGCCTGGCCCCGCACGCGGCAACGCCGCATCTGCTGCTCCTCAACGGCACGGACCATCACGAGGCCCAACCCGGCCTGCCGCAGGCCATGGCCCGCGCTGCCGGCCGCCTGGGGGGCGATCGGCTCATGCACAGCACGCTGCCCGACTACGTGGCCGCCGTGCGCGCCACAGGCCTGGACTTCCCTGTCATCAGAGGGGAATTGCGGCAGTGCAAGCGCCACCACCTGATACCGGGCGTCCTCTCCACACGCATGTGGATCAAGCAGCGCAACGCCACCTGCGAGACGTTGCTGGAGCGCTGGGCCGAGCCCTTCTCCTGCTGGGCGGAGCAGGTGGACCGGCGCCCGCCCACCGTGCTCCTCACCGGCCTGCAGCCGGCCGACCGGCTGCGCCGCCCGGCCGACGTGCTGCGCCTGGCCTGGCACCGGCTGCTGGAAAACCATCCGCACGATTCCATCTGCGGCTGCAGCGTGGACCAGGTGCATGCCGAGATGGCCGTGCGCTTCGACGAGGTGGAACAGATTGGCCAGGAGATCACGCGGCAGAGCCTGGAGGCGCTGGCCAGGGCGGTGAACACGGCCTCTCCTCACTCCGTGATTGTCTTCAACCCCACGGCCGGGCCGCGCAGCGACGTGGTCGAGGCCCTCGTTGAAGTGCCAGATGGAGCGGAAGAGGCTGCCTTGCGCCTGGTGGATGAGGACGGACAGGAAGCGCCGCTCGAATGGCTGGAGCGGGAGGAGTGGGTGCTGGCCGACGGGGAAGTGACGAAGGCCGAGCTGCTGACTATGATGGGCGGCGCGGCCAGCGGGCGGGTGATGGACATGGCCTTGACGGCGGTACGCGCCTGGCGAGAAGGGGAAACGGTGCGCATCGAAGTCCTGCTCAGCGCCCAGGGGGAGCCTAACCTGGAGGCGCTGGCCGCGGGGGTGGCCCAGGTGCAGGCGCTGCTGGCCGAGGGGGAAGTCGCCCGCTGTCACCTGCTGGTGCGGCTGGCCCCGCGGCGGCGCCTGCGCTTCGTCGCCCGCCACGTGCCGGGATTTGGCTACAAGACCTGGACGCTGGAGGTCGGCGGAGACGGGGAGACAGGGAGAAGGGGAGACGGGGAGACGGGGAGAGGGGGAGACGGGGAGAAAGGGGGGCTGCGCCTCTGCGCCTCCCCACCTCTGCACCCCTGCACAATTGAGAACGAGTTCTTTGTCGTGCAGGCCGACCCTGCCGATGGCACGCTGACCGTCACCGACCGGGAGACGGGCACGGTGTATTCTGGCCTTAACCGCTTCGCCGATGGCGGCGACCGCGGAGACGTGTATACTTTCTGCCAGCCGGAGGAGGATCGCCTGATCGCTGCGCCCGCCCAGCCGCCGGACATACGGGTCGAGGTCGGACCGGCGCGGCAAACGCTGCACATCGGCCTGTTGTACCGCCTGCCGGCAGGACTGGCCGCCGACCGCCGCTCTCGCGCCGCCGAGCTGGTGGAAGTGCCCATACAGACCAGAGTGAGCCTCAGCCCTGGCGTGCGGCGGGTGGACATTCACACGGTGGTGGACAACCGCGCCCGTGACCACCGGTTGCGCGTCCATTTCCCTGCTCCCCTGGTGACCTCCAGCGCCCGCTACGATGGGCACTTCGACGTGGTGAGGCGGCCGCTGGGCCGGCCGGCAGAGGACACCTCCGACTGGATCGAACAGCCGGTGGCGGAGCAGCCGCAGCGCCATTTCGTGGAGGTGAGCGACGGGAGCCTGGGGTTGCTGGTGGCCAACCGCGGCCTGCCGGAGGTAGAGGTCATCCCCGGCGAGGAGCAGACGACGATCGCTCTTACTCTGTTGCGCTGCGTGGGCTGGCTCTCGCGGAGTGACCTGCACAGCCGTCGCGGGCACGCCGGCCCGGCCTTGCCCACGCCGGGTGCTCAATGCCCCGGCCTGCACGCGTTCGACTACGCCCTCATCCCGCACGCCGGCGATTGGCTGGCCGCTTTCGCCGCGGGACATGCCTTCGCTGCCCCGTTGCGGGCGGTGAGCACGGGCCGGCACGCCGGCGAGTTGCCCCCTCAGGGAAGCATGGTGCATGTCGAGCCGGCGAGCTTTGTCGTCACGGCCATCAAGCAGGCCGAAGATGGCGACGGCTGGATCGTGCGCGGTTACAGCCTGGCCGACGAGGTGATTCCTGTCCGCCTGCGGCCCTGGCGACCTTTCCCGCGCGCTGACCGCCTGCGTCTGGACGAGGAGTGGCTGGAAGAGCTGGCAGTGGGCAGCCAGGGGGATGTCGAATTGGCCGTGCGGCCGCGGGAGATCGTCACCGTGCGCTTTCGCGCTAGCCTGTGGAATGGCAGGCGAAGGTGACGATGAGGGCGTCGTCCTCGTCGTAGTCGTAGTGGGCGAAGAAGGGCGGCTCGTCGGCGGCCATGCTCAGCACACGGGGCAGGATCAGCGGCAGGTCTTCCACCAGGTCCAGGGAGGACAGCCGCTCGCGGGGCACCCACTCCAGCGTCCCTTCACGTGAAGGCGAGAGCTGGCGCTCCATCGCCTGGGCGGTGAAGACGAAGAGCAGGATGCCCGTCTGCGCCTCGCCGGCGTCAATGTGGATCACGCCCCGCAGCCGCACGTTGCGCACCTGCAGCCCTGTCTCCTCCTGCATCTCTCTCACAGCGGCGGTGAGCACGTCCTCATCCCGTTCCACATGGCCGCCCACGCCGTTATAGCGGTTGGGCCAGATGCGCTTGTCGGGCGCCCCGCGCAGCAGGAGCACGTCCTCGCCGTGGGTGATGAAGCTGAGCGTGCGGGGGACGACATGATCACGCCCGCGGCTGACAGCAATGCCCTGATCCTGCTTGCCCATATGCGCTCCTAGCCGAGGGATTCCAACAGCTTGTGGCCGAAGTCGGTGATCTCGAAAGCCGCCAACTCGCGCCAGGGGCGCCCCCAACGGATGCGTGTTTCGTAGTGAAGCACGGCGGCCTCGAAAAGCTCCAATATGTCAATGACCATGGCCCTGATGGCCCCGCGCAGCGCAGTCTGAGCGAAGGTGGTATCCTCCGCCTTCCAGGTCAGCCCCAGCTCGGCGATGAGCCTGTCGGCGAAGGGTTCGAAGGGGATGCGCTCGCCCACGGGAAGCTCCATGAGCCGGTTGTAGACAACGATCTCGCTGTGATAGGGCAAGTAGTCATCCAGACCGGTGAAGGGATAACGAATAGCCCAGTTGACCCGATACCACCAGGTATCGAACATGATCCACACCTGGGTGCGGGGATCGGCCGCCAGGAAAGCCTCCCCTTTCTCGGTGAGCTGTATCCGCCGCCCCCGGCCGACGGTCAGCAATTCGCCCACGCGGGCCACGATGTCTAACCAGCTCACCCGCTCCGCTTCATCCTCGCTGCGCAGCGTGCGCACCGTGCCGTCGCTGTACTGATAGTCCAGTTCCTGGGGGTTGACGAACAGGGCGTTGATTTCCCGCACCGCTTTCAGGGGCAAGCTGCGGCGAGCCTGCGTGGCCACCACCCGATGATCCCGAATGTAGCTCAGAAGCGTCACCATATCCTTGCGCACGGCCAGGGACTCGGCCTGGTCGTCGGGTATCTTCACCACCAAAATCTCCTGCCGCAGCTCGTTGATCCACTTTCCGAAGCCGCGCCGAAAGGCTTCTTCATCCTCGACATCCAGGTCCTGATAGCCTTGCCACCGCGCCCGGTATCTCTGCTCATCGGCACAGAGGGCCTGGATCCAGCCGAGATCACTCACACGGCCGAGGACATGCAGGTACTCGTACAGCAAGCCGATAGAACGAGGCAAGGCCAACTCGGTCTCTCGAGGGGCCATGACCTTGCGTATGTAATGGCTGTAGAGAAACCATTTCAGCGCCTGTTCGCTTACCGTTTCCAGCGTCAGGCCCTCATAGCAGATCAGGTAATCGGCCAGGACATGGGCATTGAAGCCATGATTGCTGGCCTCTTCAGGACTCAGGCGCTTTTCTTTCACCAACCACTGGGCGAACCGATGGACCAATGCCTCGGCCTCTTCCAGTTGACGTTCCCATTCTTCCTTGGCCATTTGTTCCTCCTTCGTGTTTGTTGCTCTCAGTACATCCCATCGCTGGCTCTTCTCGCTCCAAAGGGATCGCCAGATCCCGTCCTCAGGCCGTCGGATCCGGCAGTCCCCTCAGAGCAAACTTCCATCCACTGAGCCCAGCATCTCCAGAAACGCCGCGATGCGTTCCCTGACCGCACCCTCGTTGTAGCGACGGGAATCGCACATGTCCGCTTCCAGCACCAGCGCGGGCACCCCGACCTCCTCCCGCACCGCAGCCTGAAGGTCGCTCTGCGTCAGCGAGAAGGGCTTGCAGCTCCAGTTGGCGTGCATGACCATGCCGTCCACTTCAAAGCGCCGGGCCAGGTCGGCGACGATGCGAGCGCGGCTCGGCAGGTCGAGGTTGATGTACACGGCCAGCAACGTGCGGGCCATGCTGGGCAGCGGGTCGTCCAGGTCCACCGGCTCGGCGGCAGCCCAGGCGTTGGTGTAGCTGTCGGTGACGAAGCAGGCCCCGGCGTCCATGAAGGGCCGGAAGAAACGGTAGAGCTGGTACCAGATGGCGATGTTGTCCCAGAGCAGGCGATGCCGTTCGCCGGGCACGGCGCCGACGCCATCGGCCACGCGCCGCTCCAGCTCGGCCTTCAGCTCGCGGTACACCTCCACTGCTTGCCGTGTGCCGCGCAGGGCCACGATGGGGGCCATGGCCACGAAGAGGTCCGGGGCGTTGATGGGCGAGGGCCTGTGCCGGCCCAGGTCGCGGATCTCCTGCCACAGCCGCAGGGTCTCGTTGGACAGAGCCAGCACCTGACGGAACTTCTTCGGCTGCCAGCGGCGGCGGGTCACCTCCTCCGTCCAGGCGATGAGCGCTTCCAACTGCGCAACGACGTACTGCACGGCGTGGGGCTGCGGCTGCGGCCCGTGTTGGAAGGGCACGTCGAGCACGAAGAGCGGCACGTCGTAGTGGTCGGCCAGCGCTTCGTACCACTTGAGCACCGTGCCGCAGATGTTGTTGCAGCACAGCAGGAGGTCCGGTTTGGGCAGGCCGTTCAGCGGCGCATGGGCGGGCTGCAGGACGGCGCCGATGTGCCCGCGGGCATAGGAGCAGAGGTCCTGCGAGTAGCCGGCGACCTCGGCCACCTCGCAGAGACCGACGGCCTCACGGCGCGCCCCGCACAGGGCGCCGTAGTTCTCCGGATAGAGGGTCAGCACGCCCATGGCCTCCAGCATCTCCACCGGCGCGCCGCTGGTGACGTAAGCCACGGGCTTCAGGCGGGCCATGAGCTTGCGCTTGACGTAATACTGCTCCATAGCCCGGTTGATGGTTTTCAGGCTTTGCAGGCGGGGGTAGGTGGGCATGGTCAGGCTCCGATCATCTCCAGGAAGGCCTCGATCCGCGTGCGCATCTGGCCGACGTGGGGCGTCTGCTCCAATTCGATGAGCAGATGGGGCACGCCGGCCCGGTCCAGCGCCGCTTTCAGCATCACGTAGTCGAAGCCGTGGGGTTCGCAGAACTTCTGACGGGCGAAGATGACGCCGTCGGCCTGGCGCGTGCGCACAGTCTCCAGCAGGTGCGCATCTCGCCGTCGCTGGGGATGGTACTTCGTCGGCGTGGGCAGCAGGGCCAGGGCATGGTCAGCCAGCGCCTGCAGGGGATCGCCCGTCTCGTCCACCGGAAGGGCGAAGTGGCGCTGCCCCAGGTCGAGCAGGTCGCCCACGACGCGGCCGCCGGCCTCGGCGATGACCTGGTAGAGGGAGGGGTCGGCCAGCTCGGAGCCGACGACGACCAGGCGCGGGCTGCCTGTGCCGGACGGCGGCAATTGCTCCAGCAATTGGGCCAGCAGCGGGTAATAGAGCTCTTTGGGCATGAGGAAAGCGGCCTGCCGCGCGGCGTGCAGCGCCGGTGGCGGCAGGCGGTCGGCCAGTTCGTGCAGCCGCCCCAGGAGGGCCCGCGTGCGATTGTAGAGGGCGATGCTGGCCTGCAAGGCCTCGTCGCCGATGGCCTGGCCGGTCATCTCTTCCAGGCGCCAGCGCAGCCGTTGCAGTTCGGCCAGCAGGTAAGAGCGGGCGGCCGGCGCGGCCAGGTGATGGGGCATGGCCACGTAGAAGGCGGGCAGTTGGGGCACAGCCCGCGGCCAGAGGTCGGCCAGGGCCTGCACGGCATCGCAGCTCTGGGCGAAAGCCACGCCGGCCAGCCCCTCCAGCTCGCCAGCCAGCGCCTGGTCGAGCGCGCTGCGCGCCACCCAGCAGGTGAAGCCAGGCAGGTGGGCCTTGGCCTGACCGCGGTCTTCCCGGCGATGGAGAAGCAGGACGGGGGTGAAGCCGGCGGCGTGGAAGAGCTCCTCCGGCAGGTAAGCATTCATGAAACCCAGCGGGCGGAAGCCGGGAAAGCGCTCCCGCCAGCGGCGCAGCGGCATCTCGCCGAGGGTTTGCAGGTCGTTGAGGATGGCATCGTAGGGGGACATGGAAACCTCCGCCCCATTGTACCACGAAAGGGCGGGGGAAGGCAAAGGTCACCTTTCATTTTTGACAACTTTCGGGAAGTGTGCTATAATAGCTTTTGTAATAACAGGATAACAGGAGTACAAGTTGACTGCCTCTGCGGAAATTTTAGATTCTCTGCGCACCTCTGTAGATTATGATAGCCCCATCCCGTACTATGTCCAGATCAAGGAGGCCCTGCGGGAGCATATCGAGCGCGGCGACTGGCGGCCGGGCGACCAGCTCCCCGGTGAACCGGAGCTGTGTCGGATATTCGGCGTCAGCAGGACGGTGATCCGCCAGGCCCTTAAGGACATGGAATATCGGGGCCTCATCGTGCGGCGGAAAGGCAAGGGCACCTTCGTGGCCGAGCCGAAGATCCTGGAGGGGTTGGTGCAGAAGCTCACCGGCTTCTATCAGGACATGGTGGAGCGGGGCTATACGCCAGTCTCCCAGGTGCTGAAGCGGGAGGTCATCCCGGCCAACCCCAAAGTGGCGGCGTATCTGGGGCTTGAACCGGATGTCCCGGTGATCGTGATCGAGCGGTTGCGTTTCATCGAAGATGAGCCCATCGTCCTGGTCACCACCTATCTGCCCTATGAGCTGTGTCCCGAAATCCTCCATGAAGACCTGTCCGGGCAGTCCCTGTATGCGTGTCTGGAGAAACGCTATGGCCTGACCATTGCCCGGGGGCGGCGAACCATAGAGGCGGTCCCGGCCAATGAGTATGAAGCCCAATTGCTGCAGGTGGAGAAGGGGACACCGCTGGTCCTGTTGGATAGCGTGAGCTACCTGGAGGATGGCACCCCTGTTGAGTACTATCATGCGCTCCATCGTGGCGATCGCTCGCGGTTCGAGGTGGAGCTTGTGCGCATTCGCGAGCAGGGCGGGGTGAGGGAGGTGCTGGGCGGGGAGGGGGTGGACCTGCCCCCCAGCAATGATTTGGCGTAGGCTTTTGTGCCGTCAGCAGCATCCCATTGGGGAGGTCAAGGTGAACAAAGTCGGCATCTACTATGCCTATTGGACCCACGACTGGGACGCCGATTTTCACCCCTTCATTGACAAGGCCGCCGGGTTGGGATTTGACGTCCTGGAGGTCAACGGCGGCACTATAGGTCGCATGACATCCGCAGAGCGCCAAAGCCTGAAAGCGCACGCCGACGATAAGGGCATTGTCTTGTCGCACTGCATCGGCCTTCCCCCGCAATACGACATCGCCTCCGAAGACCCAACCCTTCGCAAGAACGGCATTGCCTTCCTTCGACAAATGGCCGAGGCCATCGGCGAAATGGGCGGGGGAAACCTGTCCGGGATCATCTATAGCTGCTGGCCGGCGACCCTGCCCGCGGGGGTGACAGACAAACGGCCCTATGTCGAGCGCAGTGTGGCCTCCATGAAGCAGGCCATCAAGGCGGCAGAGGACAACAATGTCATCTTCAACATGGAGGTGGTCAACCGCTTCGAGCAATTCCTCCTGAACACCTGTGACGAGGCCATCGCCTATGTGGAGGCGGTGGGCAGCCCCAATGCCAGGATCCTCCTCGATACCTTCCACATGAACATCGAGGAGGATTTCATTGGCGAGGCGATCCTGAAGGCGGGCGACAGATTGGGGCACTTCCACATTGGGGAGAACAACCGCATGCCGCCGGGGTATGGCCACATCCCCTGGACAGAGGTCGGCGCTGCCCTGCGCAAGATCCGTTACCAGGGCTATGTGGTCATGGAGCCCTTCCTGATGCCCGGTGGGGAAGTGGGGCGCGACATCAGGGTGTTCCGCGACATGAGCGTGGGCCTGGAGTTGGACGGAGAGGCACGGAAGGCCCTGATGTTCATACGGGGTGTGTTGAAGTAGTCGTGATTTACGGCTGAACGGGGTGCAGTCAGGGGCAGATCGGGCAGGCGCTTAATCTGTCCCAGGCAGGCCGAAATTGGCGGAAGGAGGTGAGGTCCAGGCAAACGGAAACGGCGGATACAGGCTTCGTAATCAGCGGGTAAACCCTCAGTTTGGGCGTATGCGCCCGAAGGAAAATCAAGGAGGAGTAAAACATGTCCTACAAGAGACTGTGGACCGCTCTAGCACTGGTGATCCTGCTGCCTCTGCTCACTGCCTGCCCTGCGGCGACACCGGTGGTTGTGGAGAAGGAGGTGGTGGTGGAGAAGCCAGTGGTCGAGACCGTCGTCGTCGAGAAGGAGGTGGTGGTCGAAAAAGAGGTCGTGGTCACGCCGACGCCGGCACCGAAGGCTCCGTGTCCCGATCGCATTACCATCTGCTGGACACCGCCGGACATCACTGGCGTCTTCAGGACAGCCACGGACTACTGGGAGCTCTCGGCTGCCGATGCCATGAAGCACGGGTTCAAGCTCGTCAGCCTTGTCTCTCAAGCGCCGACCAGCCACATCGCCTTTGGAGACCAGGTGGCCATCATCGAGGACTTCGTGGCCAGGGGCTGTGACGTCATCGGCATCTCCCCCATCGAAGTGGAGGTGGTCATCCCGGCCATCAAGAAGGCCAATGAAGCAGGCATCCCGGTGATCATCGTCAACCTCCTGGAGCCCATCGCTGGCGTGGAGGTGGCCTCGTACATCGGCTTCGACAACACCGTAGCCGGGCGCATCTCCGGCTTCGCCGTCGTTGACTACTTCGGTGGGCCGGGCGTTCTGGGGGCCGGCCGCAAGGTGGATGTCAAGCCTGACGAGTATCTCGACCTCGCCTGGTGGGAAAACCTCTATAAGACCATCACCCCCGAGGAAAAGGCGGCGGTCAAGGGCCGGGGGGCCATCATTGAGGGCATCGCCGGCGGGTTCTTCTCCAGGGCGCGGCTGAACGGGTTCCACAGCATCGTGGATGAGTTCCCTGGCATCGAGATCGTGGGCACTCTGCCCGCTGACTGGAACCGGGAGAAGGGTATCAAGGCCGCCGAGGACTTCATGACGGCCAACCCGCCGGGGACGCTGGACTTCATCTGGGCGGCTTCCAACGAGATGGGGCTGGGCGCCATGCTGGCCGCTGAGCGGGCCGGGCGGTTGGAGGTTGCCGGCGAAGGGCCGTGGAGCGGCAAGATTGCCATCTTCACCAACGACGTCACACCGGAGTCCGCTGACCGGGTCGCCGAAGGGAAGATGATTGCCGAGACCCATCATGGCTTCCCGGAGTGGGGTTGGTACGGCACCGAGTTCGCCGTCACCATGGTCTGCGGTGGGAAGGTGCCCCAGATCTTCGACATCCGGCCCCGGACGATGTACAAGGAGAACGCACGCCTCTTCTACCCGCATCCTGCGCTGGAGCCCATTGACTGGGAGACCATCATGCAGGGCGGCTCTCCCCGTGTAGAGTAGTAGGAATGTTGTCGGTAAGGATCGCCTCCAAGGAGGCGATCCTTACCCCCTGAAGGAACCACAGCCGATTCATTATGTAGCAGCCGTGCTCAGACTAGCAGATAGGGCCATGATCCGAAGGAGGTTCGACATGAAGACAGGAGGGGATCCCCGAAAGATCACCAGGCGTCAGGCACTAGGCACCGTGGCTAAGGTCGCCGGAGCTGCGGCTGCCGGTCTGGCGACAGGTTGTGCGGCACCTACCCCGGTGGTGGTGGAGAAGGAAGTGGTGAAGGAAGTCCCGGTCACCGTTGAGGTACGCGTGCCGGTCGAGGCGGCTGAAGAAGAGAGGATGGCCCTGGCGCAGAAATACAAGAACGCTGAGCCTGGGGAAAAGTTCGCCATAGGCCACATCACCTGGGGGCTGGCCCAGGAATATCTGATGATGTGCTACCAGGCCTGTGAACAGGCTTGCAGACAGCTCGGTCTGGAGTTCATCGGTGCCGTGGCCGAATCCGATCCGGCGTGGATCGAGACCACGGAGAGCATGATCGTCGCCGGGGCAAGGGCGATCGTCTATAACTGCCCATCCGCCGCTGTCATGACCGAGTTGACGAGGATCTGCAACGAGAACAACGTGTTCATGGCCACGCACTTCGGCTATACCGGGGAGATGTTCCCAGGAGACCTGGGGCCACGCTGGGTCGTAGATAATACGCCTCTGTCGGACGAGCAGACGTTCCTCCCCTTGATGCTGCTCTTCGAGAAGATGCGGCAGAATGGGAAGAGGAAGTTGCTGCACCACCAGGCGCACAAGACGGCGGCCACCTGTTCTACTGTCTACATCAACCTGGGCGTCTTCCAGGCCTGGAAGTTCTATCCGGAAATGGAAGTGCTGGGTCACCAATATGGTGAGTGGTGGTATGAGGGTGGACGAAAAGCGGCCGAGGCATCGCTGGCGGTGCGCACGGACTATGAGGCTCTGTGGGGTGCCAACGACTCACAGACCACGGGCGCTTTGAGGGCCTGCGAAGACCGCGGCCTGAAGATTGGCCCCTACACAGCCTCCAGAGACATGGAGATGACCACTGCGGAAGAAATCCTTAAGGGGAACTTCCTGGTGACCGCTGGATTCGCCATCCCCTACTTTGGCGGAAGAATGGTCCCCATGCTCTATGATCTCTGTGTGGGAGCCTGGTATCCGACAAAGGATGAGATGGTTCAGGCGGGCAGGATAGACTGCTACGGCCGACCCGGTGAGATCGAGGCGCTGGCTGAAGCCGCCCGCCTGACCTACCATCCGAGCTTCAAGCTGGGCCCCACCCAGGAGAATCTGGAGAAGATCCTGAAGCAGATGAAGGCGGAGAAGCCAGAGTATCCCTATGACTTCAGGCTCATCTCCGTGTCCAAGTGCAAGGAGCTCGGCCTGACCTATGACCGCCATGCCGGTGGAGGAACCTACCTGGGCCAGCATGACTATTACTTCCCGGCCAAGCTGAAGAAGTTCGGAAGCATCGAAGCCCTCAAGGCTCACGTTGCCGCCCTCCACAAGTACTTCCTCGACTTCAGTTGGGCCGATACCTGGGAGCAGGCTCAGGAATATGCGAAACAGTTCCCGCCGGAGCTGAAGACAGAACCCATCTGGGTGTGAGGACCTGAAACCGTTTGTTGGCGCGTGGGATAAACAGAACCCGGCGCGCAGCGAGCACGGGGGGCGGAACGCGGCGAGGTCTGAGGCGGGCGCAGCCTGCCGAGGATTCCGCTCCATGAGCAAGCAGCCAGGCGGCGGCGAGGGAAGCGTATCCGCCCCCTATCCTTTTGGCCCTATCTGCTACTTTGAGCATGGTGTGATCACGTTCAATCGCCGCCAGACCAAGGCCGGTGGGCGGAGATGACATTTTCGGAGCAGGATAGCGGAGAGGATGGATGAGCATGGCGACGCCAGCAGAGGCTCCGTTGTTGGAGGTCAGGGGTGTTTCCAAAACCTTCGATGGAGTTGTAAGGGCTCTGGATGAGGTGACCATAACCGTCCACCAAAATGAAATCGTGGGCGTCGTAGGGGAAAACGGGGCCGGGAAATCCACATTGATGAAGATTTTGGTGGGCGTGTATGCTCCAGACAAAGGGGAATTGTATTATAGAGGAAGAAGGGTGCCGTTCCCCAGGGATCCAAAGGAGGCGGCAGGAAGAGGGATCTCCATAGTTTACCAGGAAAAGGGGGTGATACCCCATCTGCAGGTATATCAGTTCCTTCTCTTGGGCCATGAGGATAAATACGTCAAATTCTCGAGCCTGCAAATAGACACGATGAAGAGGGTGGCAGGGGAGATATTGGAGGAGCTGCGCGTAGACTGCGATATTGAGAGCTTCATGTATGAATTGCCGCTTTCTACCCAGAAGATGGTGGAAATAGCGAAAGCCATTCTGAGCATAAGACTGGAACGTGAGGATACCGACACCACGCCGATCATCATCCTCGACGAGCCTACAGCACCGTTAGCTATCGAAGAGCGTCAGGGGCTATTCAATGACATCCTGGCGATGAAGAGGAATTCCTCGTTCATCTTTGTTTCCCACATCATACCAGAGGTGAGGGAATTCGCAGACAGGGTATACGTGTTGCGCGACGGAAAGCAGGTCGCCTACCATGATCTAACCAGGGAAAAGGTGACGGAGGAAGACCTGTTCCGGGCCATCGTCGGCAGGGGCTCGTCGGAGTACCTCTACAAACCAGGCCTGGAGAAGGCCGTGGGCGAGGAGATCGCGTTGACGGCCAGCAATTTGACCAAGAATAGTTATTATTATGACATCTCCTTTCATCTACATAGGGGCGAGTGTATAGGTCTCTTCGGCCCCGCCGGCTCGGGCAAGAGTGAGATCATAAGAACCATCGCCGGCCTCGTCGGTTTTGATAAGGGAAGCCTGACCGTCAAGGGTCAGACGGTCAAAGCCGATGAGCTTCCCCACCTCAGGTTGGAAAGGGGTATCGGCTATTTCTCAGGTGAAACCGGGAAGGAGCTGTTCCTCAACTGGCCTATCGCCAAGAACATCTCCATCGTCAATATCGGGAGGATATTATTGACGGGGCGCGTGCCGGTGATAAGTTTCAGCGCCGAGAGAAAGATGGCCGAGAGGATCGTGAAGAAGTTGAGGATCGCCGCCCCGAGCGTGAATACCGATTGCACCTCTCTGAGCGGCGGCAGCAAGCAGAAGGTTTCCGTAGGAAAGTGGCTCGAAAGGAGCCCCGATATCCTTTTGCTCGAGGACCCGACGATAGGAATAGATGTGGGAGCCAGAGAGGACATCTACGAAGTATTGCTGGAGATGAAGAAGAGCGGCGCCTCCATGATCCTCGTAAGCGATGACCCCAAAGAGTACTCCATACTGTGCGATACGATCATATTCATCAAAGGTGGTAGGATGCAGAGAGTTCTTAGCCCTGCGGAGTTTAGAGAGGTGACAGCGGCATGAAGAACCCAGCCAGAAAGAACGTTGTGCCTCAGGTCCTAATTCAAACCCTGAAGACTCACCCTGTGATCCTGGCCTTGATCGGTTTTGTGGTGCTGTTTTCGGCGTTGTATCCAGAAAGGTTTCTGACCCCCTTAAACTTCTCCACGATTCTGAAGCAGTTTGTCACGCTCACCTTGTTTGCCCTGGGTCCCTCGATTGTGGTGGTGACCGGGTCGTTGGACTTGTCCTATGTGGGCATCTGGATGCTGGGAGGGATCCTCGTGTGGCTTCTCATGCCGATAACGGGGATGTTCTCCATCCTTGTCATACCCCTGCTGGGGCTGGTGACAGGGTTCCTCATTGGCGTCATACAGGTCAAGGCGAAAATCCCTTCCTTCATCCTGACCTTGAGTTTGCTGGTGACCTATTGGGGAATAACGGCTACGCTTTCGGGGGGCTACCCCAGGTCTGTGCGCGAATATGCTTTTATCACCGCGTCGCTGATCCCCCACCTGCCCACAGCCTTTTTGTGGTCTATCCCCATCATCCTCGCCGCCATATTCGTCATGAAACGCACCAGGATAGGCACATATATATATGCCATTGGATCGAATGAGGAAGGGGCTCAACTGGCCGGAATAAACGTGGATAAGCACAAAATCCTGGCTTTCACCTTGAGCGGGCTGTTTACAGGCGTAGGGGCGGTTATCCTGTTCCCCCATCTCGGCGGCGCAGCGCCTGTGGAGCTCAATCTAAACAATGTCGTTGGACCGCTTGTGGCCATAGTCCTGGGTGGAACGCCTCTCGTCGGGGGGAGCGGCGGGCCCCAGAGGACGATCCTCGGCGCGCTGACGTATGCGGTGGTCTACAGGGGATTGCTGCTTTCGTTACTGCATCCCGAGGCCGTACAACTCCTGGTGGGCCTGTTGCTCATCGTGTCCATTGTCGTGGGTTCCAGGGGGTTGAAGGGGGTCACAATCACGTGAGGGGTGAAAAAGCGATGGCCAGACCGCTGTTTTCCCAGGGTTGGCTGCGAAGAAATATGACCACGGTCGGACCGATCGTCGCCGCCATAGCGATTATCGTCGGATTCCAGGCGGTAAACCCGTTCTTCCTCAGCCATGATGGGATGATCACTTTGGTGTATGCCATGTCCTACTTCCTGATAGCCGCCTGTGGATTAACCTTCGTGGTCATGATGGGCTCTTTTGACTTCTCGGTGGTAAGCCTGTTGAAGCTGGCAGCGCTCCTGTGCGTGTTGTACATGGACAAGCTTGGGTTCCTGGTGATCCCTTTAGCTTTAATCATCAGCACGGGGCTCGGTTTTATCAACGGGCTCTTCGTGGCCAGGTTCAATGTCCCCTCTTTTATGGCCACCCTTGGCGTTTCTGTGGTCGTTGAGGGGGCTGCGCTATATCTCTCCAAGGGCTTCCTCCACATCATATATAATGAGACTTTCAGGTCCCTGGCGACGACCTTCATCGCCGGTTTACCCTCGATTTTCTATTGGGCGATAGGCATCTGGCTGATCAGCACCTTCATAGCCATATACACGCCATTTGGAAGGCGCACGTATGCGGTGGGAGGAAACCTGATCGGGGCCGGGCTTTCGGGCATCAACGTGGAGAGGCATAGAATCTATGTCTTCATGCTCAGCGGCTTTCTGGCGGGGTTGGCGGGGGTTTTGTATATGGCCCAGTTGGGGGGTGGCTCCATGTTGATCGGTGCGGATATGCCCATACCGCTTTTCGCCAGCGTGGTCGCCGGCGGCACAGCTCTCACCGGTGGTGTCGGAGGCCCACACAGAACCCTGCTGGGGGTGATCATCATTACGTGGATTCAGGCGGGAATGCTCATGCTGGCCATCGGCCGCGATACCCAGATGATCGTCTTCGGCTTGATCGCCCTGGGCATGAGCGTCGCCACAATAGACAGAAAGAGGATAAAGATCATCAAGTGACATTCAGGGAGGGAAAAATGAGGCTGGCTGGTAAGGTCGCCATCATTACAGGCGCAGGGGCAGGGATCGGTCGTTCCACTGCCCTTCTCTTCGCCAGGGAGGGGGCCAAAGTGGTGGTCGCCGACCGCGATCCGCACATGGGGGCGGAAACGGTTAGCCTGATCAAGGCAGGCGGCGGAGAGGCTATCTTCGTCCAGGTGGATGTGTCCAGGGCGGCCGATGCCGAGAGAATGGCCAGGACCGCCGTTGAAACGTACGGCAAACTGGACATCCTGGTCAACAATGCCGGCATCTACATGCAGGCCAATGCTGTGGAGACATCGGAGGAGGATTGGGACCGCATCCTGGACGTCAATCTCAAAGGCGTTTTCCTCTGTTCCAAGTACTGCATCCCCGAGATGATCAGGGGAGGCGGTGGCTCCATCGTGAATGTCAGCTCCGAAGCCGGGATCGTGGGCATCAAGAATCAGGTTGCCTATAATGTGTCCAAGGGCGGGGTCATCGCTTTGACCCGGAGCATGGCCGTAGATTTTGCCCCTTATCATGTCAGGGTCAACTGCGTGTGTCCTGGCACCACAGAGACTCCTCTGGTGAAGGCGGCGGTGGAAAGGGCGCCAGACCCGGCCGCCGCACGGCGTGCCCTGGAACAGGTTCGTCCTGCCAACAGGCTGGGCCGGCCAGAGGAAATCGCCGCCGGCATCCTCTATCTGGCTTCCGACGAATCCCCCTACGCCACAGGTTCGATCCTCTCCATAGACGGGGGGTACACGGCCCAGTGAGCGGCCCTCCAGAACCGTCCGGAAAGAGAAAGGGGGCCTTTTCCTCCTGGACCATTTGGCCATGAAGCGGGGACGGTGGTATAATCCCGGCGAAGCTTTGCCTCGAACCGACAAGTATGTCATTCTGAGCGGAACGAAGTGGAGCGAAGAATCTCATGCGGGAGCGAGCAGGAGGCCCTTCGTTTGGCTTAAGGTGACAGGCAAAATCTTGCCCTGTTTGTAGAGAAAATGGGAAACTTCATCCAGCCAAGGAGGCTGTGTAAGCCATGTCTTCTTCATTGATCTTGCGGGCTGAGGGCATTGACAAAAGTTACCCCGGCGTTCACGCCCTCGATCACGTGGATTTCGATCTCTTTGAGGGGGAAATCCACGTCCTTTTGGGCGAGAACGGGGCGGGCAAGTCCACCTTTATGAAAATCCTCAGTGGCTCTCTCCCCAAGGACAGCGGCCGCATCACTCTGCGCGGCCAGGAGGTTGAGATCCTCAACCCTCACCATGCCTGGGAGCTGGGGATAGGCATGGTATACCAGGAGCTCAGTCTCATCCCCAGCACCAGCGTGGCTGAGAACATCTTCCTGGGCAGGCTTCCGAAGCGCAAACCATTGGGGACTGTGGATTGGGCGGAAACCTTCTCCCGGGCCAGGAACATCCTGGATGATCTGGGGGTTGACATTGACCCCCGGCAGCGCGTCCGCGACCTGAGCATGGGCGAACGGCAATTGACCGAGATCGCCAAGGCGCTGTCCATGAATGTGCAGATCCTGTTATTGGACGAACCCACATCAGCCCTGTCCGAAGAGGAGCGGGAACGGCTTTTCCATATTCTGCGCGGGCTACAGGAGAAGGGGGTAGCCGTCATTTATGTCTCCCATCGGCTGGCCGAAGTCCCTCAGATCGGCCAGCGAGTGACCGTCCTGCGGGACGGCAAGAAGATAGGCACCTTGCCGGTGGAGCAGGCCGATGAGGCCACCCTGATCCGCATGATGGTGGGCAGGGAGCTGGGGGAGCAATTCCCCAAGACGGAGGTGCCGCGGGGGAGAGAGCTTCTGAGGATTCGGGGTTTGACGGTGGAGGGCATGTTACATGACCTCAACCTGACCCTGCACGAGGGGGAGATCCTGGGCATTTTCGGCCTTCTGGGGTCAGGCCGCACACCCTTTGCCCGTGTTCTCTTCGGGGTTGACCGGATGGATAGCGGGGAGATCTTTGTGGACGGCAATAAGGTCGAAATCTCCTCCCCCGCCGAGGCTATCGAACTGGGTTTCGGCTATCTGACCGAGGACCGGAAAGAGGGCCTGATCCCGCACCTCTCCATCCCCGCCAACATCACCCTGGCCAGCCTGAAGCAAATCTGTCAGTTGGGCTTCCTCAAACACAGCGAGGAAAGGCAGGCGGCAGAGAAGTATGTGCGGGAATTGGGCATCCATACCCCCAAACTCCACCAAAGGGTCGAATTCCTCAGCGGTGGCAATCAGCAAAAGGTCGCCCTGGCCAAGTGGCTATGTAGCCGCTCCAAAATCCTCATCTTCGACGAACCGACGCGGGGGATTGACGTCGGGGCCAAGGCAGAGGTCTTTCGGCTGATGAATGACCTGGCCGGGCAGGGGGTGGGGATCATCATGCTCTCCTCGGAGTTGCCGGAAGTTCTGGCCATGGCTGACCGCATCCTGGTGATGGCCGGCGGTTCCTTCACTGCCGAGTTCGCCAGAGGCCAGGGCACCCAGGAAGATCTCATGAGGTATGCGGTAGTGAGATAAATTTTCAAGGAGGACACTAAATGGTTAAAAATCCTTCCGAGTCTGGCGTTTCTGCTTTGGGGCGGGTCGGGACGTGGGTGGCGACACCTCAATTGAGGATACGGTTGGGCATCAGGATCATCCTGGTGGTCGCCGTGCTTCTCTTCATCTACTATGTTTCCACGGCTCCCCGTTTCTTCAGCGCCACCAACGCCATCAACGTGGGCCAGCGCACAGCTCCTGACATCATCCTGGCCGTGGGGCAGACGATGGTCATCATCTCGGCGGGCATTGACCTCTCCGTGGGGGCCGTGGTGGCTTTCGCTGGCTCGCTGGCCTCGGTCGCCTACTGCTATTGGGGTATCCCTGTGGGGCTGGCCATACTGATGGGACTGGCCTCTGGGGCCCTTCTGGGCCTCATCAACGGCCTGATCATCACCAAAGGCAGGATCCCTGATTTCATCGCCACCCTGGGGATGATGGTCACAGCCCGTGGCCTGGGGCTCCTCCTGACCGGGGGATTGCCCGTTCCTTCCCACCTGACCGCCCTGACCCTCAAGGCTTACCTGCCCCCGGAGATCATCTGGCTGGGCAGTGGAACCGTCTTGGGGTTTCCGGCAGGACCCCTCATTGCCCTGGCCGTCGTCATCCTGGGCTGGGTGATCCTGAAGCACACCGGGTTCGGACGTGCTATCTTCGCCCTGGGAGGGAACAGGGAAGCCGCCAGGGTCTCGGGGATTGATGTGGATCGCACCAAGCTCCTGGTCTACGTCCTCATGGGGGTTCTGGCAGCCCTGGCCGGCCTGGTGCTGACCGGGCGGATGAATTCCGCCAACGCCTTGATGGGGGATGGCATGGAGCTCCAGAGTATCGCCGCCGTCGTCATCGGCGGGACCAACCTCTTCGGCGGGGAAGGCGGCGTGATCGGCTCCCTGGTCGGAGCTCTCATCATGGGCATCCTGCGCAACGTCCTGAACCTCCACAACATGCAGGACTTCGCTCAGCGGGTGGTCATGGGCCTGCTCATCATCGGGGTTGTTCTATTCGATCAACTGCGACGAAGGTACGGCGGCTGAGCCTTATCGGAGGGTGAAAGAAGCGAAGGGAACTCCTTGGGTGACCACAGGAAGTTCCCTTCGCTTTTCCCGCTCCAGGCGGACCTCAGCCATGCCCGGGGGGTGATGAACGGAGGGTTGATGGGATGAAGAGATTAGGGGTGTTGATCCTGCTTCTGATACTTCTCCTGGCGGCCTGTGCGCCTAAAAGAACCTATCAGCACGAATGGCCTACGCCGATCCCGACCGTTACCTCTGAAGCACCTGTGACAGGCGGGCCCACGCCCACGCGCCTCTTCGAGTGCATTGCCTGGCGCTGGGCATCGGACCATCTGGGCCAGTCTCAGTGCGTGGAGGGGGGTGTCCTGCGCGTGGACAAGGCAGAAGGTGCCTCTCTCTTGATCTTCAGCCGGGAGCACGGTTCGTTTTGCGGCGTTTCGTTCAATCTCGACCTGTCCGACCTGGCCGGCAAGTGCGTGCGGATCACAGGGACGATCGAGGATTACAAAGGCCGGCCGGCCATCGTCATCGAGAGCCGGGATCAGTTATTGCCTTGCCTGGGGAAGGAATAGCCATGCTGGCTGCGGTGTATCATGGCCCGCATGATATCCGGCTGGAGGAGGTGCCCACCCCCCAGCCGGGGCCGGGGGAAGCGGTGATGCGGGTGCGCGCCGCCTCGGTCTGTGCCACCGACCTGCGCATCTTCAACCACGGCCATTTCAAGATCCGCGGGGACACAGCACGCATCCTGGGCCACGAAGTGGCGGGGGAGATCGTCGCCGTCGGTGAGGGGGTAGCCCACCTGACGCCGGGCATGCGCGTGGCCGTGGCCCCTAACTTCGGCTGCGGCGTGTGCCGGGAGTGCGTGCAGGGCAACAACAACCTCTGCCCCGACTATGATGCCTTCGGCATCACCCTCGATGGGGGCTTCGCCGAGTACATGCGCATCACGGCGCCGGCGGTGCGCCAGGGAAACGTGGTCCAGGTGCCCGATAGCCTCTCCTTCGAGGAGGCAGTCCTCAACGAGCCCCTATCCTGCTGCACCAACGCCCAACAGGCCTGCCGCTTCGCTCCCGGCGAAGCGATGCTCATCATGGGCGCCGGGCCGATGGGCCTGATGCACCTCCTGCTGGCCCGCTACAGCGGCGCAGGCCAGGTCATCGTCAGCGAGGTGCAGGAGCATCGGGCCCGGCTGGCCGCAGAGTTCGGGGCGGACCTGGTGGTTGATCCCCAGAAAGAGGACCTGAAGGAAGCGGTGCTGAAGGCCACCGATGGCCGCGGCGCCGATGTGGTCATCGTGGCCGTGGGCTCCACGGCCCTACAGGAGCAGGCTGTGGAACTGGCTGCGCGGCGGGGAAGGGTGAACTTCTTCGCCGGGCTGGCCGGGGGGCGCGACCGCGCCTGTGTCAATTCCAATTGGATCCACTACGGCCAGGTGACGGTCACCGGCACGACGGGATCGAACACCGCCCAGTATCGCCAGACGTTGCAGATGCTGGCCTCCGGTCGCCTCTCGCTGCAGCCCCTGGTGACGGCCCGAAGGCCGCTGTGGGAGATCGGAGCGGCCCTGGCCGATGCGGCCTCGGGGGAGCACCTCAAGGTTCTCCTGATCCCCTGATAACCGGTGAAAGGAGTGAGCGATGAAGAGTTACCTCATCGGCGTGGACCTGGGGACGATGGGCACCAAGGCAGCGATCTTCGACGCCGAGGGACGTCTGCTTGCCAGTGCCTACGAGGAATCGAAGCTCTATTACCCGCAGCCCGGATGGGTGGAGCAGGATCCAGAGGATTTCTATGGCTCCGCCGTGCGCACCATCCGGGAGTGCCTGGAATCCAGCGGCATAAAGCCCTCGGACGTGGCGGCCATCGCTTTCGACGGGCAGATGTCCGGGATCGGCACGGTGGACGAGGAGTGGGGCACGCCGACGGTCTACGATTCCTGGCTGGATACCCGCTGCAAACCCTACATCGAGCAGATGAGGCGCTGTGAGGAGGCCATCATCCGGCGCAGCGGGGGGCCTCCAACCTACTCCCACGGGCCCAAGATCCTGTGGTGGATGCACGAGCGGCCCGAGGTTTTCCGCAGGATCTGCAAATTCGTCGTTCCGGCGGGCTATGTGGCCGGGCGGATGGCCGGGCTCAAGGGCGAAGAGGCTTTCATGGATTACACCTACATCCATTTCTCCTGCCTCAGCGATACGGTCAGGGCAGCCTGGGATGAGGAGCTGTGTGGGGAGTTCGGGATACCGCCGGAGAAACTGGCCCGCATCGTGCGCCCCTGGGAGATCATCGGCAAGGTGACGCCACAGGCAGCCCGCGACTGCGGGCTGGTGGCCGGGACGCCCATCGCCGCCGGAGCAGGGGATCAGGCGGCAGGCATGCTGGGCGCGGCCATGGTGGAGCCCGGCCTGGTCTTCGACGTGGCGGGGACGGCCTCCGTCTTCGCCATCTGTGTGGACAGGTTCGTGCCCGATGTGGAGCACAAGACGCTCTTCACGGCCCGGCTGGTGCCGGAGGAGCTCTGGTATGCCCTGGCCTACATCAACGGAGGGGGGCTGAACCTGCGCTGGTTCAGGGATGAGCTGGCCAGCGAGATCAAGGAGCAGGCTCAGGCCAGGGGCGAGAACGTCTACGCCATCCTGGACAACCTGGCCAGCGAGGTGCCGGCCGGCTCGGATGGGCTGCTCTTCCTGCCCCATCTGCAGGGCCGCGTCTGCCCCAGCGACGCCGACGTGCGCGGGCTGTGGATAGGGTTCACCTGGGCGCATCGGAAGCCCCACTTCTACCGCGCCATCCTGGAGGGCATCGCCTACGAGTATGCTTATTACCTGGGCATCGAGAAGGCCCTTCTGCCGGACACCGAATTCAAGGAGGCGCGCGTCATCGGCGGCGGTGCTCGCAGCCAGTTCTGGAACCAGATCAAGGCTGACGTGCTGGGGCTTCCCTATGTGCAGTTGAACCGCGAGGAGTTCGCCGTGCTGGGGTCAGCCATC
The DNA here is from genome assembly GCA_029907105.1 of Anaerolineae bacterium. Lineage (GTDB taxonomy): Bacteria > Chloroflexota > Anaerolineae > UBA3071 > UBA3071 > JARYMM01. Next base: position 10,949 of record JARYMM010000004.1, on the reverse strand, counting down.
GTCGCCGGCTACGCCGTGGGGCTCTTCAGCGACCTCAAGGCCACCGCCCGTCGCTTCGTGGAGGCCATCAGCCGGATCGAGCCGCGGCCGGAGGTCCATCGCTTCTATCAAGCCTGCGTTCAGCAGTACATCGCTCTTCTTACTGAAACCGGCCCCTTCTATCGGCGGCTGGCCACCCTGCCGCAGCCCCCTGGTGGGAGAGGGGCGTGAAATATCGGCCCTGAAGAGGGCCTCTTGGGAGGCGAGGGATGAGATTCCGGGAGAAGGTAACCATCGTCACCGGCGGAAGCCGGGGCATCGGCCTGGCCATCGCCAGGGCGCTGGCGACGGAAGGGGCAACCGTCGCCATCGTGGACAAGAACGCCGAAACCGGCAGCAAGGCGGCGGCACAGATCGAGGCCGAGGGCGGACGAGCCTGTTTCTTCCAGGCCGACGTGAGCGACAAAGGGCAGGTTGTGGAGGCCGTCGGCGAGATAGCCCGGCGGTTCGGGCGCATTGACATCCTGGTCAACAATGCCGGGATCCACACCCGGGCGCCCTTCACCCAGGAGACGCGCGCCGACTGGCTGCGGCTCTTCGAGGTGAACGTCCTGGGGGTGGTCTTCCCTTCCCAGGCCGTTGTGCCCTACATGATCGAGCAGGGCGGGGGACGCATCGTCCATATCTCCTCCAAGGCTGCCGTGGTCGGGGAGCCGGGCCATGCGGCTTACAGCGCCTCCAAGGGCGCGGTGCTCTCCCTGACCCGGGCCATGGCCGTGGAGCTGGCCCCTTACCATATCACCGTGAACGCCGTATGTCCGGGGCCCATAGTCACCGACATGCTGTTGAGCGATATGCCCGAGGAGGCCGATCGCCAGGCACTGGCCCAGAAGGCGCCGTTGGGGCGGCTGGGGCGGCCGGAGGACGTGGCCGCCGCCGTGCTCTACCTGGCCTCCGATGAGGCCAGTTGGTGCACCGGACAGGGCCTCAGCGTGGACGGCGGTTTTTCGATTCTTCTCTGAGGCATGAGGGGGCGAGATGTCGAAAGTGATACGGGTGTGTCTGGTGGGCGCAGGACGGGCGGGCAAAGTGCACGCCCATTCCCTGGTCAGCCATATCCCGGCGGGGGAACTGGTGGGCATTGTGGAGCCTGTGAGGGATGTGCTGGACGCCGCCGCCGACCAGTTCAGCATAGAAGCGCGCTTCCAATCGCTGGAAGCGGCCCTGGAGTGGGGCCGGTTCGATGCGGTCGTCATCACCACCCCCACGTTCACGCACAAGACCCTGGCCGTGATGGCGGCGGAGGCTGGGAAGCACGTCTTTCTGGAGAAGCCGATGGCCCTCACCCTTGCCGAGTGCGATGAGATCATCGCCGCAGCCGAGCGTCACGGCGTTTTCCTGCAGATCGGCTTTATGCGCCGCTTCGACCCCGAATTCGTGGCCGCCTATGAGCGCCTTCAGGCGGGGGAGATCGGGCGACCCATGCTCATCAAGTCGCTGTCGCACGGGCCGGGCCTGCCGCCCCCCTGGGCCTGGGACCTGAGCAAATCGAACGGCCTCCTGGCCGAGGTCAACAGCCACGACTGGGACTGCACCCGCTGGCTGATGGGCTCCAATCCGGAGCGGGTCTACGCTGAAATCGCCAACTTCAAAGGGAAGGCCCTCGGCATAGAGGTTCCTGACTTCTATGACAACGTCCTGGTCAACATCCGCTTCGAGAGCGGGGCCCTGGGCTGCATCTCGGGAGTATGTCCCTGTGAATATGGCTACGATGCGCGGGTGGAGATCGTGGGCGAGCGAGGGATCATGCAGATTGGCGAGATGCGGGGCCAGGCCGTGGTAGTATGCACCAACCGTGATCAGGGCCTGGTCACGCCCATCTATCGCACCTGGGGGCAACGGTTTGCCTGGGGCTACATCCTGGAGATGGAGCATTTCATCCACTGCATTCAGAGGGAGACGCCGCCAAAGGTGGGTGGTCATGACGGACGGTGGGCCGTGGCCTGCGTTTTGGCCGGCACAAAGTCATTCCGCGAGGAACGGCCCGTATACCTCCGCGAGGTGTTGGGGGAGACCTGAAACATGCGCGACAGAGCCACAAATGAGGTGACAGGCACTTTATTGAACGTTCAAGCGTTGGAACATTCAAGGGAGAATGCTTTATGCAAGATGGTCCGTTTACCATCAGCATCGCTCTGCCGGGCGGGATTCCCAGCCAATACGACCATCACATCGTCCGTACGCTTTCCTCCATGAGAGGGCAATATGCCGATCAGGGCAGCTATGAGGCGATGCTGGCGCGGGAGGACGTCGTTCTGTACGAGGTCTACGAGATCCACCGGCCCGAGGTGCCGGGCGAGCTGCTGCATGGCGTCTCCATCGTGCACCCGGGGAAGGTAGGGGACGAGTACTTCATGACCAAGGGGCATTTCCACGCCGTCCTGGAGACCGCAGAGGTCTATTATTGCCTGCAGGGCGAGGGCATGATGGTGATGGAGACACCCGAAGGCGAGTGGGCTGTCGAGGAACTGCGTCCGGGAAAGGTGCTCTACATCCCGCCGCGCTGGGCCCATCGCTCCGTCAATACCGGCAGGGAAAAGGACCTGGTGATGTTCTTCACTTATCCGGCCTACGCCGGGCACGATTACGGCACCATCGAGAGGCAGGGCTTCCGCAAGCTGGTCGTAGAGCGCGATAGCCAGCCCTGCATAGTGGACAATCCGCGCTGGCGTGCGGGGGAGTAGCGATGAGAGATCTGCGTTCCTGTCGGGTGCTGGTCACCCCACGCTCCTTTGGCAAGTACGACCCGCGGCTCAAGGCCGAGTTGGAAGCGGCCGTCGGCGAGGTGGTCTACAACCCCCTCGGCCGTTCGCTCACCTCCGCCGAGGTGCGGGCGCTCCTGCCGGGTTGCGATGGCTACATCGCCGGCCTGGACATCATTGACCGGGCTGCCCTGGAGGCAGCCGACCGGCTGCGGGTCATCGCCCGCTACGGGGTGGGGGTAGACCAGGTGGACCTGGAGGCAGCCGGCGAGAAAGGCGTCGTCGTCACCAACACGCCTGGCGTGAACGCGACCGCCGTGGCCGAACTGACCGTCGGGTTGATGCTGGCGCTGGCCCGCATGATCCCCCTGGCCAACCAGGAGATCAGGGCCGGCCGGCCAGCGCGGGCCGAGGGCGTCTCGCTGGAAGGGAAAGTGGTGGGCCTCCTTGGCCTGGGGGCCGTGGGCAGGCAGGTGGCCCGCCGCCTGCGGGGCTTCGAATGCACCGTCCTGGCCTATGATCCGGCGGTGGATGCAGCAACCGCGCGGGAGTTCGGTGCGCTCCTCTGCCCACAGGAGGAGGTCATCTCCAGGAGCGACTTCCTCTCCCTCCACGTGCCGCTCCTGCCGGAGACGCGGGGCATGGTGAATGCTGACTTCCTGGCCCGGATGAAGCGCGGCGCCTTTCTTATTAACACGGCGCGGGGGGAGCTGGTGGACGAGGAGGCGCTGTTCGCCGCGCTGCAGAGCGGCCACCTGCGGGGCGCGGCCCTGGATGTGTTCGCCCAGGAACCGCCCGGCCCGGACCACCCGCTGCTCTCCCTGCCTCAGGTCATCGCCACGCCGCACATCGGGGCGCACACCGATGCGGCGATCAACGCCATGGGGTGGGGTGCGCTGCGCGACTGCCTGGCCGTGCTGCGGGGCGAGGAGCCACTCCACCGCGTCATCTGAGGGAGATTGCCATGTTTCAAGGTGGCTACTTGGGAAAGATCCTGCGCATCAACCTTTCGAGCAGGGAATGCCGCACCGAGGCTCTGAAGGAAAACGAGCTTCGCAAGCTGCTGGGGGCGCGCGGCCTGGCGGCCAGGATGTACTACGACGAAATCGGCCCGCAGGTGAAGCCGTTCGACCCGGCCAACAAGGTTTTCCTGGTCACGGGCCCCCTGACGGGCGTCAACCTGCCCTCCACCACCAAGATGGGGCTGAGCACCAGGTCCCCGGAGACGGGGATCTACCTCTGCGCCAACAGCGGCGGGGATTTCGGCCCGCAACTCAAGTTCTGCGGCTTCGATGGGCTCATCATCGAGGGGCAGGCCGCCGAGTGGACCTATCTGCTGATCCGGGACGGCGAGGTGACCTTCGGCGATGCCCGCCCCTGGCGGGGTTGGACCACCGACAGGGCTCTGGCGGCGCTGAGGGAGGCCATAGGCGACCGCCGGGCGGGCGCGCTGTGCATCGGCCCGGCGGCCGAACGGCTGGTTCGGCTGGCCTACATCAATGTGGACTCGCGCGCCGTGGGCCGGGGAGGGGCAGGAGCTGTGCTGGCCTCCAAGAGGCTGAAGGGCATCGCCGTGCTGGGCCGCGGCACCATCCCCGTGGCCGATGAGAAGAGGGTGGCCGAAATCCGGCAGGAGGCCATCAGGAACCTGCGGGAGACCCGCGCCAACCACACGCGCTACGGCACGCCCCAGTACCTCGAGATCATCAACGAGCTGGGCTGCATGCCCACACGCAATTTCCAGACCGCCTATTTCGAGGGCATGGACAACATAGACGCCCACGCCATGCGCCAGGAGTATTGGGTGAAGAACTATGCCTGTTACCATTGCCCGGTGGCCTGTGGCAAGGTGTGTCGGGTGAAGGAAGGCCCCTTTGCCGGGGCGCAGGCGCGGGTGGAATATGAAACCATTGGCATGTTGGGGCCTGATTGCGGCGTGGACGATTTCGGCGCTATCGTCGCCGCCACCCAACTGTGCGATGAGCTGGGCATAGATACCATCTCCACGGGCAACGCCGTCGCCCTGGCCATGGAGCTCTACGAACGGGGCCTGATCTCCTCCCGGGAGACGGAGGGGATCGAAGCCCGTTTCGGCAGTGGCCAGGCGCTGGTGGAAATGGTCAGGCTGATCGGTGAGCGGCGGGGCATCGGCGACCTGCTGGCCGAGGGCATGGCCCATGTGGCACGGGAGCGGCCGGAATGGAAGCGCTACATCCTGGCCGTCAAGGGGTTGCCCTTCGCCGCCTATGACCCGCGCGGCTTTCACGGCAACGGCCTGACCTACGGCACGTCCAGCCGGGGGGCCTGCCACAACGTGGGCGGCTGGACGATCCGCGCCGAGCTACAGAGCGGCCAGTATGATCGCTTCGCCCTGAAGGGCAAGGGCCTCCTGGTGAAGACCCTCCAGGACAACCGGGCTTACGTGGACAGCCTGGGCCTGTGCACGGTGGTCAGGGGCGCCCTGGGCTTCGGCGACGAGCCCCAGGGCGACGTGCTGGCGGCGGTGACCGGCCACGATTTCACCCCCGAGCTGATGGAGATCGGCGCCCGCATCTACACCCTGGAGCGGCTGATCCTCAACCGCGAGGGCATACGGCGGAAGGACGACCTCCTGCCGGAGCGCATCACGCAGGAGGCGATACCCACGGGGCCGACCAGGGGGCGCATCTTGACCGAAGAGATGTACGCCGTCATGCTGGACGAGTACTACCAGGCGCGGGGCTGGGACGAGGATGGCGTGCCCAGGCCGGAAGCGGTGCGCCAGTTGGGCCTGGAGGATTAGGGGCGGACGGCCGTCCGCCCCTGCTGGCTTTGTGATGGAAGACAGCGTCAGGGTGCAGATAAAGTACCTCGCCAGCCTCAGAGACCGGACGGGGTGCCGACAGGAGGAGGTCACTTTCCCGGCAGGCGCTACCCTGGGCGATGTGGCCGGATGGCTGAACAGGCGCTACGGGTTCTCCCTGCCCAACCCCCAGGTGATGGCCATCCTCAACGGAAGGGGCTGGGAGCAATTCCCTGCCCGGCTTTCCACCGAGATCAGGGAAGGGGATGTGATAGCGCTTTTTCCTCCCCTCGCTGGCGGGTGATGAGGGGTCGTTCATGGAAACACAGGTTGTGAGGATACAGGGCGAGGCTCTGGAAAGCTTCTGTCAGCGGGTTTTCCAGAGCCTCGACCTCTCAGAAGAGGATGGCAGAACGGCAGCCAGAGTGCTGGTGGCGGCGGATGCCCGCGGCATCCCATCGCACGGCGTGGCGCGCCTGGGGAGATACGTCAACGGGCTCAAGACGGGCGTGATCTGCCCCCGGGCGCCCGTCGAGGTCCTGGTGGACACGCCGGCATCGGTGGTGATTGACGCACATGGGGCGATGGGCGCGCCGGTCAGCGTCAGGGCCATGCGCATGGTGATCGAGAAGGCCAGGGGAAACGGGGCAGCCTTCGGGTGCGTCCGCGACTCGAACCACTTCGGCATCGCCGGCTACTATGCGATGATGGCCCTGCCAGAAGACATGCTGGGGATCGCCATGACCAATACGGCGGCCCTGGCGGTGCCCACCTTCGGACGTCAGGTCATGTACGGCACCAATCCTCTGGCCTTTGCCGCGCCGGCCGACGAAGAGCGGGCTTTCGTGCTGGACATGTCCACCACCGTAGTCACCCGCGGGAAGATCGAGGTGTATGAGCGGCTTGGCAAAGAGCTCCCTGCGGGATGGGCCGTGGACAGGGCCGGTCAACCGGCAAAGGATGCCCGTACCCTTCTGGATGACATGTTCCATCGCCGGGGAGGCGGCCTTTTGCCCCTGGGGGGCGCGGGGGAGGATTTCGGCGGGCACAAGGGATACGGGCTGGCCATCATGGTGGATATCCTGTGCGCCGTGCTCTGCGCTGCCCCTTGCGGAGCGGAGCTCTCCGATACGGAGACCTCTGCCGGGCGAGTCAGCCATTTCTTCGGGGCCATCAAGATCGCTGCCTTCCGTGACCCGCGGGGGTTCCGTCGCCAGATGGACCGCCTGCTCAGGGGCCTGCGGGAGAGCCCTCCCGCCGAGGGTGCTGAGCGGGTCTACTTCGCCGGCCAGAAGGAATTCGAGAGGGAGGCCGAGTGCCTGCGCCTGGGGGTCCCGCTGCTGCGGACCACCTACGCCGAAATCTGCGCCATTGGCGAAGAGTACGGGGTTTCTCCCCCTCCTGTTCTAAATGGAAATTTGCTTTGAGGGGATCGTCAGATCCCCGGTTTTGACACTGGCCCGCTGAGAGGCGTCAGTGGCGGAAATGGCGGCGTCCGGTGAAGAGCATGGCCAGCCCGGCCGCGTCGGCGGCAGCGATGACCTCCTCGTCGCGCACAGAGCCGCCCGGCTGGACGACCGCCGTCACCCCCGCCCGCGCCGCCTCCTCTACTCCGTCGGGGAAGGGGAAGAAGGCATCGGAGGCCAGTACCGCCCCTCTGGCCCGCTCGCCGGCCTTGAGCACGGCCAGGCGCACGGCGTCCACCCGGCTCATCTGCCCTGCTCCGATCCCCACCGTGGCCTGGCCCCGCGCCAGGACGATGGCGTTGGAGCGCACGTGCCTGACCACCCGCCAGGCGAAGGCCAGGCTCTCCCGTTCCCCGGCCGTCGGCTGACGCGCGCTCACCACCCGCCATTCCTCGTCTCCCGGCGTGTCGGGCTCCTGCAGCAGGATGCCCTGCCGCACGCTGCGCAGTTCCCACTCCGGGGCAGGGGCAAGCCCTGTCTCTACGTCGCCCATCTCCAAAAGGCGGCAACCGGGCCTCTGGGCCAGCTCTTGGCGCGCCCCGGCGGTGAAGCCGGGGGCGGCGATGGCCTCCACGAACAGGTTGTCCAGAGCCTCCGCCACCGTTTCATCGAAGGGGCGGTTGACGGCGATGACGCCGCCGAAGGCCGACAGCGGGTCGCCGGCCAGGGCCAGAGAGAAGGCCCCAGCCAGGGTCTCCGCGCAGGCCACGCCGCAGGGGTTGTTGTGTTTGACGATGACCACGGTGGGGGCCGAAAAGTCGCCCACGGCGTGCCAGGCGGCGTCCAGGTCGAGGAGGTTGTTGTAGGAGAGGGGCTTGCCCTGCAGCAGCCGCCCGCCCAGGGGTGTGGCTTCCGGGGCCAGGCCGTAGAGGGCGGCCTGCTGATGGGGGTTTTCGCCGTAGCGCAGGGCCTGCACACGCCAGAGGTGCAGGTGCAGCTCGGCAGGGAAAGGCTCGCTGGCCCTTCGGTGGGACGCCTCGGCAGAGGCCTCAGGGAACTGGCCGGCCAGGTAGTCGGCAATGGCGGCGTCGTAGCCCGCCGTGTGGCGGAAGGCCTTGAGTGCCAGCCGCTGGCGCGTGGCCAGGGAGACGTCACCTCGCCGGCGCAGCTCGGCCAGAACGGGCGGGTAGTCGGCCGGGTCGCAGAGCACGGTCACAGCGGCGAAGTTCTTGGCCGCCGCCCGCAACAGGGCCACGCCGCCGATGTCTATCTGCTCCACGGCTTCGGCCAAGGTCACCTCGGGCCGGGCCACGGTCTGGGCGAAGGGGTAGAGGTTGACGGCCACCAGGTCAAGGGGCCCGATGGCATGGGCAGCCAGTTCGGCCAGGTGGGCCGGCTCCCGGCGGGCCAGGATGCCGCCGTGGATGGCCGGATGCAGGGTCTTGACCCGCCCGTCCAGGATCTCGGGGAAGCCGGTGACCTCTTCCACCGTGCGCACGGCCAGGCCCGCCTGGCGCAGCGTGTGGGCCGTGCCGCCGGTGGAGATGAGCTCCACGCCCCAATCGGCCAGCCCGCGGGCAAACTCCACCAGGCCGGTCTTGTCGGAAACGCTCAGCAATGCTCGTTGGATGGACATATTCCCTCCATTGCGGATTGCGGATTGCGGAATGCGGATTGCAGGATCTGTATTCCGCATTACATTCCGCACTCCGCAATCGGGAACCGCCGCGCCAGTTCCGCCTCCACATCGGCCCAGGAGAGGCCACGCGCCGCCAGGAGCACCAGGATGTGGTAGGTCAGGTCGGCCAGCTCGCTCACCAGCCGCGCATCCCCCTCGCACTGGGCGGCGACGATGGCCTCCACCGCTTCCTCGCCTACCTTCTTGAGGATTTCGGGTTGGCCGGCGGCCAGCAGGTGGCAGGTGTAGGAGCCTTCCTTCGGGTGGGCCTTGCGCTCCTGGATGATGGCCCACAGTAGGGGCAGGTTTGAAACCTGCCCCTTATCGTCTTCCGCCTCCCCCTCTGGCGAGCCGGGCAGGCGGCGGTAGAAGCAACTGGTGTGGCCGGTGTGGCAGGCCGGGCCGCGCGGTTCCACGCGCAGGAGCAGGGCGTCGGCGTCACAATCGTAGCGCACTTCCACCACCCGCTGCATGTTCCCCGACGTGGCCCCCTTGTGCCACAGCTCCCCCCGGCTGCGGCTCCAGAACCAGGCCTGGCCCGTCTCCAGCGTGCGGGCCAGCGCCTCGCCGTTCATGTAGGCCAGCATGAGCACCTGGCCCGTGTGCGCATCCTGCACGATAGCCGGCACCAGCCCCTGCTCATCCCATCGAATCTCTGCTTCTATCTCCACTTTCCCCCTCCCCTTGAGTAGGGGCAGGTCTGAGACCTGGCCCTACTTCCCTCACCGTCTCACCGGCACGCCTCGCGCCGCCAGATATGCTTTGACCTCGGCGATGCTCAGTTGGCGATAATGGAAGAGCGAAGCGGCCAGGGCAGCGCTGGCCTGGCCCTCGGTCAGCGCCTGATGGAAGTGCTCCAGCCGCCCGGCGCCGCCGGAGGCGATGACCGGGATGGAGACCGCCTCGGCCACAGCCCGCGTCAGCTCCAGGTCGTAGCCGTCCTGCGTGCCGTCGCGGTCCATGCTGGTGAGCAGGATCTCCCCTGCCCCCCGCTCCTCGGCTTCCTTCGCCCAGGCCACCGCCTCCAGCCCCGTCGCTATGCGCCCCCCGTTGATGTACACCTCCCAGGTTTCAGGTTCAAGGTTTAAAGTTTCACGTTCAGAACCGGGAACCTGAAACCCGAAACCCGAAACCCGCTTCGCGTCAATGGCCACCACGATGCACTGGCTGCCAAACCGCCTGGCCCCTTCGGTGATCAGCTCCGGCCGGCGCACGGCGGCGCTGTTGATGGAAATCTTGTCCGCGCCGGCCATCAGGATCTGCCGGATATCCTCCACGCTGCGCAGCCCGCCGCCGACGGTGAAGGGGATGAAGACGGCGTCGGCCACCCGGCGCACCATGTCGGCCACGATCTCCCGCCGCTCGTGGGAGGCGGTGATGTCCAGGAAGACCAGTTCGTCGGCGCCCTCGGCGTCGTAGACCTGGGCCTGCTCCACCGGGTCGCCGGCATCGCGCAGCTCGAGGAAGCGGATGCCTTTGACCACCCGTCCGTCTTTCACGTCCAAACAGGGGATGATGCGTTTGGCGAGCATGATACGTCCTTTCCTGCTTTCAGGCCAGCAGCCAGGCCACGGCCGCAGCCAGGCCCACGAAAGCCGCCGCGGGCAGCAGCCGCCGGTAGAGCGGCACCCAGTCGGCCTGGAAGTAGTCCCGCGTCAGCGCCAGGCAGAGATGCAGCGGCGAGAGGAGAATGCCGATGAAACCGGCGCCGAAGGCCAGCACGGCGGTGTTGAGATGCACCTCGCTGCCGGTGATGAAGGGGAGCAGCAGGGGATAGCCGATGCCCACCATGGACATGGTCAGGCCGGTCAGCAGCCCCAGCATCAGGGGCACGGCGACGGTGATCAGCAGCGGGGCGATGCCCCAGGAGATGAAGGCCGCCGAAAGCTCGTCGGCCGCGCCGCTGGCCAGCACGAGCTGTTTGAAGATCATGATGCTGACCACGAGCAAGGCGGTGTGTGGGGACAGGCTGCGGCGCAGCACCTGGCCCAGAAGGCGCAGCGGCATCCGATGCACGATGGCGGCGAGGACGATGGCGATGGTCAGGCTCAGGGCCAGTTCCAGCTCCAGGGCCAGGCTGAGCACGATGACCAGGACGATGGGCCAGATGCTCAGGGCCAGGGTGCGCAGGCTGTGCCAGCGCTGCGCTCGCCCTTCGGCGGCGGGATTGGACGGCCGGCCAATCCCCCGCAGCCCCATCAGCACGCCTCCGACGATGGCTCCCACCGTGAGGGGGGCCTGGGCCAGGCTCAGCCGGGACAGCGGGATGCCCAGCATGCCCGACATCACGATCAACGCCGGGTAGAGCGGGAAGACGTACTCCCAGACGTGGCGGAACCAGT